>NZ_JBMDJS010000002.1:0-467009 GCF_057809315.1 Herbaspirillum sp. FG34 | reverse complement strand
ACGCGGCGGTTCATGGCGCTGACCTCGCGCTGGGCCACCGAGTCCTGGCAGGTCGAACGACGACCGCGCGGGGTGAAGCTGTCCGGGAACAGGACGTTGTAGCCGGCATCGGTCAGAACCCGTGCCATGGCCAGGTGGCGCGGCGTGAATTCGCCGCGACCATCCTTGATGATGCTGTACAGTCCGCCGCAGCCATGCAGCGCGATCACGGTCGGATACGGTCCCTTGCTGTTGAGCGTCCTGCGTGCCTTGATCCACACCCCATAGAGCGCGGTGGCCTTGCCCCCCTTGTTGTCCACGCTGGTGAGCGATACGCGGCGCGCTTCCAGTGGTGGCGGCGGCGCCGAATAGGCGGCCGCCTGCGCCCAGGCGCCGATCACGGCCAGCGATGCTGCAATGCAGAACGCAGCCAGTGGTTTTCCCCAATGTCGCATGATGTCTGATTCCCTGTTTCGATGCCTGATCGTCGCCCGGCAACCATTCCCACCGTGGAAGAACATGGTCGCTGAAGCAATATGCTTCATGGATTGCAACGATTATGTGTATTTGAATTCTTCATCTTACATTTTACAAAAGTGAAGCGCTGAGCGGCAGGATGGATTCAGTTTTGCGGTGCAAAAAAACTGATCCATTACAAAAGCGTGGGCGCATTTGTGCGCCGCCCGCAACAGCTTGTCGCTTCGTCAAATGTCATCACAGCCATCTGTTATCGGCATGCAAACGCTGAACTTGAGACGGGGCGTCTCCTGGCAGCAATCCAAGCGAAAAGGGCCGCCCGCATCGGCGGGCAGCCCTCTTGTTGGCATGACGACAGCTTGGCTCAGCCGGTATTGCGCAAGCCGGCGGCGACCCCGTTGATGGTGAGGTGGATGCCGCGCTGCACGCGCTCTTCCGGCGTACGCTTGGCTGCAGCGGTGGCACGATGGCGCTTGATGAGCTCGACCTGCAGGTGGTTCAGCGGGTCGAGATAGGCGAAGCGGTTCTTGATCGAACGTGCCAGCAGCGGATTGCCCGACAGCCGATCCTTGGTTCCGGTGACGGACGAGAGCATGGCGCTGGTGCGTTCATGCTCGCCGGTGATGCGGCCAAAGATCGTGTTGCGCAGCTTGCGGTCCGCCACCAGCCCGGCGTAGCGCGAGGCCACGGCCAGGTCGGTCTTGGAGAGCACCATGTCCATGTTCGACAGCAGGGCCGCGAAGAACGGCCATTCCTTGCACATGGCGCGCAGGGTGGCCAGGCGTTTTGCGCTCTCCCTGACGTTGCCGGCTTCTTCCAGCCAGCCCGAGACCGCGCTGCCGAAGCCATACCAGCCCGGCAAGAGCAGGCGGCACTGGCCCCACGAGAAGCCCCAGGGAATCGCGCGCAGATCCTCGATGCGCTGGGTGGCCTTGCGCGAGGCCGGACGCGAACCGATGTTCAGTTGCGCGATCTCGGCAATGGGCGTGGCGGCGAAGAAGTAATCGGTGAAGCCCGGGGTCTCGTAGACCAGGTTGCGGTAGGCACGATAGGCACGTTCGGAGAGTTCTTCCATGACGCGCTCGAACTCGGCCAGCTTCTTGGCTTCCTTGCCGTCGGCGGCGGCCGGCATCAGGCTCGCTTCCAGGGTGGCGGCGACCAGCAGCTCCAGGTTGCGGCGGCCGATTTCCGGATTGGAGAATTTGGAGGCGATGATTTCGCCTTGTTCAGTCAGGCGGATCTGGCCGTTGACGGTACCCGGTGGCTGCGCCAGGATGGCCTGGTAGCTGGGGCCGCCGCCGCGACCGACGGTGCCGCCGCGACCATGGAAGAGGCGCAGCGTCACGCCGGCTTCATTGAACAGTTCCACCAGCTGGTTTTCGGCCTTGTAGAGCTCCCAGTTGGAGGTCAGGAAGCCGCCATCCTTGTTGGAATCCGAATAGCCCAGCATCACTTCCTGCAGCTTGCCGTGCTTGGCGATCAAGCCCTTGACCTGCGGCAGGGTCAGCCATCCACGCATGATCTCGGCGGCGCAGCGCAAGTCGGGAATGGTCTCGAAGAGCGGAATGACCATCAGCTCCAGCGCGTGCAGCTGGTTGCCTTCGATGTGCAGCAGCCCCGTTTCCTTCTGCAGCAGCAAGACTTCCAGCAGGTCGGAGAGGGTTTCGGTGTGCGAGATGATGTAGTTGCGGATGGCGCGCTCGCCATAGCGGCGGCGGATTTCACGCGCCGCACGCAGGATGGTCAGCTCGGAATTGGTCTCATCGGCGTACTGCAGGTAGGGCGAATACAGCAGGCGCGGCCTGGACAGTTCGCCCAGCAGCAGGGCGATCTTGCGTTCTTCAGTCAGGCCCGCATAGTCGGCCTCGACCTGGGCCTTGGCAAAGAGCTCGGCCAGCACGCGCTCGTGGACGTCGGAGCTCTGGCGCATGTCCAGCGTGGCCAGGTGGAAGCCGAAGATCTCCACGGCACGCTTCAATCCGGCCAGGCGCGGCTTGACCAGGGCGGCACCGTGATGAGCCTGCAGCGAGCTCACCAGCACCTCCAGTTCGGCCACGCATTCGGCCGGGCTGGCGTAGGGGGCGGCGGTACCGATTTCCTGGCGCAGGATGTTGACCACGCCCAGCGCACGGGCGGTGGCGGCCAGGCGCGCATAGATGCCGATGAGGGCACGGCGGTAGGGTTCGTCGGCGCGGTGCTCGGAATGGTCTGGCGAGGCATCGGCCAGGGCCAGCAGTTCCGGGCTGGCATCGACCATCAGGGTGGAGATGGACAGCTCGGCGCCCAGCGTGTGCACTTCGTCGAGGTAGTAATCGAAGATGGTGGTGGACTGGCGCTTCAAGGCATGCTGCATGGTGGCGGCATTGACGTTGGGATTGCCATCGCGGTCGCCGCCGATCCAGCTGCCCATCTGCAGATAGGGCGGCAGTTCTGCGGTGCGGGTCTTGGCGCGTGAGGGGAACTGGCTGTCGATCTCGGCTTCGATGTCGTCATACAGGGCCGGCAGTTCGCGCAGGAAGGTGATGCGGTAGTAGGAGAGGGCGTTCTCGATCTCGTCGGCCACCGTCAGCTTGGTATAGCGCAGCATGCGCGTCTGCCACAGCGTGGCGATGCGTGCGCGCAGCAGTTCGGTGTTGTGGCGCAGTTCGCGCGGTGTCAAGGGCAGGTCGCGTTCTGCCACCAGGCGGGCGATCTCGCGCTCGGCGTCCAGGATGGACTTGCGCTGCACTTCGGTGGGGTGGGCGGTGAGCACCGGCGAGACCAGTGCTTCCTTCAGGAAGCTGCGCACTTGTGCGCCCGAGACACCGGCATCATCCAGCCGCGACAGGGCATAGGCCACGCTGCCGGGCTGGGCTTCGGAGCCGGCCAGCAGGTGCGCGCGGCGGCGGCGGTTGTGGTGCTGGTCTTCGGCGATGTTGGCCAGGTGCGAAAAATAGGAAAACGCGCGCACCACCGAATTGGTCTGGTCGCGGGTCAGTTTCTTCAACAGCTTGTCCAGCTCGGCGCCGGCCTTGGCATCGGATTCGCGGCGGAAACGCACGGCAGTCTGGCGGATGGTTTCCACCACCTCGAAGACGTCATCGCCTTCCTGTTCCCGCACGACTTCGCCCAAGAGACGTCCGAGCAGGCGGATGTCTTCCTTCAGCGGCGCATCCTTGTCGGTGCTGCGGGCGGGTTTGCTGATGGTCTTGCTGGCCGGGCTGCTCTTGGTGGCAGCGGTGGCGCGGGGGGTGGAGGGAGTGGAACGGGCACTGCGTGGTGTTGGATTTTTGGTCGCCATGATCAACGGTTGCTGCGGTTTTCGGAGGAGAAAGTCGTGCTTGTGGATCGGATTGCCGTGGGTGTGCGTGCTAGAATTTGGCTCGTTTGTTTGCCTCGTTTTTGGTGTGCGTCTCGCTTCTGGTCTCTGTGATCGATGTTCGTTGCTGCTTGCCCTCGATCGCTTTTTTTAATCGTATTGTTCAGTCTGGATTCGCCGGTCTCCTGCTTTCCCTGTCTCCTCGGCCGCGGGTGCCACGACTGAATCGGAAAGCCCGTCTTGAAAGAATTTCCTCCTTCCAACATCGTCATCGTCTCGCGTGAGAGCCGCCTTGCCATGTGGCAGGCCGAGTACGTGCGGGACCGTCTGGCCGCATTATATCCGCAGTGCAGCATCAATATCCTCGGAACCACCACCCGTGGCGACCAGATTCTTGATCGCGCGCTCTCCAAGGTCGGCGGCAAGGGCCTGTTCGTCAAGGAGCTGGAGGTGGCCATGGCCGAAGGCCGCGCCGACCTCGCCGTGCACTGCTTGAAGGACATGCCCATGGACCTGCCCGAAGGCTTCGAGCTGGCCGCCATCCTGGAGCGCGAAGACCCGCGCGACGCCTTCGTCTCCAACGATTACGATTCGCTGGACGCGCTGCCCGCTGGCGCCATCGTCGGCACCAGCAGCCTGCGTCGCCAGGCCATGATCGCCGCGCGTTATCCGCAACTGGTGGTCAGGCCGCTGCGCGGCAATCTCGATACCCGCCTGGCCAAGCTGGATCGCGGCGACTATGCCGCCATCATCCTGGCCGTGGCCGGACTGAACCGCCTGGGTCTGAAGGCGCGCATCCGCTCCTTCCTCGATCCCGAACAGAGCCTGCCGTCGCCCGGCCAGGGCACGCTGGCCATCGAGATCCCCGAGGGCCGTGACGATATCAAGCGCCTGCTGGCCCCCCTGCATGACGAGCCCGCCGCCGTGGTCTCGGCCGCCGAGCGCTCGGTCTCGCGCATCTTTGGCGCCAGCTGCCAGATTCCGCTGGCGGCCTATGCCACGCTGGAGGGCGAGCGCCTGCACCTGCGCGCCATGATCGCCACCCCCGATGGCGCGCAAGCCGCCGCCGCCGAGGCCGAAGGTTCGCCGGATGCGCCCGAGGCGCTCGGTGCGCAAGTGGCCGAGCTGCTCAAGGCGCGCGGCGCCGATGCCATTCTGGCGGCCTGCAAGGCCCAGGCTGATGCCGCTTCGGCCTGACCCCCCCGCATCGTTGCCAGTGGTCGTGACGCGGCCACTGCAACAGGCCGGCAGCTTTGCCGAGCGCGTGCAGCAGTTGGGCCGGCGTGCCGTGGTGTTTCCGCTCCTGGTCATCGGTCCGGTGGACGATGACAGCGAACTCAAGGCCACGCTGGCGCGCCTGCAAGACTTCGCACTGGTGGTCTTCGTCAGCCCCAATGCCATCGATGCCGTCTTTGCCCATCTGCAGCAATGGCCGCGCGATGTGCCGATCGGCATCGTGGGAGAGGGCAGCAGGGTGGCCTTGCGCGGACATGGCATCGATGGGGGCAATGCCACCATCTACGGCCCCCAACGCGCCGACAAGATGGATTCCGAGGAATTGTTCAAATCCCTCCCTTTGGAACAATTGCGCGGCAGGCGTGCTCTGATCGTGCGCGGCCAGGCCGGCCGCGATTTCCTGAGTGAAGCTTTGCAACAACAGGGCGTGGAGGTTCAATTCCTCACCGCCTATCGCCGCCTGGCCCCCGAACTGGATGCGCCAAGCCGCCTGCAACTGCTGGATTTGCTCGATGGCGGGGCCGACTGGGTCATCACCAGTTCCGAGGCCTTGCGCAATTTGCTTCACTTGGCAAGACTAGCCGGAGGTGAGGAACGTGTGGTAAAACTGCAACGACAACGCATCGTCGTCTCTCACCACAGGATCGCCGAGACCGCGCGGGAGCAGGGTTTCGTGCAGGTGGTCCTGACCGGATCGGGTGACGAACGCCTGCTTGCCGCCCTTGCTCCACCCGCTCCCTGAGCGGCCGCGTAATTTGCCGCGTTACAATCCAGCCCATGAACGAACAGCAACCCACCCCCCAATTGCCGGAGCCTCAACCGCAAGCCAGCCACAACGCTGGTGCAGCGGCGCCGCAGGCGTCCTATACCTTCACCCCGCCCGATGGCACGGCGGTGCTGCGTCGCCGCCAGCGTGCGCAGACCATCGTGCTGCTGCTGGTCATCGCCGGCCTGGGCGCGCAGTGGTGGGTTTCGCATACCGAACTGCGCGACCTGCGCAGCGAAGTCGCGCAGCGCCTGCAGAATGGCGACAACAACAGCAATGAACTCAAGGGCGTGCTCAAGTCAGTGCAGGAAAGCACCAAGGAGCTGCAATCCAAGGTCAGCGTGCTGGACAGCAAGCAGGCCGAATCCCAGAGCCAGCAGCTGGCGCTGGAGCAGATGTACCAGGACTTGAACAAGAACCGCGACGACTGGGCCCTCTCCGAAATCGAGGAAGTGCTCTCCACTGCAGACCAGCAGCTGGAGCTGGCTGGCAACGTGCAAGGTGCGCTGATCGCCCTGCAGAATGCCGACAAGAGCCTGTCGCGTTCGGACAAGGCGCAGTTCATCGTGATCCGTCGTGCCATTGCGCATGACATCGAGCGCCTGAAGGCCCTGCCGACGGTGGACATCGCCGGCATCGCCGTGCGCCTCGATAGCGCCATCGGCCAGGTCGATACCCTGCCGCTGCTGGTGGACGAGCATCCGGTGGAGTCGGCCAGCGAGCCCAAGCCGCAGCCGGTGAAGGCCGCCGCCAAGGGCGAGACCAAGCATGGCAAGACCCGGGCCGAAGCCGCACCCGCCGAAGCCTCGGCCTGGTCGCAATGGCTGGCCGGTGCGCGTGAGACCTGGCAGAGCATGAGCACCGAGATGTGGTCCGAACTGCGCCAGCTGGTGCGCATCCGTGAAGTGCAGACACCGGAAGCGATCCTGCTCTCGCCGGGCCAGGCCTACTTCGTGCGAGAGAACCTCAAGCTGCGCCTGCTCAATGCGCGCCTGGCCCTGCTTTCGCGCAACGAGTTCGCCTTCCGCAATGACCTGTCGTCGGCCCAGGACACCATCGCCAAGTATTTCGATACCCGCGCCAAGCAGGTCCAGACTACCCAGGCGCTGTTGAAGCAGGTACAGGGCAGCAATGTCTCCATTCAGTTGCCCACGCTGGCCGAAAGCCTCAACGCCGTGCGCAACTACAAGGCCCGTCCGTGAGCCGCTGACGGGAACCTGATATGAAAATACTGCTCTGGCTTCTGACCCTCTTCGCGTCCGCCATCGGCCTGGCCGTGCTGGCGCGCTTCAACCCGGGCAATGTGGTGCTGTTCTATCCGCCGTACCGCATCGACCTGTCCCTGAACTTCTTCATCTTCGCCGTGCTGGCGGTGTTCCTGACCATCTACGTGGTCATCCGCGCCATCCGCCTGACGCAGAAGCTGCCCGGCCGCGTGATCGCCTATCGTCGTGCCAAGCGCGAGAATGAAAGCAACAAGGCCCTGCGCGATGCCCTGAAGGCCTATTTCGAAGGCCGCTTCGGCCAGGCCGAGAAGTCTGCCACACGCGCCTCCGACCTGCCCGACAACGCCGGCATCGCCGCCTTGATCGCAGCCCGTGCCGCGCACCGCATGCGCCAGGGCGAGCGCCGCGACATCTGGCTGGCCAGCACCGAAGTCGATCCGACCTTGAAAGCTGCGCGCCTGATGACGGCACTGGAACTGCAAGTGGACGAACATCACTTCAAACAGGCGCTGGAAACGGTGGAAGAGTTGAACGCCAACGGCACCCGCCACATCCAGGCCCTGCAGTGGGCCTTGAAGGCCAACCAGCAAGCCAAGAACTGGCCCGAGGTACTGCGCCTGGTGCAGACCCTGGACAAGCGCAATGCCCTGCATCCGGCCCTGTCCAATCGCCTGCGCGAGATGTCCTACGATGCCTTGCTGTCGGACCGCTCGCACGATGCCGAATCGATTCGCCTGCTCTGGAATGGCGTACCCGGTGCCGACAAGTTGAAGCCCTACATCGCCGTGCGGGCGGCCCAGGCCTTCTCCAGCCGTGGCCTGCATGACGAGGCGCGCAGTCTGCTGGAACGCGCCTTGGCTGCCGACTGGGATATCCGCCTGCTGCGCGCCTATCGTGAGTCGACCGCCGAAGCCGGCTCGCCGGCCTTGCTGTCGCAGATCGAGCATTGCGAATCCTGGCTGGCCAAGAACCCGACGGATGCCGAACTGGCGCTGACCCTGGGCATGTTCTGCCTGCGCCAGAAGCTGTGGGGCAAGGCCCAGCGCCATCTGGAGCAAGCCCTCTCGGACGCCATCGAACCCCGCACCGTGCGTGAATCGCACCTGGCCCTGGCCCAGCTGCATGAGGCCCTGGACCAGCCCGACCAGGCCGCTGCCCACTACAAGCAATGCGCCCTGGCGACGGCCATCCGCTGAACTTGTTGTGCGGGTCAATGACCAAGGCGGAAGCGGCGCAAGCCCTTCCGCCTTTTTCATGACCATGGCCGGGCGCTGTCATGTTGGCGTAAGTTGCACCGGCCAAGATGCCGGACTGAGCCTGAATGCCGCTATAATTGCGGCTTTCCGGTGTTGGCACGGCCTGGTTTGAGCATTAAGCCCAGCTTAATGCTTATTGCATCGAGCATTAAGCTCAGGCGGTGGCGACCCGAAAACCGCTTTTCGTTTCTTTCCCTAGTGAGAATCCCATGAGCCTGAACAACGTCCCCGCTGGCCGCGACCTGCCCAATGACTTCAACGTGATCATCGAAATCCCGATGAACGCCGATCCGATCAAGTACGAAGTGGACAAGGACACCGGCGCCATCTTCGTCGACCGTTTCATGGGCACTGCCATGCACTATCCGTGCAACTACGGCTACATTCCCCAGACCCTGTCGCAAGACGGCGACCCGGTCGACGTGCTGGTAATCACCCCGTTCCCGCTGATCCCGGGCGTGGTGGTGCGCTGCCGCCCCATCGGCGTGCTGAAGATGGCCGATGAATCGGGCATCGACGCCAAGCTGCTGGCCGTGCCGGTCGACAAGATCCTGCCGATCTACACCCACTGGCAAAAGCCGGAAGATTTGAACGAACTGCGTCTGAACCAGATCAAGCACTTCTTCGAACACTACAAGGATCTGGAAAAGGGCAAGTGGGTCAAGGTCGAAGGCTGGGAAGGCCCGGACGCTGCCCGTGCTGAAATCCTGGCCGGTGTGGAAGCGTTCAAGAACGCCAAGTAATTCCCCATCAGCAAGGCATAAAAAATCGCCCGACAGGTTTGCGCCTGTCGGGCGATTTTCATTTCATGACCGGCGCGGGCCGGTCGATGCGCTCAACGCCTGGTCAATCCAGCTTGGCCGCGTGCTCACGGGTCGCATGGAAAGTGATCTCGGGCCAGCGTTCCTGGGTCAGGCGCAGGTTCACGCCCGAGCTGGCCAGGTAGGCCATGTTGCCGGCTGCATCGATGGCCAGGTTGGCGCCGGCCGAGGACTTCTCGAAGTCGGCCAGTTTCTTCTTGTCATCGCAGCTGATCCAGCGGGCGCTGCTGATGCTGGTGCCTTCAAACACCGCATCCACGCCATATTCGTTCAGCAGGCGGCTGGCCACCACTTCGAACTGCAGCACGCCCACCGCGCCCAGGATCAGGTCGCTGCCGGTCACCGGTTTGAAGACCTGCACCGCACCTTCTTCACCCAGCTGCTGCAAGCCCTTGTGCAACTGCTTGATCTTGAGCGGATTGCGGATGCGCGCCACGCGGAAGAAGTCCGGTGCGAAGTAGGGAATGCCGGTGAACTGCAACATCTCCCCTTCGGAGAAGCTGTCGCCGATCTGCATGTTGCCGTGGTTGGGCAGGCCGATGATGTCGCCGGCATAGGCTTCTTCCACCTGCTCGCGGCTGGAGGCCATGAAGGTCACCACCGAAGACACCTTGATGTCGCGGTTCAGGCGCAGGTGCTTCAACTTCATGCCGCGCTCGAAGCGACCCGAGCACACGCGCAGGAAGGCGATGCGGTCGCGGTGGGCCGGGTCCATGTTGGCCTGGATCTTGAAGACGAAACCGGAGAACGGCTCCTCGGTCGGCTTGACCTCGCGCACGGTGGCATCGCGTCCGCCCGGACCCGGTGCCCAGTCCAGCAGCGCATCGAGGATCTCGCGCACGCCGAAGTTGTTGATGGCCGAGCCGAAGAAGACCGGGGTCTGCACCCCGGCCAGAAAGTCCTCCAGGTTGAAGGGGTGGGAGGCGCCATGCACCAGTTCCACTTCCATCTTGAGCTGTTCGATTTCCAGCGGGAACATCTCGGCCAGCTTGGGATTGTCGATGCCCTTGATGATTTCCACGTTGCCGTTGGCGCGTTCTTCACCGGCCTTGAACAGCATGATCTCGTCACGCAGCAGGTGATACACGCCACGGAAATTCTTGCCCATGCCGATCGGCCAGGTCACCGGTGCGCACTGAATCTTCAGTACCGATTCCAGCTCATCCAACAGCTCCAGCGAATCGCGGGTTTCGCGGTCCAGCTTGTTCATGAAGGTGATGATGGGCGTATTGCGCATGCGGCAGACGTTCAACAGCTTGATGGTCTGCTCTTCCACGCCCTTGGCGGCATCGATCACCATCAGCGCCGAGTCCACGGCGGTGAGCACGCGATAGGTATCTTCCGAGAAGTCCTGGTGGCCGGGGGTGTCGAGCAGGTTGACCACGTGGTCGCGGTACTCGAACTGCATCACCGAACTGGCTACCGAAATGCCGCGCTGCTTTTCGATTTCCATCCAGTCGGAAGTGGCGTGGCGACCGCTCTTGCGGGCCTTCACGGTACCGGCCAGCTGGATCGCGCCCGAGAACAGCAGCAGCTTTTCGGTCAGCGTGGTTTTACCGGCGTCAGGGTGGGAGATGATGCCGAAGGTGCGGCGGCGCTTGACTTCGCGCGCGATCAGGTCGGACGAGACCTTGCTGCCGCTGCCGGGCACACTGACGGCATCATCGCAGGCGGCGCCGGCGACTTCGGGGAGTTCGTTGCTGGGTTCTTGCATGGCGGATCGGTCGGGGTGGGAGCCCGCAGGAACGCGGCCCCTGGCGCGGCTGGACAATCCAACCCGCATGGCCTCGGGCTGCGCGCACTGGTCCTTTGACAAGGAGGCGCCGCACGCCCTGTTCCGTAAGCTCTGGAAAACCCGAGATTATAACTGAAGCGGCCCGCTTGCCCGCATGTTTGCTGATGGGTAACGTGCGGGCGGCGGGCTGCTCAGGGCCGGGCGGGCGGCGTTGTGACCAGATCACGAGCGCTCGTCGCGCCGGTCGTCACGGCGCGGATGGGCTTCATGCTGCCGCGTCTGCTGCTGGTGCTGCTCACGTTGCGCGACCTCATGTTGTTGCTGTTGCTGCTGCCGGGCCTGCTCCATCTGGCGATGCTGCTGCTCGCGCTGCTGGTTCAGCATCTGCTGCTGGCGCATCTGCTGCTCGCGCTGTTGTTGCTGCAATTGCTGTTGCTGTCTCTGCTGCTGACCTTGCTGGTGCTGCTGCCACTGCCGTTGCTCGGCCTGTTGCCGTTGGCGCTGCTCTTGGGCTTGCTGCTCGCGCTGGTGTTGCTGATCGCGGATCATCTGCTCACGCTGGCGTTGCTGGTCATTGGCCTGTTGTTCGCGCTGGCGTTGCTGCTCGACGGCCTGGCGCTGGCGGAACTGGTCTTGCTGGGCCAGGCGCTGCTGCACGTTGTCGACCACCGGCAGTGGCCGCACAGCCGGTGCATGGTGTCCCGGCGGCGGTGCCACGGCGGGCGCGGATGGCTGGGCATAGCGCCCACCGGCATAGCGTGGATCGTGGTGCCATACCACCGGGCGCTGGTTCATCGTCACGTTGCGGTTGACGGTGACATTGTTGACATAGCGTTGATGGATGATGTTGGTGTTGGTGACGTTGGTGACGTTGGTGATGCGGGTCTGCGTCACCAGCACCTGGCGCTGGCGCCAGTCCGGCCGCGCCTCACCGAAGACGGCACGCATCACGCCGATGCCCACCCCGAAGCTGATGCTGGCCGAGAAGCCCGGTTCATAGCTGGGCGGCCGATAGCGCGGCGGCGGTGCCCACACCACTGGCGGGGCCGAGGGCCACCACCAGCTGCCATAGACCACGGTCGGGTTGTAGTAGGGCACGTAGACCACCTGCGGATTGACCGGCACGATCTCGATCATCTCATCCTGCACCACCACGCGCTGCTGCGGGCTGGATTCGAGCGTGCCGGCAATGCGGGCACGCTCGCGCAGGTTCTGCACCGTATCCATCACGGGGGCTTGCTGGCCGAGGAAGGCCTGGCCCAGTTGCTGGGTCCAGTCCAGGCGGTCATTGAGCATGGCCAGCACCGAGGGAAACTGCACCAGCGCCTTCACGCTCGGGTCCCAGGGCATGGGGGCCACGGCGCGGGCCAGCCCATCGCCTTGCAGACCAGGTCGGGCTTCCACGAAGCGCTGGGCCTGCACCACCTCCAGCGGATAGGTCGAGGCCATCAGGACCTGGGCCAGCAGGGAATCCGGGTAGAGCGCCACCGGTGCCAGCATCTGGTCCAGCTGCTGCTGGGTATAGACCGGTGCAGGTGGCGCATAGGCCGTCTGCGCCTGCACGGGCAGGCCCGAGACCAGCGAAAAGACCAGGCAGGTAGCCCAGGCCAGGGATATCTTGTTCATGTCGTTCTCCTTGCCAATGGCGTGCGCGGGAGCCATACGGGTGATCGTGGTCGCTGCCGTCGCACCGAAGTGAATTCATGGTCTGCCAGCTTGAGTCGACAAGGTGTAACGGAAGTGCAAGCAATGTTTCAGCCGAAAGCGTCAGTCAGACGCTCTTGCTCGATGGAAAGCCTTGCGCAAGGCGGGGGCGGCTGTGGCATCATGAACGGCCACGGAACGAATCTCATCCACGGAAAAGATAAATCGGGCGATTTTTTGCACTGTCGCAGATCCGTCGTCAAGCCCGTCAGCACGCGCTGCAGCAGCTCGCCAGGGCGGGTTGGCGTGCCCATTCCGGAAGAGGAGAAACGTTCTAAATTGTTTTCGCAGTAACAGGCAACATGCACCAGGGCAAACTTTTTACGACAACAAGCCATCAAGCTAGGAACGACCATGAGCCATCACCTGATCTGGCGGCGCGATGATTTCCTCATCGACACCGATCCCGACCGGCTGGACATCCCTCTCATCCACGACGTACTGACCCATTCGAGCTGGTCCCCCGGCATCGACCTCAACACCGTGCGTACCGCCTTGGCCAACAGCCTTTGCTTCGGTCTTTATCGCGGCAAGCAGCAGATCGGTTTTGCCCGCGTGGTGACCGACCATGCCACCTTCGGCTACCTGTGCGACGTCTTCGTCGTCGGCGACTTGCGCGGCCAGGGTCTGGGGCGCTGGATGATCGAATCGGTGAACCAGCATCCGACCCTGCAGAAACTGCGTCGGGTCATGCTGACCACTTCTACCGCACCGTGGCTATATGCCAGCTGTGGTTTCGAGGCCATCAATCGCGGTGACTTCGTGTGGCATATCTCGCGTCCGGATATTTATCGGCAGGGCGCATAGCAGCAGATTCATCGTCTTCTGAATCAGCGGAGCGCAGGATGGCTCCGCTGTTTTCTTTTCCGCGTACGCCAAAGGCATGGCGAAAAACTTAGTTTTTCTTGCCTTTCTTCCGGCTGTACTTTCTTTCTCCCTGGTTCGATCCATTGATCTCACTGGCTGAATTGAGCTTGCGGGGACTATTTTCTTTTGCCGGATTTACTAATTCTTTTTATTGAATGAGTCCACTTATACGCGCTTTTGCGGAGGATGCAACTTAGTTTTTACGTTCGTTTGATCCAGCGTCGTTTTCCAGGCAGCAATCATGATTCGCATCAAGATGCGGGCACATGTGGATTTTCCATATTTTTTGCGGACATATAATTTTTTGGCGTCAACCCAACCCATTTCAGTCCATCCACCTGATGCGCGTCCACATCGAGCGCAGGAAACCTGATCATGACCATTGCCAATAAAATCCGTCTGCTTCTGCTCGCCGTCGTTCTGGGCCTGGCCGGCGTCACCGGTTTGAGCATCTATCACAGCAATCGCATTGCCGATGCGGCCAGCTATTCTTCGGTCAACACCGTGCCCAGTCTGCTGGTACTGGGCGAGGCCAGCGAGGCGATTTTCGGTATCCGTGTCGGCATCTGGCGCTATGCCGCCGCGACCGATGCCACCGCCCGCCTCCAGCTGGAAAAATCCATGATCACGCTGCGTGACCAGGTCATTGCCACCTTTGATCGTTACGAGAAGGACGTCCTCTCCGATGCCACCGACCGGCAGTTGCTGCAGGCAGACCGTGATGCCTTTGCCGAGTATGAGAAGAACCGACAGCGGGTCATCGCGCTGGGTGCCGAAGGCAAGAACGAGGAAGCGCTGGCGGCCGTGGAGCACTACGTGGTTCCGCCCGGTACCAAGCTCATCAACGCGCTGGCTGCACATCGCCGCCATAACGAGCAGCTCGGCCAGCAGGGTGTGCAGACGGCCCAGAACAGTTTGCGTTCGGCGATCTACCAGGCCGTGCTGATGAGCCTGTTCGTGTGTGTGGTGGTGGTGCTGGTGAGCCAGCTGATTTCGCGTGCCATTACCACTTCGCTGGGTGAAGCCATCCTGACTGCGCGCGCCATTGCCACGGGCGATCTCAGCACCCGCATCCGTCATCGCGCCAATGATGAGGTCGGCCAGTTGATGCAGGCCATCCAGCAGATGACCGACAGTCTGGTGCGCATCGTGAGCAATGTGCGCAATAGCGCCAATACCATTGCCACTGCCACCGCAGAAATCGCGGCTGGCAATCTGGATCTGTCCAGCCGCACCGAATCCCAGGCCGGGTCCATTGAAGAGACCGCTTCGGCCATGGACCAGCTCACCGCTGCCGTGCGCCAGAATGCCGATAATGCCCAGCAGGCCAATGCGCTGGCGATTTCTGCCTCCGGTGTGGCCAGCGAGGGTGGTCAGGCGGTACAGGAGGTGGTCAAGACGATGGAAGAGATCAATGCCTCGTCTCTGAAGATCGTTGACATCATCAGCGTGATTGACGGTATCGCTTTCCAGACCAATATCCTTGCCCTGAATGCCGCCGTGGAGGCGGCGCGGGCAGGCGAGCAGGGGCGCGGTTTTGCGGTGGTCGCCTCCGAGGTGCGCTCACTGGCGCAGCGCTCGGCAGCGGCGGCCCGCGAGATCAAGGAGCTCATCGATGATTCGGTCGGCAAGGTGGAAAGCGGTAGCCGTCTGGTGGCGCAGGCGGGTACGACGATGCAGCAGGTCGTGGGCAGTGTGCATCGCGTGGCCGATATCGTGGCCGACATCACGGCCGCCAGTGCCGAACAGAGTGACGGCATCGTCCAGGTCAATCAGGCCATTGGATTGATGGATCAGGCGACGCAACAGAATGCGGCGCTGGTGGAGCAGGCGGCTGCGGCGTCGCAGTCCTTGCAGGAGCAGGCGGTACAGTTGGCGGGGGCGGTGCAGGTGTTCAAGCTTGATCCTGAAAGGGACAAGCCCATTGAGATGGTGTCCGCAGCCACGCCCGTGGCCGTGGCACCAGTCGCGGAGCGCAGCGGTGAAATGCTGCTGGTCGGTGCGCACGCGCATGGGTGAAGACAAGAGGGACGCAGCGCGGCGTCCCTCTTGTCTTGCTGTTCTTCAATGCGGAATCAGCGAGCTCATTTCTTTGGGTTCGCTGAACAATGGTGGCTGGTGGTCAGTCATTGCCTGCCATTGCATTGATGGTCGATGCAGATCAGGCGGTCACCACTGATCCTGAGCGCCGCGGTTGCGTGTGCTGCAATGAAAATGCCGGGAAATGTGGCCTGCCCTGAGGGACTCGAACCCCCGACCTATGGCTTAGAAGGCCATTGCTCTATCCAGTTGAGCTAAGGGCAGTTCGGCGTGGCTGACGGTGTGATGCTGCGCCAATGCGCTACCGTCAACGATCCAGAAAAGAAAACGGGCTGTCCACGACAGCCCGTTTTTGATGAGTGGTCGGAGTACAAGGATTCGAACCTTGGACCCCCTGGTCCCAAACCAGGTGCGCTACCGGGCTGCGCTACACTCCGAGAAGCGAGATAATAGCAGCATCCCTTGCAAACGGTCAACAAACATCGTAATCCACGCTGCGAGGCCCTAGGCCGCCGTCTCACGCTCCCGTGCTTCGGCCTCGGCCACTACCTTGATCTCCACCATCAGCTTCTTGATCTCCGGCACGCACGAGCCACAATTGCCGCCCGCCTTCAGGCAGGCCGTCACCTGGCTCACTTCGCTCAGGCCCTGCGCGCGGATGGCGTTGCAGATGGTGTTGCGGCCCACGCCAAAGCAGGAACACACGGTCGGTCCGGTATCGGCACCTTTCTCGATGGGCTGGCCTACCAGCAGGCCGACGCGGTCCGCTTCTTCCAGTTTCTCCTTGGCAAAGAGCCCCGCCAGCCACGAGCGCGAGGGCAGGTCAGGTCGCGCCGACATGAACAGGCACATGTCGATGCGATCCTCCACAACGTGGACCGCGCGATAGCTGCCATCGCTCAAATCTTCATACTCCAGCCAGTCCGCATCATCGGCCTGCACACCCAGCAGTGCGCGCGCCCAGGCCGTATGGTCGCTGATGTGATTGCGTCCGGCCAGTTCATATCGCACAAAGTCGCGGCCCTGTACGCGCGTCCAATGCGTAATGTCGTCCAGGTCCAGCGCATGGCGCGTGAGAATGAAACCATGCCAGCCCACACGGAACTCCTCGATTGCTACCGGCGTGTGCTTGAACTCCGGTTCGCCCGAGACCGGGTCGACCACCGGATTGACCACCGCACCCACGCGCGCATCGGAGGCCGATTGCCCGTTCCAGTGGATGGGCACGAACACGTTGCCACGCGGAATGCCGCCGCCATGCTGCACGCGCGCCACCATCGCGCCCCAGCGACTGCTGATGCGCGCCAGGCCACCTTCACGCACGCCATACAGCAACGCATCCTGCGGGTGGATGTCGATGAAGGATTCAGGAATATGGCTGGCCAGCGTGGCCGACTTGCCGGTGCGCGTCATGGTATGCCAGTGGTCGCGCACACGACCGGTGTTGAGGATCAGCGGGTAATCCTCGCAGGGCGCATGCCCCGGCGCGCGCGGCGCGGTCGGTACAAAACGCGCACGCCCATCGGCGTGCGAGAAACGATGATCCTGCAAGACGCGCGCCGTGCCGCTCACGCTGCCATCGGACAAACGCTGCACCGGCCACTGGATCGGTGCCATGGCGTCATACGCAGCCTTGTCCATGCCGGTCAGGCCGGACAGGTTGAAGACACGCCGTGCACGCCCGCCATCGGTCTCGCCATTGCGATGGGCGGAGAGCCGCGCATGTTCATCGAAGATCGCATGCGGGCCGTCGAAATCGAATCCCGCAAAGCCCATGCGTCGTGCGACCTCGCAGATGATCTGCCAGTCACCGCGGGCTTGACCCGGTGCGGTGAGGAAAGCGCGCTGCCTTGAAATGCGGCGCTCGGAATTGGTGACCGTGCCGTCCTTCTCGCCCCAGGCCAGTGCCGGCAGCAGCACGTGGGCCAGCGCATTGGTATCGGTCTGCATGACGACGTCGGAAGACACCACCAGCTCGCACTTCTGCAGCGCGCGTTGCACCAGGTCGGCATCAGGCAGGCTCACCAGCGGATTGGTGGCCATGATCCACACCGCCTTGATGCGACCCTCCTCGATGGCGCGGAACATGTCCACGGCCTTGAGGCCCGGCTTGTCCGCGATGCGCGGGGATTGCCAGAAGTCCTGCACGATCTCGCGATGCAGGGACTGATCCAGATCCATGTGTGCGGCCAGCATGTTGGCCAGGCCACCGACCTCGCGTCCGCCCATGGCATTGGGCTGTCCGGTGATGGAGAACGGCCCCGTGCCCGGCTTGCCGATGCGGCCCGTGGCCAGGTGGCAGTTGATGATGCTGTTGACCTTGTCGGTGCCCACCGAGGACTGGTTCACGCCCATGGAAAAACCGGTGACGACTTTCTCGGTCTCGGCAAAGGCTTCGTAGAAGGCCAGCAGGTCTTGCAGATCCACCTTGCACAGACGCGCTACCGTGGCGGGATCGGCGCAGTCGGCATCGGCTACCGCCAGTGCCTCGTCAAAGCCGTTCGTATGCGCAGCGATGAAGGCGTTGTCACGCAGGCCGCGATGGGCCAGATAGCTCATCAGGCCATTGAAGAGCCACACATCGGTGCCTGCCTTGACCGGCAGGTGCAGGTCCGCCAGCTCGCAGGTCGCGGTGCGGCGCGGGTCGATCACGATCAGGCGCATGGACGGCCTGGTTTCCTTGAGCCTGGCGATGCGTTGGAAGAGGATGGGATGGCACCACGCCGCATTGGATCCGACCAGCACGATCAGGTCGGCCAGTTCCAGGTCTTCATAACAGACCGGCACCAGGTCTTCACCGAAGGCGCGCTTGTGGCCGGCTACCGCCGAGGACATGCACAGGCGCGAATTGGTATCGATGTTGGCGCTGCCGATGTAGCCCTTCATGAGCTTGTTGGCGATGTAGTAGTCCTCGGTCAGCAATTGTCCCGAGACATACAATGCGACGGCATCCGGACCATGTTCGGCGATGACGGCTGAGAACCTGCTCGCCACCTGCTCCAGCGCCTGATCCCAGGAGACCTGCTGCAATGCGCCTTGCGCATCGCGCACTTGCGGATGCAGCAGGCGGCCATCCAGATCCACCGTTTCCGCCAGGGCCGATCCCTTCACGCAGAGGCGGCCGAAGTTGGCCGGATGCTGCACGTCGCCCTGCACGCCGATGCGCCCATCGTCCTTGAGCGCAGCCGTCACGCCGCAGCCCACCCCGCAGTAGGGGCAGGTCGTCGAGGTGGTGGCCACGGCCAGGGCCAGCGGAGTCTGTGCAAGATTCATTGGTATCCTTTGTTACTGATTGCCGTCGGTAGCCTGCCGGCTAGGCCGCATGCTGGCACATGGCCTGTCCGAAGGGCAGTTCGCGCCGGAAGGCGCTGATGTCGCGGCCACTCTGGATCAGGTCGAAGTACCACGGGCCATCCTTGACATCGCCGTACAGCACCGCGCCGACCAGCCGCGAGCCGCGCAATACCAGGCGCTTGTAGATGCCGCGGCGAGGATCGCGTACCACCAGGTCTTCGGTATCCTCACCGCCGATGAAATCACCCGCCGAATAGAGGTCCACGCCCGTGACCTTGAGCTTGGTCGCCGTGGCCTGCTGCACATAGCGGCGATGACCGGCCCCGGCCAGATGTGCACCACAGACACGGGCCTGATCCCAGATCGGCGCTACCAGTCCGAAGGTGGCCTTGCGGTGCTGCACGCATTCGCCCACGGCATAGATGCGCGGGTCATAGGTTTGCAGGGTATCGTCGACGATGATGGCGCGTTCACAGTGCAAGCCTGCCGATTTGGCTAGCGCAATGTTGGGGCGCACGCCCGCTGTCATCACCACCAGGTCGGCGGGAATGCTGCTGCCATCCTTGAAACGCACTGCGCTCACGCGATCCGGGCCGACGATTTCTTCGGTATGGGCATTGAGCAGGAAGCGCAGGCCCTTGTCTTCCAGTGCCTTCTTCAGCAGGGCGGCGGCGGGCTTGTCCAGTTGCTGGTTCATCAGCGCGTCAGTGACGTGCACCACGGTCACGTCCATGCCCTGGCGCATCAGGCCATTGGCCGCTTCCAGTCCCAGCAGGCCGCCGCCGATCACTACCGCATGACGGTGCGTGCGCGCCGCTTGCAGCATGATGTCCACGTCCTGAATGTCGCGGAAGGCGATCACGCCCGGCAATTGATGGCCCGGCACCGGAATGATGAACGGCGTGGAGCCGGTCGCCAGCAGCAGGCGGTCGTATTTCACCGTGAGGCCAGATTGCGCGTGGACGGTGCGCTGGCGGCGGTCGATCTGGATGACGGGATCGCCCGCATGCAGGGTGATGCCGTTGTCCTCGTACCAGGCACGCGGGTTGAGCATGATGTCATCGATGCTCTTGTCACCGGCCAGCACCGGCGAGAGCATGATGCGGTTGTAGTTGCCGTGCGGCTCGGCACCGAAGACGGTGATGTCGTAGAGGTCCGGCGCCAGCTTCAACAATTCCTCCACCGTGCGCATGCCGGCCATGCCATTGCCGACCACCACCAGCGAGGGCCTGGCTTGCGTGTTGTCGGCCGCGGTCACCATCTCAGCCACCGATCCAGACTTTGCCGCCATCGATGCGCGCCGGCCAGGCCGGCACCGAGTGGGCAGGTTCTTCCAGGCACTGGCCGGTGGTCAGGTCAAAATGATGCTTGTAGATGGGCGAGGCCACCACGATGCGTTCGCCCAGATTGCCCACCAGCCCACGCGAGAGCACGGCGGCCTGCGCATTGGGATCATAGTTGCCGATGGCGAAGACGCGCGGTTGCGCCTGGCCCTGGCTGCGGTCGATGACATGGAAGATGGCTACCTGCTGGTCACCGATCAGCGCGGCCACACCGGTGTTGGGGACGATCTCGGCCAGTTCGCAGACCGGAGTCCATTGCTTGATTTGTTGGTCGCTGTGCATGCTGGGCTCCTTCTTACACGGTCTCGGCGACGACGGGAATATCGAGCAGCTTCTTCTCGGCCACCGTGGCCGGACGGATCTGCCCGCGTTCCTCGACGAACTTGATGTTGCCATCGGCCGCCTTGCTGTTGACGAAGTGGCGGAAGCGCTTGCGCGTTTCCGGATCGGTGACGGCCTTCTTCCATTCGCACTGGTAGGTGTCGACCACGCGCTGCATTTCGCTCTCCAGTTCGGCGGCAATGCCCAGCTTGTCATCGATGACCACGCTCTTGAGATAGTCCAGTCCGCCTTCCAGGTTCTCGCGCCAGGTGCTGGTGCGTTGCAGGCGGTCAGCGGTGCGCACGTAGAACATCAGGAAACGGTCCACATAACGTGTCAGGGTGTCTTCATCCAGATCGGAGGCGATCAGTTCGGCATGGCGCGGTTTCATGCCGCCATTGCCGCAGACGTAGAGATTCCAGCCCCTCTCGGTGGCGATGATGCCCACGTCCTTGCCTTGTGCCTCGGCGCATTCACGGGTGCAGCCGGAGACGCCGAACTTGATCTTGTGCGGCGAACGCAGGCCCTTGTAGCGGTTTTCCAGACGCACCGCGAAGCCCACGCTGTCACCCACGCCATAGCGGCACCAGGTCGAGCCGACGCAGGACTTCACCGTGCGCAGCGACTTGCCGTAGGCATGGCCGGTCTCGAAACCGGCAGCGATCAGTTCTTCCCAGATGTCCGGCAACTGGTCCACGCGGGCACCGAACAGGTCCACGCGCTGCCCGCCGGTGATCTTGGTGTAGAGGCCGTATTTCTTGGCGATCTGGCCGACCGCGATCAGACCATCGGGCGTGACTTCGCCACCGGCCATGCGCGGCACGACCGAGTAGGTGCCATCCTTCTGGATGTTGCCGAGGAAGTAGTCGTTGGAATCCTGTAGTCCCGCGTGTTCCTTCTTGAGCACGAAGTCGTTCCACAGCGAAGCCAGCACATTGGCTACCATTGGCTTGCAGACATCGCAACCCAGACCCTTGCCATGCCTGGTCAGCAGTTCATCGAAGCTCTTGATCTGGCCCACGCGCACCAGGTGATGGATTTCCTGGCGCGAGTAGGGGAAGTGTTCGCAGACGTGGTTGTTGACCGCCAGACCCTGTTTCTTCATCTCGGCCTTCATCACCTGGGTGACCAGGGGCACGCAGCCGCCGCAGGCGGTGCCGGCCTTGGTACAAGCCTTCAGATCGCCGATAGTGGTGATGCCCGAGGCGACGGCTGCGCACAGCTGGCCCTTGGAGACGTTGTTGCAGGAGCAGATCTGCGCCGATTCCGGCAGTGCATCCACGCCCAGGCCTGGTTTGGCCTTGCCGTCCGATTGCGGCAGGATCAGGAATTCCGGCGACTCCGGCAGCTCGATCTTGTTGAGCATCATCTGCAAGAGCGTGCCGTATTCCGAGGCATCGCCCACCATCACCGCGCCCAGCAAATGCTTGCCGGATTCGGAAACGACGATCTTCTTGTAGATCTGCTTGCGCTCATCGGTGAACTGATACGAACGGCTACCGGCTTGCTTGCCGTGGGCGTCGCCAATGCTGGCCACGTCCACGCCCATGAGTTTCAATTTGGTGCTCATGTCGGCGCCGTTGAAGGCGGGCACTTCGATCGCTTCATCGCGGTGCGACAGCAGATGTTTGGCGGCGGTGCGGGCCATGTCGTAGCCGGGGGCGACCAGGCCGAAGATCTTGCCGTTCCACAGCGCGCATTCGCCGATGGCATACACGGCCGCGTCGGACGTGAGGCAGCTGTTGTCGATGACGATGCCGCCACGCTCGCCCACCTTCAGGCCGGCCTGGCGCGCCAGTTCGTCACGCGGGCGGATGCCGGCGGAGAAGACGATCATGTCGGTTTCCAGGTGCGAGCCGTCTTCGAAGTTCATGCGATGGGTGTGCTGCTTGCCATCGACGATCTCGACCGTGTTCTTTTGCGTATGGGCCGTCACACCCAGTTCCTCGATCTTCTGGCGCAGGATGCGGCCACCGCTTTCGTCGACCTGCACCGCCATGAGGCGTGGGGCGAATTCGACCACGTGCGTTTCCAGCTTCAGGTCGCGCAGGGCCTTGGCGCATTCCAGCCCCAGCAGGCCACCGCCGATGACCACGCCGCTCTTCGAACGGTTGCCGCATTCCAGCATCGCTTCCAGGTCTTCGATGGTGCGATAGACGAAGCAGTCCTTGCGCTGGTTGCCTGCCACCGTCGGCACGAAGGGGTAGGAGCCAGTGGCCAGTACCAGTTTGTCATAGGACAAGGTCTCTTCTGCGCCAGCCACGTTGACCAGTACCTGCTTGCGTTCCAGGTCGATGTGCTGGGCCTTGGCATTGAGCTTGAGATCGAACTGCACCGGACTGCGGCCTGCATCGAAGAAGCCGGGCGCGACCAGTGACAGGTCTTCTGCGCTCTTGCCGGCGAAGAATTCGGAGAGATGTACGCGGTCGTAGGCCGGGCGCGGTTCTTCGCAGAGGATGGTGACCTTCAGATCGGTCGCGCCGCTCTCGGCCAGGCATTCCAGGAATTTATGGCCGACCATGCCGTGGCCGATGACGATGATGTTCATGGCGTATCTCCTCAGGCGGCAACTTTGCTGTCGGCCAGGACGGCATCGCCGTGCTTGTCCGAGGCGGTGAAGCGGATGGCCACCGCGCACAGGGCCGAGATGGTCACCAGCACGCCCAGCATCGACAGGGTCTGCTGGGTATTGCCCAGGCCCTTCATCAGGAAGCCCGCCGCCACAGCCCCCACGTTGCCGCCAGCGCCGATGATGCCAGCCACGCCACCGAGCGCCTTGCGGTCGATGAAAGGTACCAGCGCATAGGTCGCGCCGCAGGCCATGTGGGTGAACAGTCCGAAGCACAGCATGGCGATGATCGCCGCCACCACGCTGCCGGCATGGGCGAACCACAGCAGTCCCAGACCTTCACCCAGCATCATCACGAAGAGCAGGGTGGCACGGCGGTTCAGACCGCCACGCAGGGCCACCTTGTCGGAGATGAAGCCGCCCAGGGCACGGGCAAACAGCGCCAGCAGGCCGAAGCTGGCCGCAGCGATGCCGGCCGACTCCAGCGAGAGCTGGAAATGTTCGACGTAGTAGATGGCGGCGATGTTGTGGATGAAGATCTCCACGCCGAAGCAGGCGCCGTAGGTGATGAAGAGCATCCACACCCGATAGTTGGCAGCGGCCGCGCGGAAGCTGGCCCAGCCGCCGCGCTTGCCGCTTTCGATGCTCACGCCGGCGGCGCGCAGATCGTCATAGTTGCCTTCCGGGCAGTCCTGGGTAAAGCGCCAGTAGAGTGCGGCCATTACCAGCATCAGCACGCCCGGCACCAGCAGTGCCGCGCGCCAGCCCCAGCTGTGCGAGACGCCCAGCATCAGCATGGCCGCCATCAGCAGGGGCATGACGCCCTGCGCCACGCCACCGCCCGCATTGCCCCAGCCGGCCGTGGCCGCGTTGGCCGTGCCGACCACGTTTGGGGCGAACATCACCGAGGTGTGATATTGGGTGATGACGAAGCTGGCACCCACTGCACCGATGAGCAGGCGGAAGAAGAGGAAGCTCTCGTAGCTCTGCGCGAAGGCCACGCCGATGACGGGCACCGCGCCGATCAGCAGCAGGCCGGTATAGGTCTTGCGCGGGCCGAAGCGGTCACACATGGGGCCGATGATCAGGCGCACCAGAATGGTCACGGCCACCGCCGCGATATTGATGTTGGCGATCTGGCCGGGGGTGAGGTGGAGCTCCCCCTTGATGACCGGCATCAGCGGCGCGCAGGCGAACCAGGCGAAGAAGCAGACGAAGAAAGCCATCCAGGTCAGATGGAAGGCGCGCATCTGGGGCGTGCCCAGGGAGAACAGCGCGATACGATTGGATTTGCTCATGTCGGGTCCCTTGAAAACAAAAAGGCGTCCGCTCAAAACCGAGGCCTTGCCTCGTTTCAAGCGGACGCCATTGTCCGTGTGCATTGCAGATCCATCGTTAGATCGGCATCAGATTGGGGGATCGTCCTTGATCCCGATGATCATTGAGCAAGGGTCGTGCCAGCCGGCGGGATTGGACCGAGAGGGCCGTCGCGAGAGGGTTTGCGGGAGGAAGGGTGGGGTCGAAGCGCGACATTGGGCGAAGCCAGCATCACCGATATATATCATTGCATGATGTATTCAGGTGCGGCCTGCGCGTTCGTGGTGCAGTGCATCGTGGCAGTGCGAGCTGGAAATGGGCAGGGGCAGTGCAGGAATGGAGGGGTGGTCTTGCCGCAGGGCCATGTGGCGCTTCAAGGGCGGATGACAATGTGTTTGCAGGCGTGATGCGGTCTCAGTCTTCTTCGCGGGCGCTGATGTCGGCGCGCTCGACATCGCTCTTGCGCAGCCATTGGCGGTGCAGGAAGTGTTCCAGCGGGCGGCCCACCACGAACAGGGCCAGGATCAGGCCGGTAGCCATGAGCGCCACGCGCCACCAGCCGGCCCCGCAGACGATGCCCACCGCCGCCGTGACCCAGATCGAGGCCGCCGTGGTCAGTCCGCGCACCTTTTCGCTGCGCTGCTCATGGATGATGACCCCGGCACCGAGGAAGCCGATCCCGGTGATCACGCCCTGGATGGTTCGACTGATGGCATCGCGGTTCTCGGCCGTGGCCTCCAGCGCAAAATTCATGGCGGCCATCGTCACCAGTGCCGAGCCCAGCGATACCAGCCCCAGGGTCTTCATGCCGGTGGGCTTGCCGCGCAGGTTGCGGTCGATGCCGATGACGCAACCGATGAGCATGGCGAAGAGCAGTCGGTAAAAGATTTCCAGGTGATCGGTCATGAGTAGGCGTGTGCAGTGCGCGAAGGCGACATTGTAACCTTCGGCGGGCCCCATTCTGGCGTGGCCTGCAGGTCGGATACACGCGATCGGATACACGCGATCGGATGCAGTCTCCATCGCGTGGTCCACCGGACGCGGGGACGTATTCAGGGCAGGGTCTGACGCAATTCGCTGGGACTGAGTCCGTAGTGCTGCCGAAAGCGCATCGCGAAGCGCGATGGCGAGTCGTAGCCGCATGCCGAGGCGATATCGGCGATGGGTAAGGAGGAGGCCTGCAACTGGTCCAGCGCCAGTCCCAGTTGCACCTTGTCCAGCAGTTCCCGAAAGCCGGTTTGCTCCCGTGCCAGCCGCCGTCGCAGGGTCGAGACGCTGCAGTGAAACGCCTCGGCCACGCGTTCCAGGCTACGCTGCTCGGGAGGCAGCATCAGCAGGACCTGTTCGATATGGTGGCTGATGGCGTCGCCGCGCTCACGCAGCAGGCCGCCGATGGCGCCGCGCAGGCTCAGAGCCAGCAACAGACCCTCGGCTGCCTGGCATTGCAGCTCGCTCGCGGCGTCGTCGCGGATGCAGTCCTGCAGATGACGCCAGGCGCGCAGGATGTCGGCATCCTGCGCTACGCTGCTGACGGCGCTGACATCGCGCGCCTGCACGCCCTGGCCGGGATAGTGCAGACGGAAGCGCTCGATCAGTGCCGGCGGCAGCGAGATCATGTCCGCGGCATACTCGCCGCCCTTGGGCAGGTTGGCGACATTGACCCGGGTGCCGGCAGCGATGAGCACCAGTACATCTTGTGCGCACACCAGATGGCGGTGGCCCCACTGTAGCCGCTTCTTGCCCTGGCGCACGTGGCAGATGCTGGCCAGGCCGATGAAGACCTGGCGCAACTGCTGTTCATGACGGGCGCGGATGCGCGTCAACGCTGGGCGGGGACCATGGGTGAAGGGCAGGATGGCAATGTCACTTTGCATGCGGGAGGTCACGTCCGTAGTAGGCGGTCAGCCGGGCCTGGCCGAGGGCGGAGGCATTGAGGAAGAAGCCGAGCATAGCACCGCTGGCTTGCGCATCCAGTGGCAATTTTTCGGTATTGAGTGCCCAAATGACGAATTGATAGCGATGCGGCTTGTCGCCTGGCGGCGGGCAGGCGCCGCCGAAGCCGCTGCTGCCGAAATCGGTGCGACCCTGCATGGCCCCTGCGGGCAGGCCACGACCTTGGGCATCGATACCGCCCGGCAGGCTGGTGGTGGAGGCCGGCAGGTTGAACACGGTCCAGTGCCACCAGCCGCTGCCGGTGGGAGCATCCGGATCATAGACGGTCACGGCAAAACTCTTGGTGCCGGCCGGCGCGCCCGACCACGACAACTGCGGCGAGCGGTTCGCGCCCATGCAGCCGAAGCCGTTGAAGACTTCAGAGATCGACAGCATCTGGCCGTCCTTGATGTCGGTGCTGCTGACCGTGAAATCGGCGGCCTGGGCCGACAGTGCAGAAAACGTCAGGGCCGCTGCGGCCACGCAATTGCGGAGAAAGGACATGAAAGCGCTCCAGTGAAGGTTGAGAAGCGCCCATGGTAGAAGGCCGATGACAGATACATGGTGCAGAAAACGTCAGCCTCGGTGCAGAAAGCGTCAATGCACCCGATAGCGAGACCGGGCGGGCTTGTGTCACACTGGCGTGGATGGTCTGCCTTCGGAAGGTCAGGCTCTCCGGTTTTCCTTCCTTTTCCTTTTCCTTTTTCTTTGTCATGGCTGCTGTCCGTTCCGTTTCGTGTTCTTCTGCTGGCGCAGCGGTTTGCGCGTCGGACCACGCGGTGCCGCGCCTGCGCGTGCAAGACCTTGGTTCGGCCGTTGTGGCACCGCTCAGTTTTTCGGTGCAGGCCGGCCAGTGCCTGGCGGTGGAAGGCGCATCCGGCGCCGGCAAGACGCGCCTGCTGCGCCTGATCGCCGATCTTGACGAAGGGCAGGGCGAAGCCTGGCTGGAGGGCCGGTCGCGCAGTGCCATGCCGGCCCCCCAATGGCGGCGCCAGGTGCTGTATCAGGCGGCTGAGGCGGCGTGGTGGGACAGCAGCGTCATGGCGCATCTACAGCCGCAGCAACGCGAGGCCGCCTGTACGCTGGCGATGCGCCTGGACTTGCCTGCCAGTCGCCTCGAAGCCGATCTGACGCAATTGTCGACCGGTGAGCGCCAGCGTGCCGCGCTGATCCGGTCTTTGCTGCAGCGGCCCGCCGTGCTCATGCTGGATGAACCGACCAGTGCGCTCGATGCCGATAACGTGGCCCGGGTGGAAGCCGTCTTGCGGGAGGCCATGCAGCAGGGCATGGCGCTGCTGCTGGTGACGCATGCGCAAGAGCAGGTGCAGCGTCTGGCCAGCGGTGTGCTGCGCGTGATGAAGCGGGAGCGCGCATGAGCGTCCTGGAATTGTCCTCTGGCGACCTGGCCTTGTCGGCCATCCTGGTGCTGGTCAACGCCATTGCGTCGCTGGCGCTGGGTTTGCAGATTCACCGTCCACTGCTGGTAGCGGCGCTGCGTATGGTGGTGCAACTGCTGCTGGTGGGGCTGGTGCTGCGCTGGATTCTCGGCCATCAATCGCCCTGGCTGACGGCGGTGGCGGTGCTGCTGATGATCGCCGCCGCCGCACGCGAAGTCGCCAGCCGTCCGCGTACGCCGCTGGCGGGCAGCGCCGGACTGCGCATCAGCGCCGTCGTGGTGGGTACGGCCTCCCTGCTGACGGTGGGATTGGCCTTGTCCACGGCGCTGCGTCCTGATCCCTGGTACGACCCGCGCTATGCCATCCCGCTGATGGGGATTGTGCTGGGCAGCGTCCTCAATTCGGCCAGCATCGCGCTGGACGCCTTCCTCACCGGGGCACGCCAGTCGACGGCCATCATCGAAGCGCGGCTGGCATTGGGCCAGACCCGCCAGCAAGCCTTGCGTGCGCCGCGCATGGCGGCCATCCGCAGCGGCTTGCTGCCGGTCATCAACCAGATGTCGGCGGCGGGCATCATCACCCTGCCGGGCATCATGACCGGCCAGGTGCTGGCCGGCATGGATGCCTTGTCGGCCGCCAAATATCAGATCCTGTTGATGTTCATCCTGGCCGGGGCCAGCGGGTTGGCTGCCTTTGGTGCGGCGACGCTGGCCATGTGGCGATTGACGGATGGGCGGCAGCGGTTGCGGTTGGATCGGTTGCGGGATCAGACTCGGACATAGCAATAGTTGCTTGATCATTGTTGAGCACGGTTGCTGATCGGAGGGACGGTGAAGGCCTCTGGCTCTGCTGCTTGGCCAGCATTTGCAGTCGAGCTTTTATAATGATCTCGCCTCCATACTCTCAGCGAGTCATCATGAACCTCACCCCCCTAGCCATCCTGCTGGTCTTCCAATGCCTGGGCGAAGGCGCCGCGCAATTGCTGGGCCTGCCCATTCCCGGTCCGGTGATCGGCATGCTCCTGCTGCTGATCGCCTTTCTCTCATCCCCGCGTCTGGCGCAGCTGATGGAGCCCACTTCCTGGGGCATCCTGCAGCATCTGTCGCTGCTGTTCGTACCCGCCGGGGTTGGCGTGATTGCCGCCGCCGGCCAGCTCAAGGGCGATCTGCCGGCCATCGTGGTGGCGCTGGTGGTGAGTACGGTATTGGCCATCGCCGTCGGTGCGCTGGTGACCAACGCCGCGATGAAGCGCTTCTCCAGCGCGCGGCAGGCAACCGGCGATGAGGAGGAAAACTGATGCACGGCATGGCTCGTCTGACCGATGTCTGGGTCTATCTCGCGGCTTCGCCGCTGCTGGGGTTGACCACCACGCTGGTGGCCTATCTGTTCGCGTTGTGGGTTTACCGCCGCCTGGGCTACAACCCGCTGGCCAATCCGGTGTTGATCGCCATTGCCATCGTGGTCAGCATCCTCACCCTCACGCATACACCCTACAAGACCTACTTCGAGGGCGCGCAATTCGTCCACTTCATGCTCGGCCCGGCCACCGTGGCGCTGGCCATGCCGCTCTACAAGCAGTGGCACAATTTCCGCCGCGCGGTGCTGCCGCTCTTGCTGGGACTGGCGGCAGGGTCGGTGACCGCCGTGGTCTCGGCAGTCGGCATTGCCTATGCGATGGGGGCTTCGCGTGACATCGTCATTTCCATGGCTCCCAAGTCCGCCACCACACCGATTGCCATGGCCATCTCGGAACGCTTCGGCGGCCTGCCTTCACTGACCGCCGTGCTGGTCATCTGCACCGGTATTCTGGGCGCAGTGCTGGCGCGCTACGTGCTCAACTTCCTGCGCATCGACAGCCACCCCGTGCGCGGCTTCGCCCTGGGCGTGGCCTCGCATGGCATCGGTACCGCGCGTGCCTTGCAGGTCAGTGCCGAAATGGGCGCATTCGCCGGACTGGGGATGGGGCTCAATGGTGTCTTCACCGCCGTGCTGGTGCCGGTGCTGATGCCCTTGTTCCTGCGCTGGACTGCGCATTGAAAATGAAATAAATGATTTACGCCGCAGGTCGGGGGCACCACGGCGGTACCTTGAATTGTTCCACCAGGAAGTCACGCATGCGCTGCACCTTGGGCGGCAGATGAGTGCGGGTGGGATAAAGCGTATGCACCACCAGTTGCTCACCGGTGCTCCAGCCCTCGAACAGCTCCACCAGTTCTCCGGAGCGGATGGCAGCATTGACGATGAAGTCTGGCTGAATCGCAATGCCCTGGCCGGCCACGGCCATGGCACGGCAGGTGGCACCGTTGTTGACGTAGACGGTGGAGCGCACGCGTACCTGGCAGGTGTCGCCGTGCTCATGCCTGAAATGCCACTCGTCGCCGCCATTGCGGTAGCTGTAGGAGATGAAAGGGAAGTCACGCAGCTCGGCCGGAGTCTGCGGTGTGCCGTGCCGTTGCAGGAAGCCCGGTGAGGCGCAGGCGATCATGCGCACCGGCGCCAGCGGGCGCGCGACCATGCGGCTGTCACCCAGGGCGCTGATGCGGATGACCATGTCGAATCCCTCTTCCAGCAGATCGATGGTGCGATCCGACAGGGTGATGTTGAGCGTGATCAGGGGATTGCTCTCGGTGAACCTACCCCACAGCGGTGCCAGCTGTTCCACCCCAAAATCCTGCGGCGCGCCGATGCGCAGCCGTCCACAGGCCTGGTCGGAATTGAGCCCGACTTCGCTCTCCACATCCTGAATCGATTCCAGCAATTCCTTGCAGCGAGTGAAGTAGACGCGGCCTTCATCGGTCAGCGAAAGCCGTCGCGTGGTGCGATGAAGCAGGCGGATGCCGAGAAACTGTTCCAGTTCCGACACTTGGCGCGAGACCGCCGGTTTGGAGAGGCCCGTGACATCCACCGCGGCCACGAAGCTGCCGCTCTCGACCACGGCCACAAAGGTTTCCATCGCTTGCAACTTGTCCATGGCTGCCTTCCGATCCGCAAGAAAAATACCGGCCAGACTGCCACAGGCAAACAGATTTGCCCATGCTACGTTTGGATAATGGCGCGCTGACGCAATACCTTCATCGCACCGTGGCCGCCCAGGCCACGACCTCGCCAGCCAGCCGCGCCGAGGCGCTGCCAAAGGCGCTGACCACTTCCGGTACCTTGCTGCCAGCCACCGCTTCCACCACCGCAAAGCGTCGCGCCGCCAGTTGCTGGCGCGTGGCGGCGTCCACCAGGCGGGCGTCGTAGACGATCACCACGCTGGGCGTACCATGGCGATACTCGGTCTGGAAGGCCGTCAGTGCGCCATCGAGTTCGACCTCGGCAGCAATGTTGGCATTGTCGCCGGACAGACGCGGGAAGCGCCCGTCGGCCTGGAAGGCATCCAGCAGGCGGTCACGCAACAGCTGCGGTGCCGGATCACTCCAGCGTACTCCCGCATAGGACTTGATCACGTCGCCCTCAGGCAGCACCAGGATGCGTTCACTGTCGATGCTGCGACTGGCCGCAGGCGTGGCGATACGCAGCGCGCGATACGCAGTGCCGCTGGCCGGGGTGGCGCCGGAGGCCAGCGGCGGCAGGCGATAGACCGCCAGCGGATCGGCCTTGGGAAGGATGGAACACGCCGTCAGGGCCAGGCTGGCGGCCACCAGGGCGGTGCGCAGGAGCGGGGTCATCATGGTTGGAATTCCTGGAGATTGTCTTGGCCCAGCAGATAGGCGCCGGGATTGCTTTCCAGCTTGCGGCTGATGGTCCGCACGGAGGCCAGCGTGCTGCGCAGTTCGGTGATGGCCGGGCCGATCTCGGCCACACCCTGGGCGCCGTTGTTGAGGGCGGCCTGGTTCTGCTGGATCAGCTTCTCGATCTGCTGGCTGCTGGCGGCCAGCGAACGCATGGCTTGCTGCAGGTTGCCCATGGCGTCGTTGCCGCGCGTGGCCAGCAACTGGTTGGCGGACTGCATGGCCAGGTTGGCCTGGCGCGCTGCGGCTGCCAGTTCCTGCATGGCCGTGCCGACATTGCCGCGCTGGGAGGCCAGGGTGTCGGTCAACTGTTCCAGATGGGCCAGGGTCTGGTTCAGGCGCCGCGCATTTTCCGGGGCCAGGAACTGCTTGGCGTTGAGCAGCACTTCATTGACGTTGGAGAGCAGGTCTTCGCCGTTGGAGAGCAGAGACGACAGCGGCGAGGGCGAGGCGATGATGATGGGGTCATTGCCATCCTTGGATTCCAGTCGCGGACTGGCAGGCGAGCCATTGGTCAACTGGATCAGCGCGGTGCCGGTGATGCCGGCCAGGGCCAGCTTGGCGCCGGTGTCTTCCTTGATGGGAGCCTTGCCGGTGACGCGGATGCGGGCGCGTACCTTGCGCGGATCGGCGGGGTCCAGGCTCAGGCCGACCACGTCGCCCACCTTGATGCCGCTGTACTGCACCGGGCTGCCGCGCGAGAGACCGCTGACGGCTTCGTTGAAGATGACCGTGTAGTAGTCGACATCGCGATCCTGTCCGGCCTTGGTCAGCCACAGGCAGAACAGCAGCGCCGCCAGGGCGACCAGGATGGTGAACAGTCCGATGAGGACATGATGGGCACGCGTTTCCATTAGGCGTTTCCTTGATGCGTTGGGGTGGCCGCCGCACGCAGCGCGGCCTGGCTGGCGGCCCGTCCGCGCGGGCCCTGGAAGTATTGCTGTATCCACGGATCATCGAAGGCCGCCACGGCCTCGATGCGGTCGGCCACCAGCACGCGCTTGGCCGAGAGGACGGCAACGCGGTCACAGATGGCGTAGAGGGTGTCCAGGTCATGGGTGACCAGGAACACGGTCAGTCCCAGCGCATCGCGCAGGGTCAGGATCAGGCGGTCAAAGGCGGCTGCGCTGATGGGGTCCAGGCCGGCCGTGGGTTCGTCCAGGAACAGGATGTCCGGGTCCAGCGCCAGCGCCCGGGCCAGCGCGGCGCGCTTGATCATGCCGCCCGAGAGCGCGGCCGGATACTTGTCGCCAGCGGCGATGGGGAGTCCCGCCAGGGCCAGCTTCATGGCCGAGACGCCGCGCGCCTCGTCGGCATCGAGCCCGCCGTATTCGGTCAGGGGCAGGGCGATGTTTTCCAGCACCGTCAACGAAGAGAACAGTGCACCCTGCTGGAACAGCACCCCGAAGCGCCGCTCGTACTGCGACCGTGCCTCGTTGGAGAGGGCCGCCAGGTCCTGCCCGAACACCCTGATCTGGCCTGCTGCGGGCGCTTGCAGGCCGACGATGCTGCGTAGCAGAACCGACTTGCCGGTGCCGGATCCGCCGACCACGCCGAGGATTTCACCGCGCCGCACCTGCAGGTCCAGCTGGTCGTGCACCACCTGGGTACCGAACTGGTTGCGCAGGCCGCGCACGTCGATGATGGACTCCACGGCGCTCTCGTCGTGAACACGATTCACCATCCCATCTCCATGAAGAACAGGGCTGCCAGCGCATCCAGCAGGATCACCACGAAGATCGACTGCACCACGCTGGAGGTGGTGTGCTGGCCCACCGACTGGGCGCTGCCGCTGACCTTGAAACCTTCATTGCAACCGATGATGGCGATCACGAAGGCAAACAGCGGCGCCTTGACCATGCCCAGCAGGAAATGACGGATGCCGACATCCTGCTGCAGCAGCGAGAGGAACATGGTCGGGCTGATGTCCAGCGACAGTGCACAGACCATGGCTCCGCCCAAGAGGCCGGACATCATCGCGATGAAGGTCAGCAGGGGCATGGAAATCAACAGGGCGATGATGCGCGGCAGCACCAGCAGATTGACCGGATCCAGGCCCAGTGCGCGGATGGCGTCGATTTCCTCGTTGGCCTTCATCGAGCCGATCTGCGCCGTAAAGGAACTGGCAGTACGTCCGGCCATGAGGATGGCGGTCAGCAGCACGGCGAATTCGCGCAGGAAGGAAAAGGCCACCAGGTCCACCGTATAGAGACTGGCGCCGAAATCGGCCAGCACGGTGGCGCCCAGGAAGGCGACCACGGCACCCACCATGAAGGTCAGCAGGGACACGATGGGTACGGCATCCAGCCCGGTCTGTTCGACCTGGGCCACCACGCCGGTAAAGCGCCAGCGCGAGGGTCGCCAGAACGAGGCGGCCAGCGTTTGCAGGCACAGTCCTGTAAAACCCAGCAGGTCGCGTGTACAGCTGCGCAGATTGAGGGTAGCCATGCCCACGCGTTCCAGCATGTCGGTAATCCACGCCTGCGGCGGCGGGGCGGCCTTGGGCATGGCGATGGCGCGGGCCTCGGCCACGGCAGCCAGCAGACCGCGCCAGGCACGCGGCAGGGTGCTGTGCTCGCCGGTCTGGCGCAGGGCGCCCGGGACGCCCAGCAGATCCACCAGCAGCTTGGCACCGACGGTATCGAAGGCGGTCAGTGCAGAAAACGTCAATTCCGTTTCCTCGTTCATGGCTGGCCGCTGCTGCGCAATCTGGCGCGACAGGGCGCGGTAGTTGCGCAAGGTCCAGTCGCCTTCCACGTGCAGCACGGGCGGGCTGGACGGTTCGAGGCGGAAGGTGGCGGCAGTATTCAAATCAGGTCGTGCCAGCGGGCAGGGAGTGGGAAGGGGGCAGTGTAGCGAACTTGCCGGCCCATGTGCAAAAAGCGTCAGCAGGCTGCGGCAAGTATGGCATGCAGGGAGGCTTCGCGCCAGCGGTCGGGCGGTACGGCGGCACACTATCCCAAGAGGTAATTGTCGGGGGCGTGGCCTATCCATCGGCCCCGGCTGACGACAGCAGCCAGAACGTCGTGCGCATCGGTTTGCGGCACAGGTTCTGAGTCCGGTGCCGGGCGGGCGCACGCTACGCCTCGCCCGGCGTTGCATCTTTTTCATTTCAGCCAGAAAAGGAGGAAGATTTCTTCGCTTGCGATTTTCGCAGGCTTATTCATATAAATTATTTTGGTTCGACTTGCCCGTCTAGGGCGAGGATGAACAAGTTTTCATCTGGCCCAAATGCGGCGGTGTGGCGGGCCTGTCAGGACGCAGCATCTCGGCACCATGGTGCGATTGTCGGCAGCGGCAAGCTTGGGTTGAATGGCAGCGGGAAGAAGTTTTACGAGTTTTGACACGAACAAATTCGAGATGAGGCTAGAGGCGCCGGGATGTCAGCAATGCCATCCGCACAGTGCGACCTTGGCCCGACAACAAGCTCGATGCGTGTCATTGCCATCGATTCACACTGCTCAGGGAAAACACCATGACCATCACCATTGTCCCCAATCGCCTTTTGGCATTGGCTTCCGCGCTGCCGACCACGGCCCCGCGTCCACTCAAGTCGACCTCTGCCGTCATCACCAGGACCGCCAGCTTTGCCCACGCACCGCGAGTAGCCGAGGAGGGTATCACGCCCGTCTCGGTCTTTGCGATGGACCCGGCTGCCGAGACTCATTCGCTTCCCGGTTCGACCACGGCGGCGCAGACAGCCCGCACAAGCCGGCGTGAACGGGCCGCACGCGCCAGGGCGGTGCAGGCGCAGGAGATGGCAGCGCCGAGCATCTCGGGGACTGCGGGTGCCGGCTTGCCGGCCTGGAGCGAGACTGGCTCGTCCGAGCTCGCGCAGGCCGATCTGCTCAAGGGACGCACCGTTGGCCCTGCCTCGGACAAGCTTCCGGTGGCGTCGGGCGAGGTCATGCCGGGCTTGTCGGCGGCTCCGGCAGCGCCAGCGCTGGCTCCGGCTCCGGCTCCGTCGGCGCTGGTACCCGGATCCGCGTTGCCGGTCCCCGCTGCAGCTCCCACGGTCTGCCCGGTCATCCAGACCGTGCCAGCGCAGGTCCCGCCTTGCAATGCGCCGGTCCAGCCGCCTTGCTGGACGACCGACCTGGTACCTTTGGCGGATGCTTTTCCGCCGGATGTGATCCTGATTTCCGATTGCGTACCCGTGCCGATCTCCTCGCTCGTTCCGCCTCCGGTATGTATCCCTGTCCCGGTTCCGGCACCGCGCGTCTCGCCTGCGGTACCCGCCAGCTCTCCCGCAGTGGCGGCGCTACCTGTGTCCGCGCTGCCGCCGGTGGCCTCACCGCCGGCAGCGCCCGCACCAAGCGCCTACGTGGCGCCGCCCGCTGCGGTCTATGTGGAGGCACCTGCGGAGCCACCGGTCCCCGACAGCCATTTCCGCGACTTGCGTGACGATGACAGTGCCTTCAAGCTCGACAATGGCCGCACGGTGAACTTCGGACCGGACCAGATCAAGGCGCTCAACAGCAGCCCCGGCTACCTGATCGGTACCGACGGCAAGGACCTGCTCGATCCCAACCTCGGCACTGGCAACTACAACGTCAACGTTCAGGCCGGGCCCTTCAGACAGTTGGCCGGTGGTGGCGGTGACGACATGATCAATGGCAGCAAGCTCGATGACACTCTCTGGGGCGGCGATGGCAAGGATCTCTTGTGGGGGAAGGAGGGTGACGACCAGCTCTATGGCGAAAACGGCAACGACCAGTTGGTCGGCGATGACGGTAATGATCTGCTTTCAGGCGGCGCCGGTGCCGACCGTGTTTTTGGTGGTCTGGGCAATGACCGCATCTGGGGTGGCGACGGCGATGACGAATTGTATGGCAATGACCTGAACTTTTTCGGCATCAAGGGCTTGCAGGCCGGACAGACCGATGACGACCAGGTCGCGGGCGGTGCGGGCAACGACAGCATCTCGGGCGGCCTCGGCAATGACCAGCTGTGGGGCGGGATCGGTGACGACAGTCTTTACGGGGATGACGGTGATGACAAGCTCTATGGTGACGAGGGCAACGACCGCATTTTTGGCGGTGCCGGCAACGATGTCCTCCAAGGCGGCGACGGCGATGATGTGCTCTATGGTGACTACATGCGCGCCTACGCCGCAGTCACCAATGACATCGGTGGCAATGACCTGCTTTATGGCGGCACCGGCAATGACACCCTGTATGCCGGCGTGGGCAACGACTTGCTCGACGGCGGTGCGGGCAACGACTACATGGAAGGCGGCAAGGGGGACGATACCTATGTGGTCGATTGCGGCGGCGACACCGTGGCCGAGGATGCCAACGAAGGCCACGATACCGTCATCGCCTCCTGCGACTACGCGCTCACGGCCAAGGTGGAGGATCTGCACCTGGCCGAAGGTGGCAGCTTCAATGGCACTGGCAATACCCTTGACAACCTGATCACCGGCAACAGCGCTGACAACCTGCTCGACGGTGGCCAGGGGGCCGACACCCTCATCGGCGGCCAGGGCAACGACACCTATGTGGTCGACAACATCGGCGACAAGGTGGTGGAGATGGCCGGCGAAGGGATCGATACCGTCCGCGCCAAGATCAGCCATACCCTGGGCGACAACCTGGAAAACCTGAGCCTGATGGACAGCACCAGCGCACAAGCCGAGACCATCAACGGCAAGGCCGTGCTGGTGTATGGCTTTCCGCGCAATTACGACCTGGACTATTCGCAGGGCGACGAAGTGCCCGGCTACAAGGGCACTTGCGGTGAGACCAGCGTGGCCAACATCTGCATCATGTCCGGCCTGCAGGAGACCGAGGCCGATGTGGTCAAGCGCGCCATCGCCAATGGCTGGTGCCGTACGCAGGGCAGCAGCGACGCTTCGCGCGGGGGCTGCAATCAGTACGATCAGGTGAACCTGCTCAAGAGCTTCGGCCTGCAGGCGGATTACAGCAACGGGTATGACCAGGCCAGGCTGGCCAGCCTGCTCAAGGATGGCCGTGGCGTCCTGATCGCCGTCAATGCCGGCAAGCTGTGGGGCGATCCTGACTATATCCAGGGCGGTGTTCTCAACCATGTGGTGACGGTCACCGGCGTGGCTTGCGATGCCGACAGCGGCAACGTGCTCGGCTTCTATATCGCCGACTCCGGACGCGGCCAGGCCAGTGATGCCAACCGCTACCTGTCGGCCGACGACATGCGCAATGTGGCCGACGCATACGGCGCCAACATGGTCTATACGCTTGATCCCATCAAGGTCCGCAACGAGAACATCGATGCCACCGGCAATGCGCTGGACAACGTGATCACGGGTAACCGCGGCAGCAACATCCTCACCGGTGGACGGGGCGACGATATCCTCATCGGCGGCGCCGGCAACGATACCTATGTCTTTGCCCGTGGCGATGGTCGCGACCAGATCATCGACAGCGATGCCACAAGCGGCAACCAGGACGTCCTGCAGTTCAAGGACATCAACCAGACCGACCTCTGGTTCAGCCAGGCCGGCCAGGATCTGCAGATCGATGTGCTGGGCAGCAAGGACGGCGTCACCATCAAGGACTGGTACGTGGGCGGCAAGAGCGGTACCGATCATCACATCGAGCGCATCTGCACTGCCGATGGTTATACGCTCTACGACACCGATGTGGCCCAACTGGTGCAGGCCATGGCCAGCTTCGCACCGCCGCCGCCCTTGCAGGCCGAATGGAGCAGTGGCCAGTCCAGCGCGACGGGCAAGGTCCTGCTGACAGTCAACCACTGAACGGGCATGTGGACGGGCACGGCAGTGCCTTCGCGCCTTCGATCACGACGACAGCCGTCTCGCCATCTTCGGGAATTCTATGAACCAGAGTGATAACGACCCCGGCCAGGCCGGCACGGACAGCGGCCTGCTGTGCCTGATCCTGCTGGCCAGGCTGCATGGCATCGCTGCCGATGCGCAACAATTGCAGCACCGCTTCGGCCGTCAGCCCTTCGGTGTGCAGAACATCCTCCTGGGTGCGCGCATGCTGGGCATGAAGGCACGCTGCATCCGCCAGCATCCCGCGCGCCTGGAGCGCACCCCCTTGCCGGCCATCGGCATCGACCATGCCGGCCGTTTCTTCGTACTGGCCAAGATCGAAACCGATCCCAGCCAGCCCGTGGCCGCCGCGCGCATGCTGATCCAACGGCCGGGACAAGCGCCGCAGGTGATGTCACGCGCGGAGTTTGCCGCCTTCTGGTGTGGCCAGGTGATCCTCATGACCAGCAAGGCGAGCTATGCCGCTGAATCGGCGCGCTTCGACTTCACCTGGTTCATTCCGGCCGTGGTCAAGTACCGCAAGGTGCTGGGCGAGGTCTTGCTGATCTCGCTGGTGCTGCAGATCATCGGCCTGGTCACGCCGCTGTTCTTCCAGGTGGTGATGGACAAGGTGCTGGTCAATCATGCCATGATGACCTTGAACGTGATTGCAGTCGGCTTGGTCGCCGCCACCATTTTCGAGGCCTTGCTCAATGGCATCCGCACCGCCATCTTCGCCAAGGCCAGCAGCAAGATCGATGTGGAGTTGGGGGCGCGCCTGTTTGCCCATTTGCTGAGCCTGCCGCTGGCTTACTTCCAGGTGCGTCGCGCGGGCGATTCGATTGCCCGCGTGCGCGAGCTGGAGAACATCCGCAGCTTCCTCACCGGCAATGCCATGACGCTGGTGCTGGATCTGGTGTTTTCCTTCATCTTCCTGGCGGTGATGCTTTGGTACAGCGTCCCCTTGAGCCTGATCGTGCTGGCCTCCATCCCGGTGTATCTGCTGCTGTCGCTGATCTTCACACCGCTGCTGCGCGCGCGCCTGAACGACAAGTTCAACAAGAGCGCCGAGAACCAGTCCTTCCTGGTGGAGACCCTCACCGGCATGGATACCGTCAAGGCCATGGCCGTGGAGCCGCACTGGCAGCGCAAGTGGGACCAGCAGCTGGCGGGTTACGTGGCTGCCGGCCTGACCACCACCAACATCAGCCTGTTGGCCAGCGGCGGCGTGAGCCTGGTCAGCAAGCTGGTTGGCGTGGGCATCATGTGGTTGGGAGCGCAGCAGGTCATCGACAATGCCTTGTCGGTCGGCGAGCTGGTGGCCTTCAACATGCTGGCCGGGCAGGTGGCCGCGCCCATCCTGCGGCTGGCGCAATTGTGGAACGACTTCCAGCAGGTCGGCATTTCCATGAGCCGCCTGGCCGACGTGCTCGATGCCCGCAGCGAAGTCGCCGGCCATCGCACGCGCTTGCCTCGCGTGAACGGGGCGATCGCCTTCGACCGCGTGAACTTCCGCTATCGTCCCGAGACACCGGAAGTCATTCGTGGCCTGTCGCTGGAAATCCGGCCTGGGGAGGTCATCGGCATCGTCGGCAGTTCCGGTTCCGGCAAGAGTACCCTGGCCAAGCTGGTACAGCGGCTCTATGTCTGCGAGAGCGGGCGCATCAGCGTGGACGGGCAGGATATCGCCATCATCGATACGGCTTCGCTGCGTCAGCAGATCGGCGTGGTGCTGCAGGAGAATACGCTGTTTTCGCGCTCCATCCGCGACAACATCGCCCTGGTCGATCCTTCGGCGCCGATCGAGGAGGTGATCGCTGCAGCCCGGCTGGCGGGTGCGCATGACTTCATCTGCGAGCTGCCCGAGGGTTACGACACGCTGGTGGGTGAGCAGGGAACAGGTCTGTCCGGCGGCCAGCGCCAGCGTATTGCCATTGCGCGCGCCCTGATCAGCAATCCCGGCATCCTCATCTTCGACGAAGCCACCAGCGCGCTGGATTATGAATCCGAAAAGATCATCCAGGACAACATGCGCCAGATCTGCGCCGGCCGCACCGTACTCATCATTGCGCACCGGCTCTCGGCGGTGCGCGAGGCCGACCGCATCCTGGTGATGGAGCGCGGCAATGTGGTCGAGAGTGGCCGCCACGAAGAACTGCTGCGGGTAGCCAACGGGATCTATGCGCACCTGCACGCGTTGCAGGCGGGCAAGCCGCTTCGGGGGGGATCAGCATGAGTCTGCATTATCGTTCCCAGGCCTGGATGGCCTTGTGGCAGCGCTACGTACGTCGCTTCCTGCACGCCTGGCGTGAGCGCCACCAGCATCCAGCGGGCCTGTTCCAGCAGCAGGAAGCGGAGTTCCTGCCGGCCGCGCTGTCGCTGCAGGAAGCGCCCGACTCGGCCAGCCTGCGCTGGACGGCACGGGTGCTGGTCGCCATGGTCGTGTTGACGCTGGTGTGGTCGGTGATCGGACAGATCGATATCGTCGTCAGCGCCAATGGCAAGGTCATTCCCTCCGGCCGGATCAAGACCATTGCCTCGGTCGAGGTGGCCAGCGTGCGGGCACTGCTGGTGCGCGAGGGCCAGCACGTGCAGGCCGGGGAGGTGCTCATGGAACTGGATGCCACCAGCAGTGACAGCGAGCGCGACAAGGCCGCCGACGTGCTGGCCCAGGCGCGCCTGCAGGCGGCACGTGCGCAGGCCATGATGCAGGCAGTGCAGCAGCTGCGTGCACCGCAACTGGAGGAGGTGGCCGGCGTGACGCAAGCGCAATGGGATTCCGTGCAGCGCCAGTTGCAGGGGCAGTACCAGGACTTTCACGCCCGCCTGGTGCGCCTGGATGACGAAATCGTCCGCTACGGCGCGGCGCTGCGTCTGGCCAGTCAGCGTGCCAGCGACTATCGGGATCTGATGAGCGACCATAGTGTTTCCAGGCACGCCTGGCTGGAGAAGGAACAGGCGCGTGTGGATGTACAAGGCCAACTGGCCGAGGCCCGCAATCAGCGGACTGCCCTGCTGGCACAGACCCGGAAGGAGGCGCACGACAGCCGCATCGAGGCCGAGAAGATCATCGAGAGCGCCCGCCAGGACCAGCGCCGCGCCGAAGAGCACAGCAAGCTGCTGCGCCTGACCGCACCGGTCAGCGGCACAGTGCAGCAGCTCGCCGCGCACACCATCGGCGGAGTCGTTGCGGCCACCCAGCCGCTCATGCAGATCGTACCGGAGGATGGCGACATCGAAATCGAGGCCCAGATCGAGAACAAGGATGTGGGCTTCGTCGAGGTAGGGCAGGAGGTGGAGGTGAAGGTCGATGCTTTCGACTACACCAAGTACGGCACCCTCCCGGCCAGGGTGGTATCCGTGTCGCGCGATGCCATCCAGGATGAGAAGAAGGGATGGATCTATATCGCCCGCATCGTCCTCTCCAGGAACAGCCTGGACGTAGATGGACGCAGGCTGCCTCTGTCAGCGGGTCTGGCGGTCAATGTGGGCATCCGCACCGGTAGCCGCAGGGTGATTGAATATGCCTTCTCCCCGTTGTTGCGTCATCAGAAGGAGGCACTGCATGAGCGCTGATCATCGGCACCGTCGGATGGCCGCCCTGGGTATGGCTGCCGCGTTGCTGGCGGTGTCACCAGCACGTAGCGGCGAGCCTGGGCGTTTCGATCCGCTGCTGGCGCGACCGCCTGAACTGGACCATGGCAAGCCCTTGCCCGGTGATGAACAGCCGATGGTCTGTACCAGCAGCAGCTTCGCGCCCGGCAAGGTACTGACCCTGGCCGATGCCGTGGATCTGGCACTGTGTCACCAGCCCCAGATACAGGCTGGTTGGGCCAGCATCAAACTGCAGGCGGCGCAGCTGGGGGAGGCGCGGGCCGCCTATCTCCCCACCCTGGGCGCTGGCGCCAGCCGCTATCGTGGCAGCACGAGTTCGGATCAGGGCAGCAGCAGTCGTTCCATCGGCACGCTCTATGCCACGTTGACCTGGCGTCTGCTGGATTTTGGCGGCCGCAGTGCCAACCAGCGCGCCGCCGACGTCTTGTTGCAGGCGGCCTTGGCCAGCCAGGATGCCGCCCTGCAAAAGGCCATGGCCGGGGCGGTCGGTCTGTACTACGACGCCCACAGTGCCCGTGCGGTGGTACAGGCGCGTGAGCGCGGCCTGCAGCTGGCGCGGCAGGTGCTGGAGACCGCTATCCGGCGCGAGCAGCGCGGCGTGGGCGCCTTGCCGGAAACCCTGCAGGTGCGCAGTTACGTCGCCAGAGCAGAACTGGAACTGGCGCGCGCCAACGGTCAGCACAGGCGCAGCCTGGTAGCGCTGGCGGTGGGCTTGGGCTTGCTGGATGAGGCAGGGGATGCGCCGGCGCTGACGCTGTCTTCCGAGGTTGAGGAAGATCCGCTCGGGTTGGAGCAGAATCTGCCGGGATGGCTGCAGTCGGCCAAGCAATACCATCCGGCCATCCTGGCGGCGCGCGCCCAAGTCGAAGCCGCTCGTGAGAAAGTGACAGTGGTGCGCTCGGAGGGATTGCCGACGCTGGATCTGAGTGCCAGCCGCTTCGTCAATGGTCGACCCAATCAAGGCGGCGGCAATCGCGGTGATCGTGAAACCGTGGTCGGGCTGAATCTGAATATTCCCATCTTCGAAGGCTTTACGCGCAACTACAAGATCGACGGTGCGCAGGCCCAGGTAGAGTTGCGCGAAGCCGAGCTGCGCGACGTCCAGGCCCAGGTGCTGGGCGACATCGCCATCACCTATGCTGAGGCGACCACGGCCTTGCGCAGCCTGGCCTCCTCGCGCAGCCTGCTGGAGGCGGCGCAACGGGCGCTGCAATCGGTGCAGCGCAAGTACGATGCAGGTAGCGCCGACATCGTGGAAATGCTCAACGCGCAATCGGTACTCAGCGAGGCCGAGCTGGAGCGCATTCGTTCGTTGTCGGACTGGCGCTCGGCACGGCTGCGACTGTTGGCCAATGCCGCCGAAATGGGGCGCAGCAGTTTCACCACGGCGTCGCGCCGCTGACCCGGCTCGCGCGGCTTCAGTGGTGGCGGTGTGGTGCGCGGCGCCAGGTCTGCCAGCCTGTGAGCAGGCACAGCAGGGCGCCCAGGGTAAAGACCAGGCCGCTGCAGAAGCGTTGCGTGATGGCCAGGGTCAGCACGGTCGGCAACAAGACCACGCCGATGAAGCCGGCAAAGACGCACAGTCCGGTCGCCCGGCCCACCTCTTCGCGCGCAACGACGATGGCAATCTCGGAGAACAGCACGCCATTCCACGCGATGACTGCGATACCCAAGGCTGCCGCTGCCAGGTAGAGCATGAACGCGGGTATCGAGGCGAAGGCGGCCCAGGCCAGGATGGTGAATCCCGATGTGCCGAGCAGGCCGGAGAGCGCCAGCATGTGCAGCGCCGACACACCACGGTCAACGCAGCGGCCCCAGACCAGGCGGAAGATCACGCCCACCAGGTTCACGAGCGTGAGCAGCCAGCCTGCCTGTGCGATCGTCATCTGCTGGAAGCCATGCAGGAAGGGCACCAGCATGGCCAGGGTGGTCACCTGCAGTCCGGAGAACAGAAAGGCTACCACTGCCAGGATGCGTAGTGGCGGATAGCTGGCCAGGAGCGACCAGACGCTGGCGGGTTTGGCGACGGCGTGGGATTGTGCTGCCTGGCTGCGCTCCTGCGGGGATCGGCTGGTGAAGGCCGCGGCGCCCGCCAGGCCGATGATGCCCGGTGCGATGAAGGCCCACGACAGTCCCAGATGCTGCGTCATGGCCGGCACCACCAGGGCGGCCAGCGCAGCCCCGGCGGGCACGCCGCTTTGCCGGATCGAGAACAGCAGGCTGCGATGCTTGATGGAGGTGCCCTGGCTCAGGAAGTACGAACTGGCCGGTGTGATGCCGCCATATCCCATGCCCATGAGCACACTGCCGGTCAATACGCCCGCGATCCGCGAGCTGGCGATGAGCAGCATGCCCAGCGCACACAGTGCCAGGCACCAGCGGCTGACCTGGAAGGCACCGAGCCGATGCACACGGTTGCCGAACCAGATCGAGGAGCAGGCTGCTGCCGCATAGAGCAGCGCCGTGTAGACACCGACCCAGCGTGCCGACACGGCCAGCGAGTCCGCCAGCAGAGGAGAGATGGTCAGCACGGCGGTGGCGGCGAAGGAAGTGGCGATCTGGATGATGGTCAGCAGGAGCAGGGCGGTGAGCGCATTCATGGAAGGGAGCGTGGTGGCGTTCTGTTGGGGGTGGCAGGCAGGGAAACCTGTCGCCCTCGGGAGCAGAACGCGCTTGCGGGGGGAAGTATCAAAGGCATGATTGTAGGAAAAGATGCGACATCGTGTTTTGCCCGATGGATTCGATGCCCATCAATAGCCGGGCCTCATGCGCGGGACAGGCATGGACCTGTATGACGTGATGCGCATGCAGGCCGGCATGCTTTCCAGACCAATCATCTTTCCGAGGCAGCATCATGGATTTTCAGAGCGCGGCTGGATGGGCTGCAGCAATCATCATCATCTTGATTCTGCTCAGGCTGCAGAGGCGATGGCGCAAGGGCCATTGCATCGATGCCGGACTGGGGTGGTCCGGCGCGGCTGGTCCGGGCAACAGGATCTACCTGTACAACCTGACCGCGCGCGCGATCGTGGTGAAGCGATGGAGTCTGCACATCACCTGCGGCCGCTTCCGACGGCGCCGCGTGCTCGAGATGGCAGACGCCGGCTGGCCCTTGGAGGAGATTCGCATCGAAGCTCATGGGGCTCATGTGCTGTACTTCTGGGATGCGGGATTTCTTGCAGGAGAGGCTCACCGGGGGCGGCGGGGAAGGCTCTATATCAAGCTCGGGATCCTCGGCGGAAGGTCACGTACTTGTTGCCTGTATCCGGTTGGAAGCGCATTGCCGGGGTACGGTCTTGGCGTGAGGTGCAGCTGATGGGACGAACGAATTGATTCTCCAATCGGGGCGGTTCACTACTCCAGGTATCAAGGTAGGTGCCCAGAAATTTCTGGGCACCTACCCCAAGAATCGTGATGGGGTAACGAAACGTTATCCCCTTCAACCTTTAGAGGTTGACTATGCCGCAACTGCTTTAGGCGGCTTGATCAAGCTTTCTGCAGGGATGCCGAGCCCCTGGTTGAGCTTCCAGATCATACCGAGTGTAAGGGGGCGCTTGCCATTGAGGATTTCATAGACTCTGTTGGAACGGCCAATATACGGTTCCAGATCTTTAACAGTCAGGCCAGCCTGCTCCATGCGAAATTTGATGGCCTCAACAGGGTCAGGCAGGTCAATTGGATAGTGCTTGGCCTCATAGGCTTCAACCAGCGTGACCAAGACGTCCAAGCGATCACCTTCCGGAGTGTTCAGTTTGGCCGTCATCAGGCCTTCAATCTCCTTCAGGGCAGCGCGGTAATCGGCGTCAGTTTTGATGGGTTTGATATCCATGATGTTCTCCGTTAAATCGTCTGTGCGTCGATGTCATCGTACTGAGCATGGGTGCCGATGAAGCGCACATACACAACGCGAAAGTCATAATTGATCCAAACAACAAGTCGATACTTGTTCCCGGCAATGTTGAAGACAGCGCGGCCGTCTTTCAGGATGCTTGCATTGCCAAATGTTGCTTTGACCTCATCGGGTTTGCTCCAATCTGCCTTCAACACAACTCGATACCACGCTAAGCCTGGTTCCTCTGCGTCAGCATAATCTGGCGATTCCCAAAATTCCTTGAGTGTCGAGAGGGCAATAATGCGCATGAACTTGATCAAATTTGACTATGAAAGCATAGTAGTCCCAAATTGGGACTTCTGCAAGGTTTAAGGCAAAGTTGTCGAGCTATGGCGCAGGAGCATTTTTTATCGTCGGCGCTTTCGAATTCTAAGCGGCGGGTTTTGTTACCCTAGTTGTTACCTTGCCGATTAGGGTAACAACTAGGGTAACAAAACAGGGTAACAACTCAGGTAACGATCCGAATTTTCGGGCGCAGGCAGCGTATCCGCCAGGGAGGGGAGATCATCGTCGCCCCGCGCCGCGGGCTGATCGATGCTGACGGCGTACCTCACCGATTTGCCGGGGCGGACAGACTGGTTGTAGACGGTGGCCAAGATCCAGTCTTGATCTTGCTTGTTGGAGAAGTCAATTTCTGACTTTCTCTTCTCTCCCAATTCTGAAGCTACGACCCACGCGCTGCTCTGGAGCTCTTCAAGTTCAACCTGTCCGCGAGCTTGTCGAACCATGCGGCGGAAGTCTGAAATCTTCTCTGATAGGAATTTTTTGAACTGCTGGTACATCAGTTTGCCCGAGGTCTATGAGTTGCCTCGCAGCATACTTTCTCGATGTTACAGGCGTATGAGCGCCTCGCTACCACGCTTTAGTTTGTGGGTGAATTTGTGGGTAGAAATGATAAACGGGCCTGTGGGGCCGGTTCTATATGATGTCCTGGCGGAGGCTGTGAGATTCGAACTCACGGACGGGTCACCCCGTCGGCAGTTTTCAAGACTGCTGGTTTAAACCACTCACCCAAACCTCCTTGTGCTGCAGCCGGGCATGGCGCCCGTCGCACGAGGGCCGCATTATACATCACATCACTTGCTTTGCATCCATCCCTTTCCGGCATGCCATGCGCCAGCGCAGCAGACCGGCCTCAGAACGTCCCCGGATAAGCCCCGCCATCCATCAACAGATTCTGTCCCGTGATGAAACCCGCCTGAGCACTGCACAGATAGGCGCAGGCATCGCCAAACTCGGCCGGATCACCGAAGCGCCCGGCCGGGTTGAGCTTGCGCCGCTCCGCCAACACTTCATCCACGCTGCGCCCGCTCTCGGCGGCGGCACCGCTGGCGGTGGAACGCAGGCGATCGGTCTCGAACGGCCCCGGCAGGAGATTGTTGATCGTCACGTTGTGCGCCACCGTCTTGCGCGCCAGTCCCGCCACAAAACCGGTCAGCCCCGAACGCGCACCATTGGAGAGTCCCAGAATGTCGATCGGCGCCCGTACCGCGCTGGAGGTGATATTGACGATGCGCCCGAAGCCGCGCGTAATCATGCCATCCACCGTGGCCTTGATGAGCTCGATGGGCGTGAGCATGTTGGCGTCCACCGCCGCAATCCAGTCCTCCCGCGTCCACTCACGGAAGTCCCCAGGCTTGGGGCCGCCGGCATTGGTCACCAGGATGTCCGGTGCAGGGCAGGCAGCCAGCGCCAGGGCGCGTCCTTCCGGGGTGGTGATGTCGCAGACGACGGCGGCAATGACGGCGCCGGTGGCGGCGGTCTCCGCGCGGATCGCCCGGGCCGTGGCTTCCAGCGCCTCGGCACCGCGCGCCAGCAGGGTCACGTGGACGCCCTCACGCGCCAGCGAGAACGCGCAGGCGCGACCAAGTCCCTTGCTCGATGCGCAGACCAGCGCAGTTTTACCTTTGATGCCGAGATCCATTCTGTTGTCCTTTGCTTGAGGGGGATGGCAGAAAAACACAAGCGGCCGGGACAGCATGGGCCGGCTGCGCTACACTGTCGGGCCTGAACGGCGGCGCTACTTCTTCATCACCATGTAGATGGCCAGCGCAATGAGGGCGATAACGCCCATCTCCAGCGCAAACACGATGACGCCGCTCATGTCAGTCTCCTTTTTTATCCTTCGATGCGGCCACTGCATCCTGCAGCCGGCCAGCAGAGGCATCACTGTACACCGATGACGGCTTCCTTGTTTTTCTCCGGCGTAGTCAACTTCCTGCTCGGTGGCCTGCTGGGCGCCATGGGCGGTCTGTTCGGGATCGGCGGCGGGCTCATCGCCATTCCGGTGCTGGGCTACCTCTACGGCATGGACCAGCAACTGGCCCAGGGCACGGCGCTGGTGATGATCGTGCCCAATGTCGTCATCGCCTTCTGGCGCTACCGGCAGCGCAATCGCATCCAGTGGAGTACGGCCGCGATGATGTGCGTGCCCGCCGTCGTGACCACCTACCTCGCGGCCCGGATAGCCACTGCCATGGCCGCACGCAGCCTGCATGTCTGCTTCGCCGCCTTCATGGGGCTGCTCGCGCTTTACTACCTGTGGACGCTGTTGCGCAACAAGCGCAGCGTCGAGTCGTCCATGGTGCTCTCACGCCGCTACATTCCACTGGTGGGGATGTCGGCCGGAGCCTCGGCCGGTTTCTTCAGCGTGGGCGGCGCCATCGTGGCCGTGCCCATGCTGACGGCCTTGTTCGGCGTGACGCAGACCGCCGCGCAAGGCCTCGGACTGGCCATGGTCACGCCCGGCACCCTGGTGGCGCTGTGGACCTACGCCCAAGCGGGCCACGTGGACTGGTCAGTCGGTCTGCCCATGGCGCTGGGCGGCGTGCTGAGCATCTCATGGGGCGTGGCGCTGGCGCACCATTTGCCGGAACGGCGTCTGCGCATCCTCTTCTGCGCGGCATTGTTGTTGCTGTCGGTCTGGATGATGATCGGCGGCTGAGCGTTTCTCTTCCGGCCAGCACCACCTCAGGCGCTCTTCCTTGCACGAGCGACAGGCTTGCCTGCATCGGGCGCGGATAGTTTATCTTCGTCATTGTCCGGCATCATCTGCTCGCTGATGAACTCCACCAGGTTGCGGGCATGCGGCGAGAGCGTCTCCATGTTCTGAAACACCATGCTGCGCTCGCGCACGCTCCACGGATCGCTCAATTCCACCACCGATAACTGCATGGTCTGCTGATGCCGCTGTGCCGCTGAACGCGGCACGATGCCGATGCCGACATTGGTCTCGATCATGCGGCACATGGCTTCGAAGCTGCGTACCTGGATACGCAACTTGAGCCGCTGGCCATGCCCGGCCACGATGTTGTTGAGGAAATGGTGCAGGGTGCTGCCCTCGTGCAGGCCGATGTGTTCGTATTCCAGCGTGTCCTGGAAGGGAAGGCTGCCAGCGCCGGCCAGCGGGTGTTCCAGCGCGGTGGCCAGGACCAGGCGGTCGGTGGAGAAGTTGAGCACCTGCAATCCATCTCCCTGTACCGGACCGGCGACGATGCCGATGTCGGCCGTGCCTTCCTGGATGCCGCGCAGGATGTCATGGTTCAGGCGTTCTTCCAGGGCGACATTGACCTGCGGATACCTGGCCAGGAACTTGCCGAGAATCTCGGGCATGAATTCGGTCACCGCCGTGGTGTTGGCGAAGATGCGGATATAGCCCTTGATGCCGTTGTTGTACTGCTGCATGTCGCTCTTGAGATGTTCCATCTGCTGCATGAAGAGCTGTGCGTGATGCAGCAAGGTCTGCCCGGCCGGTGTCAGTTGCACGCCCTTGCTCTCGCGATAAAGCAGGCGCGTACCGAAACGTGTCTCCAGTTCCTTGATGCGGTTGCTGGTGGCGGCCAGCGAGAGATTCATGCGCTCGGCGCTGCGGGTGAGGCTGTTGAGTTCGGCAATCAGGATGAACAGGCGCAGGTCGGTCAGATCGAAAAGCATGATGTCTCCCGGAAAGGATCAGTGAGGATCTCGCTTGCATTCCGGCAAGCCGCCCTCTCTTGTGTTGCGGCACGTTCCCGCGTTCGTTGCGCGCGTGCCCTCGGTGGCTGCTCATGGTACGCCGATTTGTCCGAGCGCATGCAGAGAAATCCCTGGCGCGCGTGATGCGATGCCGCATCCGCATCCTGGGCGTGACTTCAGTTCTGCGTAAGCCCCCCTTCCAAAAATACAGATTGTTTGCCGCGTCGGCTGGCCACAGACTGGCGCCCATTGCACAACAACGACACGAGCAGACATGTCGCATCCCGACCTGGATATCACCTTGCTGCGTCAGTGGCTGGACAAGACCGAAACGCGCCACGACCAGATCAATCCTGCCTTTGCGGCAGCGCTGGCGGCGACGCTGGACGGTCCGCGTTATCCCGTCGCCGGGGATGCGCTGCCGCCCTTGTGGCACTGGATCTATTTCTGGAACGTGTGCCCTCAGTCGGAGGTGGGCGCGGATGGGCATCCGCAGCGTGGTGGCTTCCTGCCGCCGGTACCCTTGCCGCGGCGCATGTGGGCCGGAGGCCGGCTGCGCTTTGCCGCGCCGCTACCCATCGGCGCACAGGCCGAGAAAGTCTCGCGCATTGCCAGCGTGGACGTGAAGCAGGGACGCACCGGCGCGCTGGCCTTCGTGACCGTGCAGCACACCATCCATCATCAGGGCCAGCTCTGCCTGAGCGAAGAGCACGATATCGTCTATCGCGATTTGCCGCAGCCTGGTGCACCGGTGGCGGTAGCCCAAAGCGCGCCCGCCGATGCGCGCTGGTCGCGCCGGGTGGTGCCCGATCCGGTGCTGCTGTTCCGCTATTCGGCACTGACCTTCAACGGTCATCGCATCCATTACGACCGCAGCTATGTCACCGAGGTTGAGGGCTATCCTGGCCTGATCGTGCATGGTCCGCTGATCGCCACCTTGCTGGTCGACCTGCTGGCGCGCGAGATGCCGCAGGCGGTGCTGCGCGAGTTCAATTTCCGTGCCGTGGGCAGCCTGTTCGATATCGAGCCCTTCACGCTGTGCGGCAAGCCCGCAGCCGATGGCAGGAGCGTGGCGCTGTGGGCGCAGAACCAGCGCGGCGAGCTGGCGATGCAGGCGCAAGCCCTGTTGGGCTAAAAAAATAAATCATTTACACAATATTGAGCCGGAGTCCCTCATGTCGTATCAAACCGTCCCCGATGCCTACACCGACCTGCGCGATGCCGTGCGCGACCTGTGCCAGACCTTCCCCGCAGAATACTGGCGCAAGGTCGACGAGGCACGCGGCTATCCCGAGCAGTTTGTCGATGCTCTCACCAAGGCCGGCTGGATGGCCGCGTTGATTCCGCAGCAATACGGCGGTTCCGGATTGGGGTTGACCGAAGCCTCGGTCATCATGGAAGAGATCAACCGTACCGGTGGAAATTCCGGGGCCTGCCACGGCCAGATGTACAACATGGGCACCTTGCTGCGTCACGGCTCCGAACGGCAGAAGCAGCAGTACCTGCCCAAGATCGCCAGCGGTGAACTGCGCCTGCAATCGATGGGCGTGACCGAACCGACCACCGGTACCGATACCACGCGTATCAAGACCGTGGCGGTGAAGAAGGGCGATCGCTACGTGGTCAACGGCCAGAAAGTGTGGATATCCCGAGTCCAGCATTCGGATCTGATGATCCTGCTGGCACGGACCACGCCGCTGGACCAGGTCAAGAAGAAATCCGAAGGCATGTCCATTTTCCTGGTCGATCTGAAGGAGGCCATCGGCAAGGGGCTGGAGGTGCGGCCCATCCTGAACATGGTCAACCATGAGACCAATGAACTCTTCTTCGACAACCTGGAAATCCCCGCCGAGAATCTGATCGGCGAGGAAGGGCGGGGCTTCAAGTACATCCTCGACGGCCTCAATGCCGAACGCACCCTGATCGCCGCCGAGTGCATCGGCGATGGTTACTGGTTCATCGACAAGGCTACCGCCTATGCCAATGAGCGCGTGGTGTTTGATCGGCCCATCGGCATGAACCAGGGCGTGCAGTTCCCGATTGCCGACGCCTACATCGAGATCGAAGCCGCCAACCTGATGCGCTACAAGGCCTGCGAACTCTTCGATGCGCACCAGAATTGTGGCGCCCAGGCCAACATGGCCAAGTACCTGGCAGCCAAGGCCTCGTGGGAAGCGGCCAATGTCTGCCTGCAGACCCATGGCGGCTTCGGCTTTGCCTGCGAATACGACGTCGAGCGCAAGTTCCGTGAGACGCGCCTGTACCAGGTGGCGCCGATTTCGACCAACCTGATTTTTTCCTACGTGGCCGAGCACATTCTCGGTCTGCCGCGTTCCTTCTGAGGCAAATCATGCAGGCCATTGCAGAAAACTCCACCCTTGGTGCAGAAAACGTCAGGCCCGATGAGCATCCCTCGCGCCTGCTGGCGGCCTTTCTGGCCGGGCTGCGTTACGAGGATATCCCGACGGCGGTGATCGCCCGTACCGAAGATCTTTATCTCGATTGGTTCGCCTCGGCGCTGGCCGGCAAGACCGCGCGCCAGGTCGGCATCATCGAACGCTATGCGGCGCAGATGGGGCCGCAGCAGGGACCGTCGACCATCCTCACCAGCCGTCGCAGTACCACGCCGTATTTTGCGGCGCTGGTCAATGGTGCAGCCTCGCATGTAGTGGAGCAGGATGACGTGCACAACGGTTCGGTGTTCCATCCGGCGGCCGTGGTATTCCCGGCTGCGCTGGCTGCTGCGCAGGCACTGGGCAAGTCCGGTGCGGACTTGCTGGTGGCCGCCGTGGCAGGCTATGAGGCCGGCATCCGCATCGGCCAATTCATGGGGCGCTCGCACTACCGGGTCTTCCATACCACCGGGACAGTGGGCACGCTGGCCGCTGCGGTGGCGGTGGGCAAGTTGATGGATTTCGATGCGCGACAATTCCTGCATGCCATGGGTTCGGCCGGAACCCAGGCCGCAGGGCTGTGGGAGTTCCTGCGCGATGCGGCCGATTCCAAGCAACTGCATACCGGCAAGGCCGCTGCCGACGGGCTGCTGGCAGCGTATCTGACGCGGGATGGTTTCACCGGCGCGCAACGCATCCTCGAAGGTGCCCAGGGCATGGCGGCCGGCATGTCCAGCGACGCCGATCCTGCTCGCCTCACCGATGGCCTGGGTACGCGCTGGGCTACGGCGGAGACCTCGTTCAAGTTCCATGCTTCCTGCCGTCATACGCATCCAGCCGCCGATGCGCTGCAATTGCTGATGCAGCGTGAAGGTCTGCGTCACGACCAGATCGCCCTGGTCACCACGCGCGTGCATCAGGGTGCCATCGATGTGCTGGGGCCGGTGGTCGATCCGCAGACGGTGCACCAGGCCAAGTTTTCCATGGGTACGGTGCTGGGCTTGATTGCCGTGCATCAGCAGGCCGGGCTGAGTGAATTTGAACAGCAGGCCTTGAGCGATCCGCGCGTGGCGCAGTTCCGCCAGAAGGTGCAGATGCGGCTCGATAGCGAGGTCGATCAAGCCTATCCTGCACGCTGGCTCGGCCGCGTGGAAGTACAGACCACTGATGGCCGCCGCTTCGAGGCAGCCGTCGATGTACCCAAGGGCGATCCCGAGAACACGCTCTCGCGGCCTGAGCTGGAACAGAAGGCGACACGGCTGATGCGTTTCTCGCACGCGGCCAGCGACGCCGAGATCGCCGCGATCATCGCACGTGCCTGGCGCCTGCACGAGACGCGCGATCTGCAGCAGTTGTTCTGAGGCCCGACCCTATCCGATCATCCCGACGCGCCAAGTACGCCAGGAGCACACGCCATGTCGCAAGCCAATCGCCCGCTGGAGGGCATCACCGTCATCAGCCTGGAGCACGCCATCGCGGCGCCGTTCTGTACACGCCAGCTGGCGGACCTGGGCGCCCGTGTCATCAAGATCGAGCGACCCGGGGTGGGAGATTTTGCCCGCGGCTACGATACGCGCGTCAACGGCCTGTCTTCGCACTTCGTGTGGACCAATCGTTCCAAGGAAAGCCTGACCCTCAACCTCAAGGACGAAGAGGGCAAGCGCATCATCGACCAGCTCCTGGGTGAGGCCGATGTCCTGGTGCAGAACCTGGCACCGGGCGCTGCCGCCGGTCTGGGCCTGTCGGCCAAGGTACTGCATGCGAAGCACCCGGGCTTGATCGTCTGCGATATTTCCGGTTATGGTGAGGACGGTCCTTATCGTGACAAGAAGGCGTATGACCTCTTGATCCAGAGCGAAGCAGGTTTCCTCTCGGTCACCGGTACGCCCGATGAAGTGGTGAAGGCTGGCTGCTCGATTGCCGACATCGCCGCCGGCATGTATGCCTATTCCAACATCCTGGCTGCGCTCATCAAGCGCGGGCGCGATGGACGCGGCAGCCATATCGATCTGTCGATGCTGGAGGCGTTGACGGAGTGGATGAGCTTTCCCCTGTATTACGCCTATCAGGGGGCCAGTGCGCCGGGTCGCTCGGGCGCGGAGCATGCCACCATCTATCCCTATGGCCCCTTCAAGGCCGGTGATGGCAAGACGGTCATGCTGGGCTTGCAGAACGAACGTGAATGGAAAGTCTTCTGTGAAGTGGTATTGCAGGATGCCGCGCTGGCCAGCGATGCACGCTTCTCCAGCAACGCGCGACGCCATGAGCATCGCGAAGCGCTGCGCCAGTTGATCCTGGGGATGTTTGCCGACATGAGCGCCGAGCAGGTCGTGGCGCGGCTGGATGATGCGCAGATCGCCAATGCCCGTGTGAACACCATGCAGGAACTGTGGCAGCACCCGCAACTGGCTGGGCGCGAACGCTGGGCCGAAGTCGATACCCCGGTCGGCAAGGTCGCCGCACTGCTGCCCCCCGGTGTCAATGACAGCTACGACTACCGCATGGAGGCCATCCCGGCACTGGGCCAGCATACCGAGGCCATCCTCGGCAGACTGGGCTATGACGCGGCCGCCATCGCGGCCTTGCGCGAACGGGGAACCGTGTGATGGCACCGCATATCACTGCTGCCAACAGCTACCTGTTCGTGCCGGCCAACCGGCCCGAGCGCTATGCCAAGGCACTCGAGAGCGGGGCGGACGCCGTCATCGTCGACCTCGAAGACGCTGTGGCCCTGCCGCAGAAGGAAGAGGCGCGTGCCACGCTGGCGCGCTGGCTGCGCGGCAATGGTCCGCAGGCGCGTCTGTGGGTGCGCATCAACGCCGCCGACACGGTCTGGCATGGCGATGACCTGCTGACGTTTTCTGCACTATCGATGGCGGGCATTGTTCTGCCCAAGGCGGAGGACGCCAAGACGCTGTCCTCCATCGCTCGTCGGCTGGGACCGGGGCGCGGACTGATCGCCCTCATCGAAAGTGCCGCCGGTCTGGCCGCCATGCGTGAGATCGCTGCCGTGCCGGGTGTGCAGCGGCTGGCTTTTGGTTCCATTGATGCACAGGTCGATCTGGGCATGCAGTGCGGACCGGAGGAGGAAGAGCTGACGCACTTCCGCATCGAGATGGTGATGGCCTCGCGCCTGGCCGGTATTGCCCCGCCCATCGATGGCGTGACCACGGATTTCAATGACGATGCCTTCCTCACGCGCATGGTGCAGCGGGCCCGGCGCATGGGCTTTGGCGCCAAGCTGTGCATCCATCCGCGCCAGGTCGACGGGGTGCGACGTGGCTTCATGCCCAGCGAGCGGGAACTGGCTTGGGCCGAGGAAGTGATGGCGGCCGTGCGCGCCGGCGACGGTGGTGCCATTTCGCTCAAGGGCAAGATGATCGACAGGCCGGTGATCTTGCAGGCGGAGAAATTCCTGCATCAGGCCGGGCGCTTGATGGACTGAGCAGGGCGGGCCTCGGATTGCGCCGACCGTGGCTCGTGTAACCTATGCGTTTTCCAACCAAGAGGGAGACGACACCATGAAAATCCAAGCTGCCGTGCTGCGCGAAGTGACCGAGGCGCACCCGTTTGCGCAGAGTCAGCCGCTGAAGATCGAGGAACTCGATCTCGATGGGCCCGGCCCCGGTGAAGTGCTGGTCAGGATGAAGGCGGCCGGCCTGTGCCATTCCGACCTGTCGGTCATCACCGGCGTGCGTCCGCGTCCGGTACCGATGGCCCTGGGCCACGAGGCCTCGGCTGAAGTGGTCGAGGTCGGCAGTGGCGTGACCGACCTGCGCGCCGGTGACCTGGTGGTGCTGGTTTTCGTGCCCAGCTGCGGTCACTGCCTGCCCTGCATGGAGGGCCGACCCGCGCTGTGCGAGCCGGGCGCGGCCACCAATACCGTGGGTGAATTGCTCTCCGGTCAGCGTCGCCTGCGTGACCGCACGCAGCACGTGCACCATCACATGGGCGTGTCGGCCTTTGCCGACCATGCGGTGGTCTCGCGCCGCTCCTGCGTGAAGATCGAGGCCGACATCGATCCCGTTCAGGCCGCCCTGTTCGGCTGTGCGGTGCTCACCGGCGTGGGCGCGGCGGTCAATACTGCCGAGGTCAAGGCCGGCACCACGGCTGCCGTGCTGGGGCTGGGCGGTGTGGGCCTGTGCACCCTGCTGGGCGCGCTGGCTTCGGGTGCTCGCGAGGTGATTGCCGTCGACCTGCATGACAGCAAGCTGGAGGTGGCGCGCGCACTGGGGGCCACGGCCACCGTCAATGCCCGCGATCCGGATGCGGTGGAGAAGGTCAAGGCACTCACCAAGGGTGGGGTCGACTATGCCTTCGAAATGGCGGGCTCGGTACAGGCCATGGAAGCGGCCTATCGCATGACCCGCCGCGGCGGCATGACGGTCACCGCCGGTCTGCCGGCACCGAATCAGAACTGGGCGCTGCAGCAGGTCAGCCTGGTGGCCGAGGAACGTACCGTCAAGGGCAGCTACATCGGTTCCTGCGTGCCGGTGCGCGATATCCCGCGCTACATCGGTCTGTACCAGGCCGGCAAGCTGCCGGTGGACAAGCTCATGGGCGAGCGCCTGGCGCTGGCCGATATCAATCGCGGCTTCGATCGCCTGCACAGCGGGGAGGGACTGCGTGACCTGATTGTGTTTTAACGCGAGCGGGTCGAGGTCATCGGCCTGCTTGCATCACCCCGGAGGAGACATCCATGACCATCATCACAATGCGGGCGGCACTGACCGCCTGCGCCTTCGCCTCGTTGAGCCTGTCGGCCACCGCCGCGCTGGCCCAGCAGACCATCGTCATCAAGTTCAGCCACGTGGTAGCCAATGACACGCCCAAGGGCAAGGGCGCGGAGCGCTTCAAGGAACTGGCGGAAAAGGCCACCAACGGCCGCGTCAAGGTCGAGGTCTATCCCAACAGTACCCTCTACAAGGACAAGGAAGAACTGGAGGCCCTGCAACTGGGTTCAGTGCAGATGCTGGCGCCGTCCCTGGCCAAGTTCGGGCCGCTGGGCGCCAAGGAATTCGAGGTCTTCGATCTGCCCTACATCTTCCCCAACAAGACCGTGTTGAAGCGTGTCACCGAAGGACCGATCGGACAGGGACTGTTCCAGAAGCTGGAGAGCAAGGGGATCAAGGGCCTGGCCTACTGGGATAACGGCATGAAGGTGATGACGGCCAACCGTCCGCTGCACAAGGTGGCGGACTTCCGGGCGCTGAAGATGCGCATCCAGTCCTCCAAGGTGCTGGACGAACAGTTCCGCGCGCTCAAGGCCAATCCGCAGGTGCTGGCGTTTTCCGAGGTCTATCAGGCCATGCAGACCGGCGTGGTCGATGGCAGCGAGAATACGCCCTCCAACATCTATACGCAGAAGATGCACGAAGTGCAGTCCGACCTGACGGTATCGGACCACGGCTACATCGGCTATGCGGTGATCGTGAACAAGAAGTTCTGGGAAGCCCTGCCAGCCGACGTGCGCGGCCAGCTGGAGGGCGCCATGAAGGAAGCGACGGAGTATGCCAACACCATCGCCCAGAAGGAAAATGATGATGCCCTGGCCGCCATCAAGGCCAGCGGCAAGACCAGGGTCTATACCTTGAGCGAGGCAGAAAAAGCCGAATGGCGGCGCGCCTTGCTGCCGGTGCACAAGAGCATGGCCTCGCGCGTGGGACAGGATCTGATTGACGCGATCTACAAGGAAAGCGAGGCGGCGGGCGTGAAGATGAACTGAGCGACTGACCGGTTGGCCTTGCCCGGCGGCCTGCAGCGATGCAGGCCGTTTTTCATGATGCGGAGGCGGGCCGGAAACCTTATTTCTTCTTGCGCTCGCGCACGTATTGTTCGGCGGCGGTGACGGCATTCTGCAGGGCTTCCATCTTGGAGTTGCCCGGCTTGAAATCGCCGAATTCATGCGTGGTGCGATCCGGGAAGTCGATATGGACGAACGCCGTCCATTTGCCATCGGTACGCAATACGGGAGTCAGTTTGATGGTCGCGTCAAGATACTTGCACGCGATGGCGCCTAAGGTGGTGGACATCTTGCTTCGAAGCGGGGCGACGGCGGGTGCTTGCCAGTCCATCGCCTGCAGGTTGTGTGGCAAATCGAACCGGCATGATGCCACAGCCTGTCCATTCCTGCCTTGTTCGCAACGTCGGCTTTACGCGATTTTACGAGTCTTCCGCTTGACGATGAGCCGGGCCTTGTGGTTTTGGCTTGTTCGTCAAGCTTCTTGAGATGATGAGCTTGTAAAAAAGATGCGAGTCAGCGAGCGCCCAGCAGCAGGTCCAGGTTTTGCACGGCGGCACCGGAGGCACCCTTGCCAAGGTTGTCGAACACCGCGCACAGCAGAATGTGGCCCGCCGTCGCGTTGCCGAAGACCCCCAGTGTCATGTCGTTGCTGTTGTTGTGGCGGGTCGGGTCGAGCCGGGTGGTGGCCGCGCTTTGCTCTGCATCCAGCACCATGACGTGGCGCGCACCGGCGTAATGCGCCTGCAGCGTTGTGCGCAGGCTCTCCAGCGTGGCCTGGGGCGGCAGCAGACGGGTCTGCAGGGCGATGGACAACACGATGCCCTGCCTGAAGGCGCCGTAGCTGGGCACGAACACCGGACGTTGCGACAGGCCCGCGTGCAGCTGCATCTCGGGCGGATGCTTGTGTGCCAGGCCCAGTCCGTAGAGCACGAAGGGCGCGGCCTGGGCGGCATCCGGACCTTCGTATTGCTCGACCTGGGCGCGTCCGCCACCGGAATAACCGGAGACGGCATGGATGGCCAGCGGGTAGTCGGCCGGCACCAGTGCTGCCTGCACCAGCGGGCGCAGCAAGGCGATGGCGCCGGTCGGATAGCAGCCGGGATTGGTCACGCGCTGTGCGTTGGCAATGGCCTGCGGCTGTGTCGTCGACAGTTCGGGGAAACCATAGACCCAGCCGGGGCTGGTGCGATGGGCCGAGCTGGCGTCGATCACGCGCACCCGGGGATTCTCGATCAAGGTGACGGCCTCGCGGGCGGCGTCGTCCGGCAGGCACAGCAGGGCGATGTCAGCGCTGTTGAGGGCCTCGGCGCGACGCCGCGCATCCTTGCGCTCGGCAGCCGGCAGGGTCAGGATGCGCAGGTCATGGCGGCCACGCAGGCGCTCATGGATCTGCAGGCCGGTCGTGCCTTGGTCGCCATCGATGAAGATCAGGGGAAGTGTGCTCACGGTTCGCTCCAATACAGGGAAAGGCGCCGAAATCGAATGGCCGACGCTTGCCGAAGACTGCATGTTGAAGCGGATCGTATAATTGGAAAAGTTGAATATTCTAAAGAGTTCGTTCAGCTTTTCTGAATGTCTACTGAACGTGATCTTTGGAACGTGATCTTTGGAACGTGATCTTTTTCTGTCGGGAGTCATGCGATGCGTGAATTGAGCCTGGATCGCCTGCGTACCCTGGTGGCCATTGCCGACCTGGGTTCCTTTGCCGCTGCCGCGCGCGAGTTGCACCTGGCACCGCCCACGGTGAGCCTGCACATCAGCGAGCTGGAAGAGCGCATCGGTGCGCCGCTGCTGTTGCGCCAGCGCAGCCAGGTGCGGCCATCGGGCATTGGCGCCACCCTCATCGTCCGCGCCCGGCAATTGCTGGCCGCAGCTGATCAGGCGCTGGAAGAAGTAGGGCGGCAGGTGCTGGGGCTGGCCGGGCGCGTACGATTGGGCGCCTCTACCGGCGCCATTGCCACGCTGCTGCCGCAGGTACTGGAACGGCTGGGGCAACGTCATCCGGATATCGACGTGCAGATCCACATTCTGACCTCGCAGGAAACCTTGTCGCAGCTGCACGAAGGGCTGCTCGACATCGGCCTGGTGGCGCTGCCGCAATCACCCGTCCAGGGGCTATGCGTCAAGCCCTGGCGGCGCGATCCGGTGATGGCCTTCCTGCCGGCGGCCTGGCAGGTGCCGCGACTGGTCACGCCCGGCTGGCTGGCCGCGCAGCCGCTGATTTTGAATGCACCCGAAACACGGCTCTCGCGCCTGACCACGGAATGGTTCGCGGGGGCCGGGGAAGCACCGGTGGCGCGCATCCAGCTCAATTTCAACGATGCCATCAAGAGCCTGGTGGCCGCCGGTTATGGCGCCACGCTCTTGCCGCACGAGGCCAGCGCGCAAGGCCGGCCCGTGCTACTGGATCCGCGCATCGTCATGCGACCGCTGCGACCGGCGCTGTGGCGCCCCCTGGGCATTGCCCACCGCGCCAGCCAGCTCGAACCGGCCACGTGCCATGTGCTGGAGGCGCTGTGGGAACTCAAGCAGTTGAAGACATCGCGTTGACGGGCGCGAGTGCAGCGCGCGTCAGGGCGGAGAGCGACTGGCGCTGCTGTCCCCTGGTATCGAAATTTTCATCATCCAGCCACTGTTCGAAGGCCCGGCGCAGGGCTGGCCATTCGCTGTCGATGATGGAGAACCACGCCGTATCGCGGCTGCGGCCACGATAAACGATGGCCTGACGGAACACGCCCTCGAAGCGGAAACCCAGACGCTGCGCCGCCGCGCGCGAGGGCGCATTGAGGCTGTCGCATTTCCATTCGTAGCGGCGATAGCCGAGGTCTTCGAAGACATGGCGCATCAGCAGGTAATGCGCTTCGGTGGCCATGCGGCTGCGCTTGAGACGCGCTGACAGCGCGATGTGGCCGACCTCGATGACGCCATGTACCGGTTCGATGCGCATGAGTGCCAGGGTGCCGATCGCTTCGCCGCTGGCCAGGTCGATCACGGCATGATGCAGCGGGTCCTGCGTGGCCTGCATCTGCTCGGCCTGCTGACGGTAGCTGGCGGCATCAGCGAAGGGGCCGCTCATCATGTAGGTCCAGTCGCGCCCGTCCGGGGCGGTGGCAAAGGCGGCGTACAGTTGTCCGGCATGGCGGGCTGCATCCAGAGGCTCGATCCGGCAGCTGCGGCCTTGCAGGGTCTGGCCGTCGGGGCGTGGACGCGGCTGCCAGTCGGGCAGGGCGGGGCCGATGGCTTGCTGGTATTCATTGGTGCGGGGGAGATCAGTCATGGTTGCTTTCGTGGCGGGTGTGAACAGATCCTGGCACGATAGCGTTTTCGTGGCATCATCAAAAGTGCCACAGGATACTCATTTGATGGAGCCACGAAAGCACCTTGCCATGCCTCTTTCCCTGTTGTCTTCCCCGCTCGACCTCAGTGCCGGTTCCATGTCGCGCCAGCAGCAATTGCTGGCGCGCTTCAAACGCGCCATTCTTGGCGGCCAGTTGCCGCCGGGCAGCCGCCTGCCCTCCACCCGCAGCCTGTGCGAGCAGTTGCAGGTAGCGCGCAATACGGTGCTGGCGGTGTACGAGCAACTGACGGCCGAAGGTTATGCCGAAGCGGATCGACAAGGAACCCGGGTGGCGACGCTGCTGGCGATGCCTGCCGGTATCCGCGCCGAACCGTCGGTAGCACGCCAGGACCGTCAGCGGCCATCACGCCGGGTCAGTGCGATCAAGTCCACGCGTGATGCCGGTGACCGTGCCCTGCCGCTGACACCGGGCATGCCGGCCCTGAACCGGTTTGCGCTCAATGCCTGGCTGCGCGCGCAGGAGCGCGCCCTGAAGCGGGCAGGGCCGATGGCGCTGGCCTATGGCGAAGCGCTGGGTGAACCGGCCCTGCGCGAAGCCATCGCGCAATATCTGCGGGTGGCGCGCGGGGTGCGATGCGAAGCGGGGCAGGTGGTGGTGACCGAAGGCGCACAAGGAGCCCTGTCGCTGTGCGTGCGGCTCTTCGCCAATCCCGGCGAGCGCGCCTGGGTGGAAGATCCCGGCTATGGCGGGGTGCTTGCAGCCTTCCATTCAGGCGATATGAAGATTCGTTCCATGCCGGTCGACGACGAGGGCATCCTGATTGCCGATCGGGACTGGCGTTGGCCGCCCCGGCTGATCCATGTGACGCCTTCGCACCAATATCCGACCGGCGCGGTATTGTCGCTGGCGCGGCGTCTGGCGCTCATCGCGCGGGCGCGTGAGCATGGCTGCTGGATCATCGAGGACGACTACGACAGCGACTTCTGCCATCACGGCCACCCCATCCCGGCCATGCAGGGGCTGGTGCCGGAGGCGCCGGTGCTGTACGTGGGAACCTTCAGCAAGACGCTGTTTCCGGGTTTGCGGATCGGTTTTCTGATCTTGCCGGCGTCGGTGGGGGAGGACACCTGGCGCGCGCTGGCCGAAATGTTGCGCGGCGGGCACAGGCTGGAACAACTGGCGCTGGCGGAGTTCATGGCGGGTGGCCAGTTCGCGCGCCACCTGGGCCGCATGAAACGGCTCTATCGTGAACGCCAGCAGGCCTTGCGGGCCGCCTTGCAGACCCATTTGCCGGGGCTGGACATCTCGGGCGGCGCCAGCGGCCTGCACCTGACGCTGCGGTTGCCACCGGGTTGTGCCGACGGCGCAGTCAGCGCGGCGGCGCGCGCCGCAGGAATGAACGTGGGGGCGCTGTCCTCGTTTTCAGCAGGGTCGCCACAGGCTCGCCACAACGGGCTGGTGATCGGTTACGGCAATACGTCCGAAGAGCAATACGATGCGCTGATCCGGCGCCTGGCCGGGATCGTCAGGCGCACTCTGCGCCATCAGATCAGAGCGTGGCAGGCTGACGCAGGCGCTGCTTGACGCAGCGCGTGACGAGGTCCATGTAATCGGCGGCGCGCGCGGGCTTGGCGGCATACCAGATGCGGCTGTCCTGCTCCTGTGCGAAATCGGCGGACATCGGTGCGGCCGTGAAGAGCACCAACGGAATCTGCGCCAGTTGCTGGTAGATGCACAGGGTGCGCAGCAATTCATAGCCTTCGGTGCCGGAAAAGCTGCGTGGATCGAGCAGGATCAAGGCCGGGAGATCCTTGCTGCGGCACAGGGCCTTGGTCAGCAGGGACGCATTGGCCAGCTCGGCATCATCGAACCATGCGAACTGGCAGGGCAACTGGCTGCGCCAGATGGCAAAGCGGGCGGTTTCTATGGCGTCCAGGTCGGCATCGACGACGAGTACGCGGGGCAGGTGATGAGTCAGGGACATGGCAGCCTCCTTGCTGGGATGGCACCATCTTAGGAGAGTCGGGCGACGGGGACTATCAGGGGCTTCCTGATGCTTCCTGATGCTCTGCGGTGGAGACGGGGACCGTCAATGCCCGGCCAGGGCAGTTCAGCTCATTTCAGCTCGACTGCCTTCGCCGGGGCTGGTTTCGAACTGTCTGGCGTATTCGGCACGGCGCGCCTGGTCTGATTCGATGAGCAGGCGGTAACGGGTTTCGGATACGCGCTGCTGGAGCACGGCGGCATAGCGCTCGCGCTGCAGCCATTCAATGATGATCGAGGCGGTGGCGACGATGACGATGTAGACCAGGATCAGGAAGATATCCTTGTCGTTCAATCCATCCATCGTATAGAAGGGCTTGCGGAAGAAGAACATCGCCGTGGGAATGCTCACGGCCAGCAGGCCCAGGGAATAGAGATAGCCGAACAGATAGCTCATCACGATGCAGTTGACGGAGAAAAACAGCATCGACAGCGCCTCATCCACAAACGGTGCCAGCGCATAGCGCAGTCCGAATGCCGCCACGAAGCCGACGGTACAGACGTACACTGGCCGGAACCCCTGCGGGCGCCAGCTCTTGGCATTCTTGAGTCGGATCAGGCTCATGATGGTCTTGGAGTGGGGGCGTGTGGTATCCATCTTGGTTCACATTGCTCGATGCTGCAATGGGCTCATGTTAAGAATGTAAGAATGCGGGTCTGTCAAATGGCGGATCGGCGGCAGGCAGCGTGGATCAGCGGTTTTTCTGCACATCCACTCAGTGCCGTCTGTCTTTGAGCGGCGAGGAGTGGGCGAGATACTTGCGGTTCATCTCGTTGCCGTGGATCTCGATGCTGCGCTTGATGAACATCACGGTTTCATTGGTGACGATCTCGCGTTCATTGTCCACGGTGATGATGTGATAACAGTCACCCAGCCAGACGACCTTGCGTATCTCGGCATTGATGTGCTGCAGGATCACTTCGGCATTGCGCGGCGAGGCGGTTTCATCGTCGATGGAATGAATGATCAGGGTATCGGTACGCACCAGCGGCAGCGACTTGCGCACGAAGGCGATCATGCGCAGGGCCGCGCGCAGGTGGCGTGCCGGGATGGAGGCAGCGCCCACGGCGGCGACGCCATCCTTCTCCAGCGCGGCGGCCACGCGACGACGCATTTCGAAGTTCTTGATGCCGTAGGGTTCGCTTTCCTTGTAGGACCAGTCGCGCACGCCCATGTCATAGACCACGGTGAGCAGTTTCCAATACCAGGGTACCGACCAGCCGTCATACTGCAGCACCGGCGAGAGCAGCACCACCGACAGCAGCTCCTTGCTGCGCGCCGCCACCGCCAGGGCCAGCGTGGCGCCCATGGACAGGCCGCACAGCGAGACGGTGCGGAATTCTTCCTTCAGGCGCGCCACCCGGCTCTCGACCACGGCGCACCAGTCCTCCCAGTCGGGGGAGACGCGGGGATTGGTCAGGGCCGCGGAATAATTGTCGATGTTCAGGGCAATGACGGTGCAGCCGGCCTTCTTCAACTGCTTGGGGATGGAGCCCATTTCCAGCTGCGAACCGCACAGGCCGTGCAGCAGGATGACGGCGTGGTCCTTGTGGGGGCCGCCTGGTCTTTCTTCAGTATGCCGCTGGGCAGCGTCGTTGTCCGGCAATGGGCTGGCCGGACGGATGGTTTCTGTGGATGACTGTGAGTCCATAAATCTTCAAACGCTTTTCGCGCCCCTTCGGCGCGGCCTGGCGAATCGTTCGCCCCCCGTTCAGTACGAGTAAGCGGGTCGACGCTTGAGCGCGTTCTGTTTCCCGGCTACTAACTCCGCTGGCGTCCAGGCGGATGACTTTTTGCGGAAGTCTAACTGCCTCGACAAAATGTTGCCAGCGTTTATCACCTGCATCCCCACGATGGCCGCACGAGGGTGGCCTGACATGCCATCCGGCAGGAATGTGACAATGTGATGTCAGCATAACGTTGTAAAGCCGCAATCGGTGCACAAACCTTCATATATTGCACTAAAGGGCGAGATGCGGGCCCCCATCGGGTGCAGGGAAAACGAAAAAGCCCTTCGAGGCGAGTCGAAGGGCTTGCGGTCGGTGTAGCGGGGCAGGATAAATGCCGTCGGGCATCAGCCTCGGCCTTCCAGGCGGCCATTGACTACGCGCACCTGGTCGCCGACGCGCCAGTTTTCGCTGGTTTGCGGGAAGCTGCGGGTCTTGCCGTTTTCCATGCGTACGTCGACGACGTAGCTGGTGGTGGCGCGCACGTTCTTTTCTACCTCGTTACCGGCATAGCCGCCGCCGACGGCGCCAGCGATGGTGGCCAGGGTACGGCCGGTGCCGCCGCCGATCTGGTTGCCCAGCAGGCCACCGACCACGGCTCCCCCGGCGATGCCCACGCCGCTGGTGGGGGCGGTATGGCGCACGGTACGTACGCCCACCACTTCACCGCAGCTGCTGCAGACGGCCGGGGCGCGCTGGGCCACCGGAGCTGCCGCCTGGGCCGGGTAGGCGCCAGGCTGTGGCTGGTAGGAAGTCGATTGCGGTGCGCGCTGTTGCGCCAGCCCTTGCTGGCCCTGGCCCGCTTGATCCGCCTGCTCCAGAGCGGCGACCTGTTGCGGCGAATTGGCACTCTTGGAGCTAGGCAGCAGACCGGTCATGGCGGCCACGCCGATCAGGCTGACCAGGATGACGGCCACCGAGGCGCCGGCCACCAGCGGATGGATACGACCGGAGGAAGCCGGCTGGGCGGGCTGGGTCAGGGCATTGTTGCTGGCGTTCGGGTGCTGGGGGGTATTGGTCTTGGTTTCCATGTTGACCTCTCTAGTTGTTCTGTTGTCGTTGATGAGTGGATGACTGGATTATGGAGTGGTCATGAGCCAAAAAAAATCCCGATTCTGTGTCAGTTGTAAGGACTTGTAATCCTGCAACAGTCATGCTGGGTGTGGCTTTGCGGCAAACCAGGATGGTCTTGCAAGGGGGAGGGGGCAGGCGGGGCAATGCGGGGAGGCTTGGGTTGCGCATCCGGGGAGCGGGATGCGCAGGCGGGCTGGTCAGGCAGAGGGGAGACGGCGGCGGGATGCGCCATCTCCCTGCTGCAAGGATCAGTCTTCGCGACGCAGGTGCGGGAACAGGATCACGTCGCGGATGTTGGGCGAGTCGGTAATGAGCATCATCAGGCGGTCGATGCCGATGCCGCAGCCACCGGCCGGGGGCATGCCATATTCCAGGGCGCGGATGTAGTCCGCATCGTAATACATGGCTTCTTCGTCACCGGCATCCTTGGCCGCGACCTGGGCCTGGAAGCGGGCAGCCTGGTCTTCGGCGTCATTCAGCTCGGAGAAGCCATTGGCGATCTCACGGCCGGTGATGAAGAGCTCGAAGCGCTCGGTGATGCCGGCCACCGTGTCGGAGGCGCGCGCCAGCGGCGAGACTTCAACCGGGTAGTCGATGATGTAGGTCGGGTTCCACAGTTGCGACTCGGCCGTCTCTTCGAACAGCGCCAGTTGCAGCGCACCGATGCCGGCGCCGGCCAGCGGGGCCTGGTCGGTCTTGACGCCGAACTTCTTCAGTTCGGTACGCAGGAAGTCGATGTCGGCCAGTTGCGTCTCGGTGTAGTTCGGGGCGTACTTCAGGATCGCGCCGGTGATGGTCAGGCGGTCGAAGGGCTTGGACAGGTCCAGCTCGCGGCCCTGGTAGGTCAGCACGGCAGTGCCGTGGGCGTCGATGGCAGCCTGGCGGATCACCTGTTCGGTGAAGCCCATCAGCCACTGGTAATCCACGTAGGCGGCGTAGAACTCCATCATCGTGAATTCGGGATTGTGACGTGGCGAGACACCTTCGTTGCGGAAGTTGCGGTTGATCTCGAAGACACGCTCGAAGCCGCCCACCACCAGGCGCTTCAGGTACAGCTCGGGGGCGATGCGCATGAACATCTGCATGTCCAGCGCATTGTGATGGGTGATGAAGGGCTTGGCCGCCGCGCCGCCCGGGATCGGGTGCAGCATCGGAGTTTCCACTTCCATGAAGCCGTTGGTTTCCATGAAGCGGCGGATCGACGACATCGCGGCGGTACGCGCCTTGAAGGTGCGGCGGGTCTCTTCGCTCATGATCAGGTCGACGTAGCGCTGGCGATACTTCATTTCCTGGTCGGCCAGGCCGTGGAACTTGTCCGGCAGCGGGCGCAGCGACTTGGTGATGAGCTTGAGCCTGGTGACCTTGATGGACAGTTCGCCGGTCTTGGTCTTGAAGAGCGTACCCTCGGCACCCAGGATGTCGCCCAGGTCATAGTGCTTGAAGGCGGCCATGGCTTCTTCGCCGGTGACGTCGCGGGTCACGTAGAGCTGGATGCGGCCATCGGCGCGCAGGCCCGAGGCATCCTGCAGGGTGGCGAAGGCGGCCTTGCCCATGACCCGCTTCAACATCATGCGACCGGCGACGGTGACGGTGACCGGCTCGGCTTCCAGGGCCTCATTCTCGAAGCCGTCGTATTTCGCATGCAGGTCGGCGGCGTTGTTGGCCGGACGGAAATCGTTGGGGAAGGCGATGCCCTGTTCGCGGATCGCCGCCAGCTTGGCGCGGCGCTCGGCGATGATGCTGTTCTCGTCGGCTGCCGGCTGGGCGGCGGGGGTGTTTTGCGTGGTCATGGTTGGAATTCTTGAAGGTTGAACGGTCGGATCAGCATGAGCCGGCCGCGCAGCAAGGCCGCGCAGCCGCTGCGGATCAGACGCCCTGTTTCAGCGAGGCCGCGATGAAGTCGTCGAGGTCGCCATCGAGGACGGCCTTGGTATTGCCGGTTTCGAAGTTGGTGCGCAAGTCCTTGATGCGGGACTGGTCCAGCACGTAGGAGCGGATCTGGTGCCCCCAGCCGACGTCGGTCTTGGAGTCTTCCAGCTTCTGCTGTTCGCTCATGCGCTTGCGCAGTTCCAGTTCGAACAGCTTGGCGCGCAGCATGTCCCAGGCTTCGGCACGGTTGCGGTGCTGGCTGCGGTCGTTCTGGCATTGCACGACGATGCCCGACGGCGCGTGTGTCAGGCGCACGGCGGAGTCGGTCTTGTTGATGTGCTGACCACCGGCACCGGAAGCGCGGTAGGTATCGACACGCACGTCGGCCGGATTGATCTCGATCTCGAAGGATTCGTCCACTTCGGGGTAGACGAAGAGACTGGAGAAGGAGGTATGGCGGCCATTGGACGAGTCGAAGGGCGACTTGCGCACCAGACGGTGCACGCCGGTTTCGGTGCGCAGGAAGCCATAGGCGTATTCGCCTTCGACCTTGATGGTGGCGGTCTTGATGCCGGCCACTTCACCGTCGGACTGTTCCAGGATCTCGGCCTTGAAGCCCTTGCGTTCGCAATAGCGCAGGTACTGGCGCAGCAGCATGGAAGCCCAGTCCTGGGCTTCGGTACCGCCGGCACCGGCCTGGATGTCGATGAAGCAGTTGTTGGCGTCCATGGGGCCGCTGAACATGCGGCGGAATTCCATTTCTTCCACCAGCTTCTTCAGGTTCTCGGCATCGGCCTCGATGGCGACGATGGTGTCCTCGTCCTTTTCCTCGCGCGCCATCTCGAACAGGTCACGCGCATCGGTGAGTTCGCTGTCGATCTTGACGAGGGTGTGAACGATCGCTTCCAGCGATTTCTTTTCCTTGCCGAGGTCCTGGGCCCGCTTCTGGTCATTCCAGACGTTGGGGTCTTCCAGTTCGGCGTTGACTTGTTCGAGTTTCTCCGACTTCACATCGAAGTCAAAGATACCTCCGAAGCTCGGTGGCACGGGTGGCCAGGTCGTCGAGCAAGGATTGGAGGGAATTGAGGCGTTCTGCTTCCATGATGGTTTCTTTTGCGATCAAACCTCGAATTATACAAGAGGAGGAGGGCAGTTTCACCCCCGTCACGCGCCTGTCATTTTCCCTCGCTACCATCGGCGCGCTTGTTTGACTGACAAAATCCTGACAGCGGCGCCCGGCGCTGCCTGCCATCTGCTAGCCAATACGGAGAACCTTCGATGAGACAGCCTGCCCCCACCGCTACCCAATCCGACGTCGATCAGCCGCAAGCCGGCCGTCGCAACCTGCTCAAGGCGCTGGGCGCCGCGCCCCTGCTGCCGCTGACCGGCGGCCTGTCGGCCTCGGCCCTGCTGGCGGCCTGCGCCACCCCCGGCGCGGGCAAGCCCTTTGCCTCGGCGCGCTTCACCGGCATGCCGGCTCCGACTCTGGCCAATCCGGCCGCGATGGCCACCACCACCGTCGGTTCGGCCCTGGAAGTGACCTTTGCCGATGGCAGCAAACAGAGTTACAAGCTGGCCTATCAACCCTTCTTCATGACCGGCGACATGGTGCCCGACGGAAAGGGCGGCACCATTCTCGCCGGCGGCTACCTCGACATCAACAATCAGCCCATCATCGACCGTTCGGTGCCGGGCAAGGAGCGCCAGTTCTATTCCGACTGCCCGGACGGCTCTTCGTTGCTGACCGTGGCCGGTGCCAAGGTGCCGGGCGTGAAGGGCAATGCGGTATTTGCCGTGGTGCAATTCGAATACACCACCCGCGACCAGAAGCAGGCCGCCATGTACGGCCAGCTGCCGTCGCCCATCGCCGTGCTGACGCTGGACCAGGACCCGTCCTCGGGCAAGTTGTCGCTGGTGCAGTACCACAATGTCGATACGTCCCAGGTCAACGGTCTGTGGATCACCTGCGGCGCCAGCCTGTCGCCCTGGAATACGCACCTGTCGTCGGAAGAATATGAACCGGATGCCTCGGCCATCGCCTCCAACCCGCAATTCAAGGCCTTCAGCAAGAATCTGTATGGCGACGAGAACCGCGCCAATCCCTACCACTACGGCCACTTGCCGGAAGTGACCGTCCACCCCGACGGCACCGGCTCCATCAAGAAGCACTACTGCCTGGGCCGCATCTCGCACGAGCTGGTGCAGGTCATGCCGGACCAGCGCACCGTGTTGATGGGCGACGACGCCACCAATGGTGGCCTGTTCATGTTCATCGCTGACCGTGCTGCCGACTTGTCGTCGGGCACGCTCTACGTGGCGCGCTGGGAGCAGGTCTCGGGCGTCGGTCCGGGCGCGGGCAAGTTGTCCTGGGTGCGCCTTGGCAGCGCCACCAGCGCCGAAGTCAAGGCCATGGCAGACCGCTACAAGGCCGCCGACATCATGGACATCCGCACCACTGATCCGGCCGACGGTTCCTTCTCCAAGATCCCGTTCAACGGCAAGTTCAACTGGGTGCGCGTCAAGCCGGGCATGCAGAAGGCCGCGGCCTTCCTCGAAACCCACCGCTATGCGGCACTCGCCGGTGGCAGCCTGGGCTTCACCAAGATGGAAGGCACGACCGTCAACGCGCAGGACAAGATCGCCTATTCGGCCATGTCCTACATCCAGACCTCGATGCTCAATGGCTCCGGTCACATCAAGGTCGCCGGGCCCCGGGCCGGCGCCGTGTACGCCCTGAACCTGCGCGGTGGCCAGCGCGATACCGGCGGCAATGTCATCGACAGTGAATGGGTCGCCATCGACATGGCCCCGCCGGCGGCCCTGGTGGGCGTAGACCTGAAGACACCGGATGCCCTCGGCAACCTGGCCGATCAGGAGCACATTGCCAATCCGGACAACATCAAGTTCTCCGAGAAGCTGCGGACCTTGTTCATCGGCGAAGACAGCGGCATGCACGTCAACAACTTCCTGTGGGCCTACAACGTCGATACCAAGGCGCTCACCCGCGTACTGTCCTGCCCGGCCGGTGCCGAATCGACCGGCCTGCACGCCGTCGATGAAATCAACGGCTGGACCTACGTGATGAGCAATTTCCAGCACGCCGGCGACTGGGAAAAAGGTTTGCACGACAAGGTCAAGGACACCCTCGACCCGCTGGTACGCGCCAACTACAAGGATCGCTTCGGTGCCACGGTGGGCTATCTGACCGGTTTGCCGCAGACCGGCAAGGCCTGAGGTGAAGCAAAAGGCTTCAGTCTGAAGGGGGCGGAGGGAACGCATTCTGCTAGGATCAGGCCCTGTCAGCTCGTTTCGTGCCGCCCGCCGATGACCAGAAAGCTGTTTTTTCTCCTGCCGCCCCTGCTGTGCCTCGCACTGCTGGCCGGGTGCGCCTCGACACCCGCCCCGCATGGCGAAGTCAAGGGCGCCCAGGCCAGTTCACGCGAGATGGGCCAATCCGACAGCAACCGCGTGGCTACCCTGGCCATGCGGGCCAATCTCGACAGTCTCTACCTGCTGATGTCCAAGCTGTATCGGCGCAATCCGGCCGAATGGAAAAAGACTGCGGCCAGCCGCGACGAGGCCGAGCAGAAGGTGCGCCAGGCCATCGAACAGCGCCAGGCCTGGCCGGAACTGCAGGGCAAGCGCGATATCGAGGCCATGACGCTGGCCTTGTCGCCGGAGTTCAAGGGGGATAGGGTCGCGGCCTTCATCGATGCCACCGCCGACATGATCATCGTGGCGCATGGCAACAAGATTGAATTCTTCCTGGTCGACGGGCTCGATGCCCAGCGTCTCTACAACGCTGCCCGCAATGTGGAGATCGCCGCCTGGATCCTCTCCAGTCGCCGCCATGCCAGCGGTGCACCCTTGCTGCTGTCCGACGAGATCGGCAGCCAGGCACGCAATCTGAGTTTCGAACGTGAATTCGGCAAGATCGTCGGCCGCCTGGACCTGATGGCCGAATTCATGACCGAGCGCTATCGCCGTGCCGGCATCAGCTATGTGCAGAACCTGTTGGGCGGGTCATTCCTGCAGTTCCTGCCGGTACGTTGAGTTCGTCGGCCACCGTCGGCCGTGCCGGGGCAATCACGTAGCAGCCACGGCCGTTGCCCTTGGCGGCATACATGGCCTTGTCGGCCGCCTGCAGCAGGCTGTCGGCGTCACAGCTGCCGTCACACACGGCGATGCCCACCGACACGCCCAGCTGATAGTCTCCCTGCGCCAGGTGCAGCGGTTCCGAGACCACCTTGATACATTTTTCGGCCAGCACCTGCGCGCCCTGTTCGTAGGGCTGGCCGAGATCGGTAATGAGCAGCACGAATTCATCCCCGCCCACGCGCGCCAAGGTATCGCCGTGGCGGGCCACCTGGCGCAGGCGCCGTGTGACTTCCTGCAGCACCAGGTCGCCGGCCTTGTGGCCGAGGGTATCGTTGATCGGTTTGAAACCGTCCAGATCCAGGAACAGCAGCGCCACACCATTGCGTTCGCGGCAGGCGTGGGTGAGCGCCGCCTCCATCCGTTCGGCCAGCATCATGCGGTTGGGCAGGCCGGTCAGCACGTCGTGATGGGCCTGATGTTGCAGTTCGGCCTGGTGCAGCTTCAGGCGCGAGAGCAGCCCATTGAAGGCCATGGTGAGGTGGCCGACTTCATCGCGCCGCTCCACCGGCAGCGGCGACAGCGGCAGCTCGCCGCGCGTCATGCGGTCGGCCAGGGCGGCGGCACGGCGCAGCGGGCGGAAGAACCACAGGTAGGCCAGCACCACCAGCGCAACCACCATGACCCCCTGAATCAGTCCACCGCGCCCGATCAGGGCGCGGGTACGGGCGACTGTGGGCAAAGCGTCGGCCAGCGGCAGCGTCACCGCTACCAGCCAGCTGGTGCCGGGCACCGAGGAAAAGGCTTTGATTTCACTGACCCCATTGGCCGCCACGTCCACGCCATTGCCGCGGTATCCCTGCTGCAGGGCCTGGTCCATCAGCTTGTCCTGGCCCACGGGAGGCAAGCGGGTATAGACCAGGGCCTCGTCACTGGAGGCGATGATCAGGCGCTGGTTGGGTGCAATGAGCAGGAAACTGCCGGTCGGCCCCAGTCTGGCCCGTTGCAGGTGATCGAGGAAGCCCGGCGCAGTCAGTTCGGTGCTGCCGCCCAGTACCCCCACGATCCGGCCCTCGGCATTGCGCAGCGGCGTCATGATCGCAAGGATGGGTTTGCCGCTGGCCGGGCTGGTCAGGGGCGGGCAGATCACGGTGGCGCCCCGCATGACGCGTTCGAAATCGGGGTACCCGGTCAGCGACAGGGCGCGGCGGCCATTGAGCGTGGGGTAGTCGACGACGATCATGCCGTTGGTGTCGGCCACGAAGAGTCCTTGCGCAAACAGCGGCTGCAATTCCTGGTGCTCCTGCAGCCAGGTGTACAGTCCTGCGCGGTCTGCCGGCATCGACGCCGGCAGGTGCCGGGCCAGGCGTTCCAGGTAGTGCGCCCGCTCCTGTACGCGGTACCCGATGTCCTCGGCCAGATAGCTGGCGATGGTGCTTTGCTGGTCGGCTGCGACCTGGGCTTGTTCCTTTTCCAGAAAGTCGATCAGGATGTAGTAGCGCATGAAGGCGCTGACCACGATCAGCAGGAGGCCGAAGAGGACGAGTCGAGACACCAGGCTGCAATGGATGCGCTTGAGCTTCATTCAGGGATTTGATGTTGTTGTTTTTGCTCGGAGCGCCCTTGTTGCCCACTTCCTTCAAAATTGCCCGGAAGTCGCTCCAAGCCAATATTGTGCCACTGCAATGTGGTGCCGGTGCTCTTTTTTTAGCTATTGCCGGGCTGCAATCCTTGCAGGGCAAGGCTTTGCCCGCGTGCGCAGCCCGCCTGGCTCGACGAGGGGCCTGTCAGGGTTTCAGGCGGGTTCCGCATGTTCCACCATCAGTTGCACGCTGGTCTTGCCGTTGTATTCGTTGGCATCCAGCCGGAAGGCGACCTGGGCATGGTCGGGCAGGGCATCGGTATGGCCGAACCAGATGGCGTCATACTTGCGCCCCCCCTTTTCCAGTTGCAGCTTGAGGTGCTTGTCCTTGAGGATGCGCTGGCTGAGCACGCGGAAATGGTCGCAGAACACCGGCGGGGCAAAGCCCTGGCCCCACACTTGCTGGTCCATCAGGCTGATGAATTCCACCGAATAGTAGCTGTCCTCGAGTTCGCCATCGGTCTCGATGACGCGCTCCAGCTGGTTTTGCGTGAGCCAGTCGCGCCCTACCGCCTCGAAAGCCTGCGCAAAGGCATCGAAGGCTTCAGCATGGATGGTCAGCCCGGCCGCCATGGCGTGGCCGCCGAACTTGGTCATCACCGAGGGGGCATGCTTGGACACCAGATCGAGCGCGTCACGCAGGTGGAAACCGGCGATGGAGCGGCCCGAGCCCTTGATGAAACCTTCATCTCCCGGTGCGAAGGTGATCGTGGGGCGGTAGAACTTGTCCTTCAGGCGCGAGGCCACGATGCCGATCACGCCCTGGTGCCAGGAGGGATCGAAAACGGCGATGGTGCGCCGGTCGGCCGGGTTGAAATCGTCCAGCAGCAGCAGGGCGGTGTCCTGCATGCCGGCTTCGATGTCGCGCCGTTCGCGGTTGATGGCGTCGAGTTGCTGGGCGATGGCCCAGGCACGGCCTTCGTCATCGGTAGTGAGGCATTCGATGCCCAGCGACATGTCGGCCAGGCGGCCGGCCGCGTTCAGGCGCGGGCCGACGGCAAAACCGAGGTCGAACGGAGTAGCGCGGCGGGCCTCGCGGCCGGCGGCGCGAAACAGGGCGGCGATGCCGGGGTGCATCTTGCCGCTGCGCATGCGCTTCAAGCCCTGCGCCACCAGGATGCGGTTGTTGGCGTCCAGCTTGACCACGTCGGCCACGGTGCCCAGGGCCACCAGGTCGAGCAGGCTGTCCAGCCGTGGCTGGGTCTGGGCATCGAAGAGGCCGCGCTTGCGCATCTCGGCGCGCAGCGCCAGCAGCACGTAGAACATCACGCCCACCCCGGCCAGGTTCTTGCTGGGGAAGCCGCATTGCGGCTGGTTGGGATTGACGATCACGCGCGCCTCCGGCAGGGCGTCGCCGGGCAGGTGGTGGTCGGTCACCACGACGTCGATGCCGCGCCGCTTGGCTTCGGCCACACCATCGATGCTGGCGATGCCGTTGTCGACGGTGACGATGATGTCGGGATTCTTCTCGCGCACGGTCAGCTCGACGATCTCGGGCGTCAAGCCGTAACCGTATTCGAAGCGATTGGGCACGATATAGTCGACCTGCGCACCCAACAGGCGCAATCCGCGCAGGCCGACGGCACAGGCGGTGGCGCCGTCGCAGTCGTAGTCGGCGACGATGACCAGCTTCTTGCGCGCAGCGATGGCGTCGGCCAGGTAGCTGGCGGCGGCATCGATATGCAGCAGGCCGGACGGGGCGATCAGGGCATTGAGCTCGCTGGCCAGCTCACGTGCGGTGGACAGGCCGCGCGCCGCATAGACACGTGCCAGCACCGGGTGCACCCCTTCGGCGATGAGTTGCTCGGCCTGGGTGATGTCATAGGAGCGGGTGGTGACGCGTATCATGCCGACAGCCCCGCCAGTGAAGGTTTGTGCCAGAAACGCCGCAGCGCGCCACGGGTGACCGTCACTTCCAGGCTGCGATCCGCGCCGCTCAGGATCAGATTGAGCGACTCCAGGCTTGCTGCCCGCAGCGATACCAGCAAGGGTGCCAGCCAGTCGCGGTCCAGGTGTTCCAGGTGCTGCAGCCAGAGACCCCATTCCTCGGCCAGCGCGGCTTCGGCCAGGGCATCGAGCACCAGCAGGCGGTGGCCGCTGCCGCGCACGAGCTGGGCCGCGCCCCCATCGATGCGCTCCTGCCCGAAGGCGCGCAGCCAGCCACGCAGGCCGAAGCGTTCGGTGTAGATGTCCTGCGCCAGCACGCCGGCATCGGCGCCGCCCCAGATCCAGATCGAGTTGATGGCCTTCTGGCCGCGCATTTCGCGCTGTTCGTTGAGGGACTCGGCGAACCATTGCATCTGCACTTCGTTTTGCAGCTTGCGCCAGGCCAGCTCGCCCGGTCCTTCGGGCATCCAGATATCGACATTGCGCCCGCTGGCCGCCGAAGGGGTGGAGGTGCGCAGGCCGGCCCAGGCATCGGCCCGGATGAACCAGGTACGGGCGTCGCCATAGACCAGCTCATGGCCGATCTCGGTAAAGAGCGGCAGGGCGGCGTCGAACAGGCGGCGCGATTCGTCCTCCTCCAGTTGCAGCTGGCCGATGTCGGTCAACACCAGATGATCGCGGGCCACGTGGATGTGGGCCGGATGCAGCACGAACCAGTGGCCGGCGCTGGGCGCGTGGCCCAAGCGCTGCATCAGCGCGCTGGCGGCAGCCGGGCTGCAATCCTGGGCGGCAGGCGGCAGGCCGAAGCGTCGGGCCAGCCAGTGTTCATGCGGCAGGGCGCGTGAAAACGGATCATGCGCCTGGCGCGCCACGGCCTTGCCCCGGCCCAGCAGCATGGCCAGTGCCGGCGCCTGGCACTGGCGCAGCAGGTCGCGCGCCAGCTCGGCCGGGGGCAGGGCGAAGGGGATGAGGATGTCGAGTTGATTCATGGGGCGCTATTTTAGCGGCTGGCGCGCCGCTTGGCCCCGTCGACTGCACAAAGCTTCACTTCAAGGCAGTGTCATTGCTTGTTCCAGGCGTTTTTGGCGCGCTGTCGTACCAGCATGCGTACGCTGTCGGGCATGGGCGTGCGCGCGCCATTGGTCTCGGCCGAGAACCACAGGCTGTCCTCGAAGAAAGGCAGCATGCGCGGCGTGATGAAACGGCTGCGGATGCCGTTGATGTGGCGCTCGCCCTGCGCCGTCTGCTGGGTGATGTAGAAGCGCTGTGGTACCACCAGGTGCAGATACTCCCTGGCGCGTGTCATGGCCACGTACAGCAGACGCCGTTCCTCGGCGATCTCGGCCTCGCTGCCGGTGGCCAGGTCGGACGGAATGCAGCCGTCGACCACATTCAGTACATGGACCGAGCGCCATTCCTGGCCCTTGGCGGAGTGGATGGTGGAGAGCGTCAGGTAATCTTCGTCGCGATAGGGCGGGCCGGAGAAATCGCTGCTGGCCTCGGGCGGGTCCAGGGTCAGTTCGGTGAGGAATTTCTCGCGCGAGGCATAGCCCCTGGCCAGCGCGGTCAACTGCTCGAGGTCGGCGGCGCGGGCGTCGGCATCCTCGTAGCGTTGTTCCAGCTGCGGCAGGTACCAGTCGCGCGCGGCCTGGAGGTCGGTCGGCCAGGTCGCGCTGGCGCGACGCATCAGGTCATAGGTGTCGGCAAAGGCCTGCCATTGCAAGGCGATGCCGGAGGGCGCGCTGAAGTTCAGGAGCGCGTCGGTCGGGTCGCTGGCACCGGCCATCAGGTCCAGCACCTTCCTGGCGGTAGCGGGACCGACCCCGGGGATCAGTTGCAGCGCCCGGAAGCCCGCCATCCGCCCACTGGGATTGTGGGCCAGGCGCAGCAGGGACAGCAGGTCCTTGATGTGTGTGCTTTCCAGGAACTTGAGGCCGCCGAACTTCACGAAGGGAATGTTGCGCCGGACCAGTTCCAGTTCCAGCGCCGCGCTGTGGGTGGCGGTACGGAAGAGCACCGCCTGCGACTTCAGCGTGAGTCCTTCTTCCCGATGCGCCAGGATGCGGTTGGCCACCCAGCGCGCCTGTTCGGCCTCATCCGGGATCACCACCAGTTGCGGCTTCTGCGAGGAAGGCTTGTCGCTCCAGAGCTGCTTGAGGTGCCGCTCCGGCGCATCGGCGATGACCGCATTGGAGGCCTGCAGGATGGGCTGCGTGGAGCGATAGTTCTGTTCCAGCGTCAACAGCCGCGCCGACTGCGTGAACAGTTCGGGAAAGTCGAGGATGTTGCGCACCGTGGCGCCCCGGAAGGAATAGATGGACTGGGCATCGTCGCCTACGGCGGTCACACCGGCGCCATCCGGTTTCATCCTTTGCAGGATCTCGGCCTGCAGGCGGTTGGTGTCCTGGTATTCATCCACCAGCACGTGGTCGAAGCGCGCGCCTGCCGACTGCGCGATCACTGGGTCCGAGAGCATGTCGGCCCAGAACAGCAGCAGGTCGTCGTAATCCAGCACATGCTGGGCTTCCTTGGCCTCCACATAGCGGGTAAAGAGTTCGCCCAGCAGCCTTTCCCATTCCCGGCACCAGGGGAACTGGGTTTGCAGCACCGTGCCCAGGTCTTGCCGGGTATTGACCGCACGTGAATAAATGGACAGGCAGGTCGCCTTCAGCGGAAAACGCTTGTCGGTCGAGGACAGCCCCATCTCATGGCGCAGCAGGCCGATCAGGTCTTCCGAATCGCCGCGATCCTGGATGGTGAAGTCTTCTTCCAATCCGATGACGGTCGCGTACTCGCGCAGCAGACGCGCGCCGATGGCGTGGAAGGTGCCCGACCAGGGCAGTTGCGGCGGGCTGTCGGCAGGCGCGAGCCCCAGGACCTGTCGGATCACCTGGCCGACGCGCCGGCCCATGTCGGCGGCCGCCCGGCGCGAGAAGGTCAGCAGCAGGATGCGCTGCGGGTCGGCCCCATCGAGGATCAGTCTGGCGACGCGGTGCGCCAGGGTATTGGTCTTGCCGGTACCGGCGCCGGCCACGATGAGCAGCGGCAGCTGCTGTGCCGGCGGAAGCTTGCTGCCGTGCTCGACCGCCTCGCGCTGCTGCGCGTTCAGGCGCGCAAACGGATCGCGCTCGCCGCTGGGCGGGCTGCTGGTGTCGGGGACGTCCTGGGCGAGTTCGGGTGGCATGGTGCGGGAAATCCGGAGGGGCGAGGGGGCGCAAGCAGATACTGTATATATAACCAGTTCATGATGCAACATCAGGAAGTGCTTTTATATGAAGTCACTGAGCGCGAACCTCTGCCGTGGAAGTGAATCTATAGACATCACGGCGGGCGACCGACGGGTCAGGCGCGAGCAGGCGGCTGAGGGCCAGGGATGGGCCGTCGGTCCAAACTGTGGCAAACTTCGCGCTTTGTCTTCGCCCGTGTTGGCGTGCGGCCGGAGCATTGCGCCCCTAGCCTGGGGCGCGAGGCGACTGGTGGCACATTGTGCAGGCCCTCTCCCGGAGCAATTTTGAGTCTGATTAAAAACCTGCCGTTCGAATGGCTGGTCGGTATCCGCTACACGCGGGCCGGCAAGCGCAGCGGTCGCAACAGTTTCATTTCCTTCATTTCCCTCATTTCCATGGCCGGCATCGGGCTGGGCGTGGCCGCGCTGATCGTCGTGCTGTCGGTGATGAACGGCTTCCAGAAGGAGGTCCGTGATCGCATGTTGTCGGTGCTGCCCCATATCGAGGTGTTTGACGCTTCCGGTGCCATGCACGACTGGCAGGCCGTCGCCAAGCAGACCTTCCAGAACCCGGAAGTTCTGGGCGCGGCGCCCTACGTGTCCGGTCAGGGCATGATGACGCGTGACGACAACCTGCGCGGCGTCATGGTGCGCGGCGTGCTGCCCGAAGAAGAGCGCAAGGTGTCCGACGTGGCCGGGCAGATCAAGCAGGGCAGTTTCGATTCGCTCAAGCCCGGCGAATTCAACATCGTCATCGGCGGCGAGCTGGCGCGCGGCATGCGCGTGGGCCTGGGGGACAAGGTCACGCTGATCGTGCCGCAGGGGCAGGTGACCCCGGCGGGCGTGCTGCCGCGCCTGAAGCAGTTCACCGTAACCGGCATCTTCGAGGCCGGCCATTATGAATTCGACTCGTCGCTGGCGTTCATCGACATCAAGGATGCCGAGACCCTGTTCCGCATGGATGCCCCTACCGGCGTGCGCCTGCGCATCCGCGACATGCTGCAGGCCCCGGAAGTGACTCAGCAACTGGCCCACACTCTCACCGGCGACCTCTACCTGCGCGACTGGTCGCAGCAGAACAGCAACTGGTTCGCGGCCGTGAAGACCGAAAAGCGCATGATGTTCATCATCCTCGCCCTCATCATCGCGGTGGCGGCCTTCAACCTGGTGTCCACGCTGGTGATGACGGTGACCGACAAGCAGGCCGACATCGCCATCCTGCGCACGCTGGGGGCCTCTCCCGGTTCCATCATGAAGATCTTCGTGATCCAGGGCGCACTGGTGGGCCTCATCGGTACGGCTGCCGGGGTCGGTCTGGGCGTGCTGGTGGCACTGAACATCGATGTGCTGGTGCCGGCCATCGAGCGTGCTTTCCATGTGCAGTTCCTGCCCAAGAGCATCTACGTGATTTCCGAATTGCCGTCCGAGCTGATCTGGTCGGATGTCACCACCATCGGCGGCCTGGCCGTTGTGCTGGCATTCCTGGCCACGCTCTATCCGAGCTGGTCAGCGGCCCGTGTCAAACCGGCGGAGGCGCTGCGCTATGAATAATATTGATCCGATCAAGAACCGCCAGGCCGTGCTCTCATCGCGCGGGCTGGGCAAGACCTTCACCCAGGGCAAATATTCCGTGAAGGTGTTGGGCAATGTCGATATCGACGTCTACCATGGCGAGCAGGTCGCCATCGTCGGCGCCTCCGGTTCCGGCAAGTCGACCCTGTTGCACTTGCTGGGCGGGCTCGATACCCCCAGCAGCGGTACCGTGAGCCTGCTGGGCAAGGATTTCGCCAGCCTGGGCGAGCGCGAGCGCGGAACCCTGCGCAACCAGTCGCTGGGCTTCGTCTACCAGTTCCACCACCTGTTGCCGGAATTCTCTGCGCTGGACAATGTGGCCATGCCGCTGATGATCCGCCGCATCAAGCGTGCCGAGGCGCAGGAACAGGCCCGCGAGATGCTGGACAAGGTCGGCCTGGCGCAACGCGTGACGCACCGGCCGGGTGAACTTTCCGGCGGCGAGCGCCAGCGGGTGGCGCTGGCGCGCGCGCTGGTCACGCGCCCGGCCTGCGTGCTGGCCGACGAACCGACCGGCAACCTCGACCGCAGCACCGCCGATCGCACCTTCGAACTGATGATCGAACTCTCGCGTACGCTGGGTACGGCCTTCGTCATCGTCACCCACGATATCGAGCTGGCCGGGCGTTGCGCACGCGTGCTGCGACTGTCCGACCAGGGGCTCAAGGCGGCCGGTCAGCAGTCTTGAGGCTTTCCGGGTAAGCTATGCCCTTGATACCGCCGTCTTTTGGAGACGGCGGTATGCTTTTGAAGACACGAATACCTGAACAGATACAGATGGAAACTGGAGCAAGACAATGAACACCCGCCAATGGCTAGAGACCCTGGTCGCCTTCGATACCACCAGCCGCAATTCCAACCTGGAACTGATCACCACCGTGCGGGACAGCCTGGAAAAGCAGGGCATCTCCTCCTGGCTGGCGCACAACAAGGAGCAGACCAAGGCCAACCTGTTCGCCACCTTGCCCGCTACCGCCGGTCCCGATGCCGGCAGCACCGAGGGCGGGATCGTGCTCTCCGGACATACCGACGTGGTGCCCGTGGATGGCCAGAAATGGGATACCGACCCCTTCAAGCTGACCGAAAAGGAGGGCAGCCTGTACGGTCGCGGTACCTGCGACATGAAGGGCTTCATAGCCACCTCGCTGGCGCTGGTGCCGGAATTTCTGGCCATGCCGCGTGTGAAGCCTATTCACCTGGCGTTCTCCTATGATGAAGAAATCGGCTGCATCGGCGCTCCCGTGATGCTGGAAGAGATCGTCAAGCGCGGCATCAAGGTCGATGGCTGCGTGGTCGGTGAGCCCACCAGCATGAACGTGGTGGTAGCGCACAAGGGCATCAACGTGTTCGCCTGCAAGGTACACGGCAAGTCCGCGCACTCTTCGCTGACCCCGCAGGGCTGCAATGCCATCGAGCATGCCGCGCGCCTGATCTGCGCCATCCGCGATTTCGCCGATGGCTACAAGGCCAATGGCCCCTATGACCAATTCTTCGATGTGCCTTTCAGCACGATGACCACCAATCAGATCCGTGGCGGTATCGCGGTCAATACTATCCCTGAGCTATGTGAATTTACTTACGAATTCCGCAACCTGCCCGGCATGAGCGTGGCCGACATCCAGGCCCGGATCGACAAGTACATCGCCGAGGTGCTGTTGCCCAAGATGCGCAGCGAGTTCCCGGACGCCCGCGTGGAGATCGACAACTTCGCCGGCAGCCCGGCGCTGGAAGCGGTGGAGCAGGCAGCCATCACCGAACTGGTACGCGCACTGACGGGCGACCGTGAAACCCGCAAGGTGGCGTATGGTACCGAGGCGGGGCTGTTCCAGCAGATCGGCATTCCGACCATCGTCTGCGGTCCCGGCGACATCGGCAATGCCCACAAGCCCAACGAGTTCGTGACGCTGTCGCAGATGGAACGCTGCGAGCAGTTCCTGCGCAAGCTGGGCAAGTCCTTGCAGCCGGCCTGATCGCACACAGGATCAGCCAGGCTCGACAGCCATGGACGCGGGACGCGAGCGATCGCGTCCTTTTTTCATGGTGCTGCGCGCCTGCTGCCGTCATTCTTTACGATTGTTAATCCCTGCAAGAGCGCGTTAGACGGTAAACTGCCGTCTCCGAAGCCGGTGCCAACCGGCTATGCTGTTGAAACAACAAGACGCTTCGGGGGAAGCGAGCCGGATCAGCCTGGCTGAGCCATGCGGTCGCGGCCCCTGTTGCGGGTGTCGTCATCCGGAGCCGTTGCCCGCCGGGCCGGTCTTTCCGATTTTCGCCAAGCCATCCAGCACATGTGGGTTGATACGCACTGCCATCTCGATGCCGGGGAATTCGGCGCCCGTTCCGCTGCCATCGCTGCCGAGGCCGCGCAGGTTGGCGTGCGCGTCATCGTCATCCCGGCCATCGCGCGGGTGAACTTCCGGGAGGTCGCCCGACTGGCGCGCGAGGTCGGCAACGCCGTCTATGCGCTGGGCATCCATCCCCTCTACGTGCCCACGTCCGAAGAAAGCGATCTGGACACGCTGCGCACGGCCATTGCCGAGGCGCTGGACGATCCGCTATTTGTAGGGATTGGCGAAATCGGGCTGGATTTCTTCGTACCAGCCCTGAAGGAGGCTCCGCTGCGCGACAAGCAGGAATTCTTCTTCGCCGAGCAGCTCAAGCTGGCGCGCGAGTTCGCGCTGCCGGTCCTGCTGCATGTGCGGCGCTCCCAGGACATCATTCTCAAATACCTGCGCCGTATCCGCGTGCCGGGCGGCATCGCCCATGCCTTCAATGGCAGCGACCAGCAGGCCCGGACCTTTGTTGAACTGGGGCTGCACCTGGGATTCGGCGGTGCCATGACCTTCCCGCGTTCGCTGCAGATTCGCCGCCTGGCCGCCGAATTGCCCTTGTCGTCCATCGTGCTGGAGACCGACGCGCCGGATATTTCCCCGGCCTGGCGCCATCCCGACATCAACACGCCGGACCAGATCCCGCGCATCGCTGAAGTCCTGGCCGGGCTGCGCCAATTGCCCGTGCACGAGATCGCCGCCGCCACCACGGCCAATGCCCGGGCCGCGCTGCCGCGCCTGGCCCATGCGGGACTGCACCTCTGATGCGCGCGCTGATCATCGGATTTGCCGTCGGCGTGGGCTTGCTGCAGGTGCAGGGCCAGTTGCCCGGGACCGAGTGGTATGCCGTGGGCCTGGTGCTGGCCGCCTTGCTGGCCTTGACTGCCTGGAAGTTCTGGCAGCCTTTCCTGCGGGTGCCGTTGTTGCTGACCTGCGGCGCCTGGCTGGGTTTCCTGTGGGCCGCCTCGTTTGCGCTCTATTACCTCGACCAGGCTTTGCCGACAGCCTGGGAAGGAAAGGACATCACCGTCATTGGTACCGTCGCCGATCTGCCCGTCCACAACGAGCAGGGGGTGCGTTTCCGTTTCGACGTGGAGCAGGTGGTGCTGCAGGGGGGCGTGAAGCCGCCGGTGCCGCCCCGGCTGGCGCTGTCCTGGTATGGCACCCAGCGTTACCAGCTGCCGTCCGAAGATGGCGAGCAGCTCGCCCCGCCCCGGCTGGCCGTACCCGACCTGCGCCCCGGCGAACGCTGGCGGTTGCAGGTGCGCCTCAAGCGTCCGCACGGCAATGCCAATCCCGACGGATTCGACTACGAACTGTGGCTGCTGCAGGACGATGTGCGTGCCACCGGCTATGTCGTTGGTCGTCCGGCGGCGGCGGGCGCGCCGCTCACGGCGCTGAACCGGCGCGTCGATGAATTCGTCTGGACACCTTCCCACGTCATCGACAGCGCGCGCGGCTGGCTGCGCGATCGCATCCATGCGGCGTTGCCCGATGCGCCCTATGCCGGGGTGATCGCGGCGCTGGTCATGGGCGACCAGCGTGGCATCAACCAGGCCGACTGGACCGTCTTCAATCGCACCGGCATTGGCCACCTGATGGCCATCTCCGGTCTGCACATCACCATGCTGGCGGCCTTGTGCGGCGGGCTGGCGAGCTGGCTGTGGCGGCGTTCCTTCTTCACCGGGGCGCAACTGCCGCTGCGCCTGCCGGCCCAGAAGGTGGCGGTGATCGTGGGCATGCTGGTGGCTTTCCTCTATGTTCTGCTGGCCGGCTTCGGTGTGCCGGCCCAGCGCACCTTCTACATGCTGGTCGTGGTCGGGGTCGCCTTCTGGCGCGGCCGCATCGTGCGCGTCTCGGTAGTGCAGTGCCTGGCTCTGGGGCTGGTCTTGCTGCTCGATCCCTGGGCGGTACTGTGGCCTGGGTTCTGGCTGTCTTTCGGGGCGGTGGCCTTGCTGCTCTATGGCTCGGTGGGTCGCATGCAGCCGCCGCAGGCCATGGCTGCCGCGGCCTCGCGCAGGCACTGGTGGTCGGCGCTGCTGCAGCGGATCAAGCAAGCGGGATACGCCCAATATGTCGTCACGCTGGGGCTGGTGCCCTTGACGGTGCTGCTGTTCGGGCAATATTCCCTGGTCAGTCCGATCGCCAATGCGCTTGCCATTCCTCTGGTCTCGCTGGTGATCACGCCGCTGGCGCTGCTGGGCAGCATCCTGCCGGAACTGCTCGCCCACTTCGTGTTGCAGGTCCCACACCAGCTGCTGGCGTGGCTGGCCGATTTTCTGCGAGTACTTGATGCCATGCCCTGGGCGGTGTGGCAAACGCCGCTGCCGGGCGTCTGGATGTTCGCGCTGGCCCTGGGGGGAACCTTGCTGGTGCTGGCGCCGCGCGGCTGGCCGGTGCGCTGGCTGGGCCTGTTCGGCTGGTTGCCGTTGCTGCTCAATGCGCCCGTGGCACCGGCCGAAGGCAGCATGCGCGTGACCGCCTTTGACGTCGGGCAGGGCATGGCCGTGCTGGTGGAAACGCCGGGACATCGCCTGCTCTACGATACCGGGCCGTATTACACCGCCGAATCCGACGGGGCTACCCGCGTGATCCTGCCTTACCTGCGTGCGCGCGGTATCGATCATCTGGATCGTGTGGTGATTTCCCACAATGACAACGATCATTCCGGCGGGGCAGTGTCGCTCTTCAAGCATCTGCCGGTGGACAGCGTCTATTCATCGCTGGCACCACAGAGCCCCATCCTGCGCGCCGCGCCCGCGCATACACGCTGCCAGGCCGGGCAATCGTGGAACTGGGATGGCATCGGCTTTACCATCCTGCATCCGCAGGCGGCCAGCTATGACAGCGACAAATGGCGTCCGAATGCCCGCAGTTGCGTGCTGAAGGTGCAGATCGGGCGGCAGTCGGTGCTGCTGGCCGGAGATATCGAGGCCGTGCAGGAAGACGAACTGGTCAACGGTCCGCTGGCCGACCGCTTGCCCTCGACGGTGCTGCTGGCACCGCATCACGGCAGCGGGACCTCGTCCACCGAGCCCTTCCTGCGGGCGGTGCGGCCGGAACTGGCGGTATTCCAGGTCGGCTATCGCAACCGTTTCAATCACCCCAAGCCGGAAGTCTATGAGCGATATGGTCGTCTTGGCATCCGCCGCCTGCGCACCGATGAAACTGGCGCGCTGACCATGACGCTGGGGGATCAGTTGCAAGTGGATCAATACCGCAAGCAACATGCGCGGTATTGGTACGGCCAGTAAGCAGGCAAGGCGCTCGACGCCTGCCTGTCGTTCCATTTCGCGATGCGGGAAAATAGCACGCTCGCGGCGTCAGCCGTTTTGCTATGCTGCGGCCATTGCCTAGCCTGCGCCTGTCCATGAGCCTTCCCATTCTTCATTTCGCCCACGCCAACAGTTATCCGGCGGGGACTTACGGCATGTTCTTCGAACAATTGCGTGCCCACTACGATGTGCGCGCCTTGCCTATCCACGCCCATGATCCACGCTTTCCGGTCGACGACGGCTGGCGCACTCTGGCGCGCGAACTGCGTGAGGAACTGGAGCGCAGCTATGCCGAACCGGTGATCCTGGTAGGGCATTCCATGGGCGGCATCCTGGCGTTGATGGCTGCGCGCAAGCGCCCGGCGCTGGTGCGCTGCGTGGTACTGCTGGATTCGCCCATCGTGGCCGGCTGGCGCGCGCAGCTGCTGCGCCTGGCCAAGTTGCTGAAGTATGAAAGCCGTCATTCGCCTTCGGTGGCCTCGGCGCGCCGCCGTGACAACTGGCCGGACATGGAGGCAGCCTACCGGCACTACGCCGCCAAGTCCCTGTTTGCGGCCTGGCCGCAGCAGGTGCTGCGCGACTATCTGCAACATGGCCTGGTGGCGCAGCCCGATGGGGGCGTGCGCCTGCGCTTCTCGCGCGAGACCGAAACCGCGGTCTATCGCACCATTCCTCATCACCTCGGGCGCCTGGCGCGCCAGACCTATCCGGTGCCGGTAGGCTTCGTGGGCGGCGTCGATTCGGTCGAGTGCCGTCTGGCCGGCCTGGAGGCCACGCGTCGGCTGGTCGGACCGAACTTCCTCCAGATTGCCGGCGGCCACCTGTTTCCGATGGAATCCCCGGTGGCGGCGGCCCAAGCCACGCACGGCATGATCGGGCAGCTGTTGCAGGGCAGGCAGCTTCATGGCCAGTGAAGTGCAGATGAACCAATTTGCCGGGACGATGGTCAAGAATCCAGTGCGCGGGGCCGCGCATGTTTTCCTGCTGCAAGATTGTCGATGGAGAGACACTAATCGCAGGGAGGCTTAAAAAACGAGCCGGATTTGGGGTATAATTTGAATTTCCCGCATGTGCCGTTCGGCACTCATCTGTAATGACCAAGTTTGTATTTGTCACTGGCGGCGTCGTGTCTTCCCTGGGTAAAGGGATTGCCGCCGCGTCCCTGGCTGCGATCCTCGAATCGCGCGGCCTCAAAGTCACCCTCCTGAAGCTCGATCCCTACATCAACGTCGACCCCGGCACGATGAGCCCGTTGCAGCACGGTGAAGTGTTCGTCACCGATGACGGCGCCGAAACCGACCTCGACCTGGGCCACTACGAGCGCTTCATCTCGGCCAAGATGAAGAAGGTGAACAATTTCACCACCGGTCAGGTGTATGAATCGGTGATCCGCAAGGAACGCCGTGGCGAATACCTGGGCAAGACCGTCCAGGTCATCCCGCACATCACCAACGAGATCCAGGAATTCATCCATCGCGGCGCCGAAGGTTTCGAGGTCGCGCTGGTGGAAATCGGCGGCACTGTCGGTGACATCGAGTCGCTGCCCTTCCTGGAAGCGGCGCGCCAGTTGAGCCTGCGCTCCGGCCGCAACGCCACCGCCTTCGTGCATCTGACCCTGGTTCCCTTCCTGGCCTCGGCCGGCGAACTCAAGACCAAGCCCACCCAGCACAGCGTGCAGAAGCTGCGCGAGATCGGCATTTCCCCCGACGCGCTGCTGTGCCGTGCCGACCGCCGCATCCCCGACGACGAGCGCGACAAGATCTCACTGTTCTCCAACGTCGCCGCTGACGCCGTCATTTCGGTGTGGGATGCCGATAGCATCTATAAGATTCCGCAGATGCTGCACGACCAGGGTTTGGATACCATCATCTGCGAAAAGCTGGGCCTGTCGCCCAAGCCGGCCGACCTGTCGATGTGGGACAAGCTGATCGATGCGCAGAACAATCCTTCGCACGAAGTCACCATCGGCATGGTCGGCAAGTACGTCGACCTGACCGAGTCCTACAAGTCGCTCACCGAAGCGCTGCGCCACGCCGGCATCCATACCGGTAGCCGCGTCAACATCGAGTACCTGGATTCGGAAGAGATCGAAGCCAACGGCACCGACAGCCTGACCAAGTACGACGCCATCCTGGTGCCGGGCGGTTTCGGCAAGCGCGGAGTGGAAGGCAAGATCGCCGCCGCCCGCTATGCCCGCGAAAACAAGGTGCCTTACCTGGGCATCTGCCTGGGCATGCAGGTAGCGCTGCTGGAATATGCGCGCAACAAGGCCGGTCTGTCCAAGGCCAATTCGACCGAGTTCGATCCGGATACCGAACAACCGGTGGTGGCCCTGATCGATGAATGGCAGAACCATGACGGCAAGGTCGAGCGGCGCGATGCCAACTCCGACCTGGGTGGCACCATGCGCCTGGGGGCGCAGACCTGTGCGGTCAAGCCGGGTACCCTGGCTGCCGAAATCTACGGCGACAGCGTGACCGAACGTCACCGCCATCGCTATGAAGCCAACAACTTCTACCTGGGTCGCGTGGAAGAGGCGGGCATGATCGTGTCGGCCCGTACGCCCAGCGAAGACTTGTGCGAAATCATGGAACTGCCGCGCACCGGCGAGAACGCTCACCCGTTCTACATCGGCGTGCAGTATCACCCGGAGTTCAAGTCCACTCCGCGTGACGGCCATCCGCTGTTCATTTCGTACATCCGCGCGGCGCTGGCGCATCACGCAGCGTCGAAGGGCCAGGCATAAGCTGCCGGCCAGGTGCATGAAACGGCTGCCGTCGGGCGGCCGTTTCAACATGGGCGCCCCGGCTACCGGGCCTGCACCCGCCAATCATTTTTAAAACCTTGATGGAGATCTGGAATGAGTGCAATCGTTGATATTATCGGCCGCGAAGTGATCGATTCGCGCGGCAATCCGACCGTGGAATGCGACGTGCTGCTGGAATCCGGCGTGCTGGGTCGCGCTGCCGTGCCCTCGGGCGCATCCACCGGCTCGCGCGAAGCGATCGAACTGCGTGACGGCGACAAGAGCCGTTACTTCGGCAAGGGCGTGCTGCAAGCCTGCGAAAACATCAACACCGAGATCTCGGAAGCCATCATGGGCCTGGACGCCAATGAGCAAGCCTTCCTGGATCGCACCCTGATCGATCTGGACGGCACCGAGAACAAGAGCCGCCTGGGCGCCAACGCCATGCTGGCCGTCTCGATGGCCGTGGCCAAGGCCGCTGCCGAAGAATCGGGTCTGCCCCTGTATCGCTACTTCGGCGGCAGCGGTTCCATGCAGATGCCGGTGCCGATGATGAACGTCATCAACGGTGGTGCCCACGCCGACAACAACCTGGACATCCAGGAATTCATGATCATCCCGGTGGGCGCACCGAGCTTCCGTGAAGCCCTGCGCTATGGCGCCGAGGTGTTCCACACCCTGAAGAAGATCCTGCACGATCGCGGCCTGGCCACCTCCGTCGGTGACGAAGGCGGTTTCGCTCCCAACGTTTCCAGCCACGAAGAAGCCATCAAGCTGATCATCGAAGCCATCGAGAAGGCGGGTTACGAGCCGGGCACTCAGATCGCCCTGGGTCTGGACTGCGCTGCCTCCGAGTACTACAAGGACGGCAACTACCACCTGGCCGGTGAAAACATGGTGCTGACCCCGGCGCAGAAGACGGGGCTGCTGGCGTCCTGGTGCGACAAGTACCCCATCATCAGCATCGAAGACGGCATGGCCGAGAACGACTGGGCCGGCTGGAAACTGCTGACCGAAACCCTGGGCAAGAAGGTCCAGCTGGTGGGTGACGACCTGTTCGTCACCAACACCAAGATCCTGAAGGAAGGCATCGACAAGGGCATCGGCAACTCGATCCTGATCAAGATCAACCAGATCGGCACCCTGACCGAGACTTTCGCCGCCATCGAAATGGCCAAGCGTGCCGGCTACACCGCGGTGATCTCGCACCGTTCGGGCGAAACCGAAGACTCGACCATCGCCGATATCGCTGTTGGCATGAACGCCTTGCAGATCAAGACCGGCTCGATGTCGCGTTCGGACCGCATGGCCAAGTACAACCAGCTGCTGCGTATCGAAGAAGACCTGGGCGACATCGCCAGCTATCCCGGCCGCGCTGCGTTCTACAACCTGAAGTAAGAAGCTTGCGGCGCCCACCCCAAAGGCAGGCGCCGCATTGAGAGCTCCCGGCTATGCGCCTGATCATCCTTTGCCTGTCCTTCCTGCTGGTTGTGATCCAGTATCCGCTCTGGCTGGGCAAGGGCGGCTGGTTCAAGGTCTGGGAGCTCGACCGCCAGGTGCAACTGGCGCACAAGAAGAACGACGAACTCAAGGAACGCAACGCCAAGCTGGCCTCTGAAGTGGACGACCTGAAGCAGTCCAAGGGGGCGGTGGAAGAGCGTGCGCGCTTCGAGCTGGGCATGATCAAGCAGAACGAGGTCTTCATCCAGCTGCTCGATGGCAATTCGACCAAGCCTGCCCCTGCCGTCAATCCAAATCCTTTCATGCCCGGTTCCGGGCAGCCGAACAGCGTTTCCGTTCCCGTCAATGCGCCCGCCTCCAGCGCCCGCGTTGCTGCGCGTTGAGCGCCTGTCCGGCGTCGTCCTGTCTTTCGCATGAGCCTTGATACCCCGCTGAACTGGCTGGGCCTGAGCACCACGCCGCTGGAGCTGGTCTCCTTCGTGCTGGCGGTGATCACCGTCTGGCTCAACATCGCCCAGAATCATTGGGCGTGGTTGTTCTCCATTCTCTCTTCCTTGTTGTACGCGGCGGTGTTCGCCGATGCCCGTCTCTATGGCGATGCCGGCTTGCAGTTCGTCTTCGTGGCGGTCTCGGTCTGGGGCTGGTCGCAGTGGCTGCGTGGCGGCGAGCAGCAGGGGCCGCTGCAGGTATCGAGGCTCTCGGCACGGGGCTGGCTGCTCATGGGCATGGCCTGGGTGGCGGGGTGGGGGATACTGTCATGGTTCCTGCAGCGCTACACCGATACCGATGTGCCGCACATGGATGGCCTGCTCACCGCCGGCAGTCTGGTCGGACAATTCCTGCTGTCGCGCAAGAAGCTGGAGAACTGGCTGGTCTGGATCGTCGTGGATGTGCTCTACGTGGGACTGTATCTCTACAAGCACCTGACGCTGACGGCCATTCTCTATGCCCTCTTCGTGCTCATGGCCGCAGCCGGCTGGCGCAGCTGGCGCCGCGCCTAGCGGGATGGCGGCAGTGCCGGTGTCGCCGCTGGCGGGTCGGCGAAGACGATGCGGTTCTTGCCGGCATTCTTGGCCTTGTACAGCGCCACATCGGTGCGCTTGAGCAAATCCGCCTGGCTCTCGCCGGGCTGATACACCGCCACGCCGGCACTGAAGGTGATGAGCAGGCGCTGGCTTTCGTGCATGAAGATGCGCTTGGTCAGTTCGCGCTGGACTCGCGTGATGATCTGGACCGCGTCCTGCGGACTGGTCTCCGGCATCAGCACCACGAACTCCTCGCCACCGAAACGCGCGATCACATCCAGCTTGCGCAAGGTCTCGCGAATGACCTGCACCATGTGTACCAATACTTCGTCACCGGTGGCATGGCCGTGCGTATCGTTGATGCGCTTGAAGTCGTCCAGGTCCAGCAGGGCCACGCACAGGGGCGTTTCGCGACGCAGGGCGTTGGCGATCTCGCGATCCAGGGATTCATCCATGCCGCGCCGGTTGAGGCTGCCGGTCAACTGGTCTTCGCGCACCAGTTCGCCCATCTGCTGCAGTTGCTGCTCCAGCGCCTGGATGCGTTCCTCGGCCTTTTCCACTTCCTGGCGCGCATCTTCCATCGCATCGCGCGAGCGGGTGGCTTCTTCCTGGGCTTTCTGCGTCTCGGTCATGATCTCGCTGAGCACGCTGTTGAGGTCGGCAATGTTGCCGGCCTGGCTGATCTGTTGCGAGAACCCGCGGATGGTGCGCTGGTAGTTGTCGGTAGTGGAGACCATGGCCGAGAGTCGATCCACGAAGGTCAGCATCATGTTCTTGACCACCACTTTTTCCTCGGACAGGGTGTTCTTCAACAGGCCCTGCTTGTAGATCACTTCCTTGAGGTTCTTGGTGGCGTCGGCCAGGGAGGTGCTGCTGAGCGGGCCGGCGATCAGACTCTGCACCGTCTCGATCTGGCTCGACAGCCAGGAACCTTGTTCCAGCAGGCCGTTGATGTTTTCCAGCAGCAACTGGAACAGGCGCATCAGCAAATCCTGCTGCTGGGCCATGTCGTCGGTCTTGAGCTCGATCTGGAAGCTGAGCTGCCTGACGCGGCTGATGATGTCGTTCATCGCCTGTTCCGAGAACGCCATCTTCAGCTCCTGGCCACTGTTGCGCGACTCATTGGCCAGTTCCGGCGCGGTCGACAGCAGCGAGGGCAGATTGAAGACCAGGATGCGCGCCAGCATTTCGCGCAGCATCTTCTCCTTGATGCTGTCACGGATGAACTGGCGTTCCAGGTCGATTGGCACCAGTTCGCCGTGGGGCACTGCCGGCTTGGCGGGCAGGATGGGGCGACTCTGCCAGTTGGCGTCGGCAAACTCGGTCAGCTGGCGTTCGAACTCGCTCCAGTCCCCATTCTCGCGCGCACGTACCAGGCGCGTGCCGAGCAGGCCGTTCTCACCGGGCTGGCGCGAGAGCTTGGTGGCGAAATTGCCGAGCACCGACTCAGCCGTCACCCCTGGCAATCCGCCCTGGATTTCCTCGTAGGCGATGCGGTAGGCGTCCGGCGTGGGCGCAATGCGCCTGGCCCCCAGCCTCTGGAAAGCTTCTCGGGCGATCTCGACAGGCGTGAGCGTGGTCGGTTTCTTGGACATGCCGGCTGGTGACTGTATTGTTGGTGTGATTGTCTGGGTGCCACGGGGAATTTAATAAGGTATCGGCGCAGGCCGGCATTGCTTGAGCACGGCGCCTTCCCCTGTCATCGCGCAGACGCGGCGTAGTCTCCCCTTGCGCCGTAGTCCGTTGCCGCTGTCCCTCAAGGTAGAGGCAAGAATGACAACTAATTGTACTTCAGCGCATGTGCTCTGGATGCTTTTAATAGGAGGAGAAAAGCCCCTTTCCAACAAGGAAGCCACGGCTTGCTGACTGCTTGTCAGGCGTCAGCGAGGAAAGGGCGAGGCAAACTCATTCGACCAGCTTGTTCTTGAGCGCGTAATGCGTCAGCTCGGCGTTGTGGCGCATCTTCATCTTGGTCAGCACCCGCGAGCGATACATGCTGATGGTCTTGACCGACAGCAGCAGCTCGGCGGCAATGTCGCTGACGGTCTTGCCGGAAGCGATCATGACCATGGTCTGGTATTCCCGGTCGGAGAGGGTTTCATGCAGCGGCGTGTCGTGGTCCACGCCGATCTGGTTGGCCAGTTCCTGCGCCAGCGAGGGGCTCACGTACTTGCGCCCGGCGGCGGCCTGGCGGATGGCTGCCAGCAGTTCGCCAGGACTGGCCTGCTTGTTGAGAAAGCCGGCCGCTCCGGCCTTGAGCGAACGGATCGCGTACTGGTCCTCACGGTGGATGGAGAGCATCAGCACCGGCAGCTCCGGCTGCTCCTTGCGGATCTGCTTGAGGATGTCGATGCCGCTGCGGTCGGGTAACACGATGTCCAGCAGCATCACATCGCCATTGCCTTCGCGGGCCAGCTTGATGGCCTCCAGACCGTTGGCAGCATTGCCGACCACGACGATGTCCTTGCTGCCGGCACAGATCTGGCGCAGACCCTCGCGTACGATGGCGTGGTCATCGGCGATCAGGACCTTGATGGCGGCGGTGGATTTCTTGCTCATGGGCGGACGGCGACACTCCTCTGAAACCCTTGCTGCAAGCTGCGGCGGGCGAGGGCGTATTCTATAGCGTTCATTCAGAGTGTGACAGGTATGACGATATTTACGCAGGTACCGCCACTGGCGCGGGCCTCCCATGTCGCACTGCCGCCCAGGGCTGCGGCGCGCTGGCGCATGTTGGTCAGGCCATGGCCACGCCTGCCGTCGCGCCCGGCCAGGGCGGGATCGAAGCCGCCACCGTCATCGGCGATGCTCAGGTGCAGGTGTTTGCCGCTCTGCTCCAGGCGCACCTGCACCGTTCGGGCCGCTGCATGGCGCGCCACATTGTTGAGCGCCTCGCGCAGGATGCGCAGCAGGCCCAGTACCAGGAATTCATCGTGCACGGTCAGGCCCTGCTCAGCGTGGAAGCGGCAGTCCAGGCCGCTCTGGCGACTGAAATGGCGGCACTGCCAGTGCAGGGCATCGACCAGGCCGAACTCGACGATGGGGGGATGCAGTTCGTCAATGATGCGCTCCATGCCTTCGCGTGCCTGCTGCAGCAATTGTCCGGCGTAGTCGGCCTGCGGCAGGGCGGCATGGTGTTCCAGGGCCAGCTGTTCGCGCAATTGGCCCAGTGCCATGCCGATGCCGGTCAATTGCGCACCCAGTTCGTCGTGCAGGTCGCGGGCGATGCGCGTGCGTTCTTCTTCACGGAGGCGATAGGCATCTGACAGATCGAGGGCGGCAGAATCGGACATGCGAGGCAGGTAAGCGGAGGAAGCTGAATATTGTTTCATAATAGCCGCGAGCCACCCATGTGCAGGCCGGATTTCCCTTTCGGCAAAAAATCTCGGTCGAGGGCTTCCCAAAGGGGAAAACTTGCTGCTATAATTTTGTTTTTCGCGGCTGTAGCTCAGCTGGATAGAGTACTTGGCTACGAACCAAGGGGTCGTGGGTTCGATTCCTGCCAGCCGCACCAGATATAAAGGGTCCATCGCAAGATGGGCCCTTTTGTCTTTTTCGCCTTCACTTTTACGCTTCCAATTTCCGCCTCCATTTTTCCGGCTTTGCTCAGTGCCTGCTGCGCGCAGGCACTGGCCGGTCAGCGTGGCTCGGTCTGAGCCGGGGGCGCTTGCAGCCAGTGCTGGACGGTCTGGTTGACCAACTCCATGAATTCACGCGCATCCACCGGTTTGACCAGGTAGTCGTTGGCGCCTGCTTCGCGCGAACGCGTGGCATCGGCTTGGTCATGAGAGGTGGCGAACATGATGACCGGCAGCGCGCGCGTATGCGGCTGGCTGCGTAGCATGTGCAGCAGGTCCAGCCCTTCCATGCGCGGCAGTCGCGGTTCCAGCAGGATCAGGCAGGGCAGGGTTTCGGGGTGCTGCTGCGCGTGGGGACTGAAAAGCGATTCCATCGCCCGTTCCGCATCCTCGAACCAACCGAAGTCGCACTCCAGCTTGCTGCGCCAGAGGCTGAAGCGCGCCAGTTCCACCGACTCCGGACTGGGATCGACCATCAATATGCTGGGGCGGGACATGCGTTATGTGCGGGACAGGGCGTTGTTCTTTGAATGCGGCATTTCTGAGTTCCGGCAAGTTTGACATAGCAGGGGGCAGAAATCCATTGTTCAATACGCAGCCAACCCCCAGGCAGCGCCTCAATCTCGTCGATGTCAGGTGTTTCCCTCAGGCCGTGGGTTATCGCAATGAGCTTACGTGACAATTACAGATACGCCTTGACTGCCCGCCCGGGCCGGCATTCGCCGCGCGCGGCGGCAACCCTGCTGGATCATTCAATTTCTGAATGCCAGATATGAACGAATAAAATCTCGCGTTGCAGCATTCCTGCTGGCCTGCTCGGCTATATTCCTGACAGCTGTGTCATGAGTTGCAACGAAGCTCATTCGCGAACCTCTTCGCACAAGCGACGGCAATGCCTTGGGTGCATTGCACAAAAAATCGAACAAAGACGGACAGGCAAGTCAGCCAGGGGGAGTCTTTTTCTTCACCTCTTTTCGTGTCTTGTAGTTGAACCGGCGTGCTGTGGCGCGCCTCCTTTGCATGGGTGAATTTTCCATCATGACCATTACCAAGCGCCTCATTCTCACTCTCTCGACAGCCCTGGTGGCGCTGCTGTTCGTCGGTGCCGACGGGCTCTGGCAATTGCAGCGTGCCCAGCAGCGACTGGAACTGATCCAGAATCGCATCATCCCCGGCATGGACAGCCTCAATCTGTTGAAGGGCTATCTGGCCGATTCGCGCCTGGCCGGCTATCGGCTCTCGGTGTTTGCCAATCTGCCCGACAAGACCGCCTTGCAGAAGGCGGTCGATGCCGCCAACAAGGCGCTGGACGAGGAATTCGCCCACTACGAGCGCGATCTCGTGTTCGATGACAAGGACCGCGCCCTGATCCTGGCCGACAAGGCCAACATTGAAGCCTACCGCCGAGCCCTGGTGCCGTTCTTCGCCGCCGCCTATGCCAATGACATGGAGGGCGTGCGCGCCACGCTGCAGGCAGGCACGCCGCTGGCCCTGTCGGCGGCTGCCGCCAAGAAGGGCTTTGATGACCACATCCTGATGGGGCGCCAGATGATCGACGCCATCAAGCACGAGAGCGACGCTGCTTACGCCTTCGCTCTGCGCGCGATGATCGGGGTGATCGTGCTGGCGGTACTGCTCACGGGATTGCTGGGGATGCGCACCCTGCGCAGCGTGACGCACAGCCTGGGCAAGATCCAGCAGACCTTCGAACATGTCAGCCAGACCCTCGACCTGTCGCGTCCGGTGCCGGTGGAGCGCATGGATGAAATCGGCCGTACTGCCGCCGCCTTCAACAAACTGCTGGCGCGCATCGTCGAGGTGGTAAGCACCACGCGCAGTTCCACCGATTCGGTGACGGTGGCAGCACGTCAGATCGCTGTGGGCAATGCCGATCTGTCGGCCCGCACCGAGCAGCAGGCCGCTGCGCTGGAGGAAAGCGCTTCCAGCCTGGAACAACTGACTTCCGTGGTTCAGCAGAATACCCATAACGCGCGCCAGGCCAACGCGCTGGCGCAATCAGCCTCGCAGATCGCCGCGCAGGGCGGGGACGTGGTGCGCCAGGTGGTCGACACCATGAACTCCATCAATGACTCCTCGCGCAAGATCGTCGACATCATCGCAGTCATCGATGGCATCGCCTTCCAGACCAATATCCTGGCGCTGAATGCAGCGGTGGAAGCAGCGCGGGCCGGCGAGCAGGGGCGTGGCTTTGCCGTGGTCGCCTCGGAGGTGCGTTCGCTGGCGCAGCGCTCGGCGGCTGCCGCCAAGGAAATCAAGGCGCTCATCGACGATTCCGTCGACAAGGTCGGTAGCGGCAGCAAGCTGGTGGAACAGGCCGGCGCCACCATGAGCGACATCGTCGACAGCGTGCAGCGCGTGACCCAGATCGTCGGCAGCATCGCCGATGCCAGCGAGGAGCAGAGCGCCGGTATCACCCAGGTCAATCAGGCCATTTCGCAGATGGACCAGGGCACCCAGCAAAATGCCGCGCTGGTGGAAGAGGCCGCAGCAGCGGCCCAGGCTTTGCAGGCGCAGGCCGAGAGGCTGGAGAGCGTGGTGGCGGTCTTCCAGCTGGAAGGGCGCCTGGCGGTACCCGTGCGCAGCGTGGCGGCAGCACCTGCAAAGCCTGGGCCGCTGGTCTCGCACTCGCTGGCGCAGCTGGAACAAATCTGAGTGGCATGGGGCGGGCCTGGCAACCCCCATCTGATGCCGCTCGCAGTCCCTATGAACCGCCCGGTGCCCGCCGGGCGGTTTTTCATTGCTCGCGCATTTTTACTCTTCGGTCAGCATTGCTATGAAGGATTGCACTAAGGTGACCCGCTCACTACCTCAAAGGGTGATATACTTAATGCTAATCATTATCATTTGTCACCAGGAGAATACGCAATGATCGGTTTGAAGAAACTAGCTGTCGCCGCAGCGCTTGGCCTGTGCTTTGCAGGTTCTGCCGTGGCCGCCGAATACCCCATTGGCAAGCCGCAGATCCAGAATGGTTTTGAAGTCAATGCCGTCTACCTGCAACCGGTGAAGATGGAACCGGACGGCATGATGCGCAAGGCCGAGGATTCCGACATCCACCTGGAAGCCGACATCCGCGCCGTGGCCAAGAACCCCAACGGGTTCGCTGAAGGTGACTGGATGCCCTATCTGGTCGTGAAGTACGAGCTGACCAAGGTCGGTTCCACCAAGTCACTCAAGGGCGACATGATGCCCATGGTGGCCAACGACGGTCCCCACTATGGCGACAACGTCAAGCTGGAAGGTCCGGGCAAGTACAAGCTCAAGCTGACCATCTCCTCGCCGCAAGCCAATGAGCACGCCCACTTTGGTCGTCACGTCGACAAGGAAACCGGTGTCGGTCCGTGGTTCAAGACCTTCGAGCTGAACTACGACTTCACCTTCGCCGGCATCGGCAAGAAGGGCGGCTACTAAGCCGGTGGCAGGCATTGAACCAGCGCCTGCCTTTGCAGTGAATCGATGCCGGTCTGGCCAGGATGGCGGACCGGCTTCACCGTTTTGAGAGTTCCGGAGTCTTCATGATCGCAAGAATCGTCCGACTGATCTGCCCGGGCCTGGTCGCTCTGACCATGCTGGGTGGCGCCGCCCAGGCCAGCGCTTCCGACCTGCCGACCTTCAAGCTGGAGATGCAGGACGGCAAACTGATCCCGTCGCGTATCGAAGTGCCGACCGGGCAGCGCATCAAGATCGAAGTGCACAACATCGGCAAGTCCGCCGCCGAGTTCGAAAGTGTCGAACTGCGCAAGGAGAAGGTGCTGGCGCCGGGTGCGCAGTCCTTCGTGGTGATCGCCCCATTGCGTGCGGGCGAATACAAGTTTTTCGATGACTTCCACCTCGACATGCCGCACGGCGTGATCGTCGCCAAGTAAGTCCGGATGCGCGCAAGCGACACGGAAGTCCAGGTTTTCAGGAAGGGAAGGGTTTCATGGGACAGGTCATGTTCATCGTCTGGCGCGAAAGCGTCGAGGCGCTTCTGGTGGTCGGCATTCTGTATGCCTGGCTGAAGAACGGCGATGTCAGCGCGCGGCGCGGCATCCCCTATCTGTGGGGCGGCGTGGTGGCCGGCGTGGTACTGGCGGCAGCACTGGGCGCAGCCCTGCTGGGCTTTTCGGAACTGCTCTCGGGCGACGCCCAGACCTACTTCCAGATCGCCATCGTCCTCATTGCCGCCGTGCTGATCGTGCAGATGGTGTTCTGGATGCGCAAGCATGGACGCACCCTCAAGAAGGACATGGAAAGCTCCATGCAGTCCAGCTATGAAAGTGGCAACTGGTGGGGTGTGTTCGTGCTGGTGATGCTGGCCATCGCCCGCGAGGGCAGCGAGACGGCTGTCTTCCTGTACGGCATCGGCCTGGGGCAGCAGAACGCCAGCACCGCTTCGCTGGTGCTGGCCGGCGCGATCGGTTTCGGGCTGGCCTTCCTGACCTTCTATCTGTTGCAGCTGGGCGGCAAGATCTTCTCCTGGCGTCGTTTCTTCCAGGTCACCGAAGTGATCCTGCTGCTGCTGGCGGCCGGTTTGCTGGTCACCGGCGTGGAAAAGCTCTTCGACGTCCTGCTGGAAAGTTCGGACATGCTGGCCTCGGCCAACTGGACCATGACCCTGACAGGTCAGCTCTGGGATACCTCGGCACTGCTGGATGATTCCACCACCCTGGGCAGCCTGATCTCGACCCTGACCGGTTACCGCGCCCGTCCGGCGCTGCTGTCGGTGATCGTCTATACCGTTTATTGGGTCGTGGTATGCTCCGCCCTCTATCGAAAACCCCAGCCTCAGCTCAAAAGCAAGAGGCAGGAAGCCGTCTGAACCTGATGACAACCTGTACGCAATCGCCGACTCTGCTCACGCGTACCGGAGACTGGATGCGCCGCCATGGCGCATTCATCCGAGGCCTGCAATGGATCGTGGTGGCCGTGTATGCGGTGCTGATCCTGGTTCCGGTGTTCCTCCCGCTGCCTGACGAAACCGCCCATCTCTGGTCCAATCTGACGCTGATCGCCCAGTTCGCCTTCTGGGGCATCTGGTGGCCCTTCGTGCTGGTGAGCATGGTGCTGATGGGACGCGTATGGTGCGGTGTGCTCTGTCCGGAAGGCGCACTCACCGAGTTTGCCAGCCGTCATGGACGCGGCCGCGCCATTCCCCGGTGGATGCGCTGGGGTGGCTGGCCCTTCGTGGCCTTCGCCCTGACCACGGTCTACGGCCAGATGGTCAGCGTCTACCAGTATCCCAAGGCGGTGCTGCTGGTGCTGGGCGGCTCCACCGTCGGCGCCATGATCGTCGGTTACCTGTATGGCCGCGACAAGCGCGTCTGGTGCAAGTACCTGTGCCCGGTCAATGGCGTCTTCGGCCTGCTGGCCAAACTGGCCCCGGTTCACTACAAGGTGAACGAAGACGCATGGCGCGCCTCCTATCATCCCGAACACAAGATCATTCCGATCAACTGCGCACCGCTGGTGCCTTTGCGCAATATGAAGGGGGCTTCCGACTGTCACATGTGCGGTCGCTGCAGTGGCCATCGCGATGCAATCGCTCTGAGCTTCCGTCCCCCGGCGGTGGAAGTGGTGCAGTTCGGCAAGACCCACAATAATCTGTGGGAAAGCGCCCTGGTCCTCTACGGTCTGCTGGGCATTGCCATCGGCGCCTTCCACTGGACGGTCAGTCCCTGGTTCATCACCATCAAGCAGGACATTGCCACCTGGCTCATCGATCGCGACATCATGTGGCCCTTCGGTACCCAGGCGCCCTGGTGGCTGCTGACCAATTATCCGCAGCAAAGCGACGTCTTCACCTGGCTCGACGGCGCCATGGTGGTCGGCTACATCCTCACCACCGGCCTGGTGCTGGGTACCGGCGTGGCCCTGATGTTCGGCCTGGCTACGCGCCTGTTGGGCAAGTGGGAATGGAGCCGCTTCAACCACCTGGTGCAAGCCCTGATCCCCCTGGCGGGCTGCGGCGTCTTCATTGGGCTCTCGGCCACCACCATCAGCCTGCTGCGCGCCGAGCACTGGCCCGTCTACTGGGCCAATGACGTGCGCGCCGCGCTGCTGAGCGCCATGACGCTGTGGAGCCTGTGGCTGTGCTGGAAGGTCGTGGCGCGTCACGCGACCCACTGGTTGCAGCAGGTGCTGACCATGCTGCCCTTGATCGGTGGCCTGGCGCTGGTCAATACCGCCTGGTGGCTGATGTTTTGGGGCTGGTAAGACAGACGTTACACGCATCGCATGAAGGAAAACGGCAGGTTTGCCCGCAAGCCTGCCGTTTTTATTTGCGTCTTGTTTGATCTCGGGTCTTGCTGGCTATGTGAAGTTGGCTGCCGAAGCAGTACAATCGCTGCCTTTTCAAGCCAATTGCCGGAGTTTTCATATGAGCACCTTGCCCGCCTGTCCCCAATGCCAATCCGAATTCACCTATGAGGATGGTGGTCAGTTCGTCTGCCCCGAGTGCGCCCACGAGTGGAGCGCCCAGGCCGCGCCCGCCGAGGCGGCCCGGGTCTGGCGCGATGCTTCCGGCAACGTGCTGCAGGATGGCGATACCGTCACCGTCATCAAGGACCTGAAGCTGAAGGGCGGCGGCGGTGTGGTCAAGATGGGTACCAAGGTCAAGAACATCCGTCTGGTCGAGGGCGACCATGACATCGACTGCAAGATCGACGGTTTCGGCTCCATGGGCCTGAAGACCGAATTCGTGCGCAAGGCCTGATCGCTTGCCGGCCCCGGGAGCGGGTCCTGCAAGCCAGGGCCGCTCTCACGTAGAATGGCGGTTTGTCCGCAGCCAATGTATACATAAGCATGCGGGCGTCCCGATCACGACAACAACGAAACTGCCATGGCCCGTCCCCGCTTCCTGCCCGATAACATGACCCTGATGCTGCTGGCCGTCGTGCTGACTGCATCTTTTCTTCCCTGTACCGGCCAGGTGGCCGAGGCCTTCGATGGTCTGACGACCTTCATGATCGGTCTGCTGTTCTTCATGCACGGTGCCAAGCTCTCGCGCGAAGCGGTGGTGGCCGGCTTTACGCACTGGAAGCTGCATGTGACGGTACTGCTGTGTACCTTTGCGCTGTTCCCTCTGATCGGCCTGGCCTTGAAACCGGTGCTGCTGCAATTCATCACCCCCGATCTGTACCTGGGGCTGCTGTTCCTGTGCGTGCTGCCCTCGACCGTGCAGTCTTCGATCGCCTTTACCTCGGTGGCGCGCGGCAATGTGCCGGCGGCGATCTGCGCGGCCTCCGCGTCCAATCTGCTGGGCATCTTCTTCACGCCCCTGCTGGTGGGGGTGCTGGTGGTGGCGCATGATGGCAGCGGGCATTCCTCGCTCGGTTCCATCCTGAAAATCGTTTATCAGTTGCTGCTGCCCTTCGTGGCCGGCCAGATCGCGCGCCCCTTCATCGGTCGCTGGGTCGAGCGCAACAAGTCCTGGCTCAAGTTCGTCGACCAGAGTTCCATTCTGCTGGTGGTCTACGTGGCCTTCAGCGAGGCGGTGGTGCAGGGCCTGTGGCACCAGGTGCCGGCGACGATGCTGGTGGCGCTCTTGGTCATCAATGCCGTGCTGCTGGCCATCATCATGGCACTGACCACCTTCGGCAGCCGCCGCCTGGGCTTCAACAAGGAAGACGAGATCACCATCGTCTTCTGCGGTTCCAAGAAAAGCCTGGCTTCGGGCGTGCCCATGGCCAAGGTGCTGTTTTCCAGCGGCGCCATCGGCATGGTGCTCTTGCCGGTGATGCTGTTCCACCAGATCCAGCTGATGGTGTGCGCCGTCATGGCCGCGCGTTACGGCGCGCGCGAGGAACAGGTGCGGGCAGCGGTAGCGACCGAAAGCGGCGGCGACTGATCGTCCCCGGTACGACCTCTCCGCCCACAAAAAAGACCGGCACGCAGCCGGTCTTTTTTTGCCTGTAGGGTCGCTCCGTTTCGGTTCAGGGCGCCGGATTGGGCTGCCTGCGATGGATGGCCTCGATCGCGGCCAGTACCTCCTCGCTCAGCTGTACCTGGGCACTGTCGATGTTGCTGCGCAGTTGCTCCAGCGTGGTCGCGCCGATGATGTTGGAGGTCAGGAAGCGGCGGCTGTTGACGTAGGCCAGCGCCATCTGCGCCGGGTCCAGTCCATGCTGACGCGCCAGCGCGACGTATTCTGCGGTGGCCCGTTCGGCCTGCGGATTGGTATAGCGCACGAAGCGTTCGAACAGCGTCAGACGACCGCCGGCCGGACGCGCGCCATCCAGGTACTTGCCGCTCAACATGCCGAAGGCCAGGGGCGAATAGGCCAGCAGGCCGACCTGTTCGCGGTGCGCGAATTCAGCCAGGTTCACTTCGAAACTGCGGTTGAGCAGGTTGTACGGGTTCTGGATGGTGACGATGCGCTCCAGTCCATGCTGCTCGGCCGCGCGCAGGAATTGCGCGACTCCCCAGGCGGTCTCGTTGGACAAGCCAATGGTGCGGATCTTGCCGGCCTTCACGAATTCGGAGAGCACCGTCAGGGTTTCCTCGATGGGCACCGTGGTTTCATCCTCCACGTGCTCGTAGCCGAGCTGGCCGAAGCTGTTGACGCTGCGGTCCGGCCAGTGCAGCTGGTACAGGTCCACGTGATCCAGTTGTAGGCGCTCCAGACTGCCATGCAGAGCGTCGGTCAGGCCCTTGCGGTCGAGGTCGTTGATGCCGCCGCGGATGTGGCGCGGGTTGTGCGCCTTGCGGGCCGGGCCGGTGCACTTGGTGGCGATCAGCAACTGGTCGCGCTTGCCGGATTTCTTCAGCCAGGTCCCCAGATAGCGCTCGGTCAGACCTTGCGTTTCAGCCTTGGGCGGGACCGGATACATTTCGGCGACGTCGATGAGGTTGATGCCGCGTTCGACGGCATAGTCCAGCTGCGAATGGGCGTCGGCTTCGGTGTTCTGCTCGCCCCAGGTCATGGTACCGAGGGTGATGAGGCTGACCTTGAGGTCGGTGCGGCCGAGTTGGCGATACTGCATGGGGATTCTCCTTGTGATGCGCAGGCAGGCGCGCGGAGCGCGTCCTGCCGGCTGGCGCGGGATCGGGTAGTATAGCGGCGCCCGCCCTGGCTTGCAGGGCAGGGCCGCAGCGGCGCCAAGACCGCTTGCGCCAGCCGGGTTCCTGCTTGCAGTCCCGGACTCCATCACGCCAGAACACCGCCTTCCCATTCACGAGACATGTCATCCACTTCCCCCAGCGCGACCCCCGATGATGCCGCCGAGCCGCTGCGTCATCACACGCCCTTCAAACTTTTCTGGTGCGCCAGCGTGGCCTCCACCATCGCCTTGCAAATGCAGATCGTCGCGGTCGGCTGGCAGGTCTACCAGCTCACCCACAGCGCCTTCGATCTGGGCATCGTGGGCCTGGTGCAGTTCATTCCTTCGTTGATCCTGGTCTTCGTGGTGGGCCATGTGGCAGACCGCTTTGATCGCCGCAACGTCGCGCGCGTCAGTTCGCTGGTGGAAGCGGCCGCTGCCGCCACGCTGGCAGTGGGCAGCCTGCAAGGCTGGCTCAGCCGCGAGATGATGTTCGCGATCGTGGCCGTCATTGGCGCGGGCCGGGCCTTTTCCAAGCCGACCATGTCGGCCCTGCTGCCCAGCCTGATGTCGCCCAAGGCCTTGCCGGGCGCCGTGGCGGGCTCGGCCTCGGCGACCCAGTTCGCCATCATCATCGGCCCGGCATTGGGGGGCTTTCTCTACGTGGCCGGGCCGGCCGTGGTGTATGCCAGCAGCTGCGCGCTGTTCATCGCCTGCAGCGTACTGTTGTCGCTGATCCGGCGTCCGGCCCAGGTGACGGCATCCCAGGCAGCACCGTCCAAGCCCACTGGTGCCAGCTTGTCGTCGGTGTTCGCAGGCCTGGCCTTCATCCGCAGCAAGCCCGCCATCTTCGGTGCCATCTCCCTGGACATGTTCGCCGTGCTGCTCGGTGGCGCCACTGCCTTGCTGCCGGTCTACGCCAACGACATCCTGCACACCGGTGCGGTCGGCCTGGGTCTGTTGCGCTCGGCACCGGCTGCCGGGGCCCTGATCGTGGCGCTGCTGCTGGCGCGCTTTCCGCTGGGTGGCCGGGTAGGGCGCACCATGTTCATGGCCGTGGCCGTGTTCGGACTGGCCACCATCGTCTTCGGCCTGTCGCGTTCCTTCCCGCTCTCGCTGGCCGCGCTGGCGGTGCTGGGTGCGGCCGACATGATCAGCGTGGTGGTGCGCTCCTCCTTCGTTCAGCTGGAGACGCCCGACGCCATGCGCGGTCGGGTCTCGGCCGTCAATTCGGTGTTCATCGGTACTTCCAACCAGCTTGGAGAATTCGAATCGGGCCTCACTGCAGCCTGGTTCGGTGCAGTGCCTGCGGTGCTCATCGGCGGCTTTGGCACGCTCTTGATCGTGCTGCTGTGGATCCGCCTGTTCCCGTCGCTCTACCAGGTCGACCGGCTGGCGGCGCGTCAGTCCTGAGCTCCGGCGGCAGGCCAGCGGCGGCGCTCAGGGCGGATCGCCCGCGGTCATCAGCATCTGGCTGGCCTGGCGTGCGGCCTGCTGCTGTGCCAGCAGCATCTGCAGGAACTGCGTATAGGGCACCGGCTTGCTGAAGTAATAGCCCTGGTATTCATCCGAGCCAAATTCGCGCAGGGCCTGCAACTGCTTCTCGGTCTCCACGCCTTCGGTCACCACCTTCAGGTTCAGCGCATGGCTCATGGCGATGATGGCCTGTACGATGGCGCTGCTGTTGGCATCGTCGGGAATGTCGTTGATGAAGGATTTGTCGATCTTCAGCGTATTGACCGGGAAGCGCTTCAGATAGGCCAGCGATGAATATCCGGTACCGAAGTCATCGATCGAAATGGTGAAGCCTTCTGCACGGATGCCATCCATGATGGCAATGGCACGATCGCGGTTGTGCATCACCATGCTCTCGGTGATCTCGAACTCCAGGCAGGCCGGCGGTGTTCCGTGGCGCTGGACCACGGTCTTGATGTCTTCCAGCAGGTGTTCATCGCCGAACTGGCTGCCGGTGAGGTTGATGGAGATGCGTCCGCACACCAGGTCGCGTTCCAGCATCAGGCCGATGTCGTGGCAGGCCACGTCCAGCACCACCAGGCCGATCTGGTCGATCAGCCGGGTTTCTTCGGCCAGCGGTATGAATTCGCCTGGTGGCAGCAGGCCACGCACCGGATGCTGCCAGCGCACCAGTGCCTCGGCGCCGACAATGCCGCCGCTGGCCAGGTTGATCTTGGGCTGGTAGTGCACCACGAACTCGGCGCGCTCGATGGCGCGGCGCAGCTCGGCCTCCAGCGCGATGCGCTCGACCGTATTGGTGTTGACCTCGTCGGAGAAGAAGCGATAGTCATCCTTGCCATGGTGCTTGGCGCGGTACATGGCGATATCGGCGTTCTTGATCAGGGTCTGCGCATTGTCGCCATCGCCGGGATAGGTGGCGATGCCGATGCTGGCCGAGAGCATGGCTTCCTGCCCATCGATGATGAAAGGCTTGCGCGCCTCGGTCAGCAGCTTCTGGGCGATCTCGCCCAGTTGCAGCGGATCGTCGAAGTCATCCACCAGCACGATGAATTCATCCCCGCCCACGCGCGCCAGGATATCCAGTTCGCGCAGCGCGTTGCGAAAGCGCTGGGCGATTTCCTGCAGCACCGCCTCGCCGGCCTCGTGGCCGAAGGTATCGTTGATGTTCTTGAAGCGGTCCAGGTCCATCAGCAGCACCGCCACCATGCCGTTGCGGTGCTCGGCGTGGGTGATGGCGTTGGAGACGTGCTGGGTGCACAGGAAGCGGTTGGGAAGGCCGGTGAGCTCATCGTAGTGCGCCAGGTGGCGGATGCGTTCGTCGGCGCGACGACTCTCGATGGCCACGCTGGCGAGGTCGGCGGCGATGTTGGCCAGTTGCAGGTATTCGTTGCTGGGAGCCTGGTTTTCCTTGAGCAGGGCGGCGAACACGCCCAGCAACTGGCCTTCCTTGCCGATGATGGGCCAGGCACCGCAGGACGGGTAGACCTCCACATCGATGAGCACCCGCAGATGTTCGGTCACCGGATCGCGTGCGATATCGGTGACGATGCAGGGACCGCGCCGCAGGGCCGCCTCGGCGCCGACCCCGCAGCCATGACGGATCGGCATACCCTGCAGGGCACGCAGCAGACGCGGCGGGTAGCGGCGGCTGAGCACCGAGGTGAAGTGCGAGGCCTGTTCATTGACCAGCATGACGCAACTGGCTCCGTAAGGAATCTGGGCATCGGCAAAGCCGACGATCTCGTGCAGGATGCCATCGAGGTCGTCATCGGCCATCACCATGTGCAGGACACGGTTCTGTTCGCTTTGCAGCAGCTCGGCGCGTTTGCGGGCGCTGATGTCGCGCAGGATGGCGAAGATCGCATAGCCGCGCTCGAATTGCGCGCGATTGAGGGTGACGTCGGTATGGATGATCTTGTTGCGGCGGACCGTCACCCACTCGAACTGCTGCGGCTGGCCGGCCAGTACCCGGCCGACCAGTTCGTCGATATCCGGCTGGTCCGCCTGGCGCGCCTTCTGGCGCGAGAACAGGCCGACCTTGCGGCCGATGATGCGTTCCTTGTCCGGTACCCCGAAAAAGCGCAGCGCCGCCGCATTGCAGTCCAGATAGCGCAGCTCGGACGAAATCAGCACGATGGGATCGCTGCCTTCCTCGTAGAGCTTGCGGTAGCGGTATTCGCTGGAGGACAGCGCGTGATCCAGGCGGCGCTGATAGCGGAAATACACCAGGAAGGCAATCAACGCGATGAGGATGAAACCCAGGATGCCGGTCGTCAGCAGGATGCGATTTTCGGTACGGCTGCGCCAGGGCGCCAGCACGTCTTCCATGCGGCGCGCATAGACTGCCACCAGCGACCATTTGTCCAGCCGTTTGTAGGAGAACAGCAGCGGTTCGCCGGTCAGATACGAAATCTCCTCGAACGCGCCTTCCTCGGCCCCGGCGCGGATGCGCGCCATGCTCCTGGCATCGGCCAGGCTGACGCTGAGCCAGCGTTCCTCGAAGGGCGAGCGCAGCATCATCGAGCCGCTCTCCGTGCGCAGCGAGACGATGGCCTCGAAATTGGTGATGCGCTTGTAGAAGTCGAAGAAGGTCGATGCCTTCAGTTCCGCCACCAGTAACCCGATCGGTCGTGAACTGCGATCGTAGAGATTCATGGCCACCGGCAGCACCAGCTCGCGGTTGTAGCGGCTGCGCATGAGCTGGCCGACGAACAGAGCGGGCCGGGTCGGGTTGCCATCCACATGGGTGAGCTTGTGATCTTCCGGGATGCTGGTGGTATCGAGGGCTCGCAGGGAGCTGGCGCGCGTGTTGCCGTTGCGGTCGATGTAGCGCAGCACCATCACGGTGGGCAGGCGCTGCTGCAAGTCAGCCAGCAGGCGATACAGGGCCGGGTCGTTGTCCAGCAGATCGGGGCCGGCGGCCTGGACCTGCCTGGCACCGGACCAGAGCAACTGGTCGAGCTCGCTGAAGACACGTTCGGCCTGTTCCTGCACGCTGCGCACGGCCGCCATCGAGCTGGCGCGCTCGGCGTCGATGGTCAGCTGGCGGTCCTGGCGGATCTCCCACCAGGTCTGCACGACAATGAATGACCCGACGAAGCCCACGAACAGCAGCAAGGTCTTCAGGGTGGTGCCTGGGCGCCCTGGCGATTTGTTCTGTTTTCCCATGTGACCAACTATCACATTACCTGTCGTTAGGCAGCGCATCGCTGCACATCCCTTGGCCCGGAAAGATGCCGGACGACCGTGTCGACAGCCCTCGCACGCAATTGGCGCGTTCGCGCCAGCGCAACGGCCGGCACTGACAGGGCCGTGACGTACAGCGCATGTCAATGCAGCAAGCCGCAGCCGTTCACCCGGTATGAACGCGCTTACGCCAGAATTACGTGGATGCCCCCACTTCGTGATACGCGAGATGTCAGTATGCCATCTCGTGTCCTGCTGCGCTTTGTTGGCGCTTGTCCTTGCTTCGTGTACTTGTTGTGCGCTGATGGATGGCGATATCCTGACCACCCTCATCGTTTGTTCTGTAGCAACCTTACCGCAAGCCCAAGCCTTTGTCATCCTGCCCGCAACCTCGCTGCAACGCGACAGCGTGATTTTCATGTCAAATGGAAATTTTCACCAGTTATGGCATCAACATGAAGGATGTAAAGCCCGGCGCATGGTTTTCCGTTTGCAATGCGATAATACTGCCCAGCCAGAAGTTTCACAGGCATCACAGTTTTACTGAATATCCCTGACCAAGCGCGGCATTGCCGGTCGGGGACGTCTTACATCAATCATCACGCAAAGGACCCATCCCTATGAAGACAAGAGCAGCGGTAGCATGGCAGGCAGGCAAGCCCTTGACCATCGAGGAAGTCGAGCTCGGCGGCCCCAAGGCTGGCGAGGTTCTGGTCGAGATCAAGGCCACCGGCATCTGCCATACCGACTATTACACGCTCTCGGGCGCTGATCCGGAGGGTATCTTCCCGGCCATTCTCGGCCATGAAGGAGCGGGCGTGGTGGTCGACGTCGGTCCGGGCGTGAAGTCGCTCAAGAAGGATGACCACGTCATTCCCCTGTATACGCCGGAATGCCGCGAGTGCAAGTTCTGCCTGTCGCAGAAGACCAACCTGTGCCAGGCCATCCGTGCCACCCAGGGCCGTGGCCTGATGCCCGATGCCACCAGCCGCTTCTCGCTGGACGGCAAGCCGCTGTTCCACTACATGGGTACCTCGACCTTCTCGAACTACATCGTCGTGCCTGAAATCGCGCTGGCCAAGATCCGTTCGGATGCGCCCTTTGACAAGGTCTGCTACATCGGCTGTGGCGTGACCACCGGCGTGGGCGCGGTGCTGTTTACCGCCAAGGTGGAAGCGGGGGCCAACGTGGTGGTGTTCGGTTTGGGCGGCATTGGCTTGAACGTCATCCAGGCGGCCAAGATGGTGGGCGCCAACAAGATCATCGGCGTGGACCTGAACCCGGCACGTGAAGCCATGGCGCGCAAGTTCGGCATGACCGACTTCATCAATCCCAAGGACGTGCCCAACGTGGTCGATGCCATCATCGGCATGACCGATGGCGGCGCCGACTACAGTTTCGAGTGCATCGGCAACACCACCACCATGCGCCAGTCGCTGGAGTGCTGCCACAAGGGCTGGGGCCAGTCCATCATCATCGGCGTGGCCGCAGCCGGCCAGGAGATTTCCACTCGTCCGTTCCAGCTGGTGACCGGCCGCGTCTGGAAGGGCTCGGCCTTCGGTGGCGCGCGTGGCCGCACCGACGTGCCCAAGATTGTCGACTGGTACATGGAAGGCAAGCTCAACATCGATGACCTGATCACGCACAAATTGCCGCTGGAGCGCATCAATGAAGGTTTTGACCTGATGAAGAGCGGCGAGTCGATCCGCTCCGTGGTCGAGTTCTGAGGAGGGCGCGATGCTGGAGACTCTCTCCGAGCACGGCTGTTTTGGCGGCGTACAGGGCTTCTATCGCCATGCTTCGCCGGCCATCGGCCTGGATATGCGTTTTTCGGTATTCGTCCCGTCCCAGGGCGGGCAGGGCGGAGGCAAGCTGCCGGTGCTGTTCTATCTGGCGGGGCTGACCTGTACCGAAGAAACCTTCATGATCAAGGCCGGTGCGCAACGCGTGGCGGCGCAACTGGGCCTGATCCTGGTGACTTGCGACACCAGCCCGCGTGGTGCCGGCATTGCCGGCGAAAGCGACAGCTGGGACTTTGGCATCGGTGCCGGTTTCTACCTCGATGCCACGCAGGCGCCGTGGTCCGGGCATTACCGCATGGAGAGCTATGTGGTGGAGGACTTGCGTCGCGCCGTGCTGGAGAACTTCCCGGCTGACGGGCAGCGCATGGGCATTTTCGGTCACTCCATGGGGGGGCATGGAGCGCTCACGCTGGCCTTGCGCCACCGCGAGCTATACCGCTCGGTGTCGGCCTTTGCCCCGATTGCCGCGCCGATCCACTGCCCTTGGGGCCAGAAGGCTTTCGGCAATTATCTGGGCCCGGATCAGGAAAGCTGGAAGGAGCATGATGCCAGCGAACTGATGGGCAAGCTCTATGCGCCGTTCCCGCAGGGCATCCTGATCGACCAGGGGCTGGCCGACAAATTCCTGATCGAGCAGCTGCAGCCGGAACGTTTCGAAGCGGCCTGCAAGGAAGCCTCACAGCCGCTGAGCTTGCGCCGGCATGCGGGGTATGACCACGGGTATTACTTCATCGAGAGTTTTGTGGAAGATCATTTGCGCTTCCATCATGCGAATTTGATGGCTTGAAGCCCTTGTAAGGGTGCAGCCGGGTTTGAGCAAGGGGACTGCGATCAGTGTCGGCAGTCCTCTTTTTTTTGCTCAGCTTTTCTTGCTGTTGGTCAGCCAACAGCCTCATCTTTTTGAAAGATTGTGAATAGCTACTTCCTTGTTTTGCCAGCACGGCGCAGCAATAGCTGGCCATGATTATGTTGCCGAGAAATCGTCATTTGACGATGGGTCGATCAGTGGTGGCCGCTTACCTTCTCCGTTTTCAGAGGAGAAAGCATGTCATCAGCAATCATTCGAAAAGGAGACTCGACGTCGCACGGCGGTACGGTTCTCGAAGGACTTGTCTCGTTTAAGGTACTCGGCCTGCCTGCTGCGTTAGTTGGACATATGGTGTATTGCCCACGCTGCAAAGGCAGCTATGCCATTGTGCAGGGTGTCCAACATTTCAGATGTGGGGGAAACCCTGTTGCAGTGGCTGGTATGAAGACAGCCTGTGGGGCGGAGCTGCTGGCCAGCCAGAGTGCTTTTCTCATCGGTGTCAGCGCAAGTCCTGTTGTCGCTCCCTTGCGAGCCACCGAAAAATATGATGAAGAGGTTATTGAACATTGGTATAGCCTGGAAAACGACGAGGGAAACCCGGTAGAAGGCTACCTTTTCGACGTTTATCAGCAAGAGAAAATCGTTGCCCAGGCGTGCCATTTTCTTGGGGGGAGGAGTGTTTCCTTTGCAGGTGATTCATCAGGCATGGTCATGTGGTTGGCTGGCGAGTCAGAACATGCCGCCAAGGACATGCCATGACAAAGGACATCCCAGAGCCTGCCGTGAAGCCGATAGAGCCACAGGTCCGATTGCTCGCTGCGATGGCCTATGGAGAGGCTTCCACCCAAAATAACGCAGATGAAATATATGCCCTTGCCAGCGTATTAAAAAGGCAAAGAGACGCCAGAGGATATTCATCAATGGAGGCGTTTGTTCGCGGAGAAGCAAGTTTCAGTTTCGTTGTCAATGATGGCAATAAACGATATCAACATTTCCGACGCTCTACGGACACGCAGATTTTGTCAGATTCGGCAATGAAGACGGCTGTTGAAGCAGCCGAAAATGCTTTGGCAGATGGGCCTGACAAGTCCAATGGTGCTTGGTTTTGGGACGGCGAAGATATCAGCAGCAACTATGTGAAGCATTTCAAAGTAAAAAATGGTATCCGCTTTGGGCAGCCTTCTCATAACATTTATTCCATCAAGGAGTCTTCAAGGCTGGTCATCAAGTACAAGACGGTAAAAAAGAAGATCAACGGTGAAATCAAGATCGAGAAACAAGAGGTTTATCGTTATGACCATATCTATGTGTCAACCGCTGCGCATGGCGGAACCATCTTCTGGAAGCAAGATGCCGCCTATTTGAAGCATACGAAAGCTAAGGAGTACAAGTGAGGCACTGCTTATTGGTTTTGTTCGTGCTATCGACGCGAGTGCTCGCCGCTCCCTCCGAGGGTGCCGTCAGAAGCTGCCTCTCAGCCACTTCCCTTGGCGGAGCGTCGCTTACTTCCATCGAAACCCGTGAAATCTATCTCGAGGACAATTACCGACCCGGTTACCAGGCCGAGTATCTTTTGTTTCGTGGCTTGGTGATCGGAGTGGCCCGGTCTCTAAGAGGCGATGCGCTGGTCTATCGCGGCTTACTCCACCCACTGCGGGGAGCGACCGCCTTGCCGCAGACAAGGACCAGAGCAGGACAGACGATCCAGGTTGCGCTGGCAGATTGGTCCCTGATCCGGGAGAGGGGCAAGCAGTATCTGTGCGTCAGCGATCACTTCGACGGTATCGGTCGCAGTGGCAGTTTCCAGAAGGCCAGATATGGCTATCTGTTGGAGACGGCCAAGAAGGGGAGGTTATTTTTTTTCGATGGGGTAGTGGATTGATTCAGCGTTTCAAAGCGGAAAAATCGGCCCGAGGGGGCCGATTTTTCTGAATCGATGCAGCTCGACGCCGCGTGCGCGTCATCAGACGAACGCGTCCGTCACCACATGCTCCCCCAGCATGAACGCATCGGCCACATGCCGCAGTGGCGCCACATCCACATCGGACGATCCGCTACGGATCAATTGGCAGAAATGTGCATACAGCGAGGGATACTCCCCCTCCACCGGCAGCGCGCACGGCTTATCGTTGATCCAAAGTTCATGTCCGCCCTTTTTCAGGTGGACCCGGGTGCTGTCGGTCTCGATGACGATATCCCAAGTCTGCTCACCCGTCTGGCGCCAGTCGAAGTCGGCCTGCACATCGGTGCCCAGCGCATCGGTAAAGCCCAGGCGCGCGGCAATCGGGGTCTGGCGGTTGGACGGCACTTCCAGCGTGGCCTGCTTCAGGAACATCGCCTGCGGCAGGATCTCGGTGACGATCGACAAGGCATTGATGCCCGGATCGAACACGCCCAGGCCGCCCGGTTGCCAGATCCATTCCTGGTCCGGGTGCCAGTGGCGCACATCTTCACGCCAGATCACCTTGACCTGGCGCGGTGCATGTTCCTGCAAATGACGCTTGACCACCTGCACCGCCGGCGCATGGCGCGAGTGCCAGCTGGCGAACAGGGTCACGCCTTTTTCCGCCGCCAGGTGCTTCAGCGACTCGACTTCGGAAAGCGTGGCGCCGGGCGGCTTTTCCAGGAAGACGTGCTTGCCTGCCCCCAGCGCTTCGCGTGCGGCTTCATAGCGGTACTGCGGCGGCATGCACAGGGAGATGGCGTCGATGACCGTGCCCGAGGCCAGCATCTCGGCCATGCTCTTGTAGGCCGTCACGCCCTCGATGCTGTGGTTGCGACTGGCCGTGGCGACCAGCTTGAAATCAGCATTGCCGGCAATGGCCGGAGCATGCTGGTCATAAACGATCTTGCCGACGCCGGCGATGGCTAGCTGGATGGGTGTCATGGTGTCCTTGCTTGTTATTGGTGACATGAGGGGAGGGGCCACAGATTACCAGCGTTGATGGACATGCGGTGCAATGTCGTGCAGATAGAGTTCGCGCAATGCCTGCATCACCTCGTCGGTCAGCGGCGGCAAGTCGCTGGCAGCACTGTTGGACTGCGCCTGCGCGACGTTGCGCGCACCGGGGATGACGGTGCTGATGCCGCTTTCCATCAGGATCCAGCGCAGCGCGAATTGCGCCATGGGAACACCCGGCGGCAGCAACGCACGGATCTTCTCCACGGCGGCCAGCGCGACGTCATACGGCACGCCCGAGAAGGTCTCGCCGACATCGAAGGCTTCGCCATGACGGTTGAACTGCCGATGGTCGTCGGCAGCAAAGGTGGTCTGCGCATTCATCTTGCCGGTCAGCAGGCCCGAGGCCAGCGGCACGCGGGCGATCACGGCGATGTCGCGGCGCTGCGCTTCCTGCAGGAACAGGCCGATGGGGCGCTGGCGGAAGATGTTGAAGATGATCTGCACCGATTTCACGTTCGGATATTCGATGGCCTTGAGAGCTTCTTCCACCTTCTCCACCGAGACGCCGTAATGAGCGATCTTGCCGGCCGCCACCAGCTCATCCATATGGGCGAACACTTCCTGCTGGTAATACACCTCGGTGGGCGGGCAGTGCAGTTGCACCAGGTCCAGGCAATCCACCTCCAGGTTCTTGAGCGAACGGTCGACGAAGGCGGTGAGATTGTCCTTGTTGTTGTAGCCGCTGGCCACATGCGGCGAGAGGCGGCGGCCGGCCTTGGTGGCCACGAACGGACGTGCGCCGCCGCGTTCCTTCAATACCTGCGCGATGAGCTGCTCGGAGCGGCCATCGCCATAGACGTCGGCTGTATCGATGAATGTCACGCCAGCATCCAGTGCTGCGTGCAGTGCGGCCTTGGCATCCTGTGCCGAGACATCGCCCCAGGAGCCACCGATGGCCCAGGCACCAAATCCGATTTCCGAGACTTCTGCGCCGGTGCGGCCAAAGCGTCTTGATTTCATGTGCGTACTCCTTGCGAGCATGTTGAAAACCGTATTTATACCGCGCACCACGCGCGAGGGCGCTTGGTTTAAGATGAGCCAGATTCATTCCTGAAGTGATTTCAATTCATCCATGTCCCTCCTCGACCATATCGAATTTTCCGATCTGCGGATCTTCGTCACCATCCTGCGCACCGGCAGCTTCAAGGCCGCCGCGATCCAGCTCGGCCTGACGCCCTCGGCCACCAGCCATGCCATGAAGCGGCTGGAGGAGCGGCTCTGCACACAGCTGCTGTACCGCTCCAGTCGTGCGATCTCGCCCACGGCGGCGGGTAGCGAACTGGCCGCCCGACTGGAGGAGGGCTTTGAACAGATCGCCCGGGCGCTGGGTCACCTGGAAAGCTCGGCAGAAGGCAGCCTGGGGGAGTTGCGCATCAACGTCTTTGCGGACGCGGCCCATCTGCTGATCGAACCGGCCATTCCCGAGTTCGTGCGGCAATGCCCCCGGGTCAAGCTCACCATCGTGGTCGATGACAAGCCCATCGACATCGTCAGCGAAGGCTATGACGCCGGGATTCGCTATGGCCATTACGTGCCGGAAGGCATGGTGACTGCGCCGCTCACCCGCGCGCATCGCTGGGTGGCAGCGGCTTCGCCCGCGTATCTGGATCGGCATGGACGGCCCCTGACGCTGGAGGATCTGCAGCAGCACACCTGCCTGCAATTGCTGCTGGGGGACAACTCCAGCTATCAGTGGGAATTTGGCAAGGGAAGGTATCGGCAGCGCATCCGCGTGCCGGGCCTGGTGACGATCAACAATACCGCCGCCACCATCGCGGCGGCCAAGGCCGGGGTCGGTATCGCCTATCTGTTGGAGGGAAGGATCAGCAAGGAAATCGACGAAGGTTCGCTGGAAGCCATCCTGGAAGAATGGGCGGCCCCCAGCGAGCCTTTCCACATGTACTACAGCAGCCGGCGCCATGCGCATCCGGCCTTGCGCAAGCTGATCGACATCATCCGGTTGCAGAACGGCCTGTCACGACTGCGGTAGCCGCCACAGGTGCCGCGTCAGTGCGCCGCCGAGGCTTCGGCGGCACCGGCACCGCCCTTGGATGGCTTGATGATCCAGATCAGCGGGATGATGACGATGAAGATCACGGCCGAGACATAGAAGATGTCATTGATGCCCAGCATGGCCGCCTGGAAGGTGATGGTCCGCTCCAGCATGCCCACGCTCTGCTCGGCGTTGAGCCCCAGGGTGCTGCTTATGTTGTTGAGGCTTTCCTGCAGCCAGGGACTGTAGGGTGTCGCATGTTCGGTCAACTGGGCGTGGTGCATGATGCTGCGGTTGTTCCAGGCCGTGGTCGAGATCGAGGTGCCGACCGCACCGCAGAATACCCGCACGAAGGACGACAGCCCGGCGGCGGCCGGGATGCGCTCCGGCGGCAGGCCGGACAGCAGCAGCACCGTCAGCGGAACGAAGAACATCGCCGTCGGAATCCCCTGCAGCAGCGTGGGCAGGATCACCGTCATCTGGTCTACCTGCAGGTTGTAGCGCGAGCGCAACCAGAACACGATGGCAAAGCCGATGAAGGACGCCGTGGCCACCTTGCGGGCATCCACCAGCGGCAGGAAGCGCCCGATCAGCGGCATCAGGATCACCGCGAAGATGCCGATGGGAGCGGTCGACAGACCCGAATCGATGGAGCGATAGCCCAGATATTGCTGCAGCCATTGCGGCAGGATCACCAGGTTGCCGAAGAACACGCCATAGCCGATGGAAATGGCGATGGTGCCGCCGGCGAAGTTGCGCCGTCCAAACAGACGCAGGTCCACCACCGGGTGGTCATTGTTGAGCTCCCACACCACGAAGTAGGCAAAGGCGACCAGCGCGATGATGCCCAGCGTGACGATGGTGGGTGAGGCAAACCAGTCCAGGTCCTTGCCCTTGTCGAGCATGATCTGGAAGGCCGCGACCCAGGTCACCAGCAGTGCCAGGCCGATCTTGTCGATGGGCAGATGGTGGGTCGGCGTCTCGCGCGAGCGGTAGATCGCCAGCGTGATGCCGGCCGCGATCAGACCCACGGGGATGTTGATGTAGAAGATCCACGGCCAGGTGTAGCTGTCGGTAATCCAGCCGCCCAGTGCCGGCCCGGCCACGGGCGCCACCACGGCCGTCATGCCCCACAGTGCCAGCGCAAAGGAGGATTTCGATTTGGGGTAGGCCCCCAGCAGCAGCGATTGCGACAGCGGCACCATGGGGCCGGCCACCAGACCCTGCAGCACGCGTGCGGCCAGCAGGATGGGAAGGGTGGGCGCCAGTCCGCACAGCCAGGAGGCCAGCACGAACAGCAGCACCGAAGTCACGAACAGGCGCACCGCGCCCAGGCGCTGCGTGAGCCATCCGGTCAGCGGAATCGAGATGGCATTGGCGGCGGCAAACGAGGTGATGACCCAGGTGCCTTCATCGATCGACACACCCAGGTTGCCCGAGATGGTCGGGATGGCGACGTTGGCAATGGAGGAATCCAGCACGTTCATGAACACCGCCAGCGACACCGACAGGGTGCCCAGCACCAGGTTGGCGCCGCTCAGCGGTGGCGGCGGCGTGTAGGGTTTGGGGGGAGTAGTGGCCATAAGGCTTGATCATTGTCCGGTGGAGGTCTGATGAGGACAGCGGCATCGCCTCAGGTGTGCGGCACCGCCACCGCTGCGGCGGCGGCCTTGCCCTTGCGCGCCTGCGCCAGTGCGCCGGCGTTGTCGCTGATGATGCGCTCGACGATGGCATCGGCCTGTTTGCCCAGATCGTCATAGACCTTGGTCTGGTAATCGGTCGGCACCGCTTCCAGCGCGCGGCCATCGCCATGGATGTCTACCGTGGCGGTCGTGGACAGGCCGATGCGCAGCGGATGCGCGCGCACCTGTTCCGGGTCCAGCGCAATGCGCACCGGTACGCGCTGCACCACCTTGATCCAGTTGCCGGTGGCGTTCTGCGCCGGCAACAGCGAGAAGGCACCACCGGTCCCGGCCGAGAAACCGATCACGGTGCCCTTGTACTTGACGCCGGAACCGTAGACATCGGCGATCACTTCCACCGGCTGGCCGATGCGGATGTGCTGCAACTGGCCTTCCTTGAAGTTGGCGTCGATCCAGATCTGCTCCAGCGGTACGATGGCCATGAGCGGGTTGCCGGCGGCGATACGCTGGCCGACCTGCACCGAGCGCTTGGAGACGTAGCCTGAGACCGGCGCCACGATGTTGACACGGGCGTAGTTCAGGTAGGCATTGCGCACGGCGGTGGCAGCCTGCAGCACGTTGGGGTGCTCGGTCACGCTGGTGTGATCGGTCAGGGCACGGTTGGCCGCAGCGGCGGCACGCGCCTGGTCCAGCGCGGCCACGGCGCTCTTGACGGCATCGCGGGCGTGCGAGACGTCTTCCTGCGAGACCGCACCGGAGGACAGGCCGGCCTGGCGGCGCTGCAGGTCCTCGCGGGCACGGGCCAGGTTGCTGTCGGCAGCGGCCACGTTGGCGGCCAGGGTGTCATTGTTCAGGAACAGCTGGCGCGTCTGGCGCACCGCCTGGGCCAGTGCGGCCTCGGCCTGGTCCAGCGCCAGCCTGGTATCGGCCGCATCCAGCGTCACCAGTTGCTGACCGGCCTTGACCACCTGCGTGTCGTCGGCCTTCACGGCCACGACGGTACCGCCGACCTGGGCGGAGATCTGAATGACGTTGCCGCCGACATAGGCGTCATCGGTCTCTTCATAAAAACGCGCATGCAGGAACCAGTACAGGAAGCAGGCAGCGGCAATGAGCAGCAAGGCCAGCGTCAGCACGATGAGCTGGCGCTTGCGTTTGCCATTACCGTTGCCATTGCCGTTGGCTTGCGGGTTTTGTTGGGTGGTGCTGTCACTCATGGAGGACTCCGTTCTATCTCTTTGTAGTCGGTCGATCAGCCCTGCCGCGAAGGCGGGGCCGTCCCGGTCACCGGCAGGCGGGGTGGAGAAGCCGGTGGCGGGCTGGGTTCAATTCAATGGCTTGCGTGCTCAGGTGCACAGGTTCAGTGCGAGGGCGGTCCTGCGGCCAGTCCGGCCTGCTGGGCATCGAAACCGCCGCCCAGGGCCTTGTAGAGAGCGACCTGCTGGTCGCGGCGCTGGGCTTGCAAGGCCACCAGTGACTGGCGCTGGGCCAGGACGCCGGTTTCCGATGACAGCAGGGTCAGCTGCGACACCAGGCCCAGGCGATAACGTTCGCGCGCCAGGTCGTAGGCGCGTTCGGCGGCCTGCAGGGCTTCGCGGCGGATCGGCAGCTGACGCTCGATCGAGTGGATCGCCGCGATCTGCCGTGCCACGTCGGCATAGGCATCGTTCAAGGTCTTGTTGTAGGTGGCCACGGCCAGCTCGTAGTTGGCGTATTCACCCTTGAGTCCGGCGCGCAGCGCGCCGCCCTCGAAGATTGGCAGCGTGAGCGCCGGACCGAAGGCGATGGTCTTGCTGGCCGCGGTGAAGGGGTTGCTGTCGATGAGGCTGTCAAAGCCGATCATGGCGCTTAAGTTGATGTCCGGGTAGAAGCGCGCCTTGGCGACATCGACGCCGCGGCTGGCGGCTTCCACCTGCCAGCGCGCGGCGACGATGTCGGGGCGGCGTCCCAGCAGGTTCAGCGGCAGGTCCGCCGGCAGGCCCGGCGTGGTCAGGTTCTGCATCGACGGCGGTGCCAGTTGCAGGCCACGGTCCGGACCCTTGCCGCTCAGGGTGCCGAGCTGCTGGCGCAGCAGGACGATCTGGCCGGCGCTTTGCTCCAGCTGGGCGCGGGCGTCGGCACTGCTGGCGCGCGACTGGTTGCGTTCGATCTGGCTGTCCAGACCGGTCTTGACGCGCTCGGCGGTAATGCTTTCCAGGGCGCTGCGCTGTTGCACGGTGCGTTGCAGGATATCCTGCAGGGCGTATTGGGCCGCCAGCTGGCTGTAGACCGAGACGATCGAGGCGGTCAGCGCCAGGCGCGCTTCCTGCTCGCTGGCCTGGGCGGCTTTTTCGCTGGAAATGGCCTGTTCCAGGGCGGCCTGGTTCTTGTTCCAGAGATCGAGCTCGTAGCCGACATTGAGGCCGGCCTTTTTCTCGTTGAACCAGTTGCCGCCATAAGGCGACGGATAGATCGAGGTGCTGGAGAACTGGTTGCGGATGACCGAGGCTTGCGCCTCCACGTTCGGCAGCAGCGGGGCGCCGCGCGACTCGGCCAGCGCGGCGGCCGCGCCGATGCGTGCACGCGCCTGTTGCAGGCTGGGGTTGGCGGCCAGGGCCTGCTCGATCAGGGTGTTGAGCTGGGCGTCGCCAAACTGACGTACCCAGTCACTGCCCGGCCATTGCCCGTCGGGGGCGCCGGGATTGGGATCGGACAGGCTGCGCGCGGTACTGAAGTCGCTTGCCCGGGCCAGCTGCTTGTCGCTGCCGATGCCCTCGAAGCTGGCACAGCCCGCCAGGCCGATGGCGCCGATCAGCGCCACCAGCAGGGCGCTGGCCGCCTTCGCCCGCGGCCGGGAGGCGGGCGAGATGATGCGTTGCATAGAATTCTCCACGAAGAGTATTTGGCGATACGAGTTGTTTTTCGAGTTTTGCGAGGTGTGCCGTGCCAATCATCCGGCACTCACCCGCGCAGGCTCGTCGGACCGGGCAGACGGCGCAGCAAGCGCTTGCAGTGATTTACGAGTACCATCCACAGGTCGGGCGAGTAAAAACTCATTTTTCGTATTATACTTCGATATACGAACAATCACTCACGTTGTGAATTCGCGTCGGGGGCGGGCGAATTCCTTACCAAAGCTGCCAATGAAACTGCAACCCAGAAAAGAACCTCGCCAGGCGCGTTCGCGGGCGATGGTCGATACCATTCTCGATGCCATGTCGCGCGTGCTGGTCGAGCGTGGCTATGCCAAGACCAATACCAATCTCGTGGCCGAATCGGCCGGTATCAGCGTCGGTTCGCTGTACCAGTATTTCCCCAACAAGGATGCGCTGATCTTCGCGCTGCGCGAGCGGCACAGTACCCGCATGCTGAGCTTGTTCGAGGATGTGGTGGCCCACATCGACGCCTCCGGCACGCTCTCGGGCGATTTCGAGAAGCTCATCAATGCACTGGTGGCGGCACACCTGCTGGAGCCGGAACTCAATCGCATCCTCGAAGAGGAATTCCCGGCCTACAATCTGCCGATCTCTCAGGAGATCCGCCAGGGTTTCTTCGAGGCCATCCGCCGCGTGCTGGAAAAGCACCGGGCCACCATCACCCCGCCCGATCTGGATGTGGCCACCTTCGTGGTCCAGCGCATGATGAAGGCGCTCATCAAGGCCGTGGTCCTGACCGGTTACGGCGGGGTTTCGCCGGCCAGCGTGCGCACCGAAATCCTGCCGGCCGTGATCGGTTACCTGACCGCCGCACGGACCTGACTGCGCTGACTTCGGCGGCGCTGGAGGGCAGAGGGGCTCCAGCACGCGAATTCACGTGCATAATGTTCAACATGAAGATCCTGACTGCACTCCGTGCAGCCTGTCGTGGCAGGGTCGGCAAGCGGATGTCGTGATGTTGTTGCCAGGCAATTCAGAAACTTCCCGATAGGCAGCACGCAGGGCTTCCGTATAGTGCAGGGGCAGGTGATGCCGGGGGATGCGCTGTGGCGGCGTCCTTGGCCGGAGACCTTCATTGCCCGAATTTTCCAGTGACAGCGATATGCAGAAAAAAAACATGCGCCGCGCCCCCCTCCTGACTGCCTTCCTGTTGTTGGCCGGTACGTGGGCCTGTGCGGCCCAGGCTGCCGTCTCGGTACAGGTGCTCGACAGCGCCGGCCAGCCCGTTCCCAACGCCGTGGTCTATGCCGAACCGGCTGGCGGCGGGTCATCGGCCAAGGCGCCGCACCAGGTGGAGATCGAGCAGAAGAACAAGACCTTCATTCCGCTGGTCACGGTGGTGCAGACGGGGACACCGATCCTGTTTCCCAATCATGACAACGTGCGGCATCATGTGTATTCCTTTTCGCCGGCCAAGACCTTCGAACTGAAGCTGTATTCGGGCGTGCCCGGCAGCCCGGTGATGTTCGACAAGGCCGGTACCGTGGTGTTGGGCTGCAATATCCACGATGAGATGGTGGCGTATGTTCAGGTGGTCAATACGCCGTATTTCGGCGTCAGTGACCGCAGCGGCATGGTGCGGCTGGAGGGTATCGCCAATGGGCGCTATGCGCTCAAGGCCTGGTATTTCACCATGGGGCCGAATCAGGCTGCGGTAGCGCAGCCGCTGGAAGTGCAGGGCGAGGGCCGCGCTACCATCAAACTCAATGTCAAGGCGGTACCGCTGTAGAGCGGGCCGTCCGGCGCATCGACAGAAACATTACTAGAGAAAACGGGGCAGGGGTGCGTCTTTACCGTCTGGAAAGCAAGATTGTCGCGCTGTTCATCATCCTTATCGTGGTGGTGCAACTGGCCGGCTTCGTGGCGATCCGAACCGCCATTGATCGCAATGCACGCAGTGCCATCAGCGACGAGCTGGTCGTTGGTGAGCGTGTCTTCACGCGTCTGCTGGATCAGAACGCCCAGCAACTGACCCAGGGTGCGCGACTGCTGGCCTCGGATTTCGGTTTCCGCCAGGCCATCGGCACCGATGACCGCGCCACCATCGCCTCGGTACTGGCCAACCATGGCGCGCGCATCGGCGCCTCCATGGGCATGCTGGTGGGGACCGATGGTCTCATCCATGCCTCCACGCTCGCTTATCCCGATACCGATCTGCAACGCAGCAGTCTCGAACTGGTGCGCCGTGCCGGCAACGGCAATGGCGCCGCCGAGAGTGCGGTGGTTGGCGACAGCCTGTTCCAGATCGTGGCCGTTCCGATCAAGGCGCCGGTCACCATCGCCTGGGTGGTGATGGGTTTCCCGGTAGATCGCAGTCTGGTCAACGACATGCGCGCGCTGTCGCAGTTGCAGGTCTCCATCCTGGTACGCCAGCGCGGCAATGCGGTCTGGACGGCCGATGTTTCTTCCCTGCCCGGGCCGCAGGCGCAGATGATGGTCACACAGGCCAGCCGCCAGCCGATGGACCAGGCCGGGGCCACCGACCTGCAGATCGATGGCAACCAGTATCGTGCGCGCGTGCTGCCGCTGGCCCGCGCCAGCAATGGCCAGGAAGCGGTGGCGGTATTGCAGCGCTCGGTCAGCGAGGCCGTGGCGCCGTACCAGCGCCTGCAACTGATCCTGCTCAGCATCACCGTGCTGGGTGTGCTGGGCGCGGCGGTGGCCAGTGCCGTGATGGCGCGTCGCATCACCAGTCCCCTGCGCGACCTGGCTGCGGTGGCCAAGCGGCTGGGCGAGGGCGATTACGGTGAAGGCCTCTACATCCGTCGCCAGGACGAGATCGGCCGGTTGGGCGCAGCCTTCGAAACCATGCGCTCGGAAATCGCCAGCCGTGAACTCAAGATCAGCCGTCTGGCCTATCAGGACCAACTGACCGGTTTGCCCAACCGGGTGCAATTCTCCGACCTGCTCAGGGAAGCGATCAGCCAGGCGCAGGCGCAGCCCGGCACCCACTGCCACATTCTCATGATGGACCTGGACCGTTTCCAGCAGGTCAATGACGTGCTGGGACACAGCTTCGGCGATGACCTGCTGCGCCAGGTGGCCGTGCGCCTGGCCGCCCAATTGCAGTATCCGGGGGCCAAGGTGGCGCGCCTGGGCGGGGATGAATTCGCCATCCTGCTGCCGGGGGTGGACCTGGACGGCGCGCTGGCCCAGGCCGTGCAGATCCTGCGCGCGCTGGAACAGCCGCTGTCGTTGCAGGAACAGACCGTGGATCTGGGCGCCGGCATCGGCGTGGCCGGTTATCCCGCCCATGGTGAAAGCAGCGAGGTGTTGCTCAGCCGTGCGGAGGTGGCCATGTACACCGCCAAGCGCAAGGGCAGCGGCGTGGTGATCTATGACCCGGCCATCGACCAGAGCAGCCAGGAAAGCCTCTCGCTGCTGTCCGAACTGCGCCGCGCGCTGGAGCGCGACGAATTCATGCTGTACCTGCAACCCAAGCTGGACCTGGCCACCGGTGCGGTGGTCGGCGGCGAGGCGCTGGTGCGCTGGGTGCATCCGGAGAAGGGCTTCATCGGTCCGGACAATTTCATTCCCTTTGCCGAGACCACCGGTTTCATTCGCATGCTGACCATCTGGATGATGGAAAAGGTCGCGCAGCTGTCGGCCCGCCTGCACGCGCAGGGGCTGCGTCTGAAGTTTTCGGTCAATCTTTCCACGCGGGACTTGCTGGACCTGGAGCTGCCGGCCGCCTTTGCTGCCATCCTCGAACGCCATCGCCTCACACCCGACGCGCTCTGCCTGGAGATCACCGAAAGCGCCATCATGGACGACCCGGCCCGCGCCCAGGGCACCCTGGACCGGCTGGCGGACATGGGCTTTGCCTTGAGCATCGACGACTTCGGCACCGGCTATTCGTCCCTGGCCTACCTGAAGCGTCTGCCGGTCAATGAGTTGAAGATCGACAAGTCCTTCGTCATGAAGATGGCGCAGGACCAGGACGATGCCAAGATCGTGCGCTCCACCGTGGACTTGGGCCACAATCTGGGCCTGCGGGTGGTGGCCGAAGGCGTGGAAAGCGAAGAGGTCTGGTTCCTGCTGCGGCAGATGGGCTGCGACCAGGGGCAAGGGTATTTCATGGGCAAGCCGATGCCGGTGGAGCGCTTCCTGGAGTGGTTGCCGCAATGGCGGGCGCCGGAGGCGCTGGATCAGTCGGAAAACGTCGCGATATGAACGATGGCGCAGGGGGCCGCGCCAGCAAAGCATCACCAAGAGGGGGCAGGGGGCAGTATGAAGAAAATTGCCAAAAGTGGCATGTTCGCATTGCTGGTGACGCTGGCCGTGCCGGCCATGGCGCAGATCAGTGATGCCCAGCGGGAGGCCTGGATGCAGGCCCAGCAGCGCAAGGCTGCGCAGGCCATGCGCAGCGCGGCTGCCACCGACGGTGCGAGAGCGGCAACGGCCGCGTCGGCAGCCGCCCAGGACAACGCCCGCTGGATGCCCGACCTGGGCAAGCTCAGCGCCACCGGCGGCGTGATCCAGGTCGAGGGTGCGGGTGGTGGCGGGCTCACGCCGTGGGCGCTCATCACCGGCTATGGCACCCGCGACAGCTATGGCGCCAACGCCCATTACACTTACCTGTCCACCCAGGACTACACACTCAAGTCCTATGGCGTGGCCGTGGGTCTGCGGGACCGGGTGGAACTGTCGCTGGCCAAGCAGGAGCTCTATGGCAGCCTGGCGCCGCTGGCCGATCTCCGGATCACCCAGGACATCGTCGGCATCAAGGTCAAGCTGGCCGGCGACGCCGTCTACGACCAGGACCGCTGGCTGCCGCAGATTGCCGTGGGCGCCATGTTCAAGCACAACAACGGCATCGGCGGACTGGGCTCGGTGACCAGCGTGAAGCAACTGGGCGCGGCCAGCGACAGCGGCATCGATTATTACGTGTCGGCCACCAAGATCCTGCTGGCGCAGAGCCTGTTGCTCAATGGCACGCTGCGGCTGACCAAGGCCAACCAGATGGGGCTGCTCGGTTTCGGGGGCGACCTCAATGATCGCTATCAGGCCATGGGCGAGTTCTCGGCGGCTTACCTGCTCAACCGCAAGCTGGCGCTGGGGGTGGAATACCGCATGAAGCCGCGCAACCTGGCCGCCGACCATGAGAAGGATTACTACGACGCCTTCCTGGCCTGGTTCCCCAGCAAGAACCTGTCGATGACCCTGGCCTACGTGGCGCTGGGTGACATCACCGTCTACAACCCCAAGCGGCAACGCGGCGTCTATCTGTCGCTGCAGGCCGGTTTCTGAGCCCACGGGAGCAGCGATGAACCAGTTTGCAATGAAGCAGGCCGCCACCGTACTGGCCCTGGCCTGCACCCTGGGCCTGGCGCAGGCCCAGAGTCCGGCCACGGCCGATGACAGCCTGTTCCGCGCCCTCGGTGGTCTGCCCGTGATCGAGCGGGTGGTACAGGACTTCATGGACAACATGCTGGCCGATGCCCGCATCCGGCATACTTTCGACCATTCCAACATCAAGCGCGTGAAGGAAAAGCTGGTGGAGCAGTTCTGTGAGTTGAGCGGTGGCGGCTGCGTCTATACCGGCGACCCCATGCGCGAAGTGCATCAGGGCCTGAAACTGAGCAATGCCGATTTCAACGCCCTGGTCGAGGATTTGCAATTGTCGATGGACAAGAACGGCATCCCTTCGCGTACCCAGAACCGACTGCTGGCACTGCTGGCACCGATGCAGCGCGAGACGGTGACGCGGTAGCAAAAAATATTTCCTGGCGGCGGGAATAAAGCAGGGCCGCCTTCCGTATACGTCGGCATGGGTATGGCACACCGCGCAACCCGACCACGAAAAGGAAAAACACCATGAGACTGCTCGCAACCTCCCTGCTGGCCCTGGCCTGCGCTTCGGTTTCCTTCACCGCCTCGGCCCAGAGCGCCGGTGTCAAGACCATGGATGGCATCCTGGTCGATGCCAAGGGCATGACCGTCTACACCTTCGACAAGGACACTGCCAACAGCGGCAAGAGCGTCTGCAACGGCCCCTGCGCCAAGCTGTGGCCGCCGGTGGCGCCCATGGGCATGGCTGCCGCACCGTATTCCACCGTCACGCGCGACGATGGCAGCGCCCAGCTGGCCTACCAGGGCAAGCCGCTGTACCTGTACGAAGCCGACAAGAAGCCGGGTGACCGCACTGGTGACAATTTCAAGGACGTCTGGCATATCGTCAAGCCCTGATCCTGGCTGACGCACACCATGTTCGGACGCACCGCCAGGCTGCAGCGACAGCAACGGGAACGACAGGCCGACGAGCAAGCCATGCTCGCCTGCCTGCCGCGCCTGCGCCGCTATGCCCGCGCGCTGACGGGCCAGCGCGACAGCGCCGACGATCTGGTGCAGGACACGCTGGAGCGTGCCTGGCAGAAGCTGGACAGCTGGCAGCGTGGCAGCGACATGCGGCCCTGGCTGTTTGCCATCATGCACAACCTGCATGCCGACCAGCGCCGCCAGCCGGCGCTGGTCACGGTGGAGCTGGAGCAGGCCGCCGAGGCGGCGTTGCCGGCGTCCTCGGCCGAGCCTGGTCTGGCCCTGGACCTGGAAGCTGCCCTGCAACGGCTTCCCGCCGAACAGCGCGAAGTCCTGCTGCTGGTGGTGCTGGAAGAAATGCGTTATGAAGACGTCGCCGCCACGCTGGGCATTCCGACCGGGACCGTGATGTCTCGCCTGTCGCGTGCCCGCGAGCGGCTGCGGCAATGGATGGAGGGCGCCGGCGGCCAAGGTGAAGCCGGCGCGACCCTGAAGGTGGTGAAATGAAGACCCCGGCACTTCCCGAAGAAGACCTGCACGCCTATACCGACGGCCAGTTGAGCGCCGCCCGTGCCGCCGAGATGGCCACCTGGCTGGAACAGGACCCGGTACACGCCGAGGATCTGCATCGCGTGCGCGCCTGGCGGGCCCAGAATCGCGCCCTGCATGCCCATTACGACCCGGTCCTGGAAGAAGCGTTGCCACCGCGCCTGGCGGCGGCCGTTCTGGCCGGCGCCGGGGAGCCGCATCGGCGGCGTGACCAAGACAATGAGGGCGCCGCAGGTGCCGCCAACGCCCCTCGCTGGTGGTCTTATGCGGCCATGCTGTTGTTGACCCTGGCCGGGGCTGCCGGTGGCTGGCTGGCGCATGACCTGGCCCCGGGCGGTGCTGCCCGCACCAGCCTGGCGGCAGCGCCCGTGATGCTGGCACGTCAGGCGGCGGTGGCGCATACCGTCTTCAGTGCCGACCTGCGCCGACCGGTGGAAGTCGGCGCCGAGCAGGAGCAGGCGTTGGTGACCTGGCTCTCGCGGCGGCTGGGGGCGAATGTACGCGCTCCCAAGCTGGCCCCGCTCGGTTATGACCTCATCGGTGGCCGCCTGCTGCCGGGCCAGAGCGGTCCGGTGGCGCAGTTCATGTACCAGGATGCGGCCGGCCAGCGGCTGACCCTGTATGTCTCGCACGACCAGGTACAGAACCGGGAGACCGGTTTCCGTTTCGCTCAGGAAGGCAAGGTCAATGTCTTCTACTGGATCGATGGCCAGTTCGGTTATGCGCTCTCGGGCAGCATCGCCCGCGCGGAACTGTCCCGCATTGCCGGTTCGGTCTATGAGCAACTGGTCTCGCTGCCGGCGGCGCCATCACGCTGAGCCTCCCACGGCCGGCGTCGCCCCGACTTGAGGTTTACACATGCAAAAGCGCGTAAGGACTGGGCAAATCCTGTCAAGACTGGCCGCTTGCCTGCCGCTAACACATTTACCCATGACGTAAAGCCTGATCAACCATGGTAGGGGGGTAGAGAAAACATGGCCGATCAGGCGGGCGTCATGGTCCGGTTGCACTTCAGACAAGGAGTCTCATATGGAGCTAGCAACTATCGCCAGCGGTGCAGCAACGGCCTGGTTGGTCGACAAGGCGGCGCAGTCCGTCGGCATTGATCTGGGCAAGGTCGCCAAGACGGCGGTGGATGATGTGTTAGGTGCGGCCACGACAGTGGCGCGCCTGCCGTCCAATGTCAACATCGGGCGCATCATCAATACCATCGTCTAGGCAGTCACGGCGTGCTGGACTGGCGTCGGCTCGATCGCACCCTTCGGGGTGCGATTTTTTTTGAGTGAAGCAATCTTCATCAAGGCGAGTCTTGTGATACTGACAAATACTCAAAAAAATCCTTGATTGATGTAAAGAAACAGCGTTCAATGCCGTAATCAAGGCACCGGGCGACGCATCCTGTTTCCCGGCATCCCCCACAAGGAGAGTTCCATGGATGTCACTCAAATCGCATCACTGGCCACCAGCATGGCGTCGGCGCAGACTTCGGATTCGGTCAACGTACTGATGCTGAAGAAGGCGCTCAACACCCAGGCTGCCGCTGCCGTGGGGGTGTTGCAGGCACTGCCGCCGTTGCCGGCCAACCCGAATATCGGGCGCAACGTCAATACCACTGCCTGAACACCGTCCTCTTGAAATCGCAGCCCTTGCCGGGCTGCGATTTTTTTTGCGTACTTCGTGCCGAGTTCAGCGCTTTCCCTTCCTTAAAAAGAATAATAAATTGGTCTTTTAATGAAAAGACCAATTAATTGGTCTTGATTTCGCTCAGATGACCAATACAATGGTCATATGTAAAAAGAACCATTTAATTGGATCTTCCCATGACCACTCTGGTAGACATCGGCCACCGCATTCGCATTGCCCGCAAGGCGCGCGGGATGACCGCCATCGCCCTGGCCGAGCTGGCCGGGATGCACCGCAATACCTTGCTGGCCCTGGAAACCGGGCGTGGCAACATCGAGCTGGTCAAGCTGCTGGCCTTGTGTGAAGCGCTGGACCTGGATCTGTTGCTGCTGCCGCGCCAGGCCGCACCGCTGCGTGCTGCCGATGCCCAGGGCAGCGGCAGCCAGACCGAACTGGGTGCGCGCCTGCAGGCGCTCATGGGCCAAGGAGAGGGCGCATGAGCATGCTGCGTTCGCTGCGCATCCGTCTCGGTCAGACTGACGTCGGGTCGCTGTTTGCCCTGGATGACGGGCGCTGCTACTTCCGCTTCGATGATGCCTATGCCATGCAGGGGCCGGATCGTCCTGTGCTGTCGCAGCTCTACCTGGCCTCGAGCGAAGAACGCACCCGGGCCCAGTTGCTCGATCCCACGCTGGCCGCCAACCGGGGGGATGGTCGCGGCGGATTGCCCTCCTTCTTCCAGAACCTGCTGCCCGAAGGGCAGTTGCGCAAACACCTGATCCAGCGCGCCGGACTGCCGCCGGACGATGAATTTGGCCTGCTGGCCTATTGCGGACGCGATCTGCCCGGCGATGTCTCGGCCCTGGCCGAAGCGCTGGATGAGCGCGCACTGGGTCGCCTGCTGGGGCAAGGACACGACAGTTACGAGATGAGCTCCGGCCAGTTGCCGGTACCGGACGGGGAATCGCTCTCGGGCGTGCAACCCAAACTGGCACTGGTGCGCGAGAGCGGGGGGCGCTATGTGATGCGCTCCAGGGATAGCCAGGGCAGCCACTTCATCGCCAAGCTGCCGGCCACCGACTATCCCAACATGCCGCAGGTGGAGTTCGCTTCGCTCACCCTGGCCGAGGCAGCCGGCGTACGGACCTGTCGCTTCAGCCTGGAGCCGCTGTCGGCCATCGCCGAGCACCTGCCGTTCGGGTTGCGCAATGACGCCAGCCGTTTCCTGCTGGTACAGCGTTTCGACCGCGATGCCCCCACGCCCACGGCACGTCGGCACATGGAAGATTTCGCCCAGGTCACCGGGACTGCGCCGGCGGCCAAGTATGTCGGTACCTATGCGGCCATCGGCGTGGTATTGCTCGAACGCAGTACGCGCGGGGCCGAGGATGTCTACGAATTGCTGCGGCGGATCAAGGTCAACGAACTGCTCGGCAACTTCGATGCGCACCTGAAGAACTTCAGCCTGCTCTACCACACGCCGCAGGCTGCAGCGCTATCGCCAGCCTATGACATCGTGGCCTATGCCGCCTACGTGGGCGGGAATGGTCATGCGCTGGCCTTCGTACCAGGGCAGAAGGGCAAGCAATTGCTCACGCCTGCCATCCTGCGCCAGCTGGCCAACCTGTGGCGTCTGCCCGAACCCCGGCTGCAGGCGGTGCTGGTGGAGACGGTGGAGCGCGCCATGAGTCAATGGCCGGCCCTGATCGAGAGCCTGCCCTTCACCGATGCCCAGCGCACCAGATTGCTGGCGCATCTGGAGGCCAATGCCAGCGTGGTGGCCTGGCATCGCCGCGCCGCGCGCAGGAAACCGGTGAACGGGGAGGGCGCATGAGACCCACGCCGACCCTGCCCATGCGCGAGGGCTTGTCACCCAGCTATCTGTGGCTGCAACCGGGACCGTGGCGCGACATGCTGTCTTTCCTGGCCGAGCACTTCACCGCTGTGCCCGAAGCGATCTGGCGCGAGCGTCTTCTGCGTGGAGAGGTGCGCAACCAGCAAGGGGAGCACTTGCGTCCGGAGTCGCCCTATCGCAGCGGGGATTGCATTTTCTATTACCGGGAATTGCCCCAGGGTGAAGAACGCATCCCCGTGGAAGAAAAGATCCTGCATCTGGACGATCACCTGCTGGTAGCCGACAAGCCGCATTTCCTGCCGGTGATCCCGACTGGCCGCTTCGTGCAGGAAACCTTGCTGGTGCGCCTGAAGAAGGCCACCGGCCTGCAGGACCTGGTACCCATCCACCGGCTGGACCGCGAGACGGCCGGGGTGATCGTCTTTTCACATCAGCCGGCCAGCCGGGGCAAGTACCAGTCCATGTTCCAGCAGCGGGCGATGTTCAAGGTATATGAAGCCATCGCCCCGCTGCGGCCTGATCTTGCGCTGCCACGGGTGCATCGCAGCCGCGTGGAAGAGATGCCTGAACAATTCTTCAAGATGGTCGAGGCTGAAGGCGCGCCCAATTCGGAAACCCATATCTCCCTGCTGGAGGCACGCGGAGAACTGGGCCTGTACCAGCTGGAGCCAGTGACCGGCAGGCGCCACCAGTTGCGCGTGCACATGGCCGCACTGGGCATTCCCATCCTCAATGATCTGTTCTATCCCGATGCGGTCCCGGTCGGGGTGGCCGATGATCTGGACAAACCACTCAAACTGCTGGCGCGTTCGCTGTTCTTCATTGATCCGCTGGACGGCAGCGAGCGCCATTTCGTCAGCCAGCGCAGCCTCTAGCCGGCTGGCCGCAGCTCATGCGGCCGACTTGAGCTGGTGCAGCGAGGCCACCAGGTCGGCAAAGCGCTGCCCCTGGATCATGATGTGCTGGCGCAGCACTTCCACGGTGCGCTCCGGGTCACCGGCGATGATGGCGTCGACCACGGCCTGGTGCTCGTCATAGGACATCTTCAGGCGATCCCGCACCCGCAGCTGCAGCCGACGGTAGGGGCGCAGGCGACGATGCAGGGCGCGCGCCTGCTCGGCCAGGAAGCCATTGTGGCTGCCGGCGTAGATGTGGTCGTGGAAGGCTTCGTTCAGGTAGAAATAGGCGTCCGGATCGCAGGCATCGCGCGCGGCCTGGCAGGCCTGGTGCGCCGCCAGCAGTTCGGCATGCTCGGCCGGTGTCATGCGGCGTGCGGCCAGGCGACCGCACATGGCCTCGAATTCGGCCATCACTTCAAACATCTCGATCAGTTGCTGCGGGCCGATCTCGGCCACGATGGCGCCCCGGCGCGGGCGCATCTCGACGATGCCCATCGAGGCCAGCTGGATCAGCGCCTCGCGAATGGGCGTGCGGGAAACGCCGAACTCCTCGGCCAGCGAGGTTTCGTCCAGATGTTGGCCCGGCGCCAGCTTGCCGACGGCAATCATCTCTTCGATCGATTCGCGCAGGGTTTCGGAACGGGTCTTGGGCGTGTCCATGGTGGTTTGTCTTCAAAGCAAGCATTGTAAAGGGAAGGGCTCCCAGTGGATTAATGCTTGACAATGTATTCGTTTCGGCTGAAATTGTATACACGATGAGAGCATAAAAACACACGCGTAGTTCCATCAATATCTGGAGGAGACACCAGCATGACCAGCACAAGCAACCAAAGCCGCCGCCACTTTCTTGGCACCCTTGCCGCCGCCCCTCTGGCTGCCGCCATGCCCGCCGCATGGGCGCAAACGGCCAGTCTGAAGATTTCTCACCAGTTCCCCGGTGGCACCCTGACCGAAGGCGACTTCCGCGACCGCCTGGTCCGCATGTTCGCCCAGCAGGTGAACGAAAAGACCAAAGGGGCCTTGAAGTTCGAGATCTATCCCGGCTCGTCCCTGATGAAGACCAACGCGCAGTTCTCGGCCATGCGCAAGGGCGCGCTGGACATGTCGCTGGTGCCGCTGAACTACGCCGGCGGCGAAGTCCCGGAAACCAACATCGGCCTCATGCCCGGCCTGGTGACGTCCTACCAGCAGGGCGCGGCCTGGAAGAATGCCGAGGTTGGCAAGGAACTGGCCCGCATCCTGGGCGAGAAGGGCGTGGTCATCGTCAGCTGGATCTGGCAGGCTGGCGGCGTGGCCTCGCGCGGCAAGCCCATCGTCGAGCCGGCTGATGCCAAGGGCATGAAGGTGCGCGGCGGTTCACGCGAGATGGACCTGATCCTGAAGGAAGCGGGTGCCGCCGTGGTGACCCTGCCGTCCAATGAAATCTATGCCGCCATGCAGACCGGCGCGATGGATGCGGCGATGACCTCGTCGACTTCCTTCATGTCCTTCCGTCTGGAGGAAGTGGCCAAGGCGCTCACCACCGGTCGCGACAAGGCCTACTGGTACATGTTCGAACCGCTGATGATGTCCAAGGCCGTCTTCGAACGCCTGCCCAAGGACCAGCAGGCCGTCATCATGGCCGTCGGCGCCGAGATGGAGCAGTTCGCCATCAAGGCCGCGCAGGCCGATGACATCGCGGTGGCCCAGGTCTACCAGAAGGCCGGCGCCAAGGTGGTCGACCTGAACGCCGAGGTCGTCAAGAAGTGGCAGGACATCGCCCGCAATACCGCCTGGAAGGACTTTGCGGCCCGCAATGCCAACTGCGCCAAGCTGCTGGCGCTGGCGGAGAAGACCGTATGAGCCATGGCTTCGAGATGCCCGGCGCGGCAGTGGCGCGCCCGGCCGTCCCGGCCAGTGCCCCGGTGGCCTGGCTGGCGGCCTTCCTGCAGGGCTACCATCGCGTGGCCGTGTTCCTGGGGATGATCGCGCTGCTGGTGACCTCCTGCATCCTGACCTATTCGGTGGTGGTGCGTTATTTCTTCCACCAGCCGACCGACTGGCAGGATGAAGCCTCGGTCTTCATGCTGGTGGGCGTGATCTTCCTGTGCTCGGGTTATGTGCAGTCGCTGCGCGGCCACATTGGCATCGAGGCACTGGCGGGCATGCTCTCGCCGCTGGCCAACAAGGTGCGCATGTTCATCGTGGATGTGCTGTCCTTCCTGTTCTGCGCCTTCTTCACCTGGAAATCGTGGACGTTGTTCCATGAAGCCTGGGCCGAAGGACAGACCACGTCCTCGACCTTCGCGCCGCCGCTGTGGATTCCCTATTCGCTCATGGCGCTGGGCATGACCATGCTGACGCTGCAATTGCTGGTGCAGGTCTTGACCCGCATCACCGGCACCGTTCCTGCCGCACAGAGCGGAGGTGCGCAATGAGTCCGCTGACCTTGGGTGTGCTCTATGGGGTGGTCACCATCCTGGTGATGTGTTCGGGCATGCCGATCGCCTTCGCGCTGGGCGTGGTGGCCACCGGTTTCATGGTCTTCTTCATGCCGGCATCGTCGCTGGACACCATCACGCAGAATGTCTATGAGGAAATCGCTTCCATCACCCTGCTGTCGATCCCGCTGTTCATCCTGAAGGGGGCGGCCATCGGCAAATCACCTGCCGGCAAGGACTTGTATTCGGCCATCCACGCCTGGTTGAACAAGGTGCCGGGCGGGCTGGGCATTGCCAACGTGTTCGCCTGCGCGCTGTTTGCGGCGATGGCGGGGTCTTCGCCTGCGACCTGCTCGGCCATCGGTTCGGCAGGTATTCCGGAGATGCGCCGACGCGGTTACTCGCCCGGGTTCGCGGCCGGCATCATCGCCGCCGGGGGGACGCTGGGCATTCTGTTGCCGCCCTCGATCACCATGATCCTGTATGCGGTGGCCGCTGAACAATCGCTGGGCCGCCTGTTCCTGGCCGGCATCGGTCCCGGGCTGCTGCTGGTGATGCTCTTTGCCGGCTATGCGGTCTTCCGTGCCCGCAAGGAATACAAGCTGGCACATGCGGTCTACAGCGCCGGTGGCGCCAAGTCGGCCTATCTGGATGACGAGCATTTCACGCTGGCGCAGAAGGTGGAAATGCTGCCGCGCGTGCTGCCCTTCCTGATCCTGCTCATCGGCGTGATGGTGGCTCTCTATGGTGGCCTGGCCACGCCCTCCGAAACCGCAGGCCTGGGCGCGCTGCTGGCGCTGGTGCTGATCGCGGTGGTCTATCGCATCTACAAGCCGAAAGAGATCGCGCCCTTCCTCAGTTCCACCATCAAGGAATCGGGGATGCTGCTGCTCATCATCGGCATGTCGCTGCTGTATTCCTACGTGATGAGCTACCTGCACATCAGCCAGTCGGCGGCGCAGTGGGTGGTCGATCTGCATCTGTCGAAATGGCTGCTGCTGGCGGTGATCCTGGCCATGGTGATCGTGCTGGGCTTCTTCCTGCCGCCGGTGTCGATCATCCTGATGACCGCGCCCATCATCCTGCCGCCCTTGAAGGCGGCGGGTTTCGACCTGATCTGGTTCGGCATCGTCATGACCGTGGTCATGGAGATGGGCCTGATCCACCCGCCGGTGGGGCTGAACCTGTTCGTGATCAAGAACATCGCACCCGATATCGCACTGGGCGATGTCATCAAGGGTACGATTCCTTTCCTGGCGCTGATGTTTCTTGCGGTCCTGCTCTTGTGCATGTTCCCGGGCATCGCGACCGTATTGCCTGACCTGTTGATGGGAGCCAATTAAATGAGTGGTAGCGAACGCGTGTGGAATGCGCGCCAGAAGAACCGTGAACAGCGGCTGGCGCGCGCCACCGCCGCATTGGGCAGCCAGTTGCAGGGCAAGATCGCCCCTGCCGACAAACTGGCCGAGCTGCTCTATGCGGTGCTGGAAAACGGCGACCGGGTCTGTGTCGAGGGCAACAACCAGAAGCAGGCCGATTTCCTGGCCAAGGGACTGGCCGCGCTCGACCCGGCCCGGGTTCATGGCCTGCACATGCTGTTCTCCGTGCTGGCCCTGCCGGAACATCTGGACGTGTTCGAGAAGGGTATCGCCGACCGGCTCGATTTTTCCTTCTCCGGTCCGCAGGCCGGCCGTCTGGCCAAGCTGGCCTCGGCCGGCAAGCTCAACATCGGGGCCATCCATACCTATCTGGAACTGTTCGGTCGCTACTTCGTCGACCTGACCCCGCGCGTGGCACTGGTGGCCGCACAGGCCGCCGACCGCCACGGCAATCTCTATACCGGGCCCAATACGGAAGATACGCCCGCCATTGCCGAAGCGACGGCCTTCTCCAGCGGCATCGTGATTGCCCAGGTGAACGAAATTGTCGATGAGCTGCCACGCGTGGATATCCCTGCGGACTGGGTCAGCTTCGCCATCAAGGCGCCCACGCCGCATTACATCGAACCGCTTTTCACGCGCGATCCGGCGCAGATTTCCGAAATCCAGGTCTTGATGGCGATGATGGCCATCAAGGGCATCTATGCCGAATACGGCGTGCAGCGACTGAACCACGGCATCGGTTTCGATACTGCGGCCATCGAGCTGATCCTGCCGACCTACGCCGAATCGCTGGGCCTGCGCGGCAAGATCTGCAAGCACTGGGCGCTCAATCCGCATCCGGCCTTGATTCCTGCCATCGAGGCCGGGTTTGTGGAGTCCGTGCACTCCTTCGGCTCCGAGCTGGGCATGGAAGACTACATCCGCGCGCGGCCCGATGTCTTTTTCGTCGGCCCCGATGGCTCCATGCGCAGCAACCGCGCCTTCTCGCAGACGGCCGGTCACTATGGCTGCGACATGTTCATCGGCTCCACCCTGCAGATCGACTTGCAGGGCAATTCCTCCACGGCCACGCTGGGCCGCATTGCCGGGTTTGGCGGCGCCCCCAACATGGGTGCGGATGCGCGCGGACGCCGCCATGCCAGCGAGGCCTGGCTCAAGGCGGGCCAGCAGGCGCGCGCCGGCCGCAATACCATCCCGCGCGGACAGAAGCTGGTGGTGCAGACGGTGGAGACCTTCCGTGAACACATGCAGCCGGCCTTCGTCGAAAAACTAGACGCCTGGCAACTGGGCGAACAGGCCAAGATGCCGATTCCGCCCGTGATGATCTATGGCGATGACGTCACCCACATCCTCACCGAAGAAGGCATCGCCAACCTGCTGCTGTGTCGCACCGAAGAAGAGCGCGAGCAGGCCATTCGCGGCGTGGCCGGTTACACGGCCGTGGGCATGGGGCGCGACAAGCGCATGGTGGAAAACCTGCGCGACCGCGGCATCATCCGCCGCGCCGAAGATCTGGGCATCGACAAGCGCATGGCCACCCGCGACCTGCTGGCGGCCAAGACCATGAAGGACCTGGTGCGGGCTTCCGGTGGGCTCTACAACCCGCCCAAGCGTTTCCGCAACTGGTAATCCCTCTGCAACGAAAGCGACACTATGGAAACTTTGACTTTTCGCTTCGAGCACGGCCAGCGCCGTCTCAAGGCTGCGCCTGAACTGGTCGGTGTGGTCAGCTCGGGCAACCTGGAAGTGCTGATCGAGAATGCGTCCCTCAACGGTGCCTGCGCCATCGAGGTCAAGACCGCCGCGCGCGGTTTCGGCACCATCTGGGAAGCGGTGATGAATGACTTCCAGCAGCGCTGGCAACTGGCCGATACCCGTATCTCCATCAATGACATGGGCGCCACGCCGGCCGTGGTCAGCCTGCGCCTGGACCAGGCTGTGGAAGCCATGGTGGAGGCGGGCCAATGACCGCGAGCTATCTGGAAGCCACGGCGCGCGAGCGCATCCTGGCGGTACTCGACGCCGGCAGCTTCAAGGAACTGCTGCCACCCGCGCAGCGCGTGGTCAGCCCGCACCTGGGCCAGCTCGATGCGCCGGTGTCCTTCGATGATGGCGTCATCATCGGCGAGGGCCTGCTGGGCGGACGCGCCGTGATGGCCGCCGCGCAGGAGGGCGGATTCATGGGCGGGGCCGTGGGCGAGGTACATGGTGCCAAGCTGGTGGGCCTGCTCAAGCGCGCCATTGCCAAGCAGGCCGCAGGCGTCGTCCTGCTGCTGGAAACCGGCGGTGTGCGCCTGCATGAAGCCAATGCCGGGCTCATCGCCGTCTCCGAAGTGATGCGCGCGGTGCTGGAAGCCCGTGCCGCAGGCATCCCGGTGATTGTGCTGGTCGGTGGTGCCAATGGCTGTTTCGGCGGCATGGGCATCGTGGCGCGCTGTGCCAATACCGTCATCATGTCCGAGGAAGGGCGGCTGGCCATGTCCGGTCCGGAAGTGATCGAGACTGCCAACGGCGTCGAGGAATTCGATTCGCGTGACCGTGCCCTGGTCTGGCGCACCACCGGCGGCAAGCATCGCTACCTGATCGGCGACTGCCAGCAACTGGTCAGCGATGATACCGAGGCATTTCGCACCGCCGCCATCGGCGCGCTGGGCAGCATCGCCGATACGCAACTGACCCTGGCATCGCTGGAAGCCGAGCAGGAAATGCTGCGTCGTCGCATCGCCACCTTCGGCCACGCCGAAGATCCGATGGACATCTGGGCCGAGCTGGGTGTGGCCCGTCCGGAAGCGGTGCCGATGCTCGAAGCCGCTGCCTTCACTGCGCTGGCCGAGCACCTGCGCATTGTCTCCAAGGCCTGAGAGGAATTCATGAACCAGACTGTTACTCCACCCCAGGTCGACTGGCGCGCACTGGCGCAGGACCTGTTCCCGCAGGGCCACGCGATCACCGAGCAGGATCAGTTCCTCTCCGGCACGGCGCAGGTTGATGGCCGTACCGTCACCGTGGTCGGCACCACCGGCCATACGCCCATCGGCATCGAGATCGCCCTGGCCCAGGCCAGCGTGATCCTGCAGACGGTGCGGGAACATCCGGGCCGCCCCATCGTGATCCTGGTCGATACCCAGGGCCAGCGCCTGCGCCATCGTGATGAAATGCTGGGCATCAACAGCTACATGGCGCATCTGGGCAAGTGCGTGGAACTGGCGCGCCGCCAGGGCCATCGGGTCATCGGCCTGGTGTATGACCAGGCGCTCTCGGGCGGCTTCATCACCAGCGGCCTCATCGCCGATGCCTGCTATGCCTTGCCCGACGCCACCATCCGCGTCATGGGCTTGCCCGCGATGGCGCGCATTACCAAGGTACCGGAAGAACGGTTGACCGAACTGGCCAGGAGCAATCCGGTCTTTGCGCCCGGTCCCGAAAATTATTTACGCATGGGCGGTGTCACCGAGATCTGGAACGCCGACCTGGCCCGGGCGCTGGCCGATGCGCTGGCCCAGGATCGCAGCGCCGATACCCGTGCGGCCACCGGGCTTGCGCGCGGCGGACGCAAATGGGCGCAACGGGTCATCGATGCGGTCGCCCACGATACTGCCTTGAACGGATGAGCATGTCGTCCGCGCAGTCCCTGGTCCACGCGCGCCACCACCTGCTCTGGTTGAGCCAGGCCGGCTGGCTGCGCCTGCAGGCCACTGATATGGATGCCCGCCAACACGCCACGCTGCAGCATTGGCAGCAGATGCGCTGGCCGGTGATCGTGCGTCGTCGCGATGCACAGGCCAGCGAGCAAGAGATCTGCGTGGGCATCGCCCTGCCGCCCGATGCGCAGGGCAACAAACCGCGCATCGCCTTGCGGGTGGGGACGCAGGAGGTGGCGGCCAGCCGGGCGCCGTTGCTGCTGCGTGACATCGTCGCTGCGCGTCTGAGCACGCTGCCCGCCGCGTGGCAGACGGGATTGGCACAGTTGCAGGAGCACATGGGGCGCGCGGACATCGCGCTGTCCGTCTTTGGTTCGCTGGCCTGGCAGGCGCTCACTGCGCAAACCTATCTGCGCAGCAGTTCCGACATCGACCTGCTGTTCCAGCCACGCAGCCAGTCCCAGCTGGAAGCGGGCGTACGCTTGCTGGCCTGGCAGGCCATGTTCCTGCCGCTGGATGGCGAAATCGTGTTTCCCGACGGCGCCGCCGTGTCGTGGAAAGAATGGCGACAGGTGGCGGTGCTGGGCCACCACCCTGAGGGGCAGGTCTTGGTCAAGCGGCCCGCCAGTGTGGCGCTGGAGCGCGTGGGCGCATTGCGGGCCAGCCTGCCACTGGAGCATCCATGCGCCGCCTGATGCAGCATCCCGATACGCTCAGGCAGCCCCTGCATCACACGCAGAAGCGTCGTGCTGCCCGCGAGAACCTGGCGTTCTGCCGGCAACTGGCGCGGCTGGCGGTGCGCAGCCTGTACCAGGAGCTGGTGCTTTATCCCAAACCGGGTCTGGTCTCGCGCGTGGACAATGGCAGCCACACCGACATGACGGCCGAGACCTTCTTGCGCAGCCTGTTCGCGCTGCGCCATTATTTTTTCCAGATTGCCGCTGCCGGACTGGATGGCGCACCCTTCCACACCTTGCAGAAACTGGCCCTGCGCGCCGAAGAGCGCATGCTGCGCGCCACGGGCGGCGTCAACACGCACCGGGGCGCGATCTTCGTACTGGGCATGCTGTGCGCTGCCACGGCCTATGCGCGTGGCCGCCACATGTCCTTGCAGCCGGCCACACTGCGCGCCACCCTGCTGATCCAGTGGGGCGATGCGCTGGCGCGTCATAGTGCAGCGGTCGCCGACGCCGAAGCGCCCAGTCACGGCCAGCGCGTAGCGGCCAGGCATGCCGTGGGCGGGGCGCGTGAAGAGGGGGCTTTGGGCTTTCCCGCCGTCTTCGAAGTGGCCTTGCCGCAATGGCAGGCCACCCTGGCGGCGGGGCGGGATCTCCATCATGCCCGCATCGATACGCTCTTCGCGCTCATGGCGCATCTCAGCGATACCAATGTCTATCATCGCGGCGGTGCCGAGGGGGCGGCGCTGGTACGCAATCGCAGTGCGGCCTTTCTCTGCGCCGGTGGCACGGCGCGCGCCGATTGGGAAGCCGATGCGCTGGACTGTCATCGTGATTTCGTCGCCCGGCGCTTGTCTCCGGGCGGGGCGGCCGATCTGCTGGCGGCGACCTGCCTGCTCCATGCGGTCGGCTTGCTGGAGGCCGACAAGGCATGAGCCTGCGCCTGGCCATCCTGTGCCCGGGGCAGGGCGCGCAGCACGCGGGCATGTTTGACCTGCTGCGCGATGATCCGCAGGCCAGCGCCTTCCTTGCACAAAGCGCCTTGTCGGCGCATCTGCAAGCGCCCCTTGAAACGGTGCTGGCGGACCCCGCCCAGTTGTACGCCAATCGCAATGCCCAACCCTTGATCGTAGCGGCGCAGCTGGCTGCCTGGCAGGCCTTGCACGCGCCGCTGGCAGCCATCGCCGGGGCGCCCGCGGTGGTGGCGGGCTACAGCGTGGGCGAACTGTCCGCCTACGCATTGGCCGGACTCATCGATCCCGCCGAGACAGTCGCGCTGGCCGCGCAACGTGCGGCAGCCATGACGCAGGCCGCCAGCGCGCAACCGGCACAAGGATTGATGGCCATCGGTGGTTTGCCGCTGGCGCTGATTCAGGCGTGCCTGGCGCGTCACGGCGGCCATGTCGCCATCGTCACCGGTGAAGACACGCTGATCGCCGGAGGGGCGAACGCCTGCCTGCAAGCCGCAGCCGATGCGCTTGTCACAGCGGGAGCGCGCGCTGCCTTGCTGCCTGTTGGGCTGGCCTCTCATACTCCCTTGATGCAATCGGCGACGGCGCCGTTTGCTGCCGAGCTTGCGGCGCATCCCCTGCGCTCACCCGGCCCGGCCTTGCTGGCCGGCGTCACCGGGCAGGCCATCACCGATGCCGCCCAGGCCCGGGCGCTGCTGGTGCGCCAGCTGGTCGAACCCATCCAGTGGGCCGCCTGCATGGATGCCCTGGTCGAACGCGGCGTCACGGTCGCGCTGGAACTGGGCCCGGGCGCGGCGCTCTCGCGCATGCTGCGCGAACGCCATCCGCAGATCGCCTGCCGTTCGCTGGCCGATTTTCGCAGCCTCTCCGGCGCGCTGGCCTGGCTGCGCCGTCAGGCCGACTGAGTGGCCCGGCCGGCACATCCGGCTGGTAGTCCGGTGTTGTCGGTGCTATCTTGAAATGAAGCATCTTTCCTTTCCTTCGCCGCGTACTGCTGTCGGATCAGGCTGACAGCGCAAGCCGCTTTGTGCATCCCCGTACCTTCCTGTGGCGAACCAATGGCAGATAGTCCAGTCGCATCTGGAAGCAGTGCCCATGTTCAACCCGACCAGGAGGCCCCAAGATGAAAGTCGATGTGTACAAGCGCCCGGACGGCGGCGGATTGTTTTCCTACCTCGTCCTGCCCCACGAAGAAGCGTTGCCGCCAGAGGTGACCAATACCGACTGGCAACTCCACGAGCAGAATGTGGACTTCGAGCGCGACGGCAAGCGGCATTTCACGCTGGAGGCAGAAGACGCCTTCATGCAGATCGGCGAGAAAGGCTATGCCATCACCCATCTGAACCAACGCAGCGGCGACGGCGCGGCCTGAGGCCGTCGCCATCGACAGAGGAGACCATCATGCCCACCGAACAAGTAGGCGACTACGAAGTGGAATATGCCGGCGTGCGCCTCATCGGCGGCGAGGAGTGGGTGGCCCAGGTGGCCATCTTCGGCCACTCGACCAATCCCATGCACCGCAATCCGGTGTTCCCGGTACAGCGCGTGCTGCCCGACCAGACCTTTGCCGACGAAAAGTCGGCCGAGCAGGGCGCGCGCCAGGCTGCGCATGACCTGCTGGAGAAGCAGACAGCGCGGCACTGACCGCAGTGCTCCGGCAAGCCTGACTCCAGGCCCGATGCGCCCGCAGGCACGTCGGGCTTTTTCCGTTTCACACAGAGCGGCCATGGCATGGAATTCGCATGCAGAAAGGCGCAGTGGCCGATGGGCGGCAGGCTGCCCGCTGTGCCGTTTCGCAATAGAATGACGCATCTTGCGTTTTTCTTCCTATTTTCCTTTTCCTCGTCCGGCCAGGTCCCCTCATGAAACCCCCTCTGCTCGTCCTGATTCACCTCTCCGAAGAAAGCACGGCCACCATCGCCGCCCACTATGACATCCTCTACGCGCCGGATCGCCCGCGCCGCGACGCGATGATCGCCGGCCCGGCCAGGAAGGTGGCGGTGGTGCTGACCAATGGGTCCACCGGCCTGAGTGCTGACGAAATGCGCGCCATGCCGCATCTGCAACTGGTCTGTGCACTGGGCGCCGGCTTTGAAAACATCGACGCCGCCCACGCCCGTGCACATGGCATCGAGATCGCCACCGGTGCCGGCACCAACGAAGACTGCGTGGCTGACCACACCCTGGGCCTGCTGCTGGCCATCCTGCGCAATATTCCCGTGCTGGACCGCTACACCCGCGAGGGCGGCTGGCGCGAAACCATTCCCCTGCAACCTCAGCTGGCGGGCAAGCGGGTGGGCATCGTCGGCATGGGCAACATCGGCAAGAAGATCGCCCGCCGCGCGACCGCCTTCGATGCCGAGATCGCCTATTGCAACCGCAAGAAGCGCGATGATGTCGATTTCCATTATTTCCCGGACGTCGCCCAACTGGCCGGCTGGGCCGACTGCCTCATCGTGGCCGCGCCGGGCGGTGCCCAGACCCAGCACCTCATCAATGCGCGGGTGCTGGAAGAGCTCGGTTCCCGTGGCTACCTGGTCAACATCGGCCGTGGCAGCATCGTCGATACCGAGGCACTGGCGGCAGCCCTGTCCTGCGGGCGTCTGGCCGGTGCGGCCCTGGATGTCTACGAGGGCGAACCCAAGCCGCCCGCCGCCCTGATCGGCTTGCCCAACGTCGTATTGACGCCGCATATCGCCGGCTGGTCGCCGGAGGCCATCAGCGCTTCGGTCCAGCAATTCCTGCGCAATTGCGAGGAACATTTCGCCGCCGCCGAGCCGGTGGTGCGCGCCTGAGCAAGTTGCCCAGCGTGCGCGGATGCGAGTTTTTTTGCCATAGCGGGGCTGGCTGGCCGATAATGTCGGCCGCGGTCGGATCGCTTTCCTCCACGAAAGCTGTCCGGTCGGCCGCCTGCGCGCGCTCGGGGGAGCGTGTCGGCCGACGGCGCCGCCGTTTCAACGACTCCAAGACCAACCCATCGCCATCACACTACAGAGAGAGCCAAGCACCATGGATCTGCCATCTCACCAACTCACCATGACGGTCCTGATGACCCCGGACATGGCCAACTTCGCCGGCAACGTGCACGGGGGAACCATCCTGAAGCTGCTTGACCAGGTGGCCTACGCCTGCGGCAGCCGCTACGCCGGCCAGTACGTGGTGACCCTGTCGGTGGACCAGGTCATGTTCCGTCAGCCCATCCACGTGGGGGAGCTGGTGACCTTCCTGGCCAGCGTCAACCATACCGGCAAGTCTTCCATGGAAATCGGCATCAAGGTGGTGGCCGAAAACATCCGCACCCAGGAAACGCGCCACGTCAACAGCTGCTTCTTCACCATGGTGGCCGTGGACGATCAGCGCAAGCCGATCCCGGTGCCGCCGCTGCGTCCCTTCTCGCAGGAAGAAAAGCGCCGCTTCGATGCAGCCGTGATCCGCAAGTCGCTGCGCCAGGAACTGGCGCGCCGCTACGAGGAAGTCAAGCCCGGCAACGACAAGGTCGGCTAAGCGGCCCAAGCCGCGAAAGCAAAAAGGGATGCGCCCGTCGGACGCATCCCTTTTTTACGTGCTGCCCGGGCCGACGGTCAATCCAGATGCACCACCACCGAGCCGAGCACGCCCAGTTCAGCCAGCACGCGCTGTCCGGCGCGCACCGGCATGGGCACGATGGTCGAACCGCTGGCCACCAGCTGTCCGGCCGCCAGGGTGAGGCCGTGCTCACGCAATTCGTTGGCCAGCCAGGTCAGTGCCACGCGTGGATCGCCCAGCACCTGGGCGCCACTGCCGCTGCGCCGTTCGCCGCCCTCGATGCTGCCCGAAGTGGTCAGCGCGGCCAGATCCAGGCCGCGCCAGTCCACGCTGGCCGGTGCGCCCAGCACGAACTGGTCGGCGCAGCTGTTGTCGGCGATCAGTTGGGCCGCCCCGACCTGGTCGAACTGGTCGTAACGGGTATCGGGGATTTCGATGGCCGGATGCACCGCCGCCACGGCCGCCATGACCTCTTCCTGCGTATAGGGCGTACTGCGCGGCGCCAGTGTACTGCCCATGCGGAAAGCCACTTCCACCTCGGCCACCCGCATCAGGTTGTCACCCAGCGTGATGTGCGCACCGCTGCGGTGAAGGCGTTCGGCCAGCAAGCGGCCTGCCAGCGGTGCATCGACATTGAGCAATCCCTGTCCGCCGGGGCCGGTGGCAGCGATCTTCCAGCCGGCCAGCGGGGCGAAGCTGCGCGCTTCCAGGCGGCGCTGGATGTCATAGGCCTGGCGCCGGTCGCCCGGTTGCAGATGCACGGGCAAGCGGGCGATGCGGCGGTTGTGCGCCCAGCAGTCCCAGAGCAGGTCGGCCGCTTCCTGGCATTGTGTATCGGTCAGCACGGATGTCTCCCTCCAGATTGCTTGTTTTCAGAGGCTCAAGGGGCCCAGGGCACCGATGGCGATGGTCAGCAGGCCCAGGCACAGGTTGATGCCCACCAGCACGCGCACCTGGCGCAGCGCGCGCGAGGCGCGGTCCCAGTCCTGCTGGGCGGAGGCCAGCTTGAGACGGCGGAAGGGTGCAAAGAATATGTGGGCGAAGATCAGCATCATCACCACGCCGATACCGGTCATGGCGTGCACGTAAGGCGGCAGCTTGGCCGCACCCGCACCCATCACGGCCATCATGTGCAGACCGCTGCCCAGCACCAGCGCAATGGCCACCCACACCCAGATGAAGAAATTGGCCAGCACCGCCGCCATGAGAGAGAGCCGCTGCTCCGGATGCAGCACCCCAAGCCCGGGCCGCAGCGCCATGTGGGCGAAGAACATGCCGCCGACCCAGACGGTCAGCCCCAGCAGATGGAAGAATTTGGCAAACAACATGGCGCTCCCGTCAAAAAGTTCATATCAATCCGTGGCGCATTGTCGCATGAGCAGGAACACAACGTATCGTCATGCTGGCAAAGCGCCCGCTTGTGGTAATGTCTTGCCGAAACATTATCACCAATACTTTTCAGGCGTTGGCAGGCGCCACCATCCGGGGGGACGGTCCATGACGAACAGCAGCATCAGCAGCATCAGCACCATCAGCGCCATCTTTTTCTATCCCATCAAGTCCTGTGGCGGGCTCTCCCTGACCCGGGCCGAGATCGGCCCGCTGGGCCTGGCGCTGGACCGCCACTGGATGCTGGTGGATCGCCAGGGCCGATTCCTGACCCAGCGCACCCATCCCGGGATGGCCTGCATCACGCCCGCCTTCGAGGGCGATGCGCTGGTGCTGCGCGCACCGGGCATGTCCCCGCTGCGCCTGGCGGCTGCCGGCGAGGACGGTGCCACGCTCGCCGTCACCGTCTGGGACAGCCGCCTGGAAGCCCTGGACCAGGGCGAACAGGCGCGCACCTGGTTCTCCGACTACCTGCAGGCCGACGCCCGGCTGGTGCGCTTCAATCCGGCCGTCAAACGCGCCTGCAGCCCCCGCTGGACCGGTGACTACCGCGCTACCACACAGTTCTCGGATGGCTATCCGCTGCTGGTGATCGGCCAGGCTTCGCTCGATGAGCTCAACACCCGCTTGGCGGCCAAAGGGGCGCCAGTCTTGCCCATGGATCGCTTCCGCCCCAACCTGGTGATCGCCGGTCTGGAGGCATATGAAGAAGATTTCATCGATACCCTGCGCCTGGGCAGTGCAGACCGTCCGGTGCAACTGAAGCTGGTGAAGCCTTGTGCAAGATGTCCCATTCCCGGCATCGACCAGCGCAGCGGCCAGCGTGATCCGCAATGGCCCGATGAGCCGCTGGACACGCTGAGCACCTATCGCGCCAATGCCCGGGTGGGCGGGGGCATCACCTTTGGCCAGAACGCCATCGTCATCGCCGGGGAGGGCGGCCAGATCGAGGTCGGCCAGCCCTGCGAATGGGAATTCAATTTCTGAGCACGTCCACGAGGACGCCATCCAGTCCACATCAATGCGATCTCCAGTGAACATCAAGACACGCGCCATCAGCACGATCTCAGGCAAGCTCATGACCAGGGCTGCCCGCCGCCACCTGCTCGCCCTGGCCCTGGCAGGCGTCTGGTGCAGTATGGCCGGCAGCAGCGCATGGGCCACGCCGCGTACCGTGGTCATCGGCCTGGCCGCCCCCATGAGTGGTCCCTCCGGCAGCACCGGCGTGAGTCTCGAGCGCGCCGCTCAACTGGCCGTGGACGATATCAACCACGGCAAGCCCGTCATCGGTGGCGAGCCGGTGTTGTTCCGGCTGCTGCCACAGGACGACCGCGCCGATCCGCGCACGGGCGAGCTCATCGCCGACTACTTCGTCAAGAGCAAGGTCGCTGCCGTGGTCGGCCACTGGAACAGTGGCGTCGGTGTTCCGGCTGCGCGTATCTACGCCGCTGCCGGCATTCCCCATGTGGCCCCCGCCGTGACGGCTCCGGCCTATACGCAGCAGGGCGATGCCAGTGCCTTTCGCATCGTGCCGCACGATGGCGAGGGCGCGCGCCTGACCGCCGACTACGTGGTGCGTGAGCTGAAGGCCCGCAACATCGCCGTGATCGATGACAGCACCCTCTTCGGCAGTACCTATGCCGATGAATTCGCCAAGTCGGTCAAGGTCTTGCAGGGCAGGGTGACGGGACGCTACACGGTGAGCAGCAAGACCTCCGACTTCAACAACGTTTTGCGCAGCATCCGCGACAGCGAGCCCGATGTGGTGCTCTTCGCCGGTCTCGATGCCCAGGCTGCACAACTGGTGCAGGACATGCGGCGTCTGCAGATCCGCGCCCCGCTGGTCGGCATCGGCGGCCTGGTGGGGCCGACCTTTCTGAGGCTGGCAGGTCCGTCAGGCGAGGGCGTGAGCGTAGTGGAGCCAGGACTTCCCTCCTACAAGGGACCGCAGTGGCGCCATTTCGAACAGGCCTGGAAGGCCGCCTGGCAGGACGAAATCTATCTCTATGCGCCCTTTGCCTATGATGCCGTGCGCGTGATCGCGGCGGCCATGCAGCAGGCCGATTCCACCGATCCGGGCAAGGTGACGGCCAGCCTGCACCGGATTGGCTACAAGGGCATCACCGGCAATATCGCCTTCGATGCCCAGGGCAATCTGCGCGATCCGGTCTTTACCCTGTACCGCGTCAACGGCGGCCACTGGCGCGTCGTGCGCAGCATGGCCCAGCACGACAGAAACTGAACGCCACGGCCGAAAAACCTGCGCAAAAAACAATGCCGCCCGGGCGTAACCGGGCGGCATCAGGGACAGGCGGGCAGGGCGGCAGACCATGACATCACGGCCCGCTGTCGGCCTGCTTATTTTTTGGGACGGCCTACCTTCAGCGGGGTCAGGCTGCCGAGGATGTCCTTCAGTTCGGCGATCTTCAGGTTCTTGATCAGCGACACGCCGATGCGCAGCAGGTCGCTCTTCTTGATCTCGACGCCGGCCTTCAGGCAGGACTTCTTGACCTGGGCCAGGACCGCGTATTCGTTCTCGGGCATGGTGAAGCTGTCGCGGACCTGCTTGACCTTCTTGGCCTTCACCGGCTTGTCAGTCTTTTCGGGCTTGGCGATTTTCTCGACCTTCTTTTCGGGCTTGGCTGCCGCCGGTGCTGCTGCGGCGGGCTTGGCGGCCGCACGGGTGGCGGGCTTGACGGCAGGTTTCTTCACCGCGGCGGGCTTGGGGGCTGCCGCCTTGGCGACAGGTTTCTTCGTTTCGGTTGATGCTGCTGCTGCGGCTTGAACTCTGGTGGCCATGAACGCTCCTCTGAAAATTGATATAAACAATATATATTTTTTGCGCCTTTGCCGCAACATTCCTGCCGACTGGCAACGATTTCATCGTCGGATTTCTATGCTGGAAACGTTTACAGCTTGTGTGCGGTGGCCACAGCATACGCTTGTGGGCAGGGGAAGTGCGGCGACCTGCTTTGTCCCGGGCGAAATGAACTTCTCCGATTCATGGCCGCGATGCTAGCAAGTCCAGGTTAAAACTCCGTGACAAAGGTCAAAACAATTTACTAGAACGCATCTCACGCCTATTGATGAAATGGGTTCCAGAAGCGTGGGCACGAAAAAAAGCAGCCCGGCCTTGCGGACGGACTGCAATCAACAACGGTCTCTACCGGGGACTGACAGGATTACATGACGCTACGGGCTACGGCTGGCTGCTTTTCGGTGGAGGCTGCGGCGCTGGCGGGCGTACTGCCGGCGGCGGGCTTCAATGGGGTGACGGTGGCCGGGCCCTTGGGTTGGGCGGCCTGGGTCAGGTCATGCTGGCTGACGAATTCCTGCAGGAACTGCGCGAAGCCGCTGCCGACTTCCTTGTGCTTGAAGCCCATGGCCACGGCCGCCTTGAGGTACCCGAGCTTGGAGCCGCAATCGAAGCGCTGGCCCTCGTAGCGATAGGCGAGGATCTGTTCCTGTTGCAGCAGGGCCGAGATGGCATCGGTGAGCTGGATCTCGCCACCGGCACCGGTGCCGATGTTTTCCAGACGTTCGAAGATGGCCGGGGTCAGCACGTAGCGGCCCACGACGGCCAGGGTGGAGGGGGCATCTTCGGGCGAGGGCTTTTCCACGATGCCGCTGAGCAGCTCGGTACGCTCACCATGCGGGCTGCCGCTGACGATGCCGTACTGGCGGGTTTCCGGACGCGGCACGTCCTGCACGGCTAGCAGGCTCTTGCCTTCGCGCTCGTAGAGTTCGGTCATCTGCGCCATCACGTTCTTCTGACCGGGGGCGGCATCCATGAAGTCGTCGGCCAGCAACACGGCGAAGGGTTCGTCACCCACCAGCGGCTTGGCCAGCAGCACGGCGTGTCCCAGGCCCAGCGGTTCGGCCTGGCGGACGTAGACACAGTTGATGTGCTTGGGGATGACGTTGCGGATGGTTTCCAGCAGTTTCACCTTGCCGGCGGCTTCCAGTTCGGATTCCAGCTCGTAGGCCTTGTCGAAATGGTCTTCGATGGCGCGCTTGTTGCGGCCGGTGATGAAGATCATCTCGGTGATGCCCGCTTCCACCGCCTCTTCAACGGCGTACTGGATCAATGGCTTGTCGACGATGGGCAGCATTTCCTTGGGCTGTGCCTTGGTAGCGGGAAGAAAACGGCTGCCGAGGCCAGCGACGGGAAAGACGGCTTTGGTGATTTTTTTCATGGTAAGTCCAGGTTTGGTTGAGTGACGGGCGTGGCACCCTCATGCACACAATGCAGGCTCGCTGGCGAATGCGCCTCCTTACGCCTTTACGCCTGTCTGTTGTTCTTGATCATCTTCATCTGAAGCAGAGCACGGCATCCCTGCAACAACGAGGCCACGCCAGCCAGGGCATGCCCTGCCTTTTCGCGCAGCCGGGGGCGTCGCTGCGGGGCGCTGGCCTCGTCATCAGCCAGCGCGATGCGTTGCGCCAGACTGCCTTCGTTGAGCTGTTCCAGCACCGAGGCCAGTTGCGGCGCCTTCATCGATATCTGATGCAGCAGCTCGGCAGATTCACGGGCATAGCGTGCATAGTGCTCGACGAAGTCAGCGCCTTCTTCGGCGCGCGGTGCGTTGCCGAACGCATTGAGCGCGTAGGCATTGGCAAAGACGGACGAGGGGCGTGCGCTGGATTCGGTGGCGGACATGATGGCGACTCTCTACGTAATCGGGCGGGCAAATGCGGTATCGGTATACGGTGCGGCTGACGGATTCATGCTGCACTGTGCCTACGGAAGCAAGAGTAAGAAAACTCGCGCTTCCTCTCTATAGGAATGCCGCCTTTTGCGCTGTAGGAAAAGAGGAAGACCCCGGCCCGCCCGCCACGCGGGTACTGCGCCGCCACGAGCAGGCCGCGGTCAGCGCGACAGCCGCCCATGCCGGGCTTGTCCTACAAGGAAATGGGCCGCTGTCCGATAGCTGGCCGGGACGCCTTTTTCTATCATCACCTCATCTGTTGCGCAGAGCGCTTGCAGAGAGGAGGAGGCCTGCCGACGGCTTCCGACATCAATCCAAGAACGACAGAACAATGGAAAGGGAACATCATGGAACACGGACTCATCGCATGGCTGATCATTGGTGCCGTTGCCGGCTGGCTTGCCGGCGTGCTGGTCAAGGGTGGCGGCTTCGGTCTGCTGGCCGATATCCTGATCGGTATCGTCGGTGCCGTCATCGGCGGCTGGCTGGCCGGCCTCCTGGGCATCGCCGTGGGTGGTGGCATCCTGGCCTCGATCGTTACCGCCACGCTGGGCGCGGTCGTGCTGCTGGTGATCGTGCGGGCCTTCCGCAGGGCCTGACCCGGCAGGCCCGCGCCGTGGAGGCAGGCTCCCGGCGCAGGCCTGGCGCTCCTGACCCATGAGCAATGCGTCCGCGGCCCGGCCCGGACGCGTTTTGCGTTTTGGACACGCGCCTTCATCTTGCCCGCCCAGGGCGTAGCGCCCATGCCCGGCCAGGCGCATGGGGAGTGATCTGCGGCAATGCTCCTGCAAGTTTCTGCATATCCATGCTGCAGCGCGCCATCCTGGCGTTACAATGTCCCGGACGTTGAAAAAAGATCAAGTAGCGAAGGGGATGTCCGGCATCTACCGCGTCCGCTTCGCTTCCTCCGATATCCATTCATCCAGAAAAAATTATGAGTAGCGTCCATCCCCTCGCCGGCAAGCGTGCCGCGCCTTCGGCCCTGGTGAACCTGCCGGTGCTGCTGTCGAACTATTACAGCCTGCGTCCGGAGGTGGCCGAGGCCAGCCATCGGGTGGCCTTCGGGACGTCCGGCCATCGCGGCAACGCCAATGCCCACAGCTTCAATGAATGGCACGTGCTGGCCATCACCCAGGCCATCTGCGACTACCGCAAGGAACAGGGTTTCAAGGGCCCGCTGTTCCTCGGCATTGATACCCATGCCTTGTCGGAGCCGGCCTGGCACAGCGCACTGGAAGTGCTGGCGGCCAACGCGGTGCTGACCATGCTGGCCGAAGGCAGCCCCTATGCGCCCACGCCGGCCGTCTCGCATGCCATCCTCACGCACAACCGGGTGCACCGCGACAAGCTGGCCGATGGCATCGTGGTCACGCCCTCGCACAATCCGCCGGACAATGGCGGCTTCAAGTACAACATGCCCAATGGCGGCCCGTCGGACTCCAACGTCACCAGCTGGATCGAGAAGCGCGCCAATGCCTATCTGGAGCAAAAGCTCGAAGGCGTACGCCGCATCAGCTTCGAGAAGGCCCTCAAGGCCGACACCACGCGCCGCTACGATTATCTGGACAACTACGTCGGCGACCTGCCCAACATCATCGACCTGGGCGCCATCTCGGCGGCCAACGTCAAGATCGGCGTAGACCCGCTGGGTGGCGCCGGGCTGCATTACTGGTCGGCCATTGCGGATCGCTACAAGCTCAATCTGGAAGTGGTCAATACCGATGTGGATGCGAGTTTTCGCTTCGTGCCGCTGGACTGGGATGCACAGATCCGCATGGATCCGTCCTCGCCCTATGCCATGAGCGAGCTGATCGCGCTCAAGGATCGCTTCGACGTGGCCATGGCCTGCGATACCGACCATGACCGTCACGGCATCGTCGCCAGGAGCACCGGCCTGCTGCCGGCCAACGATTATCTGTCGGTCGCGGTGTACTACCTGTTCGGCCATCGTCCGGCCTGGCGTGCCGATGCCGCCGTGGGCAAGACCCTGGTGTCCAGCCAGATGATCAATCGCGTGGCCGCCCACCTGGGCCGCAAGCTGCTGGAAATGCCGGTGGGCTTCAAGTGGTTCGTCGATGGCCTCTATGACGGCAGCCTGGCCTTCGGCTGCGAGGAAAGCGCCGGCGCCTCTTTCGTGCGTTTCGATGGCCAGCCCTGGAGTACCGACAAGGATGGCATTACCGCCGCCTTGCTGGCCGCCGAGATGACTGCCCGCACCGGCAACGATCCCGGCCAGATCTACCAGGATCTCACCCGGCAACTGGGCGCACCGCTCAATGGCCGCAAGGAAGCCGCCGCCACGCCGCAGCAGAAGGCGCGCCTGTCCAGGCTGTCGCCGCAGGATGTCACGTCCACCGAACTGGCCGGCGAAACCATCCGCGAAGTCATGACCACGGCCCCGGCCAATGGCAAGGCTTTCGGCGGCCTGAAGATCGTCACGGACAATGGCTGGTTCGCCGCCCGTCCTTCCGGCACCGAGAGCATCTACAAGATCTATGGCGAGAGCTTCCGCGATCAGGCCCATCTGGACCGCATCTTTGCCGAGGCGCAGGAGATCGTGACCCGCGCACTGAAGGCGGACTGAGCCCGGTCGCCGCGCCTGTCATGACCACGCCGCCCTCGGGGCGGCGTTTTTGTTCCTGCCTTCCTACAGGAAAATGGGCCGATGTCTGGCTGAGAGCAGGGCAGGGGCTTCGTAAGATGGTCATCGTCTGCCATCCCCGTCAAGGAGGACCCTCATGGCCCATTCTGATCCGGATCCCGTCTCGACCCGTGCGGCGCCTGCCTTGCTGCGTCCCCCCGCCATGTCGGCTACCGCCGAAACGCCGACCCCGCCGGACCACATCCAGCCGGACCCGGCCCAGGTGATCGAGCCCGACGGTACCGAAGATCCCCTGGCCAACGCCGATGACGGCCTGCTGCCTCGCCCCGGCAGTGCCGAGCCGGACCGCAGTCCGCCCCTTCCACCCACTCAGGAGAACCCCATGCACAAGCCCCAGGACACCCCGCCGGTGGAGGTGCCGCCGCTGGACCCGACCCCGCCGCAGGACCCCATTCCGCATCAGAACCCGATGGCCGGTCGCTGACGACCTGCTGTCGGCACACCCCGGTCGCTCCGACCAGGGATCGCTCCGAGGAGATCTGTTTGAACCTGAATCTGCATACCCCCCAAGAGACCCCTCCCGTCAACGAACCCAACATCCCGCCGCCGCCCCTGCCCGATGATGAGCCGGTCCCGGTGCAAGAGCCGCCGCTGAGCCCCCGGCCTTCTGACCCGCCGCTGCGCATGCAGGGCTGATTTTGCACTTTCGCACCGATCCGGTCGCAGCATCGCTGCGGCCTGATTGTCTCGCTTTTTTGCCTTTTCCTTCATGACGCCATAGCGCTGCCTGAGCTGCCGACCCTGTGCAAGGGCGTAGCGAGGCATCCTCTTCCTTTTTCTTCATCTGCCCCGGAAACCCCCGTCCTGCGGGGGTTTCTTCATTCTTTTGCGCGGATTGAGACTTTTCTCATTCAAGCCGACAAGCATTCGTGAAAGCATCTCTTTTTTCCGGCGACAGAAGATGAATTGAGCAAGGCTGCCGCCACGGTCGTGTTTTCTCTGAGGAGTAGCGCCGTGTTTCCATATTCCCCGCTGTCAATGGGCTTTCCTGCCGGTCGTCGACACACGCTGCTGTCGGCTCTTCCGCTCTACGTGCTGGTACGTCAGCCCAGTGCCGGCAGTGGCCCCGGCCAGGTACTGTGCGAACCCGTCATCGCCGGCGAGGCCGCCGGCAGCCAGGCGATGGTGGTTTATCTGTCGCCCTTCGAGGCCAGCCTGGACGCGCTCTGGCGGGGCATGCCGCCGACGGCCTACCAGGTCTTGCCGGCCTCGTCCTTCTCCCCGGACGAACTGGTGGCGCGCCACCACGGCTATCTGCCCTATTGTCTGCACGTGGCCTGGGGCGCGCGCGACGGTCGCCTGGCGGTGCGCGCGCAGGGCGAGCCGGTACGCTTGTCCTCGGCCAGCCTGGCCAAGGCCTCGCCGCTGATCGACTCCATCACGCTGGACATCGCGCTGCCCGATCTGGAGTGCTACGCCCGGCTGTGGGAATGCGCCGGACTGTTCGCCCGCAGCGAGACGCAGGCCAGCCTGCTGGCAATGAGTCCGCTGGAGCGCCACCGCCATGCCGCCCGCGCCATCGACCGGTTGCCCGGTACCGCCCCGCCAGGCCGCCAGATCAACCAGGTCGCGGTGTATGACGCCGAATCGGCCCAATGGCATTTCATCTCGCTGGATCTGCTGGCCGGGCCGGCCGCCGTCCAGTATTGACACCACGGTGGGCAGGCCGGGACGCCCCGGCCCGCCGCGTCACTTACTGACGGTCATTGAGAGTTTTCTGATATCCATCGGGTTTCCCTTCTGCAACTATTCGGAGTGGGTGTGGCCTCTGCCGCGCCCACCCCGATTCCTGTTCCCCGAAGGAGCTGCCCTTGAACCGCTTACTTCCTGCTGCATGCAGTTCAACGGCGAGCGCATTGCGCTGCCTGCCCGTGGTCTTGCTGTTGGTTTGTCTGGTGGCGCTGCCCGGGGCGCCGACGCCGCCGGCGCAGGTACTGGATCGCTGCCTGGTGGTCGACCGCATGACGGTGGGCCCGGTCAGCATCGATCCGGTGGCCGGGCGGGTGGAAGTCATGGAGGGCGGCGCGGCCTCACCCTACAGCCTTTATCTGCCCGATGCCGACAACCGCATGCTGCGCATCGGCTATGCCAGCGGCAAGGCGTCCGTGCGCGATTACCTCTTCGTCAACGCGCACCGTGGCTACCTGGACCGCGCCGTCGGCCTGACAGTGGACGCACCGCTACGGCTGGAGCGTCCGCACCGGGCCTCCTTTGCCGTACTGGGCTATCTGGGCGAGCGCTACCTGTGCCTGATGGAAGTGCACGGGCAGGGCGACCGGACGGGCCAGCGCTCGGCCTATGTGGCCCGCATCCCGCGCGGCATGGGGGCGGACATGCGGCTGTACTACAAGCAGTCGGACGCGATCCCGCCGGCGCCCCGCTGAGTTCGCCAGCAGCCGACCGGCTGGCCGATCAGGCTGACAATGCCGGTTGCCCAAGCCGGTCCCCGCCTTTATACTTCGCCCCTTAGCATTGCTTCTGGTATCCCGTGTGCAGCCGCGCCCGGGATTGAAACGGGAAGCCGGTGCGGCCGATGCCTCAGCATCGTGCCAAAGCCGGCGCTGCCCCCGCAACGGTAAGCGAGCAAGGACACGCACTACGCCACTGTGCCCCGCGCATGGGAAGGCGCCTGTCCGGAAGCCCCAGGCTTCAGCTCGCCAGCCCGGAGACCGGCCAGTGGCAACTTCTTGAATGTATCGCGGAGGGCGATCATGCGGAAAGCTTCCAACATGTCCCGCTGGCATTGAGCGGCGCCGTCGGTGCACGGCGGGATGTGGCATGGGCGCTCGCCGTGTGGCTTCCTTCGTTTCATCCACCTGCCCAAGGAAAGCGCATGTCCACTCCCTCCGGTCTCAATGCCCGCAGCACCGCCGACTCTTCCACTTCCAGCCGCACCGGCAGCCAGGTCTGGCGTGACCGCATCGCGCCGTCGCTGCTGGCCTTCGCGCTGGGCGTGGCGCTGATCTACGGCGCCGGCTTCGCCTCCCGCGTCGAGTTGCACAATGCTGCCCACGATGGCCGTCACTCGGCCGGTTTTCCCTGCCACTGAGGAGCGGATCATGAACTGGACGGTGTTTCGCCGCATGGCGTCGGCGGTGGTGGTGGCAGGGGCCTTGTCGGGCTTGCTGCTGTCGGGGGTGCAGCAATTCCAGGTGGAAAAGCTCATCCTCAAGGCCGAGCAATATGAAAAGGCCGGCGAAGCGACGGCCTCCGCAGCCCATGACCCTGGCGGCGAACCCGCTACCCAGGCGGGTGCCCACGACCATGCCCATGCCGGTGCCGATGAGCACAGCCACCATCACGACGCCCAAGCCTGGGAGCCCGCCGACGGTGCCGAACGCACCGCCTACACCGTGCTGGCCAACGTCAGCATGGCGGTCGGTTTTGCGCTGATGCTGGTGGCGGCCTTTGCCCTGAGCGGACGCCAGATCAGCTGGCGCAGCGGTCTGCTGTGGGGTCTGGCCGGTTATGGCGTGTTCTTCGTGGCGCCTTCGCTGGGCTTGCCGCCGGAAGTGCCTGGCACGCTGGCTGCGCCCCTGCAGGCGCGTCAGCTCTGGTGGGTGATGACCGCCGCCATGACGGCCGCCAGCCTGGGTCTGTTCGTCTTCACCCGGGGCTGGCCGGGCAAGCTGATCGGCGTGTTGCTGCTGGTAGCACCGCACTTCATCGGGGCGCCGCAACCGGAAGTGCACGGCAGCGTGGCGCCGGAAGAACTGGCGCAAGCCTTCATCGGCGCCACTGCGGCGGCCAATGCCGTGTTCTGGCTGGCGCTGGGCGGCCTGAGCGGTTTCTTCTATCGCCGCTTCGGCTGATGGGTCCGATCCGTCGGGGAAAGAAAGCAAGCAAGCCATGAGAACTCATCATCGTCACGTGCTCATGTGCGTGGGTCCGCGTTGTACCGACAATGGCGTGCTGGCCGAAGCCATGTTCGGCGTGTTGGGCGAGCAGATCGACGCCCGCCCCGCGCTGCGCGTCAAGCGCACCCGAACCCACTGCATGGTGGCCTGCAAGGCGCAGGCGCCGGTGCTGGTGGTCTATCCCGAGGGGGTCTGGTACCGCTGCGAGGATGCCAGCGCCATCGAGCGCGTCGTAGTGGAGCACCTCGAAGGCGGACGCGAGGTGAGCGAGCTCATCTTCCATCGCCTGGGCAGCGGCGACGTGCTGCCGCAACCGGAGTCCGGCGATGTCTGAACCCTTGCCCCGCATCGTCCTGCTGACCCACGCCCCGACCGACCTGGCCATGCTGGCGGCGGCGCGCAGCCAGTTGCCGCCCGACTTTGCGCCACTGGCGGGGCATGATCTGCAGGCCCTGCAATCCCGTACCGACGAGCAAGGGCAGCCCCTGCGCACGCTGGCCACGCTGCTGCGTTCGGAGCTGGCCAGCGCGCAGGTGATCGTGCTGCGGGTGCTGGGCAGGCTGGGTGCGGTGAGCGGCGTGGGTGAATTGTTGCGGGTCGCGCGTGCGCAAGGGCGTCACCTGATCCTGCTCTCCGGCACCGGCGAACCCGATGCCGAACTGGCGGCAGCCTCCACCGTCGCAGCGGACGTGCAGCAGCAGGCACTGGCCTACTTCAACGGTGGCGGCAGCGTCAATCTGGCGCAACTGTTGCGCTACCTGTCGGATCGCCTGCTCTTGAGCGGCTATGGCTATGAGCCTGCGCAAGCCTTGCCGGAACACGGCCTCTACCATCCCGATCTGGAACAGGATGCCAGCCTCGATGACTGGCTGGCCCTGCGCGCCAGCGCACCCGCAGGCAAGCCCGCCGTGGGCATCATCTTCTACCGCGCGCACTGGCTCTCTGGCAATACCGCCTTCATCGATGCACTGGTCGCGGCGCTGGAGGCGCGCGGCATGGATGTGCTGCCGGTCTTCACTTCCTCGCTGCGGGTGTCTGCTCATCGTGGCGCGGACCTGCCGCCCGCGCTGGCGTATTTCGCCCGGGGCCGGGTCGACCTGATCATCAATACCACCAGCTTCGCCATGGGCGAGATCACGGCAGGCGGGGTCACACCAGCCGGCTGGTCGGTGTCGGTGCTGGAACAGCTGGACCGCCCGGTGCTGCAAGCCATCACCAGCGGCATGACGCAAGACCAGTGGCAGCATTCCACGCGCGGCATGAACCCGCTGGATGCCGCCATGAATGTGGTCTTGCCGGAATTCGATGGCCGCATCATCGGCGTACCGCTGTCCTTCAAGCACACCACGGACAGTGGCGTGGTGCAGTATCAGGCCCTGCCGGACCGCGTGCGCCGCCTCGCCGGTCTGGCGCAGCGGCTGGTGCGGCTGCGCTGCACGCCCAATGCGCAAAAGCGCATCGCCTTCATCTTCACCAATTCCAGCAGCAAGGCCGCGCAGATCGGCAATGCCGTCGGGCTGGATGCGCCCGAGTCGCTCATGGCCGTGCTGCGCGCACTGGCTGCTGACGGCTATGCCATCGGCGAACTGCCCGCGACCGGCACGGCCCTGATCCACGAACTGGTGGACCGTTGCTCCTACGACGATATCCTCCTCACCGAAGACCAGTTGCGCCGCGCCGCCGCGCGCATTCCGGCCGCGCGTTACGCGCAGTGGTTCGCCGCCTTGCCCGCGGCCTTGCAGACGCGCATGCAGCGCCAGTGGGGCGCCGCACCCGGCCAGGCTTATGTTCACGATCAGCACCTGGTCATTGCCGGCCTGGACCTGGGCAACGCCTTCGTGGCCCTGCAACCGCCGCGCGGCTACGGCATGGACCCGGACGCCATCTACCACCAGCCCGATCTGCCGCCCACGCATCACTACTACGCCCTGTACCGCTGGCTGGATGAAGAATGGGGCGCCGATGCCATCGTCCACGTCGGCAAGCACGGCACGCTGGAGTGGCTGCCGGGCAAGGGCGTGGGATTGTCTGAAGAATGTTTCCCGGATGCCCTGCTGGGTGACGTGCCGCTGTTCTATCCCTTCATCATCAACGATCCCGGCGAAGGCTCGCAGGCCAAGCGCCGCGCCCACGCCGTGGTGGTGGATCACCTGACCCCACCGATGACCACCGCCGACAGCTACGGCGCCCTGGCCCAGCTGACGCAGCTGGTGGACGAGTATTACCAGGTCGAGGTGCTCGATCCTGCCAAGCTGCCGTTGTTGCAGCAGCAGATCTGGGAGCTGGTGCGACAGACCAATCTGGAGTCGGACCTGCAATACAAGCTGCTTCATCACGATCATGACCACGATCATGATCACGGCCATGCTCACCATCATCATGGACATCACCACCATGATGACCACCATCACCCGCACGACCACGCCCACGAAGACGGCACCTTGCCCCATGCCCTCACCGAACTGGACGGTGCCGGTGTGGCGCACCTGATCGAGGATCTCGATGGCTACCTGTGCGAACTGGGCGCGGCCCAGATCCGCGACGGCCTGCACATCCTCGGCCGCATGCCCGATGCAGCGCAGCTGCCCGACATGCTGGTGGCGCTCACGCGCCTGCCCAACCAGGACCTGCCGGGCCTGCAGGAAGAGGTGGCGCGCCTCTTCGGCCTGTCGCTGGACATGCTGCTGGAGCACAAGGGACGGCGCCTCAACATCGATGACGCCCTCGCGCGCACTGCCGGTCGCGCCATCGTCACCCGTGCCGATGCGCTCGAAGCCATCGACGCACTGTGCCTGTCGCTGATGCAGTCGCTGCAGCAGCAAGACTTTGCCGTGCAGGCCATCGATGGCGTGATCCAGTCGCTGCTGGCGCCCTTGTTCACCGCGCCCGTCGAAGAAAAACCGCGCCTGCAACCCACCCTGCAAAAGAGTGCAGGCAGCGTGCTGGGCGGCATGCGCGCCATGGCGCGACCGCTTGCCCCGCAAAAACGTGCCGCACCGGTAGCGACGATCAAGCCGACCGATACCCGCGCCCTGGGCCGCATCCTCGCCTTCACCTGCGAACAACTGGTGCCGCGTCTACAACGCACCCACGAAGAAATCGGCAACCTGCTCAACGGCCTGCGCGGTGGCTACATCCCGGCTGGTCCCAGTGGATCGCCTACGCGCGGCATGGCGCACATCCTGCCCACCGGCCGCAATTTCTATTCGGTCGATCCGCGCAGCGTGCCCTCGCAATCGGCCTGGCGCGTGGGCCAGCAACTGGCGCGCGAAGTGCTTCAGCGTCACCACCGCGAAAGCGGCGACTATCCCGAGAGCGTGGCCATCAGCATCTGGGGCACCAGCGCCATGCGCACCCACGGTGATGACGTGGCGCAGATCCTCTCGCTGATGGGCGCGCGCCCGGTCTGGCGCGAGGGCAACCGGCAGGTCGCCGGTGTCGAGCTGGTCCCGCTGGAGCAATTGCAGCGCCCGCGCATCGACGTCACCACGCGCATCAGCGGCTTCTTCCGCGATGCTTTCCCGCAACTGATCGAACTGATCGACGATGCCGTGCAGCTGGCCATTGCCGCCGATGAACCGGAAGACATGAACTTCGTGCGCAAGCATTACCTGCGCGACCTGCAGCAGGCCATGCAAAGCGGACTGGGTCAGGCCGAAGCCGCTGCCCAGGCGTCCTACCGCGTCTTCGGCGCCAAGCCGGGCAGCTACGGCGCCGGCATCCTGCCCCTGATTCAGGAAAGGAACTGGCAGGACCAGGCCGACTTCGCCGAGGCCTACATCAACTGGGGCGGCTACGCCTATGGTCGCAAGGTGCAGGGCACTGACCAGCGCGAGGCATTCCGCCAGCGCCTCTCCGGCGTGCAGGTCGCCTTGCACAATCAGGACAACCGCGAGCACGACCTCTTCGACAGCGACGACTACCTGCAATACCACGGTGGCATGATCGCCACCATTCGCGCCTTGTCCGGCCAGCAGCCGCGCCATTACTTCGGCGACAGTCACGACCCGCAGCGCGCTGCCGTGCGTGACCTCAAGGAAGAGACCCTGCGCGTCTTCCGTGCCCGTGTGGTCAATCCCAAGTGGCTGGCCAGCATCCGTCGACACGGCTACAAGGGTGGACTGGAACTGACGGCCACCGTCGATTACCTGTTCGGCTACGACGCCACCGCGCAGGTGCTGGAAGACTGGATGTACCAGCAACTGGCCGAGAGCTACGGCTTCGATCCGGCCATGCGCGAGTTTTTGGAACAGGCCAATCCCTGGGCCCAGAACGCCATCGCCGAGCGCTTGCTGGAAGCCGCCAGCCGTGGCATGTGGGAAACACCGGCGGTACAGACACTCGAACAGTTGCGCACACTCTACCTGCACAGTGAAGCCCTGCTGGAAGCCCGCGGCGAGACCGTGCGCGGCAGCGAACATACCAAGGACATGCAATGAGCGCAGCAGTCAACGGCCCCGCGTCTTATCCCTTTGCCGCCATCGTCGGCCAGCCGCTGCTGAAGCAGGCGCTGCTGCTGTGCGCAGTCGATCCGTCCATCGGTGGCGTGCTGGTGCGCGGTGACAAGGGCAGCGCCAAGAGTACCGCCGCACGCGGTCTGCCCCAGGTGTTGCCGGCCATCACCCTGGCCGAGGGCTGTGCCTTCCACTGCGCGCCCGGTCAGCCGGCTACTGCCTGCACAGTGTGCAATACAGCACCAGTACACTTTCCGGCCACCGTCCCCTTCGTGAACCTGCCACTGGGGGCCACCGAAGACCGCGTACTCGGTTCGCTCGATCTGCAACAGGCCCTGCAAGGCGGCCAGCGTGCGTTCCAGCCGGGCCTGCTGGCGGCGGCCCATCGCGGCATCCTCTACATCGATGAAGTCAATCTGCTGGCCGATCACCTGGTGGACGTGCTGTTGGACGTGGCGGCCATGGGGGTGAATTCGGTGCAGCGCGAGGGGCTGTCCATCAGTCACCCGGCGCGCTTCACGCTGATCGGCACCATGAATCTGGAAGAGGGCGACTTGCGGCCGCAACTGCTGGACCGCTTTGGTCTCATGGTGGAAGTGAGCGCACCGACCGACAAGACCGTACGCGCCGAGGTGGTACGCCGGCGCATCGCCTTCGAATCCGATCCCGCCGCCTTTGCCGAACGCTGGCAGTCGCAGCAGGACGCCTTGCGCCTCCAGGTCGCCGAGGCGCAAGGTCTGCTGGCCGAGGTGGTGCTGGACGATCCCATGCTGGAACTGAGCAGCCATCTCTGCTGCGAGTTCGAGGTGGCCAGCCTGCGCGCCGACATCGTCATGCACAAGGCCGCGCGCGCCATCGCGGCCTTGCAGGCGCGCACGCGTGTCACCCCGGACGATGTGCGTGAGGCCGCCTTGCTGGTGTTGCCGCATCGCCGCCGTCGCAAGCCCTTCGAGCAGAGCGGCATGGATCAGGACAAGCTCGATGAACTGGTCGACCAGGCGCGCCAGCCTGAACCGCCACAACAGCAAGGTTGCGGTGACGAGTCGCCGGATCAAGAACCGGCCGAGCCGCCGCCGTCTGAAGATGCTTCGCAAGAACAGCAAGGCGAGGGTGGTCAACAGACCTTCGCTATCGCCGCCACCGGAACGGCCCGCAAGATCAGCGTCGCCACCACGGCCCGGGCATCGGCCAACGTGGCCAGCGGCCGCCGCAGTGCCGTGGCCGATGCCAGCCGGGGCAGCGCCGTGCGCGCCGTACCGGACGCCAATCCGGACCGGCTGGCCATCGGTGCCACCCTGCGCAGCGCTGCCGTTCGGGGCGCCCTGGCCGGTGAGACAGGCGAGCCACTGAGCATCACCCGCGCCGACCTGCATCGTCAGGTCCGCAGCGGACGCGGCGCCAACCTGATCGTCTTCGTCGTGGATGCCTCCGGTTCCATGGCCGCACAGCGCCGCATGGAAGCAGTCAAGGGGGCGGTCCTGGCCTTGCTGACCGATGCCTACCAGCGCCGTGATCAACTGGCCGTGATCGCCTTCCGTGGCGAGCAGGCGCAATTGCTGCTGGCCCCGACCCGCAGCGCCGACCTGGCCGAGCAGGGCCTGCGCGAACTGCCCACCGGGGGCCGCACACCGCTGCCGCATGCGCTGCAACTGGCGGCGCAGATGCTGCAACAACAGACGCAGGAAGCACCGCCCCTGCTGGTGATCCTGTCCGACGGCAAGGCCAACGTCAGCCTGCCCGGCAGCAGCGGCGAGCCCTGGAGCGAAACCCTGCAAGTCGCACAGACCCTGGCTGCGCAAGGCGTGCCCGCGCTGGTGCTCGATACCGAATCCGGCTACCTGCGCCTGGGCCGCGCGGCGCAACTGGCCGAGGCGCTGGGTGCGCCTTGCCTGACCCTGGAACAACTGACCGGCGACGCCCTGGCGTTGACCGTGCGCGCGCAACTGGGCGCGCGCTGAAAGGAAAGAACATGATCATCTGCATCGGCGCCGGTCCCGGCGACCATTCCTACCTGACCCTGCGCGGCGCGGACCTGATCCGCAATGCCGACGTGGTGGCCGGCTTCAATGCCGTGGTCGATGTGGTCAAGGACCTCATCCCCGCCAGCGCGCAAGTGGTGCTGATGGGTTACCGCGATCAGGTTGCCAGGCTCGACGAAGTCGCCGCCCTGCATCACGCCGGCAAGCGCTGCGTGGTGGTCTTCATGGGCGATATCCACTTCAGCGGCTTCCAGTATCTGGAACGGGTGGAGCGCGCCTGCGGCCATCGCGTGGAAACTCTGCCGGGCATTTCCTCGGCCCAGATCCTCGCCTCCAGGGCGCGTGTGTGCTTTGATGAAACAACGTTCATCACCTTCCACCGGCGCGGCGATCTGGAGCCCTTCAAGCGCCATCTGGTGAACGTCTTGAACGATGGACGCAATGCCATCGTCATCCCCTGTCCGTGGGATGCGGCGCGCTCCTTCATGCCGCGTCACATCGCTACCTATTTGCTGCAACAAGGGGTCAGCCCGGACCATCCCGCGGAAGTCTGGGAAAACCTCACCCGGGGCGACGCCGAATGGCATGGCAAGCTGGCCGACTGTGCCGACCAGGAATTCAGCGACATGAGCATCATGCTCATCCGCACGCTCACGCCCATGGCCAGCCAGATCGAACCACCGCCGCAAGCAGCCAGCGGAGCCACGGCATGAATAGCCCGCGCAAGTCAGCCGTGGTGATCGCCGGCCACGGCAGTCGCGATCCCGATGCCCTGCGCGAATTCGAGGCGCTGGTAGCGCTGGTGCGTGAACGCGCCGCGGGACGCATCGTGCGCCATGGCTATCTGGAATTTGCCGCGCCCACCATCTCGGAGGCTGCCGCCGCCTGCGTGGCCGAGGGCGCCACCGACGTGGCCGTGGTACCCGGTGTGCTGCTGGGGGCGCGTCATGCCAAGAACGACATGCCAGCCGAACTGCTGGCGCTGGCGCGGGATTATCCGCAGGTCGATTTCCATTTCGGCGCGCCCATGGATCTGCATCCGCTGCTGCTGCAACTGGTACAGCAGCGCGTGGTGGAAGCCGAGGCCGGTTCTGAAGAAATCATCCATCGCCAGGATGCCTGTCTGGTGCTGGTCGGGCGCGGTACCACCGATCCCGATGCCAATGGCGAGATCGCCAAGCTGGCGCGCATGGTGCAGGAGGGCATGGGCTTTGGCGGCGTCAAAGTCTGCTTCTCGGGCACGGCCACGCCGCTGGTGCGGGATGGCCTCTCGCAGGCTGCCGGTGAAGGCTGGCAGCGGCTGGTGGTGCTGCCGTTCTTCCTCTTCGATGGTGTGCTGGTCAAGCGCATCTATGCCGCCGCCGACGAGCTGATGCTGCGCGAGCCGGGTGTGGAAGTGCTCAAGGCCGCTTATCTGGGCGTGCATGCGCACGTGGCCGATGTCATGCTGGAACGCGCCCGCGATGCCGCCGAAGGCCGCGCCGCCATGAACTGCACGCTCTGCAAGTACCGGGTGCAGATCGTCGGTTTCGAGCAGCAGGTCGGCGAGCCGCAGCGGGCACATCACTTGCAGGTGCGCGATCTTTCTGCGCGCGAGCTGGCCCCGGCCGTCAGTGGCACCGCCCCTTACGTGGCGCATCCCATCGAAGCCGAGAGCATGGAAATCATCCAGGCCGGGCGCGACTGGGGCGGCTTCCCGCCCGAGCAGCTGACCGTCTTGCAGCGCCTGGTCCATACCAGCGGCGACTTTGCCGTGGCCGATGAAATCTATTTTTCCGCTGGTGCGGTTCAGGCCGGGATGAAAGCGCTGCTGCGCACCAAGCGAGTCGTCACTGATGTGACCATGGTGCAAACCGGTCTCAAGCGCGCGGTGCTGCAACAGCTGGGCGTAGAGACATGGTGCGGCGTACATGATCCCGAATCGCACCTGATGGCCCGGAACCTGGGCATGACGCGCTCGGCGGCGGGGATTCGCCGTGCCTGGCAGAAGTTCGGCAATGACCTGGTGCTGGCCATCGGCGATGCACCCACCGCCATCACCGAGGCGGTACGCCTGATCCGCGAGCACGGCTGGCGTCCGCAACTGGTGATCGGCTTGCCGGTCGGTTTCGTCGGCACGCGCGAGAGCAAGGAGGAACTGCGTCGCTGCCTGCAGGTGCCGCGCATCACCAACAGCGGCACGCGCGGTGGTTCGCCCTGGGCGGCCAGCGTGGTCAATGCCCTGATGATCGATGCCATCGCCTGGCTGGTCGCCCGGGAAGCGCAGAGCGAAAGTGTGCAGTAATGGACGCGCCCCCCGAGCTGCAACGGGCCGAGTATGACCTCGCCGTACTCGCCCCCAATGGCTTGCGTCGTGGCCGCAGCACCGGCAGTTGCGCGACCGCAGCGGTACGCGCCGCACTCTATCGCCTGCTGGGCGGCATGAGCGTGCAGCACGCCGAAGTCAGCCTGCCGGATGGACTGCATTATCTGAGCGTACCAATCAAGACGGTCACGCTGATCGATGCCGATACCGCCCAGGCCGAGGTGCTCAAGGATGGCGGAGACGATCCCGACAATACGCACGGCGCCACCATCGTGGCACAGGTGCGGCGCAATGCGGCAGGGGAGATCCGTTTCTTTGCGGGCCAGGGCGTGGGCACGGCCACCATGCCGGGCTTGCGCGTGGCCGTCGGTGAACCCGCCATCAACCCGGTGCCGCGCGCCATGATGCGGGCCGCCGTGGCAGAGGTGCTGGCGGAGTTGCAGTCGGGCGAACCGGCCTGCGGTTTTGATCTGACCATCGGTTGCCGGGAGGGCCTCGCCATTGCGCCCAAGACCTTCAATCCCAAGCTGGGTATCGTCGGCGGCATTTCCATCCTGGGCACCTCCGGCATCGTGGAGCCGATGTCCATGGCCTCCTGGATCGCCTCCATCGAGGTCTACATCCGCGTGGCCCTGGCCGCCTGTGCGCCGGGGGATGCGGTGGCCTACCTGCCGGGCAAGATCGGCCGCGTCTTCGTGGCGCAGACACTGGGCCTGCCGGACAAACGCAGCGTGCAGATCGCCAATTTCCTCGGTGATGCGCTGGATTTCACCCAGAAGGCGCTGGCCGAGGAGGGCAGGACACTGCCGCTGCTGTGGCTGACCGGGCATCCCGGCAAGCTGGCCAAGGTATTGGATGGGGTGTGGGATACGCATTCCAGCAAGAGCAACATGGCCATGCAGGGCGTGGCCCGCGTGGCTGAAGAAATGAATACGGCAGGGCAGGGCGTGCTGTTTGACGCCGCCCTGCTGCAGCAAATGAAGGAAGCCAATACGGTGGAAGCAATCATCACGCTGGTCCGCCAGCAGGACGTCGGACTGTCGCGCCGCCTGTGGCGCGAGATCGAAACCCGCATCGCCGTGCTTGCCCATGCGCGCGTGCCGGCAGTGCAACGCATCGAAGTGCGCCTGTTCGACCTCGATGGAGAGCAACTGGGGGCAGGCGCATGAGCGGGCGTCTGACCGGCATCGGTGTCGGCCCCGGCCCCGCAGGCTACCTGCCGCTGGCAGCCATCGCTGCGCTGCGCAGTGCCGACCTGATCTACATTCCGCGCGCACGCGGGGCCGACCTGTCGGTGGCCCTGCAATGCCTGGAGGGCGTGGAGTTCGACCGCAGCCGTCTGTGCGAGATCGAGTTCAACATGGACCCGGATCGTCAGGTCCTGCAGGAACATTACGCGCAGCTCGGCCAGCAGTTGTCCGAACAATTGCGGCAGGGCCTGCAGGTGGTCTACCTCACCATCGGTGATGCACTGACCTATTCCACTTATGGCTACGTGCTGGCCGCCGTGCGCGATCTCTATCCCGAGTGCGACTGCGTGACCTTGCCCGGCATCACCAGCTACGCCGCTGCTGCCGCCGCGCTGGAATGGCCGCTGGGCGTGGGCAAGGAGCGCACGCTGATCCTGCCTTGCCCGGAGGACCCAGCGAGTCTGCGCGCCGAGATCGAAAGCCACGACATCGTGGTGCTGATGAAAGTCGGCGCACGTCTGCCCTGGGTACTGGCGCTGCTGCGCGAGATGGACATTGCGCAGCATTGCGGCTTTGCCCGTCGCATCGGGCTGGATGGCGAAGTGCTGGTCAGCGACCTCACCACGCTGGATGCGGCAGAGGCGAGCGGCTACCTGGCCGTGCTGCTGATCCGCAAGACGGCGCAGGCGCAACGTCACCGCGCGCCGCAAGCATCATCGAAAGGAAATCCATGAAAGTCTATTTCGTCGGTGCCGGTCCTGGTGCAGCCGACCTCATCACCCTGCGCGGTGCACGCCTGCTGGGCCAGGTGCGTATGGTGCTGTACGCCGGTTCGCTGGTGCCCACCGCCTTGCTGGAACATTGCCACCCCGAGGCCGAGATTGTCGACACCGCCGCACTCGATCTGGAGCAGCAGCAGGCCTGCTACGTGCGTGCGCAGCAACAGGGTATCGACGTGGTGCGCCTGCATTCGGGCGACCCGGCGATCTATGGGGCGACGGCGGAACAGATGCGGCGGCTCGATGCCCTGGGCATCGCCTATGAAGTGGTGCCGGGCGTGTCGTCCTTCACCGCTGCGGCGGCCGCCGTGTCGGCTGAACTGACCAAGCCGGAAGTGTCGCAGAGCGTGATTCTGACCCGTGTCTCGGGCCGTGCCTCGGCGGTGCCCGAATCGGAATCGATTGCCTCGCTGGCCGCGCACCGGGCGACCATGTGCATCTTCCTGTCCGGGCCGCACCTGAAGAAGATCGTCACCGACCTGCTGCTGCACTATCCCCCCGAGACGCCCGTCACGCTGGTCTATCGCGCCACCTGGCCGGAGCAGCGCGTCTATCAGGGCCGGCTCGACAAGGTGCTGGAAGAGAACAAGCGCGGGGAGTGGAATCTCACCACCATGATGCTGGTCGGTGCCGCGCTGAACAAGGAGCAGGTGGCCGAATCCAGTCTGTACTCCAAGGACTTCACGCACCTCTTCCGCGTGGTCAAGAAGAACAAGGATGCCGCATGAATCCGCCCGTCGTCCCGGCAGACCTGGGCCTGTGGCCCGTGCGCGCCGAGGCGGTGGCACTGGCCATGCACTTGCAGGACTGCCTGGGCGGTGAACTCTACCGGCCCTGGCTTCATGCAGAGGGCGGCCTGTCGCAGCGCCAGCAGTTTGCCCTGGCCTACCGCCGCCACCGGCAGTGGATCATGATTGGTGCGACCGGCATTGCCGTGCGCTTCCTCGACGGCCTGCCGCAGGACAAGCACCGGGATCCCGCCCTGGTGGTGCTGGATGAGGCGGGACGTTTTGCCATCCCCTTGTTGGCAGGGCATGAAGGCGGTGCCAACAGCCTGGCCTATCGCGTGGCCCAGATCACGGGCGCGCAGCCGGTGGTGACCACCGCGACCGAAGCCGTCAAGCCGCTGGTGCTGGGCATCGGCTGCCGCAAGCTGGCCTCGGCCGAGCAGATCGGCCGTGCCGTCGCGCAGGCACTGGAACAGTGCCCCGGTGCCGCACTGTCCCAGGTGCGCGAAGTGGCCACCATCGATATCAAGGCCGGGGAACCCGGCCTGCTGGCCTTTTGCGCTACGCATGGCTTGCCCTTGCGCGTGATCGCGCGCCAGCAGATCGCCCAGCGCGCCTGGGTGGGCAAGCCCTCGGACTGGGTGCGCCAGAACGTGGGCGTGGAGGGCGTGTGCGAGCCGGCGGCGTTGATCGCCAGTCCGCGTGGACGGCTGTTGCTGGGCAAGAGCGCGCTGGAGGGCGTGACCGTGGCCATCGTCGATGATGGCGATGGCTGGCGCAGTTTCATGAAAAATCCGTAAATCATTTGCAGGAAACCCGATGGAAGCAGTCAAGAAAAAAGGCGTATTGAACCTGGTCTCGGTCGGCCCCGGTTTCGAAGAGATGATCATCCCGCGCGCCATTGAAGCCTTGCGCGAGAGCGAGGTCATCGTCGCCTACGCGTTGTACCTGCGCTGGATCGCCGCGCATATCGAGGGCAAGGAGATTCATACTCCGCCGCTGACCCAGGAGCGCGAGCGCGCCTTGCTGGCCATCGAACAGGCCCGTGCGGGGCGGCGCGTGGCCCTGATCTCCAGCGGCGACATCGGCATTTACGCCATGGCCGCCCTGGCCTTCGACGACATGCGCGAGGACGATAGCTTCGAGGTCAATATCATCCCCGGCGTGACCTCGGCCAATGCCTGCGCCTCGCTGCTGGGTTCGCCGCTGTCGCATGATTTCGCCACCTTGTCGCTGTCCAACCTGCTGTGCCCGTGGTCATGGATCGAGCAGCGCGCCAGTCACATCGCCCAGGCGGACCTGGCCTGCGTGCTCTACAACGTGCAGAGCGCGGGACGGCAGGAGGGCGTCTACCGCATCCTGCAACTGATGCTGGAACACAAGGCTCCGCATACCCTGTGCGGGGTGGTGCGCAATGCCTATCGCCCAGGGCAGCAGGTCTCCATTCATCGCCTGGATGAATTACCCGGCCTGCAGTTCGACATGCTGACCTCGATCGTCATCGGCAACCGCTTTACGCAGCGCAAGCGCGACTGGATCTTTACCCCGCGCGGCTACAACGACTGGAGCGAACAGGCGCAGGCGCCTGAGGCGGCACAACTGCCGCGCCGGGCGGTGTGGGTCTTTGCGGGCACCAGTGACGGCAACCAGTTGGCGCGCGAACTGACCGGGCAGGGCGAGCGCGTGGTCATTTCCACGGCGACCGCCTATGGCGGCGAACTGGCCAGCCAGGATTGTCCGGGTGCCCAGGTCTGGTCCGGCCGCCAGGGTGTGGAGGCGCGCCGACAAGCGCTGCGCGACAGCCAGGCGCGGGTGCTGGTGGATGCGACCCATCCCTTTGCGGTGCAGATGTCGCAGCAGTTGATGATGCTGGCGCAGGAGCTGGGCCTGCCGTATCTGCGCTATGAACGTCCGAGCGAGATCGCTGCCGATGACCCCTATGTCTGCGCCGACATGACAGAAGCCGCCGGGCGCGCCATCGCCCTGGGCCGCCGCATTTTCCTGGCTACCGGCTCCAAGGATCTGGGCAGCTTCCTGAGGGCACCCGGCGCGGCGGGCAAGCAATGGTTCGCCCGCGTCACGGCCGATCCGGACTTCCTCCGGCGCGCACTGGAACTGGGCCTGCCGCGCGCCCACCTGTGCGCCATGCAGGGACCGTTCTCGCAGGCATTCAATGAAGCGCTGTGGCGCGACTGGGGTATCGACTGCGTGGTGACCAAGGATTCCGGCGAGGCCGGGGGCTACCGGGCCAAGGTCGCGGCTGCGCGCGCCCTGGGCATCCCTCTGGTGACGGTGCGTCGACCTGGACTGGCCTATGCGCAGGTGGCGCACGATGTGCCCACCCTGCAGGCGCAACTGGCAGCGTTGGCCGGAGCCTGAGCATGGCCAGTCTTCAGTCGTCCATGCCGCCTGCCTTGCCGCCGATCCCGGTGACGGTGGTCACGGGCTTCCTGGGGGCGGGCAAGACCACCTTGCTGCGCGGCCTGGTACAGCGTCGCCAGTCGCGGCGACTGGCCTTGCTCATCAACGAGTTCGGCGAGGTCGCCATCGATGGCGACCTGTTGCGCGCCGAAGGCGATGCGCTGGGCCAGGTGCAGATCCAGGATTTCGCCCATGGCCTCATCGCCTACGGCGACGATGAACATTTCGTTCCCGCCATGCTGGCCCTGGCCGCGCGCCGCGCGCAGATCGACCATGTGCTCATCGAGACTTCCGGTCTGGCCTTGCCCAGTGCGGTGATGGAAGTGTTGCAATCCCCTGAACTGGCACCGCACTTCGTGCTGGACGCCACGCTGGCCGTGGTCGACACGCCGCTCCTGCTGGAACAAGCCTTCGCCAGCGGCGATGCCGTGCGCGATGCCACGGCGCAGCTGTTCGCCCGGCAACTGGAGTGCGCCGACGTGGTGGTGCTCAACAAGATCGACGGCATGGACGAAGCGCCCTTGCTGCAAGCAGAGCAAACGGTACGGTCACTGGCGCCCAACGTGCGCTTCCTGGAGCTGGCCTATGATGCGCGACTGGATATCCGTCTGGCGCTGGGCTTGCGGCTGCACCAGGCCGGTACGAGCGTGCATCATCACTACACGCCGGTGGCCATGCCGGGCGAGCGCGCCACGGTGGCGGCCGAGCAGTGGCGCTTCAACGGCCATGCGCATTCCGGCCTGGGGGCGCACAGCCACGGCTTGTCCACCCACAAGCATTTCCACGAGCAGGACCCCGGCTGGCAATCCTTCACGCTGCGCAGCACCGATGCGCAGGATGCCGAAGCCCTGCGCCGCGCCGTGGTCGCCGTGGCGCTGGACCAGCCCATCCTGCGCAGCAAGGGATTCATCGTCACCGGCCACGGGCGTACCCAGTTGCTGCAAGCCGTGCGGGCGCGTGCGGTGGTGGCCGAGGCGGGTGGCGGCAAGCGGGCCGGGACTTCGGAGCTGGTCTTCATCGGTTACCATCCCAGCCGCGCACGTGTGGCGCAATTGCTGTCCTCGCTGACGGCGACCGACTGGCATTGATTTCGCAGCAGCATCAAGAAAGAAGCACATCATGAAAACCGACCCCGAATCGCACAAGCGCATGACCCAGCGTCACAAGGAAGGCTTCGAAAAGAAGAAGGCCGCCGCCCGGAAGGAGAAGGGCCTCCTGATCGTCAACACCGGCACCGGCAAGGGCAAGTCCAGCGCCGCCTTCGGCATGGGCATGCGCATCCTCGGCCACGGCATGCGGCTGGGCGTGGTGCAGTTCATCAAGGGCGCACTCTACAGCGCCGAACGTGACTTCCTGGGCAGCCACGCGCGATGCGACTTCCATGTGGTCGGCGCAGGCTACACCTGGGACACCCAGGACCGTGAGGCCGACATGCGCACCGCTGCACGTGGCTGGGCCGAGGCCGTGCGCATGATCCAGGACCCCGGCTATGACATGGTGATCCTGGATGAACTCAACATCGTCCTCAAATACCAGTATCTGGATCTGGAGGAAGTACTGCGGGTATTTGCGGCGCGCCGCGAGATGCTGCACATCGTCGTCACCGGTCGCCATGCACCGGAGGCGCTGATCGAGCAGGCCGATCTGGTCAGCGAGATGCGCCCGCTCAAGCATCCCTACAAGGAGCAGGGCGTGAAAGCGCAGAAAGGCGTGGAATTCTGATGACGCATCCGGATTACCGCTGCCCGGCCCTGTTCATCTCGGCCCCGGCTTCCGGCCACGGCAAGACCACCATCACCGCCGCCCTGGCCCGCTTGTACCGGCAGCAGGGCAAGCGCGTGCGGGTGTTCAAGACCGGCCCCGATTTCCTCGATCCGATGGTGCTGGAGCAAGCCAGTGGCCAGCCGGTAATCAACCTTGATCTGTGGCTGGGAGGCGAAGATCATTGCCGCCGCCAGGTGGCGTTGGCTGCCGCCGAATCGGATGTGCTGCTGGTCGAGGGCGTGATGGGCCTCTTCGATGGCGAGCCCAGCAGTGCCGACCTGGCCCAGTTGCTGGGCATTCCCGTCGTGGCCGTGATCAATGCGCGCGGCATGGGCCAGACCATCGGCGCACTGGCGCAGGGCCTGCTGGCCTATCGTCCCGAGCTCAAGTTTGCCGGGGTACTGGCCAATGGCGTAGCCAGCCCGCGCCATGCGCAGATGTTGCGCCAGGGTCTGCAGAATGCGCGGCCCTCGGTGCCACTGTTGACGGGGCTGCAGCGCGACATGCAGTTCGCCTTGCCGGAGCGCCATCTGGGCCTGGTGGCCGCGCCCGAGATCGCCGATCTGGAGGCACGCCTGGATGCCGTGGCCGAAAGAATGTCAGCGACTTCACTGGCCAATCTGCCCGCGCCGGTGGACTTCGGTACGCCTCCGCCGGAACGCGCCTTCCCGCGCCTCCTGGAGGGCAAGACCATCGCCGTGGCGCGCGATCTGGCATTTTCCTTCATCTACACCGCCAACCTCGATCTGCTGGCGCTGATGGGTGCGCACGTGAGCTTCTTCTCGCCGCTGGCCGATGAAGCACTACCCGATTGCGATGCGGTCTGGTTGCCGGGCGGTTATCCCGAACTGCACCTGCCGGCCTTGCAGGTCGCGCAGCGCACCCAGTCCAGCCTGCGTGCCCATGCCGAGGCCGGCAAGCCGCTCTATGCCGAATGCGGCGGCATGCTGTTCCTGCTGGAGACCGTCGTCGCCGGTGACGGCAGCAGCGGCCAGCTGTGCGGCATCCTGCCCGGCCAGGCGACGGTGCAGCCGCGCCTGCAAGGGCTGGGTTACCAGACTCTGCAACTGAACCTGCCCGGTGCGGTGGGCGAGCATCTGCGCTGCCATACCTTCCACTATTCGCGGGCGGTGGTCGGGGCGCAGTTCATGGCACGTGGCGAGCGACTCTTCGATTCCTCGGAAGGGGAGGTGGTCTATCGTCGCGGTCAGGTCACGGCCAGCTATCTGCATGCGTATTTCCGCTCGGCGCCACGGACGGTAGCGGCGCTGCTTGGTGGGGCGCCATGACGCAAACTGTTTCGCATCGCTATCCTCAGGCGCAGATCGATGCGCTCTATCGCGTCATCCGCGAGCGCCGCGACATGCGCCATTTCCTGCCCGACCCGGTCGCGCCCGAGCTGTTGGAACGCCTGCTGCAGGCGGCCCATCAGGGCCCCAGCGTGGGCTTCATGCAGCCCTGGCGCTTCATCCGCATCCGCAATCAGGCGCTGCGCCAGCAGATCCATGCCCTGGTGGAACAGGAACGCATCGCCACTGCCCGCGTACTGGATCAGCGCGAGGACGAATTCATGCGTCTGAAAGTGGAAGGCATCCGCGAGTGTGGCGAATTGCTGGTGGCTGCGCTCATGGATCAGCGCGAGCGCCATGTCTTCGGTCGTCGCACCTTGCCGCAGATGGACCTGGCCTCGCTGTCCTGCGCCTTGCAGAACATGTGGCTGGCCGCGCGCGCAGAAGGGCTGGGCATGGGCTGGGTGTCGCTGTTCGAACCGGCCGCGCTGGCCCGTTTGCTGCACCTGCCCGAGGGCGCCGAACCGGTCGCCGTACTCTGTCTGGGTCACGTCCCCGCTTTCTATGACAAGCCCATGCTGGAACAGGAGCAATGGGCCAGCCGCCAGCGCCTGCAAGACCTGGTCTTTGAAGACCGCTGGCCCGTGCAAGGAGACCTGCAAGCATGACCACCGCATCCTCGAACCGACACCGCAGCCTCATCTTTGGCGGCGCCCGCAGCGGCAAGAGCGCCCATGCGGAACGCCTGGCGCTGGCCGCATCACCCGGCGGCGCGCGCGAGATCGTCTATCTGGCCACCGCCAGTCGCGCCGCCAGCCGCGACGACGCCGAGATGCAGGAGCGCATCACCCATCATCAGCAACGCCGCCGCGCGCTGGGTGCACACTGGAGTACCGTGGAAGAGCCACTGGCGTTGGGCCACGCACTGCGCTGCCTGAGCCGGCCCGAGACCGTGGTGCTGGTCGACTGCCTCACCGTCTGGCTGGCCAACCTGCTCTTTGCCGAGGGCGTGGACTATCCGGAACTGGGACCGGTCACGCCGCCCCCGGCCTTCGCGCAGCAACGCGCCGATTTCCTGCTGGCCCTGGAGGAAGTGCAGGGGACCGTCATCCTGGTGTCCAACGAAGTCGGCATGGGCATCGTGCCGCAGGGGGCCATCTCGCGCTGGTTCGTCGATGAGGCGGGGCGGCTGAACCAGGCCGTGGCTGCGCTGTGCGAACGCGTGCAATGGGTCGCTGCCGGCTTGCCCTTGACCTTCAAGGACAGCGCGTGCTGAGCGGCTTGTCCTTGCCCTGGCTGGCGCTGCTGATGGCGCTGGGCCTGGCCCTGGATCTGCTGCTGGGGGAAGCGCGGCGCTGGCATCCGTTGGTCGGGTTCGGCAATCTGGCCAAGCGCATCGAAGCGCGGCTCAATCACGCCCCGGCCTTGCGCCTGCGTGGCGTGCTGGCCTGGTCGCTGGCAGTGTTGCCGCCGGTACTGGCCTGCACCTGGCTGCTGGCCGCGCTGCCCGTCTGGATGGCGGCATGGATCCATGCGGTGCTGCTGTATTTCTGCATCGGCCTGCGCAGCCTGCGCGAGCATACCTTGCCGATTGCACAGGCGCTGGCGCAGCGGGACTTGCCGCTGGCGCGGCGGCTGACTTCCTTGATCGTCAGCCGTGAGACGCGCCAGTCCGACGAAGCCGAGCTGGCCAAGGCCGGGGTCGAATCGCTGCTGGAGAATGGTAACGATGCCGTCTTCGGTACCTTGTTCTGGTTCCTGGTGGCGGGTGGCCCGGGCGCCTTGCTGTTTCGCCTGGCCAATACCCTGGACGCCATGTGGGGTTACCGCAATGCGCGCTTCCTCTATTTCGGCTGGGCCGCGGCGCACATTGATGATGCCCTCAACTGGTTGCCTGCGCGACTGACCGCCTGCTCTTATGCCTGGCTGGGCCAGCGTCGCCAGGCGCTGGATTGCTGGAAGACGCAGGCGCCTGCGTGGAGCAGCCCCAACGCCGGTCCGGTGATGGCGGCGGGCGCCGGAGCACTGGGCCTGGCCCTGGGCGGTCCGGCCCGGTATGACGGCCAGCTCGAAGAGCGCCCGCCATTGGGATCGGGCCTGCCGCCGCAGGGACCGGACATCGTCCGTGCCTGGCGCCTGGTGGCCATGAGCACGGCGCTGTGGCTGGCCGTGGTGGGCGCCCTGGCGCTGCTGAGCCTGGTCACCGGGGTGGGGGCGAGCCATGCTTGAGCACGGTGGCAACCTCGACGCGGCGGCCCGCCATTATGGTCGTCCGCGCAGTGACTGGCTGGATCTCTCCACCGGCATCAACCCGCGACCCTACCCGGCAGCTGCACCGGCGGCGCACGCCTGGCACCGCCTGCCCGAGCCGTCACACGCGCTGGAGCAAGCGGCCTGTGCGTATTACGATGCGCCGCGTCTGCTGGCCGTGGCAGGCACCCAGGCGGCGATTCAGGCGCTGCCGCAACTGCGTCTGCAACAACAGCGCCGCCCTGCACAGGTAGTGGTGGCGGCCCCCATCTACGCGGAACATGCGCACTGCTGGCGGCGTGCGGGGCATGCCGTGCGTGAAGTCGCGTATGCCGATCTTGATCAGGCCGTGCGCGAGACTTCGTGCGAGGTGCTGGTGCTGTGCAATCCCAACAATCCGACCGGTGCCCTGGTCGCGCCGGCGGACCTGCTGCGCTGGGCGGCCCTGCTGGCCGGGCGGGGGGGCTGGCTGGTGGTCGATGAAGCCTTCGGCGATACCGTCAATGGTTACAGCGTGTGCGCACACAGCCACCAGCCGGGCCTGATCGTGCTGCGTTCGGTCGGCAAGTTCTTCGGGCTGGCGGGCTTGCGGCTGGGCTTTGTCGGGGCGGCAGCCCCTTTGCTGGATGCGCTGGCTGACTGGCTCGGGCCGTGGTCCATCAGCGGTCCGGCCCAGCAGATCGGCAGCGCGGCACTGCTCGACCGCCCTTGGCAGGCTGCGACGCGACAGACCCTGTTGACCGAAGGCGCGCGCCTGCATGCGCTGCTGGCGCAGCATGACATCCGCGCCAGTGGCACGGCATTGTTCCAGTGGTGGCCCGAAGCTCAGGCGCCGGCGTTTCATGAAGCGATGGCGCGCGTCGGCATCTGGGTGCGCCTTTTCACGCGCGGTGCTGGTGGTATCCGCCTCGGACTGCCGCCGGATGAGGCGGGTTGGGTACGCCTGCAAGAGGCCCTGAACAGATGGAGTCAACGTGGCTGATTTTCCTTTTCATACCCTGATGATCCAGGGCACCACGTCGGATGCCGGCAAGAGCACTCTGGCCGCTGCGTTATGCCGCCTGCTGAAGAAGGATGAGATCAGCGTCGCTCCCTTCAAGCCGCAGAACATGGCCTTGAACAGTGCGGTGACCAGCGACGGTGGCGAGATTGGACGCGCTCAGGCCCTGCAGGCGCAGGCCGCCGGCATCGCGCCGCACACCGATATGAACCCGGTCTTGCTCAAACCCTCCAGTGATACCGGCGCCCAGGTCATCGTGCAGGGCAAGGTACGCGCCGATATGAACGCCCGTGACTATCACCGCTACAAGACCGAAGCCATGCAGGCCGTGCTGCAATCCTATGCGCGGCTGCGCTCGCAATATGCCTGCGTGATCGTGGAAGGCGCCGGCAGTCCGGCCGAGATCAATCTGCGCGCGCGCGACATTGCCAACATGGGTTTTGCCGAAGCGGTCGATTGTCCCGTCATCATCGTGGCCGATATCGACCGGGGTGGTGTTTTTGCGCACCTGAGCGGCACGCTCGATTGTCTTTCCGAGAGCGAACGGGAACGCGTGATCGGCTTCGTCATCAACCGCTTCCGTGGCGACATCAGCCTGCTGCAAGGGGGGCTGGACTGGCTCGAGGCCCGCACCGGCAAGCCCGTGCTGGCGGTGCTGCCCTACCTGCATGGGTTGCACCTGGATGCCGAGGATGCGGTGGCAGCCACGCAGGAGAGTCGCGGCCAATTCCGTATCGTGGTGCCGGTCTTGCCGCGCATCAGCAACCATACCGACTTCGATGCACTGCGCGCCCATCCCGATGTCGATCTGCGCTTCATTGGCCCGGGCCAGCCGGTGCCGCCGGCTGATCTCATCATCCTGCCCGGCAGCAAGAATACCCGCGGGGATCTGCACTGGCTGCGGGAACATGGCTGGGAGGCGGCCATTGCCCGTCATCTGCGCTATGGCGGCAAGCTGATCGGAATCTGTGGCGGTTTCCAGATGCTGGGGGAGAGCGTGGATGATCCGCATGGTGTGGAAGGCGTGCCCGGCAGCAGTGTCGGTCTCGGCCTGCTGCCGATGCGTACCGAACTGAGGCGAGACAAGAAGCTGCTGCAGGTCAGCGGCCACTGTGTCTTCAGTGAGACGGCTGCAACGGTCAGCGGCTACGAGATCCACATGGGCGTGTCTTCCGGCCCGGCGCTGGCGCGTCCTGCGTTCGTCATCGAGGGGCGCGGCGAGGGTGCGCAATCGGACGACGGGCAGATCCTGGGTAGCTACCTGCACGGCATGTTCGATACACCGCAAGCCTTTGGCGCACTGCTGAGCTGGGCGGGATTGGCGGGCAGCGCGCCGGTCGATCTGGATGCCTTGCGCGAGGCCAGCCTGGAGCGTCTGGCCGAATCCTGCCGGCCCTTGTATGACGCCTTGCGGCGGGTACCGACACGGTTTGCGCGGAAGTAATACGGCAGGCCAAGCGCACCTCTGAATGCGTGGCGCTGCCGGAGGGGCGGCTTGCTAACGCAAGGTGTACATCAAGGTGCCATAGCCGGTCTGGTCGTAACCACCACTGTTGGGTCCGTAGTCGCCGCCGCCGCCTTCCGGCCGCACCTTCTCGGCGAAGCGTTGCAAGGCGGGTGCGGGCAGGCCTTTGAGCACCACATAGTGCTGGTACAGCAGTTCCCAGATGGGGCGTAGTTCGCCACGGCCTGTGGGCGAGATGGTTTCCTGCGTCACGTCGCTGTTGTGATAGGGTGTGAAGGGGACGGCATCGCCCAGGTTGTAGCGCGCCACATATTCGGCACCGCGCAGCAGTCGATTGTTCTCGTACCCGAACAGGTCATCACCCTGGTTCCAGGCCATCTGGCAGAACGTGCCCGCAAGGGCCAGGTCCAGCAGGCTGTGTCCCTGGTCGCGGCCACTCTCCTGAATCTGGCCAAGACCGTCGGGATAGAGCGTCCAGACCAGATTGTTGATGGCACCATTGCCTGCTCCCTGCTTGAAGTAGCGGACGGCTTCCTGGTAGAGGTCGTGGCGATCGGCCAGGATCCCGATCGCCATCATCGAACTCATGTTGGCAAGGTCCCAGTTGGCCCAGTAGTGATCGATGCGGGCCCCATTGTGGCGCGTCAGGAAGTCGTGATTCATCGGGTAGAAGACCCGTAGCATCATGCCCTTGAAAGCGCTGAAGCCGCCGCCGGGCCAGTGTGGATAGTCGCGCAGGAGTTCTCCTGCGTTGGCCAGCTGGTAGCCATAGATGCCCGATGCCAGGAAGCGGTCCGAACTGCCTTCGATGGCCTGCAAGGTGCTGGCCCATGCGTCAAGCAGGAGCGTGGCGCGTGCAGCGTAGCGATCATCACCGCTGATTTTCCAGCGCAGGGCCAGGGCGTAGGCTGCGGCGGCATCGTTGAACAGGCGGCTGTAGTTTTCGGCATGTCCTGCTCCATCCTTGCCGCGATAGATCACCGGAACCGCTGCCGGCTGCCCGTCGAGGCCGGCGTGGCGGTTGCCGGTGAGACGCCGCCAGCCTGCGGTCCAGGGCTGGTCCATGGCGGCCAGGCGGGTCTTGATCCGGGTGAAATCCGCAGTGGTGTGCAAGCCGCCTGGATGAACGAAGGCACTGCCTTCGGCCACTGCCAGCGGCGCGCTTGCCGCGCACAGGCAAAGCAAGGCGATACGAAGTGTATCTCGGGTGGTCTGAAAGAAAATTGTCAGCATAGCGTGCGCGTGAAGGGGCAACAGTGGGGTGTCCTGTAAAGCCTGGCATCACTGAACCGGGCTCGTCCTCTGACTGCGTAACATTGGCTGGGTTCAGCTCAGATCACAGGCGTTTCACGTGTCTTGTCCTGTGACCGCTGGCCTGCCCCGGCGGCACAATGCCGCATGTCAGCCAAAGAAAATCCCGGCCTTGCGGGCCGGGATGCGGTTGGGGGAGTGGCGCAGAAGAGTCAGGCCAGGGCTTCCTTGGCGGCTTCTTCCGGGGTGAGGCCATCGTAGTAGAGGTCGGTGAACCATTCCACCTGTTCTTCGATGTGCTCCTGTGCCTGGTCCAGCGTGGCGCCGCCCTTGACCAGGAATTGCTCGACTTCGGTACACCATTGGATCAGGGCTTCAGTTTCCGGGTCCAGTTTCTCTTTCTTGGGCATGTTGCCTCCTTGCTTCGGTAATGATGGGCGTAAGTGCCCTGTGCAAGGATAGGCCAAACTCGCCCGGCGTGTGCGCCTTTATTGCATCGGCTTCATTGCAGCAACTGTGTCCCGCTGCTGGCACCGCTAGAGGTGGCCAGACTGCTCGCCAGCACCGCCGCCGCCGAACGCGTCTCCACCCCCAGCTTCACGAAGATATGTTCCAGGTGCTTGTTGACCGTACGCGGACTCATGCCGAGGATTTCTGCGATGTCGCGGTTGGTCTTGCCCTTGCCCAGCCAGAGCAGGACGTCGCTCTCGCGCGGCGTCAGGCGCGCGCCCTCCAGGGTAGGCGGCAGGCTCATGCCGTCGTCGCCACGCTGGGTGGCGCCCGCCGTTTTTTCTTCCAGCACCAGGCTCACGCCATGCCCCTGCCCGGGTCCGCAAAGCGTGATGTGCAGCTCGTCCTGCTGCTGTCGCACGATCAGCGGTGGCACCCGGTCCAGGCTCTCGCCCTGGCGTTGCCGTACCAACTGCTCGTTGAGCCATACCTGCAAGGGAGCCGGCAACTTGTGGCTGCTCGGTGCAGCCGGACCGTAATACTTCTCCAGCCACTGTGATGCCTTGCTGGTCTGCCACATCGGCAGGCCATGGCCGCCCAGCACGATCACCGCATGGGCGGCATGTTCCAGCACGCCGCGCGTCTGCGTCATCATGCGCGCGGTACGGATATGCGCGCCGATGCGCGCCACCACTTCCTGCGGACGGATCGGCTTGGTCACGTAATCGATGCCGCCCACCTCGAAGCCGCGCACCACGTGCTCAGTCTCCGACAGTCCCGTCATGAACACCACCGGCACATGCGCCACGCGCTTGACCTGCTTGATGCGGCGGCAGGTCTCGAAACCGTCGATGCCGGGCATCATCGCGTCCAGCAGGATCAGATCGGGCGTGATGTGGTCCAGCCGCTCCAGCGCCGCCAGTCCGTCCGTGGCGACGAGGACGATGTGGCCGCTTTCATCGAGCGCATCGGACAACATGGCCAGGTTGTCGGGCATGTCATCGACGATCAGGACCACGTGTCTATCGAACGTCGTTGAGATCATGTCGGATCAGCTCCTGGATGCGGGTGACGTATTCATTCAAGCGGAATTGTTTGACCAGCTGTCGCAGCTCGGTCGTGAAGGGCAGGTAGGCCGGTTGCTGGCGTTCCATGGCGTCGAGCTGGCGCAGGATTTCCTTGGCATAGCCGATGCGGCCCAACTCCAGCAGTGAGGCCAGCCTGTCCTGGGACGGTACCAGCAGGAGGGCTTGCGTCGCTGCCGATGCTGGCGGCGGCTCGGCAGGCTGTGCCGACGCCACCCAGTCCAGTTGCAGATGCTGGCGCAGCTTGCCCAGCAATTCGTGATACGAGACCGGCTTGACCACGAAATCATTGACCAGCGCTGGCTCGTTGCGCTCATGCAGGTTCTCGAAGGCATTGGCCGATACCAGCAGGATGGGTAACTGCGCAAGGCCGCGCGCGCGGATGGCGCGTGCCACGCTCCAGCCATCCATCTGCGGCATGGCGATATCCAGCAGGAGCAGGTCGGGGATGTCGTGGCCCAGCCGCTCCATGCAGGCCAGCCCGCTGTCGGCCTCGCTCACCACGAATCCCAGCGGCATGAGCATGTCCTTGAGCAGGCGCCGTTGCGAAGCCTGGTCATCGACCACCAGGATGTGGCGCGAAGGGCCTGCGTAACCCGACATCTGATCCTCCAGCTTGATGCGCGGACGCGGTACGTGCACTTGCGGCAGATAGATCTTGAGGTGGAAGCTGCTGCCCAGCCCGACCCGACTCTCTACCCCCAGTTCGCCGCCCATGATGTGCACCAACATGCGGCTGATGGCCAGTCCCAGCCCGGTGCCGATGTCTTCGCGCAGATTGGCCGCGCTGCTGCGCTCGAAGGGCAGGAAGATACGTTCCAGGTCGTCGTCGGCAATGCCGATGCCGGTATCGATGACATCGAAATACGCAATCTCGCGTGCATAACGCACCCTGAGCGTGACGCCGCCGTGATCGGTGAACTTGACGGCATTGCCCAGCAGGTTGATGAGGATCTGGCGCAAGCGTTTCTGGTCGGCATGGACGATCTGCGGCAGGCGTCCGCTTTTCTCAAAGCGGAAGTGCAGGCCCTTCTGTTCGGCCTGCGGGGCGAACATGCCGACGATCTGCTCCAGGAAGGCTTCCAGTGCCAGTTCGTCGGAGGCCAGGCGCATCTTGCCAGCCTCGATCTTGGCAATGTCGAGCAGGCCGTCGATGAGGCTCAACAGGTGTTCGCCACTGCGGCGGATGATGGCGATGGCTTCCTTGCGGGCCGGCGGGATGGTGGCGTCCACGTGCAGGATCTGCGCATAGCCGAGGATGCTGTTCAAGGGCGTGCGCAATTCGTGGCTCATGCCGGCCACGAAGCGGCTCTTGGCCAGGTTGGCCGATTCGGCCGCTTCCTTGGCGCGCTGCAGTTCGGCATCGGTCTGCTTGTGGGCTTCGATTTCCTGCAGCAACAGATTGGTCTGGCGCTCTGATTCTTCCTGGGCCACGGCGCGGCTTTCGTTGGTCAGCACCAGCCACCAGGCACCCACGCCGACCACCACCAGCAAGAGGCAGAACAGCTTGATGAAGACGCCGCGCAGCGAGTCGGGGGCTGAGAGCGTCAGTCCGGAGAGATCGGCCATCTGCTGGAAATACAGCATCCACAACACAATCGCCAGTCCGCCAGCCAGCAGACCGAACACGCTCAGGTAATGCCCGAGGCGGGTATTGAGCTTGACCGCGAAGCGCGCCGGGATCAGCTGGCGCAAGGTGTGCAGGATCTGGTTGGGCAACCGTGCGCGCGGTGTCTTGCAGCGGTCCTTGCAGCGCGCATCCAGCGAACAGCACAGCGAGCAGATGGCGCCCTGGTAGGCCGGGCAATGGGCCATGTCCGGTGTTTCGAAGGCATTGCCGCAGATCACGCAATCGAGCACTGAATGCGTCTGACCCGGCGTGACGGGGCGATAGTTCTGTTCGGACAGCGTATCGCGCCGCGCGATGTAGTAGCGGCTGCCGGTGGCCCAGGCAATGAGCGGGGCCGTCACCAGCGCGGTACCCAGGGCGATGAAGGGTGCCATGGCCGCCACCGTCTTGCCCAGCACGCCCGACATGGCCAGCGTGGAGAGCAGGGTGGCGATGGCCATCGAGCCGACGCCGACCGGGTTCACGTCATACAGGTGGGCACGCTTGAATTCGATGTGGGCCGGGCTCAGGCGCAGCGGCTTGTTGATGACCAGGTCGGCCACCACGGCGCCGATCCACGAGATGGCGACCAGGCTGTAGAGCGCCAGTACATGTTCCAGCGCATTGAAGACGCCCAGTTCCATCAGCAGCACCGCAATCAACACATTGAACACCAGCCACACCACCCGCCCCGGATGGCTGTGCGTGAGGCGCGCGAAGAAATTGGACCAGGCCAGCGAGCCGGCATAGGCGTTGGTGACATTGATCTTGATCTGCGACACCACCACGAACAGTACGACCGCCCCCAGCGCGAAGGCCGGATTGCCGAACACGTACTGGTAGCCGATCAGGTACATCTGGGTCGGTTCCACGGCCCGCGCCATGGGCACCTCGTGCTGGATGGCGAGGAAGGCCAGCAGCGTGCCGCCCAGCATCTTGGCCCCGCCCAGCAGGATCCAGCCAGGGCCGGCCAGCAACAGCGCACTCCACCAGCGCCCGCGATTGGCGGCGGTCTTCTGCGGCAGGAAGCGCAGGAAGTCGACCTGCTCACCCACCTGCGCGATGAGCGAGAAGGCCACCGTGGCAGCGGCCCCGAACAGGGTGAGATTGAAGGAACTGCCTTCCTCGGCGCGGCCGGCGAAGCTCAGGAGGTTCGACAGCGCTTCCGGTTCCTTGTAGAGCACGCAGGCATAGGGCAGCACCAGCAGCACCAGCCATAGCGGCTGGGTCCACATCTGCAGGCGGTTGATGAGGGTGATGCCGTAGGCCACCATGGGAATGATGATGAGCGAACAGAGCACGTAGCCATATACCAGCGGCAGACCGAAATAGATCTCGATGGCCTGGGCCATGATGGCCGCTTCCAGCGCGAAGAAGATGAAGGTGAAGCTGGCATAGATCAGCGAAGTGATGGTCGAGCCGATGTAGCCGAAGCCGGCACCGCGCGTGAGCAGGTCCATGTCCACCCCGTAGCGCGCGGCGTAGTAGCTGATGGGCAGGCCGGTGGCGAAAAACAGCACCATCACGCAGACGATCGCCCAGAAGGCATTGGTGAAGCCATAACTGAGGGTAATGGCGCCGCTGATGGCTTCCAGTGCCAGGAAGGAGGTCGCGCCCAGGGCCGTATTGGCCAGGCGGAATTCGGACCAGCGGCGGAAGGATAGCGGCGTATAGCGCAGCGCGTAGTCTTCCAGCGTTTCGTTGGCGACCCAGGTGTTGTAGTCGCGCCGGACCTTGACGATGCGTTGTGTGGCGGGATGGGTCACGTTGGCTCTTGGTGAGGTCGGGGATCCGGACGGTCGTTGTCGTCAGTGCCTTGTCTGTCTCGTTGCGCCGCACACGATCTGCGTTGTGCGTGTTTATGGTGAAGCAATTTTCAAACCATTCGCAGCGCGAGGGCATACGTCAAATGACGTAGATGCCGCATGGCATCCCATGGGAATTCACCAAAACGCAGCGGTTTTTGCAAGCCCTGTCGCTGCATCCCGACGCCGTGCGGCGGCAGTGCGCACCAACAGCAGGCAAATCGTGGGCGAAAGCTGTGCAGGCGCGTGTGGCGCACCAGCTGGGGGCTTACGTCAAACAACGTATTGTTGCGCTGCACCGGCGAACCTATTCTGCGTCCCAGAACGAAGGGCAGACGGCAGGTGCGGTGCGCATCTTTCTCACCTTGCGGGCAGTACCTCGCCGGGGCCTTCGTTTCATCGCCTGCATGACGCCACGATGGCCCAGACCGAGTCCAACAACAACGCCCGAAAGGAGTACCGCATGTCGCATTCCTCGTCTTCCAATCCTCCCTCGTTCCCGCGCCGCAAGATCTTGATGGGCCTGGCCGCCGGGGCGGCAGCAGCGGCCCTGCCGGGCATGGCCTCGGCCCAGCAGTATCCGACCGCCAAGGTCAACACCACCAAGCTGGCCATCACCGATACCGAAGTGACCGTCGGTCAGTTGCACTCGGCTACCGGCACCATGGCCATCAGCGAGACCGGTTCGATCCAGGCTGAACGCCTGGCGATTGACCAGATCAACGCGATGGGCGGCATCCTTGGCCGCAAGATCAAGATCATCCAGGAAGACGGTGCCAGCGACTGGCCGACCTTCGCCGAGAAGGCCAAGAAGCTGCTGGAGAACGACCGTGTGGCAGCTGTCTTCGGCTGCTGGACCTCGGCCTCGCGCAAGGCGGTGCTGCCGGTGTTCGAGAAGGACAACGGCCTGCTGTATTACCCGACCTTCTATGAAGGCCTGGAGCAATCCAAGAACGTGTTCTATACCGGGCAGGAGGCGACACAACAGGTGCTGGCCGGCCTGAACTGGGTGGCCAAGGAAAAGAAGGCCAAGACCTTCTTCCTGGTCGGCTCCGACTACATCTGGCCGCGCACCTCCAACAAGATCGCCCGCAAGCACATCGAGAACGTGCTCAAGGGCTCGGTGGTGGGCGAGGAGTACTACCCGCTGGGCAATACCCAGTTCGGTTCGCTCATCAACAAGATCAAGCTGAAGAAGCCGGACGTGATTTTCGCCGACGTGGTCGGTGGGTCCAACGTCGCCTTCTACAAGCAGTTGAAAGCGGCAGGTGTGACCGCCAAGACCCAGAACCTGCTGACCATCTCGGTGACCGAGGATGAAATGCTGGGCATCGGTGGCGAGAACGTGGAAGGCTTCTTCGCCTCGATGAAATATTTCCAGAGCCTGGACAACCCCAACAACAAGAAATTCGTGGCCGAGTTCAAGGCCAAGTTCGGTGCCAATTCGGTCATCGGCGACGTTACCCAGGCAGCCTATCTCGGTCCCTGGCTGTGGAAAGCGGCGGTGGAAAAGGCCGGCAGCTTTGATGTCGACAAGGTGGTGGCCGCTTCGCCCGGTATCGAACTCAAGACCGCGCCGGAAGGCTACGTCAAGGTCCACGAAAACCATCACCTGTGGAGCAAGACCCGCATTGGCGAAGCGCAGAAGGATGGCCAGTTCAAGGTGGTCTACGAGTCCGAGCTGATCGAGCCGAATCCTTTCCCGAAGGGCTATCAGTAAGGCGTATCGGCTGGTCAGGGACCAGCCCCTCGTGCAGCAAAGCGGCGGCGTCTGTTGTGACATGCGGGCGCTGCCGCCCCTTCGTCCTCTCTCCAACTCTGCCCCGTCGGGAGTCATCATGGTTTCTCTATCCGAATTCGGCGCCATCTTCGCCATGCAGGGCTTCAACGGCCTCTCGGTCTTCTGTGTGCTGCTGTTGATGGCATTGGGCCTGGCCATCATCTTCGGGCAGATGGGGGTGATCAACATGGCCCACGGTGAATTCCTCACCATCGGTGCCTACATCACCTACCTGCTGTCGCACCTGACCACGACCTATGCACCGGCCTTGCAGCCGTTCTATTTCTTTGCGGCCATCGTCCTGTCCTTTGTGGTGGCGTATGGCATCGGTTATCTCACCGAATTGTTGCTCATCAGTCGCCTCTACAAGCGTCCGCTCGATACGCTCCTGGCCACCTGGGGTCTGTCGCTGGCGATGCAGCAGACCTTCCGGTCCATCTTCGGCGCCAAGGAAGTCAGCGCTACCTTGCCGGACTGGCTCATGGGTTCCTTCAAGCCCACCGATGCCATCGACATTCCCTTGAATGGTCTCTTCATGATGGGTCTGACGGTCTTGCTGACCGGTGCCATCTTCGTGCTGCTGTTCCGTTCGCGCTGGGGTCTGCAGGTACGGGCCACGATGCAGAACCGGGTCATGAGCGGGGCGGTGGGCATCAACACCCGCAAGGTGGACCGTACCACCTTTGCGCTCGGCTGCGGGGTGGCCGGGGTGGCGGGTGCGGCCTTCACGACCATCGGCTCCACCGGTCCGACCAGCGGTTCGCTCTACATCGTCGATACCTTCCTGGTGGTGGTCTTCGGTGGCGCGCAAAGCCTGATCGGCACCATCGCCTCGGCCTTCTCGATTGCCCAGACCCAGTCTACGGCGGAGTTCTTCCTGACCGGTTCCATGGCCAAGGTGCTGACCTTGTCGGCGGTGATCCTGATCCTGATGTTGCGGCCGCAAGGACTGTTCTCGGCCAAGGTGCGCAAGTGATGAAGAGCCTCTACCGATCCCACAACATGAGCGAGGTCCGATGATGAATGCAGCCTATGAAAAACTGTTGGGTGGGCGCTCCGGTGCGCTCGGCCTGCTGGTCATGGCGGTGTTGCTGCTGCTGGTGTTTCCGCTGACGATGGACATGTTCCGTCTCAACCTGGTCGGCAAATATCTTTCCTATGCCTTCGTGGCGGTGGGCCTGGTGCTGTGCTGGGGCTATGGCGGCATCCTGAGCCTGGGGCAGGGCGTGTTCTTCGGCCTGGGTGGCTACTGCATGGCCATGTTCCTCAAGCTCGAAGCCTCCGACCCCATCAGCACCAAGATCCAGTCCACGCCGGGCATTCCCGACTTCATGGACTGGAACCAGATCACCGCCTTGCCGGCCATGTGGGAGCCTTTCCACAGCTTTGCCTTCACGATCCTTGCGGTGCTGGCGGTGCCGACCGTGCTGGCCATGCTGATCGGCATGGCGATGTTCAAGCGCCGCGTGGGGGACGTGTATTTCTCCATCGTCACGCAAGCCATTGCGGCCATCCTGTCCATCCTCATCATCGGCCAGCAGGGCTTGACCGGGGGTGTCAACGGCATCACCGACCTGCGCACCCTGATGGGCTGGGATATCCGCACCGACCACGCCAAGCTGGTGCTGTATTTCGTCAATGCAGGACTGCTGTTCGGCTGCATCCTGGTCGGCCGTTACATCCTCGGTTCCAAGCTGGGCCGCCTGCTGGTGGCCATGCGCGACAAGGAAGAACGGGTGCGCTTTTCGGGCTATGACGTGGCCAGCTTCAAGGTCTTCGTGTTCTGCGTGGCGGCCATGTTCTCGGCCATCGGCGGGGCCATGTTCACCTTGCAGGTGGGCTTCATGTCGCCGTCCTTCGTGGGCATCGTGCCCTCCATCGAAATGGTGATCTTTGCTGCGGTGGGTGGCCGTATGTCGCTCTTGGGCGCGGTGTATGGAACGCTGCTGGTGAACTTCGGCAAGACGTATTTCTCGGAGACCTTCCCGGAACTGTGGCTGTTCCTGATGGGCGGTCTCTTCATCGCGGTGGTGATGTATTTCCCCAATGGCCTCGCTGGTCTGTGGCAGACCCAGGGCAAGCGCCTGATGGGCAGGCTGCGTGGTGAACCCAAGCCGGTGATGCCGGCTGCGCCCGAACCGGTCAAGACTGCGGCCCGTCCGGCCAACCCTGAAACCAAGCGTGACGGCATCGAGCCGGGCGCCACCCTGGAGGCCAGCAAATGAGCGAGAACCCCATCGGTTTCGAATCGGATGCCCATCCGGTCCTGGCCATCGAAGACCTGACGGTCTCTTTCGACGGCTTCAAGGCAGTCGATCAGCTCAATCTCTACGTGCAGCGCAATGAAGTGCGCGTGGTGATCGGCCCCAATGGCGCAGGCAAGACTACGGTGCTGGACCTGATCTGCGGCAAGACCCGCGCCACCTCCGGCAGCATCAAGTTCAACAACCACGAACTGACCAGGATGAGCGAGCACGCCATCGTGCGCGTGGGGGTAGGGCGCAAGTTCCAGACCCCCTCCATCTACGAAAACCTTTCGGTGTTCGAGAACCTGGAAATGTCCTTCCCGCGTGGCCGCAAGGTGTTCGGCGCGCTGACCTTCAAGCGTTCGCCGGATGTGGTGGCGCGGGTGGAGGCGGTGGCTGCCGACATCTTTTTGGAAGAGCAACTGCACACCCAGGCTGATCTGCTCTCGCACGGCCAGAAGCAGTGGCTGGAGATCGGCATGCTGCTGATGCAGGAGCCGGAGTTGCTGATGCTGGACGAACCGGTGGCCGGCATGAGCGTGTCCGAACGCGAAAAGACCGCCGAGCTGCTGGGCCGCATCAGCCAGGGCCGTTCGGTGGTGGTGATCGAGCACGACATGGATTTCGTCAAGAGCATCGCGCACAAGGTCACCGTGCTGCACCAGGGCAAGATCCTGGCCGAAGGCAGCATGGAGAAGGTGCAGTCCGATCCCAAGGTGATCGATGTCTATCTCGGTCACTGAACGCCCATCACCCTCGGAGCCTGCCATGTTCAAAGTCTCGCAACTCGCTTCCGGCTACGGCCAGAGCAAGGTCATCCACGACGTCGATCTGTCGGTGGCCAAGGAAGAAATCGTCGCCGTCATGGGCCGCAACGGCATGGGAAAGACCACGCTGTTCAAGACCCTGATGGGCATCCTGCCGCTGCGCGGCGGCAGCATCAGCATCGATGGCGTGGAACTCGGCGGCCTGGAAAGCCACCAGCGCGTCGAGCGCGGCGTGGCCTACGTGCCGCAGGGGCGCATGATCTTTTCGCATATGACTGTGCTGGAAAACATCCAGACCGGCTTGCCCGCCTCGGCCAAGGGCAAGGTGCCCGACGAACTGTATTCGCTGTTCCCGGTGCTCTATGACATGCGCACCCGCAAGGGCGGCAATCTCTCCGGTGGCCAGCAGCAGCAACTGGCCATTGCGCGCGCACTGGCGACCAATCCTCGCGTGCTGCTGCTGGATGAACCCACCGAGGGCATCCAGCCATCCATCATCAAGGACATCGCCAGGAGCCTCAAGGAAATCCGCAAGATCCGCGCGCTCACCATCGTGGTCTCGGAGCAGGTGCTGAGCTTCACGCTGGAGATTGCCGATCGCTTCCTGGTCATCGACAAGGGCCGCTTCGTCTATGAAGACACGCGCGAGAACGTCGATGCGCCCACCATCAGCAAGTATCTGTCGGTCTGATCTGACCGTCTTTTCAGAGGAGCAAGCCCATGCGACATGGAGACATTTCAAGTAGCCGCGACGCCGTCGGCGTGGCCGTGGTGAACTACAAGATGCCGCGCCTGCATACACGCGCAGAGGTGCTGGAGAACGCCAGGAAGATCGCCGCCATGCTGGTCGGCATGAAACAGGGATTGCCGGGGCTGGACCTGGTGGTGTTTCCCGAGTATTCCACCCACGGCATCATGTATGACCGTGAAGAAATGTTCGAAACCGCCGCCACCATCCCCGGTGACGAGACCGCCATCTTTTCCGAAGCCTGCCGCATCGCCGGTGTGTGGGGCGTGTTTTCGCTGACCGGCGAGCGCCATGAAGAGCATCCGCGCAAGGTCCCTTACAACACGCTGATCCTCATCAACGACCAGGGCGAGATCGTGCAGAAGTACCGCAAGATCATGCCGTGGACGCCCATCGAGGGCTGGTATCCGGGCGATACCACCTATGTCTGCGACGGCCCCAAGGGCCTCAAGATCAGCCTCATCATCTGCGACGACGGCAACTATCCCGAGATCTGGCGCGACTGCGCCATGAAGGGCGCGGAACTGGTGGTGCGCTGCCAGGGCTACATGTATCCGGCCAAGGAACAGCAGATCATGGTCTCCAAGGCCATGGCCTGGATGAACAATCTCTACGTGGCCGTGGCCAATGCCGCCGGGTTCGATGGCGTCTATTCCTATTTCGGCCATTCGGCCATCGTCGGTTTCGATGGCCGCACGCTGGGCGAATGCGGCACCGAGGAGATGGGCATCCAGTATGCCGAACTATCGGTCTCGGCCATCCGCGATGCGCGCTGCCACTGGCAGTCGCAGAACCACCTCTACAAGCTGCTGCATCGCGGCTACACCGGCAAGATCAATTCGGGTGAATCGCCGGCGGGCGTGGCCGAGTGTCCCTTCGACTTCTATCGCACCTGGGTCAATGATCCGCAGGCGGCGCGTGCCCAGGTCGAGGCGCTGACCCGCAACAGTGCCGGCACGCCCGAATGTCCGATGCCGGGGATTCCTACCGAGCCGGCGGCCTGAGGCCCACTGTCCCAAGGTCGCCATCACACACCCACCACCAAGGAGATCGCATGCAGCACTTCAAGATCAAGCCCGGCGTCCCGCTGGCAGAGCAGGCCGAACTGGGCCATAACCGCTGGCATCCCGACTTGCCGTTCCTGGCCTCGGTCAAGCCGGGCGAATCCATCCTGATCGAGTCGCTGGACTTCCTCGACGCGCAGATTCAGGACACCGATGACGTCTCCGACGTCAAGAACGTCGACCTGACCCGCGCCCATCCGCTGACCGGTCCCTTCCACGTCGAAGGCGCCGAGCCGGGTGACCTGCTGGTGATCGACCTGCTGGACATCAAGCCGGTGACACCCGTCGGTTTTTCGGGCGTGTTTGCCAAGGAAAACGGTGGCGGCTTCCTGGCCGATTATTTCCCCGAAGCCGACAAGGCCATCTGGGACCTGAAGGGCTTGTATGCCACCTCGCGCCACATCCCTGGCGTGCGCATCGCCGGCCTGACGCACCCGGGCCTGATGGGGTGCCTGCCCTCGCATGACTTGCTGGCCGAGTGGAACCGCCGCGAAGCGCCGCTGGCCGCCAAGGGCCTGGCGCAGCCGCCCAACCCCAGCACGGCGGTGCTGCGCGGCTTGACCGGCGCCAAGTTCGAGGAGATGGCCAAGGTTGCTGCCCGCACCGTGCCACCGCGCGAGCATGGCGGCAATACCGACATCAAGGATCTGTCGGCGGGTACCCGCATCTTCTTCCCGGTGTACGTGAAGGGGGCCGGCTTCTCGATGGGGGACCTGCACTTCTCGCAGGGCGATGGCGAGATCGGCTTCTGCGGCGCCATCGAGATGGATGGCGTGAGCCACGTCGGCTTCGATCTCATCAAGGGCGGCATGGCCAAGTACAACATCACCTCGCCCATCTTCATGCCCAGCATCGTCAAGCCGCATTACGAGCAGTGGCTGACCTTCGAAGGCATCAGCGTGGAAAACGGCGTGAACTATTACCTCGATGCCACCGTGGCCTATCGCCAGGCTTGCCTCAAGGCCATCGACTACCTGACCCACTTCGGCTACACCGGCAGCCAGGCCTACATGCTGCTGACCGCAGCACCGGTGGAAGGGCGCATAGGCGGCATCGTCGACATTCCCAACTGTGCCTGTACGGTGGCCTTGCCGACCTCGATCTTCGATCAGGACATCACCCCCAAGGGCATGCTCAACGATAAATCCTATTGGGGTCGCAAAGCGTAGCGATCAACGCAGTGACGTGTGTGTTCCCGGCCGGGCGCAGGCCTGGTCAGGTTTTTTGTCGCAGATTCTTGAGGAGGACAACATGCCTTTGTACGACATCCGCTGCAGCCATTGTGAAGGCATTTTCGAACGGCTCATTGCCCTGCAGGGCCTGCATGGGCAGACCACCTGTCCTTACTGCAAGCAGGAGACCGCAGCCTCGCCCATGCCCACGGGTGGCCATGTGGGATTGCAGGTCAAGTATCGCTGGCAGCCGCGCAACGGGGCCGAACAACTGGCCGGGCAGGGCGCGACCGGGCCCGGCACGCATGCGGGCGCAGGGCGCAGCAGCGTACTGCACAACTGCAAGGGACATAGCTGCAGCATCTGTGCCACCTGAGGCGCAATCCGACGTGGCAGTTCAGGCGAAGAGATAGGCGGCCGGCACCAGCAGGCCCACGCCGGCGAGGAACCCGAACAGGGCGACCAGATCGAAATCCCCTGCCTGCGCACGCCAGTGACCCGCGCGCAGAGGCAGCCAGCGGGGATAACGGCCCAGCGTGAGCAGCTTGAGCAGACCGGCGCCGAGCAGATAGAACACGGTATTGAAGGCCAGGTAGCGCAGCAATCCCATGATCAGAGCGATGAGACTGTCCATGTCGGGTAGTCCTTATTCCAGCATGGCGTCCAGCCCTGCTGCCAGTTCGGTAAGCGAAGGCATGGCGCGCTCGGCCTTGTCGGCGGCGTGCTTGACCAGCACCGGCATCCACGCCGGATCCACGCCCAGTTTCTTGGCCACGGCAATCGGATAGGTGGCCAGCGCGGCCTCGTCATCGAGCGACAGCACGTTCACGCGCGCAGCCCATGCGCCCAGGTGGACCCAGGCAGCGGCGCGATCGAGGCGGCTGGCGGCCAGCGGATCGGGCACCGAACGCAGGGCGGTCACCAGTGCATCCGGGAAGTGCCAGATCGCCGCCAGTTCGGCCGAGACGTCGGCGTAATCGAAGCCCCAGGTCTGATTTTCCCGTGCGGCACGGTCGGCATCGAGTACATTGCACTGCTTGTCCAGCGAGGCGACGGTAGCAGCAGCGACCGCATGCAGTTGCAACTGGCCGATGCCGTGCATCATGCCGACCGTGAAGACGGCGTCGCCATTGTCCTCGCCGTTGATCCCGGCGTGCATGGCCAGCCAGCGCGCCGCCACCGCGGTATGGAGCGTATGGCGCCAGAACTGCGGCAGGTCCATGCCGCGCGTGCTCTTGAAGGCGGCCACCATGCCATTGCCCAGCACCAGGTTGCGCACCATGATGAAACCCAGCATGCGCAGCGCATCGTCGACCGTGCCGATGGTGCGCGAAGCATGAAAGAACGCTGAATTGGCCAGCCGCAATACCTTGGCCGTCAGTGCCGGGTCCGCCGCGATCTGCTGGGCGATCTCGTGGGCGGAGACTTCCTCGCTGTCGAAGCTGGCCATCAATTGCTGGACCACCTTGGGGATGGTCGGCAGTTTGCCAGGCTGGTCCACCAGGCTCTTGAGTTCCATGAAAGTTCCTCCGTGCAATGGTTTTCAGGGGATTTCATCCCCAATTCCGGGAATTGCGGTTCCATTGTCGCAGAGATCGAACGATTTGCTGACGATCTGCATCAGTATGATGGATGTCTCACTTGACCGGAGTGCACCCATGGCAAGCCGCAAGACCCCCGATTCCCCCGCCCTCGACCATCCGGCTGCCCCCGCTGCGGCCTGGAACGACGTGCCGCTGTATGTGCAGGATTGCGTACAGCGCAGTTTCCTGTTCCTCGATACCTTGCTCGACCGTGGCAATGACTATCTGCAACATCTGGAACAGGGTACGCCACCGCTGCTGAAGTTCGAGCATGAGCTGGTACTGGACGGCCACGACCTGCCGCAACCCTGCAACTACGCGCTGTTGCGCCTGCAGCCGCCGCCCGGGCTGGCGGTCGATGCGCAGGCGCGGCCGGTGGTGGTGGTCGATCCGCGCGCCGGGCATGGTCCTGGCATCGGCGGTTTCAAGTTCGATTCCGAAGTGGGCATGGCGATGAAGGCGGGGCATACGGTCTATTTCGTCACTTTCCGTCCCGAGCCGGAAGATGGACAGACGCTGGTGACGGTGATGGACGCCGAGGCGATGTTCCTGGAAGAGGTGATTCGTCGCCATCCGCAATGCCCGGCCAAGCCGGTGGTGATCGGCAACTGCCAGGCCGGCTGGGCCATGATGACGCTGGACGCAGTCCGGCCCGAACTGTTCGGCCCGCTGATGATGGTCGGGGCGCCGGCGTCCTACTGGGCCGGCAGCTCCACGCTCAATCCCATGCGCTACAGCGGCGCCACCCTTGGCGGGACTTGGCTGGCTTCGCTGGCGGCCGACCTCGGGGCGGATCGTTTCGATGGCGCCTGCCTGGTGGAGAATTTCGAGAAGCTCAATCCGGCCAATACCTTCTGGAGCAAGTACTACAACCTGTGGGCCGGGGTCGACCAGGAGGCGCCACGCTTCCTGGAGTTCGAACGCTGGTGGGGCGGTTTCTTCCGCATGACCGGTGCCGAGATCGAAGCCATCACCGAGAACCTGTTCGTGGGCAACAAGCTGGCGCGCGGCGAGCTGGAGGTCAGAGGCCGTTCAGTGAATCTGCGCGACATTACTGCGCCCATCGTGGTCTTCGCCTCCTGGGGCGACAACATCACGCCGCCGCCGCAGGCGCTGAACTGGATCATCGATGTCTGGGGTGACGAGCGCGCCATCGCCGCCGCCGGACGCACCATCATCTACGTGCTGCATGAAAGCGTGGGGCATCTGGGCATTTTCGTGGGCGGTTCGGTGGCGCTCAAGGAGCACGACCAGTTGGTCAGCTCGCTGGACGTGATCGAGAGCCTGCCGCCGGGCCTCTACGAAATGAAGCTGGAGCGCAAGGATGGCCGTCCGAGCCAGCGCTGGGATGCGCTGGAGCCAGGCGACTATACGGTGCATTACCAGCACCGCACCATGGAGGACCTGCGCAAGCTCAATCCGGAAGGACGCGAGGAAGAGTCGATCTTCTCGACCATCAGCCAGTGGTCACAGATCAATGCGCAGTGGTACAAGACCTGGATGCGGCCCTGGGTGCGCATGACGGCCACGCGCGAGAGCGCCAGCGCGCTCATGCGCATGAATCCCCTGCGCATGCAGCGGCAACTGTTCTCGGACACGCATCCGGCGGCAGCCTTCATTCGCCAGCAGGCCGCGGCCGCCCGCGCCCAGCGGGTGCAACTCGACCCGGATCATCCGCTGAAGCAATACGAGCGCCGCATGGCGCAGAAGATCACCGACGAACTCAATGCCTGGCGCGACCAGCGGGATGCCCGTACCGTGCGCATGACGCGCCAGCTGTTCGGCCCGACCGGCCTGGGGGCCTGGCTGCCGCCGCACGAGCCCGATGCCGACGTGGCCCAGCGCTGGGCGCAGCAGGAGCTGGGGCGCTACCGTGAGAGTGTCATCGACCAGATTGCCGAGGGCAGTTTTGCCCAGGCGGTATGCCGCATCGTCATCGCCGGCATGGTCTCCATTGGTGCGTTCGAGCGGCGCAGCCTGCGTCTGGCGCGGCTGCTGGCGCAATTGCCGAACATGCACGCCAGCGTTTCACCGCAGACCAACTGGGTGCAATTGCTCAAGGAGCAGGCGCGCATCACGGCGGTGGCACCGGTGGAGGCGCTCAATGCGCTGGGGCAGATGCTGCCCGATACCGCCTCGCGCGAGCGTGCGCTGGCGCTGGCGGCGGCGGTGATGATGATCGAGCCGACGCTGGCCAATCCGCGCTCGGAAATCATCGAGCTGCTCATGGGTACGCTCGACGTCGATCCCGATCGCGTGATCGCGCTGGCGCGCAAGCTCACCAAGGCCATCGGCGAAGACGGCGGCGATGCGGCACCCACGCGCAAGCGTAGCGCGCGCAAGCCAGTCGTGGCGGCGCCGACGGCCAAGCCGGCCGCTACGAAGAAAAAGGCGACCGGGCCGACCAGGTCGCGTCGGCGCACTGCATAGCCGCTGCATACGCCCGCCACTTGCTCATGGCGCGCTGATCGCGCCGGTCGGCAGGTTCCACAAGCGCTGTTCGCTGCTGGACAGGGCCACCGCCCCGGCCGCCAGCGCCGCACGCGCATCGTCTTCATTGCAGACGAAGCCAGATGCCACGATGGGCGGCAGCACGGCCCGGTCGGCCTGCTGCAGTTGCGTGAGCATAGGCGCCGGCATCAATTGCACCAGGTTGGGTTCGCTCTGTTCCAGTGCCTTCAGGCTGCGTGGCCAGGTGGTGCGATCGGTGACGAATACCTTCTGCATGGTGATCATGCCGGCACGGTTGGCGCGCACCAGAGTGGCCACCCGGGTCGAGACCAGCGCCGGGACGCCGATGGCGACCAGGTAATCGATGGCAGCCTTGTCCTGGGCCAGCCCTTCACAGGTGTCCACATTGAGCAGGGGGAATTTGCCGGCCGCCTTGAAGCTGGCAATGACCGCCTGCAACTCGCGCAATTCCACATGCGCCATGATGCCGACTTCGGCGGCGCTGTCGAGGAAGGCGGTCAGATGCTGCATACCATAGATGGCCGCCATGACCGGCTGGCGCCGCAGCCTGGCTTGCAGTGACCGATCATCGGTGGCGGGCGTGGCAGGGATTGGCGAGGGGCCTGAACGTGTGGAGACACGAGGGGGAGGGGTGGGAGAGCGCATGCGGGGTTCCAGAGTGAAAAAAGAGAAATGAAAACAGCAGGGAAAAGGGCGGTGCCGCTAGTACGCGTTTTGCTGGCGGACGTGTTCCAGCTCGGCGTACAGGCGTGCCTGCCACAGACTGCGACGGCGGCTGCGCTCGGCGGCGTCGATACGCGGTTGGAAGACGGCTTGCAGCCGGGTGCGGGCGCAGGCTAGCGGCAGATCGTCCCACAACAGGCCGTGGCTGCCCGCCAGGTAGGCAATGCCGCGCAGACTGGCGTGGGCGCTCTGATGCGTGCGACAGGTCGGCACGCCCGAGAGGTCGGCCTGTAGTTGCAGCAGCAGATCGCTGCCGGCCAGGGTACCGCCACTCATCATCTGCGTGACCGGCAATCCGGCCTGGTCGGCATTGGCGCTGAGGCTGGCGGCCACGGTCTGGGCGATGCCTTCCACCAGCGCATGCGCGATGTCGGCACGGCTGGTGGCCAGCGACAAGCCTTGCAGGGCGGCCCGCGCGGCGCTGTGACGCAGCGGCGCCTGTACCCCGGCCAGGGCCGGGATGAAACTGACACCACCTGACGAACTCACGCTGGCCGCCAGGGCCAGCAGGCAGCGTGCATTGGGGAACCAGTGCTGGCGCTGGCAGGCCCAGTTCAGGGCGGCACCGGTAGTGGCGCAGTAGCTTTCCAGTGCGAAGTGCGAGACATGGTCGCGACGGCGGGCAGTGACTACGACGCCGTTGCCGTCGCTCTGGCTTGCACCGCCCAGCGCGGCGCGGGTACCGATCAGCACATCGATGAAGCTGCCGGTGCCGTGCTGGCACAGTGCCTGGCCTGCCTCCAGGCAGCCCAGTCCGATCGCGGCGGCCAGCTGGTCACCGGCGCAGGCGCGGATGGGCAGCGCCACGCCGGTGAGGCCGGCGTCGCTGCTGCCGTAGTCGTCGGCATCCTGATACAGCGCCGGCAAGAGCGCGACGGGGAAGCCCAGCGCCTCCAGCCAGTCCAGCGCATAGGCATGGCGATCCAGCACATAGGCGTTGCAGGCCGTGGCATTGGTGGCGCTGGTGGCCAGCAGGCGTCGCCCGCTCAACTGCCAGAGCAGCCAGGTATCGATGCTGCCGAAGCCCAGCCTTCCCCGCTCCCAGGCGCGTGCCACACGCGGGTGGCTGCGCAGCAGCTGTGCCGCCCACAGATAGGGCGAGCGGCTGCCCGTCGGGCGTCCCAGGTGCAAGCGCAGGCAAGGGTCCCAGCGTGGGGCCAGGGCCGCCAGGTCGGCGGCATGGCGGCTATCCTGCCAGGCCAGTACCGGCACCAGCGGTTCGCCGCTGACGGTATCCCACAACACGGCGCTGGCGCGCTGGGTGCTCAGGCCGATGGCGCGCACCTGCAATCCCTTCTGGTCAGCTTGCTGCAGGGTGGCGCGACATACGGCCAGGGTGCGCTGCCAGATCTGGTCGGCATCCTGTTCGACCACGCCGCTGCGGGGTGAATGCGTGGTCAGCGCATGCCGCTGCAGGCAGGAGACCAGGCCATCTGCCGTGACCACTGCGGCGCGCGTGCTGGAGGTGCCGGCATCGATGGCGAGGATGCCGTCACGGCCTTTCATGGCGTCTTCTGTCGGTACGCGCGGGTGGCGTCATGGCGACGTCGGGTGTCGTCATTGCTTCGAGATCGGGATGGAATCCTGATCGTTGCGGATCCCAGCGTATCAGGCAGCAGGCCAGTGCCGCCAGCAGCGCCAGGGCGGCAACCAGCAGCAGGCAAGCGGCCGTGCCCAGGGCGGACTGCAGCAGCGGAAAGAGAAACAGGGCCAGCGTTGCTGACGCTCCTCCCAGGCTGCCCATCACGCCATTGGCACGCGCGCGCAGTTCGCTGGGAAACGAGAGCGACGACAGGCTCTTGCCGTTGGCGCCCGGACCGGCCGCGTGGCACAGCAGGAACAGCGAAGGAAGCAGCAGGGCCTGCCATCCCGCGAGCTGCCGCCAGGACCCGGCCAGCACCAGCAGGACCAGGCAGCACATCGCAAAGCCCCAGGCCGCCGCCTGTCTCAGGCCCAGTCGACGCGCCAGGGCGGGCGCCAGCAGGCCTCCCGCGAGGCCGCATACGTTGAAGATCAGCACGCCCAGGGCGGCCTGGGAGAAATCCTCGCCAAAGAGCTCCATGCCCAGCACCGGCAGGTACCAGCCGATGGCGAAGTATTGCACCGCCTGGCCGATCTGCACGCTGGCGGCCAGCATGATGCGGGCACGGTAGGGGCGACGCAGCAGCGAGCGCAGACCCGGATCCGAGCGACGTGGCATGCCTGCCAGACCGAAGCCGGGGGCGTCCGGTGGGTGCAGCAGGGCCTCGGGGATCTGGAAGGATTGGCCGGGATAGAGCCGTTCCAGCGTGTCGGACAGTGCCTGCCAGCGCTGGCGGCGGGCCAGCCAGCAGGGGCTTTCCACCAGCAGCAGCATTTGCAGGTTCAGCAGCAACAGCGCGGCGGCGGCGGTGAAGGCGAGCGGGTAGCGCCACAGGCTGTCGCCGACCTCCCATTGCTCTACCGCCAGTGTCAGCAGCAGGTTGCTGCACACGGCCAGATACCACAGGGCTTGCCACAGGTTCAGGCGATGGCGCAGTCGTTGCGGCGTCAGTTCGGCCAGCATGGCCATGGCGACGGCAAAATCCAGGCCAAAGGCCAGACCGGCGATGACGCGTCCGGTCACGAGGGTTCCAAACTCTTCGCCGAAGGCGACCAGCAGGGCCGCCGCCAGGACCAGCAACTTGGCTGCCAGAAGCGGGCGGACCCGGCCCCAGCGGTCGGCCAGCCAGCCACCCAGGGGATTGGCCAGCAGGGCGGAGAATGCCGCCGAGGACGCCAGCAGGGCGACCTCGGACGGCCCCAGGCCGAGCTGGCGGATCATTGGCGCCAGGCCGACGCTCAGGGCGGAGTGCGAAAGGGCCTCGAGGAACAGGCCGCCCAGCAGCAGCCACCACACCAGGCCGGCGTGGCCAGAGAGGGCGGAACGGGAATCGATGAAGGCGACGACATCGTCAATGCCGCGCAGGGGGACTGCGGTGTGCACAGGGCTCTCCTGATGTTGTCTGTAAGAGGCCGTGGCAAACTGCGCGCGTGATGAGACCATCTTACAGATGGTCTCTTGTATGAATTATCTGCCGGGCAATTCTATGAGTCCGGCGCCGGGCTTGTCAACGACCGTGAAAGCCGTGCAACGGCCCGTCCGGTCTGCCCGCGCTGACTTCAGGGACGCTCGCCCATGGCCAGGCGCGAGCGCACGTGGGCGACGATCTGCGGCAGGTCGGCCACCGAGTCGATCACGTAGTGGGCGCCCGCGGCACGCAGGCGTTGTTCGGCTTCCTCCTTGCGGTGGGCGGCTTCTTCGGTCGGTAGCGCTTGCAGTTGCGCGCGTGTCAGTCCGACTTCATTACCCGAAAGAGAGACGCCTACACTCCACATCCCGGCGCGCAAGCCTTCCTCGATGCCGGGCACGGTGTCGTCGACCTTGATGCAGCCGGCCACGTCGTCGATCTGCAGCGCCAGCATGTTGGCCAGGGCCATGTAGGGGCCGGGGCGGCCACCGGCCGGCAGTTCATCGCCGGCCACCACGTGGTCGGGGCGGATGCCTTCGGCCGCCGCCATGGGCAGCAGCACGTCCAGTACCTGGCGCGGATAGCCGGAGCAGGAGCCGATCTTGAGGCCCTGGCCGCGCAGCCAGGCCAGCACCTGTGCAGCGCCCGCGATGGGCTGCGAATACTGGCCGACCTTGGCGATCTGCATCGGCATGAAGTGGGCATAGATGGCGTCAATGTCGGCCTGGGTGGGCGCATGGCCGGTGCGCTGCCGCCACTGGGCCGCCAGTGACGGATCTTCCAGCAGCAGGCGGATATGCTGCCACTTGGACAAGCCCATGGGTCCGCGTGCCTGTTGCAGGCTCAGTTCGATGCCAAAGCTGTGGAAGGCGTCCACGAAGATCTGGGTGGGGGCCAGCGAGCCGAAATCGACCAGCGTACCGGCCCAGTCGAAGATGACGGCTTGCAGGGGGCGGCCGGGGCCGGAGGCGGATTGCATGGATTCTCCTTGGAGGTGTGCTGAGGCAGGGAAGGGACGGCGCGGGCCCGCCCGAAGCGTGGCAAGCTGGATGGGAAGAGAGCTTAACGAGACTTTGTGACGCCGCTGTTATCGATATAATCCTGGAAATTGGATAAAGCTATTGACTGGATCTATAGATGACCCCTTCGCAACTACGCGCTTTCCTGGCGGTGGCGCGCCATCGCGGTTTTTCTGCCGCCGCGCGTGCCCTGGGCGTGAGCCAGCCCACCCTGACGACCCAGGTGCAATCGCTGGAGCGAGAACACAACGTGGAGCTGTTCTTCCGCCGGGGCCGTCGGGTGGATCTGTCGGAGACGGCACAGCGCTTGCTGCCCATCGCTCAGAACATCGCCGAACTGGAACTGGATGCGCTGAACCTGCTGGTCAATTCGGGTGCGCTGCACGTGGGTCATCTGCGCATCGGTGCGGTCGGGCCGTTCCACGTCATCGAGATGGTGGATGCCTATCGTGCCCGCTATCCCAAGGTGGAACTGTCGATCAAGCTGGGCAATTCGGCGCAGTCGCTGGCGGACCTGGCCAATTACGTGACGGACGTGGCGGTGCTGGCCAGCTTCAATGACGATGCGCGCTTTCATGCGGTGCCCTACGCCGACCATGCGGTGGTGCTGTTCGCCCATCGCAGCCATCCGTTCTACCAGCGCACGGCGGTTTCGCTGGCCGAACTGGAGCAGCAGCCGCTGATCATGCGGGAGCAGGGGTCGACCACGCGGCTGGCGCTGGAGCAGGCCTTGCAACAGGCCGGCGTGCGTGTGCAGGTGGTGATGGAAATCGGCAGTCGTGAAGCCTTGCGCGAGGCCGTGGCGCGGGGCCTGGGCCTGGGGGCGGTGTCGGAGGCGGAGTTCATTGCAGATGAACGTTTCCGCATGGTGCGCATCGAGGGCGATCCGGTGACCACGCATACCTATGTGTATTGCCTGGCTGAACGCCGCGAAGGGCGACTGGTGGGTTCCTTCATGAAGATCGCCCGACGATCCTGAGGCGCCCGGCACTGAGCACGGGGCTTTGGCTTATCATTACGGATTGTTCATTTTCTGACCAGGAAGAGCTATCGTGATCAAGCATATCGTCATGTGGAAACTGAAGGACCATGCAGAAGGCGCCGACAAGGCCACCAACCTGCGCAAGATGAAGCAATTGCTGGACAGCTGCGCCAACGTGGTTCCCGGCATCCTGAAGTTCGAGGCCGTGCTGGCACAACCTGGCCTGGAAGCTACCTATGACGTGGTGCTCTACTCCGAATTCGCTTCGCGCGAGGCGCTGGATGCCTACCAGGAGCATCCCGACCACGTGGCCATCAAACCTTTCATCGGTGCCGTACGCGAAGCGCGCCAGTGCATGGATTACGAAATCTGAGGCAGGCATGAGTCTGCCCATCACCGAGGTGTTCCCGCAGGGGAATCCCTATCTGGAAGCCCTGGGCGTGGAGGTGCTGGAATACGGCAATGACCGCGCCGTCATGGCACTGCGGCTCAAGCCCGAATTCATGAACAGCTGGCATGTGGCCCAGGGCGGCATCAGCATGACCCTGCTGGACGTGGCCATGGGCTTGTCGGCCCGGGCCGGCGCGCCTGATGCCAAGTCCTCGGCGACCGTCGAGATGAGTACCAGCTTCCTGCAGCCCGCCGGCCGTGCCGGCGAGACCCTCATTGCGCGCGGCCATACTTACCACCGCTCGACCACCATGTGCTTCTGCCAGGCCGAACTGTTCAATGGCGACCGCCTGGTGGCCAAGGCCATGGGCACCTTCAAGCTGATTCGCCGCCTGGACATCTCGCGCAAGCTGGATCACGAGTGAGTGCACGAGCGTATCCCTTTTCTTTTTCGCAGGAAATCCACCATGGAAATCATCACCGGCAGCTGGGAGCAGCTGCGTGCGCAGGCCCAGCCTATCCGTTTCGAGGTCTTCGTCGATGAACAGAAGGTGCCGGCCGAGATCGAGCTCGATGACATGGACCCGCACTGCGTGCATGCCGTCGCCTATGACGCCGCCGGCCAGCCCCTGGCCACCGGTCGTCTGCTGCCCGATGGCCACATCGGTCGCATGGCCGTGCGCAAGGCCGGACGTGGACAGGGCGTGGGCGGCGCGGTGCTGCAGGCGCTGATGGCGGCTGCCCGTGCGCGCGGCGATGCGGAAGTGATCCTCAATGCCCAGCTGCATGCCGAGGGCTTCTACGGGCGCTACGGCTTTGTCCGCGAGGGAGAACCATTCATGGAAGCCGGCATTGCCCACATCACCATGCGCGCCCGACTGCCAGGCACGGGTACCTGAGTTGATCGCTTCTTCAGGCTGACCGGGGGAGTGGCGGCGCGCTCTGCCGCTGTTGGGCCAGTCTGAAGTAACACAGCAGGGCGTTCAGCTCGCGCGCCCGTTCGGCCACCGCTTCGGCGGTGCAGGCCAGTTCCTCGGAGGCAGCGGCGTTGCGCTGGGTGGTGTCATTGAGTTGGATCACGGCCGAGCCGATCTCCTGCACACCTTCCTCCTGCATGCGCGCCGACAGCGTGATCTGGTTGATCTGCTGCGAGGCGTCGCGGATTCCCTGCAAGGTCCCAGCGGCCAGACGCTGGCTGGTCGCCTCGGCCAATTCCACGCTTTGCTGGGCAATCGCGCTGATCTCCTGTGCGCTGTACTGGCTGCGCTCGGCCAGCTTGCGGATTTCCGCTGCCACCACTGAAAAACCGCGCCCGTGTTCACCGGCCCGTGCCGCCTCGATGGCTGCGTTGAGGGCCAGCAGATTGGTCTGATAGGCAATGTCGTCGATGACCCCGACCTGGCGCGCAATGCCACGCATGGCAGCCACCGTGCTCTGCACTGCCGCGCCGCTCTGGTCGGCATCGGCAGCCGCTTTCAGGGCAATCTGGTCGGTGCGGCGCGCGTGTTCGCCGGTCTGGCCGATGGCCTGGCTGATGTTGCTGATGGCACTGTGCACTTCTTCCACGGCGGCGGCCTGCTCGCTGGAGGCGTTGGCCAGGTCTTGTGCGGTGGCGTTGAGCTGGCGGGTGGAGTGATCCAGGGCGTGGGTCAGCTCAGTGACACTGCGCATGATCTCGGTGAGCCGTTCGCGCATGCCGTGCATGGCGTGGAGCAGGCTGCTGCGGTCGCGGCGGCGCAGGGTCACGGCGACGCCGAGATTGCCCTCGGCGATCTGGCGCACGATATCGGCGGCGTAATCCGGCTCGCCGCCCAGTTGGCGACGCAGGCTGAAGATGATCCAGAGGGCAATGGCGATGCCGATGGTCAGCGCCAGACCCGCAATCTGCAGGTTGTGACTGCGCAGTTGCCGGTAATCCTGGTGTGCCGCTTCATAGGAGCTGCGCGTAAAGCTTTCCTGCAACTGGCCCAGCGTGGCCAGCTGGCTCGCCAGGCCGGCCAGTTGGCCGGTCAGCTGCGTCCACCGCCGATTGGCCTGCAGCGGTTCGTTGCCGCGCAGCAGATCCAGCACCTGGGCGCGGTCGCCGACGTACCGCCGCCAGTTCTGCTCGAAGCGCGCCGCCTCGGTCTGTTCCTGCGGCTCCAGTCGGGTCGCCCGGTAGGCCTGCCAGCCTTGCTCGAAGGTGGCATCCAGGGCGGGAATGCGGTCCAGCAAGGGCTTGATGCGCTCGCTGCTGCTGTTGCTGTCTTCACCAGTCGGAGCGGGCAGGTTGGCCAGCATCAGGGCGCGACCCATGACGTCGCGGTTCAGGTAGAGCGCGTCGCGTACCCGGGCGATATGGATCAGCGCCATGGTGCGATCTTCATAAACGTAGCGCAGCTTGTCATTGCTTGCGGCCATGCCCTGCATGTCACGCCAGGCCAGCAGGACCACGCTGCCGCACAGTACCGCCACCAGGATGGCCAGGCGCGCGGTGACCGTCAGTTTTGCTTGCACGATGTTTTCCTTATGAGTGCCGACTGCCCCGGAAAAAGAGAGTTCCGTTCAGTCCGGCACAGAATATAGCGAAGATTGTTGCTTTGCAGAATGAAGAATAAAGCATTTTGCATGCCTCTTTAGTGAAGCTATGTGGTTTCCCACAATACCCGCCCGGAAATGACTGCGCGATACTTGCGGCCGCACCGGGGAGGGGGGAGTTCTCCCGGACCAACAACAAGCACCCGCCAGAACGGACGACGATCCGACCACGGCAGGCGGCAGGTCTCTGCAGGCCCGCTGGTCATCCATGTTTCAAGGAGAAAGCACTATGTCGGCGCCAAAACCGCCCCTTTACAAGTCCCTGTATTTCCAGGTCCTGTGCGCCATCGTGATCGGTATCGCGCTGGGCCATTTCTATCCGTCCACGGGTGAAGCCATGAAGCCGCTGGGCGATGGTTTCGTCAAGTTGATCAAGATGATCATCGCGCCGGTCATCTTCTGTACGGTCGTCATCGGTATCGCCGGCATGGAAGACATGAAGAAGGTCGGCAAGACCGGTGGCCTGGCCCTGCTGTATTTCGAAGTCGTCAGTACCGTGGCACTGCTCATCGGCCTGTTGCTGGTGAACTTCCTGCAACCGGGTGTGGGCATGAATGTCGATCCGGCGTCGCTCGATACCAAGAGCATCGCGGCCTACACTGCGCCCGGCAAGCTGGGTTCGGTCACGGACTTCGTGCTCAGCATCATCCCCAGCAGCATGTTCGACGCCTTTGCCAAGGGTGACGTGCTGCAGGTGTTGCTGGTGGCGGTGCTGTTCGGCTTCGCTCTGCACAAATTCGGTGGCCGCGGCACGCTGGTGTTCGACTTCATCGAGAAGATCTCGCACGTGCTGTTCTCGGTGGTGGGCGCGATCATGAAGGTGGCCCCGATCGGCGCCTTCGGTGCGATGTCCTTCACCATCGGCAAGTACGGTGTGGGTTCGCTGTTCTCGCTGGCCAAGCTGATGGGTACCTTCTATCTGACCTGTCTGCTGTTCATCTTCGTGGTCTTGGGTATCATCACGCGCCTGCACGGCTTCTCGATCTGGAAGTTCGTCAAGTACATCAAGGAAGAACTGCTGATCGTGCTGGGCACCTCGTCCTCGGAATCGGTGCTGCCGCGCATGCTGGCCAAGATGGAAAACGCCGGGGCCAAGAAGACCGTGGTGGGTCTGGTGATCCCGACGGGTTACTCCTTCAACCTGGACGGCACCGCGATCTACCTGACCATGGCGGCCGTGTTCATCGCCCAGGCGACCAACACGCCCATGACCTTCGTGCAGGAGCTCACGCTTCTGGGCGTGCTGTTGCTGACGTCCAAGGGGGCCGCGGGCATCACGGGTTCGGGCTTCATCGTGCTGGCAGCGACGCTGTCGGCGGTGGGCCACGTGCCGGTGGCCGGCCTGGCGCTGATCCTGGGCATTGACCGCTTCATGTCCGAAGCCCGTGCACTGACCAACACCATCGGCAACGGGGTGGCCACCCTGGTGGTGGCCAAGTGGAGCGGCGAACTGGATAGCGCACGCCTGACCAAGGTCCTCAACAACGAGACCGTGGAAGACGCGCAGGCACCGGAAGCGGTGCTGGATCGTACGGAAGCGAAGATGCACCATTAAGCAGCGGCGGGCCTTGCGCCCGCAGCACCGGCTTGACTGATCGGCCCCATCCTCATGTCGTGTTCGGCGTGGCGGTGGGGCCGAAGTCTTTACGGCCGCACTGCCTGCATCAGAAAATCGACAAACGCCCGTACCCGCGCCGACAGGTGCCGGTTGTGCGGATACAGGATGGAAAAGCGCCGGGTGCGATGCCCGGCCGACTGCAGTACTTCCACCAGTTCGCCGCGCTGGACCGCTGCCTGCGCGATGAAGTGGTAGATCTGGAACAATCCACCGCCCGCCATGGCCCAGTTGACGCAGCCCAGCACGTCGTCATGGATGCGCTGGCGGCTCCGGAAATGAAAATCCATGTCGCGCCCCTGGGCATCCTTGAAGATCCACGGCATGGCGCGCCCGGTACCGGGCAGGATGAACTGGATGCAGTCATGCTGCTTGAGCGCTTCCACGCTGTCGGGCCGACCGCGCCGCGCGAGATAATCGGGCGCTGCAAAGACCCCCAGCGTGGCCTCTTCCAGGGTATGGGCGATCAGCCGTGAATCCTGTGGCACACCCAGCCGGATCGCGAGGTCATATCCCTCTTCGACGAAATCGATGACGCGGTTGGCAATGCTCAATTCCACTTCGATCTGCGGATACGCCGCCTGGAAACGCGGCAACAAGGGCAGCAGCCGATAGTGCGCGTAAGGGCTGCCCACACTGATGCGCAAGGGGCCGCTGGGCACTTTCTGCTGGCCGGTGAGGATGCGTTCGGCCTGGGCGATCTGTTCCAGGGCCTGGCGGCATTGTTCGTGATACAGCTCGCCCTCGCGCGTGAGCCGGATCTGGCGCGTGGTCCGGGCAAACAGACGCACGCCCAGTCGCGCTTCCAGCCGACTGATGGAGCGGCTCACCGACGCCGGTGTCAGTCCCAGTGCCTCGGCGGCCGCCGTGAAGCTGCCCAGTTCGGCAGCCTTGCAGAACAGTTCGATGCTGCCTAGCTGGACGGGATCAAAGCTGCGCATTTGTTCAATGATGTAATGAATGAATTGATGGTTGCCTAGTTTATCTTCGATAACGACAGGAATACAGTGCGGTCCACGTTGGCAATGTCGTTTTGCTTCATATGCCATCCATCCCTCATGAAGAAAGGAATAGCATGACCAAGCCCGATATCCTGATGATCGTCACCTCCAGCAGCCGCATGGGGGACACCGACAAACCCACCGGCCTGTGGGCCGAGGAACTGGCCGCGCCTTACTACGCCCTGGTGGATGCCGGGGCTTCGGTGCTGATCGCTTCCACCGCCGGTGGCAAGGCGCCGATTGATCCGGGTAGCGTCAAGCCCCAGGGTCAGAATGAGGCCATCGTCGAACGCATGCTGGCCGATGCTGAACTGCAGCAGCGCATCGCCCAGACGCCTGCCTTGGGCGAGATCGATGTGAGCACCTTTGATGCGGTGTTCTTCCCGGGCGGTCACGGCACCATGTGGGACCTGCCCGACGACGCCAACGTCAAGGCCATCGTCGAGAACGCCTATGCCGCCGGCAAGTTCATTGCTTCAGTCTGCCACGGTGCCGCCGGCCTGGTTTCGGCCGTGAAGGCCGATGGCAAGCCGATGGTGGCGGGCAAGCGTGTCAATTCCTTCACAGATGCCGAAGAGCGCGAAGTGGGGCTGGCCGAGGTCGTGCCGTTCCTGCTGGAGAGCCGTCTGCGTGCGCTGGGGGGTATTTTTGAAGGTGCCGACAACTGGCAGGTGTTTGCCATCCGCGACGGCCAGCTGATTACCGGCCAGAATCCGCAGTCGTCCGAACGCGTGGCGGAGATGCTGCTGGAAGCGCTGGAAATGCACGTCTGACCGTGCTGCGCTGGACGGACGAAAAAAAAGCCCACATCCTTGCGGTGTGGGCTTGAATCCAATTCTTTAGGAGGAAATTGGAGGAGACAGGTGTAACTTTACTGCTCCGCATCAAATTCATCCAATTTATCTTCTGTATATCAGATATTCGATCTGGTTATGTCAGCAAGGCCGTGTGTGAAGTCTTCCACTCAGATGGTGCCTGCTTTTCCATCCGGCAGGTGGTTGTCGGATGGCATTTCCTGCAGGCGCGGCTTGCAGGGTATCTTGCACGCTTTGTCCGTGGCCGGCTCGGCGCTATATTGCATCGCCATAGGATCAACCACCTGCTCGGTCAGCACCGGCTCGCCGACGATGGGCACGCGCAGAACCGTCGAGCAGCGCGTGCCATAGTCCGGCGAGCGGATGAAGATGGGCGAAAGCATGCGCTCCTTTTCCAATCCCACGCCGGTATCGGGCAGGCGGCAATCATTGGCACGGGTGCCATCGGTCAACATCTCGAAGAAGGTTTCCTCCGGCGCGCCCTGGCACAGCAGGCTGGCAAACTGCGCCTTGGCCCGGGTGAGCTTGGGCCAGGGCGTGTCCAGCAAGGCATTGGAGACGCCGTAGACCCCGTACTCCAGCGGCTGGCCGTTGCGCGGATCTTCCTGGCCCCGGTTGGAATACCACACCATGGTTTCCCGATCGCCCAGCAGCAGGTTGAAACCGTTGTAACGCTGCGCCTCGGGTTCGATCCGTCGCAGGTATGCCTGCACATCGAGGTCGCTGGCCAGATAGTCGGCCACCAGCTGGCCGCGGGTGGGCGCGTCGGTGCGACGCTCCGAGGGTGCGCGCACATTGGTCAGGGCGGCAAAGCGCCCGTCCCTGGTTACACCCAGCCAGGTGCCGCCGCCTTGCAGGTCGCGTCCGGCATAAATCTTGGGATGGTCGTTCCACCAGTCGGCATGGGCCGCCGGGCGGGCGTAGAACTCGTCGCGATTGGCCGCCATGATCAGGGGCATGCCGGGGATCACTTTCCAGGCGAAGATGATCAGGCACATGGCGCAACATCCTCGAACTGTTCAATGTGGCGCTGGCCGCTGATGAGCGCGGCGGCGCCCGAGTCTTCCAGGGCGCGCGCCAGCGTGGCGGTGAATTCGTCGAGGCCGGAGGGCAGGATGCCCTGGTAGATTTCCATCCAGGTCTGCAAGCCTTCCTGTTCGCCGGGGCGGCGCTTGAGGCCACCGGCGATGCCCAGGCGCGCTTGCAACATGGCCTGTACGCCCTTGATCTTGCCGAACAGGGGCGTCGCGTGTGCAGTGTCGACCCGATAATAAATGTAGAGATCCATGGATGCGTCCCTATGGCTGCGGTGTGGCTCGGTCGGCGCGCCGCTTATTGCGGATCGGCCAGCTCATAGGGCAGGGCATGCCAATGCAGTGCCGGACCGTCGGCCGCGCCCAGGTGCACGCTGTCTTCGGCGGCGGCCAGCTTCATTTCCACCAGGGCCAGGGCGTGGCCCTCATCCAGCGCTTCGGCGTTGACCACCATGCCACAGGGCTGGCCAGGATCGGCGGCGGCAAACACTTCCTGTCCCGCGTGCGCCTGGCTGCTGGCGATGGTGGCCAGCATGGTGCGGCGCTTGAGCTTGCCCAGGTACTGGCTGCGCGCCACGATTTCCTGACCGGGGTAGCAGCCCTTCTTGAAGTTGACCCCGCCGATCAGTTCGAAATTGATCATCTGCGGCACGAACTGCTCCTGGGTGGCTTGCACGATGCCCGGCACGCCCGCACGGATCTCCGAAAGCCGCCAGGCCAGGCCCGCCGTCGGAGTCAGATGCCGGGCCAGTTCGGGCCAGGCGGCGGTGAGGATGTCCACGGGGGCGATCCATTGATAGCGCGGACTGTCGACGGCATCGGCCAGGCGGATCAGGGTGCCGTGGCTGTTGTCGATCTTGTCGTAGGGGGCCGCCGGCAAGACCGGGAACCATTGTGCCAGTGCGTTGGCGGTAGCCGGGCCGACCAGGCCGAGCACGGCGCGCTCGGTGCTGGCGTCGGCCAGCCTGGCCTTGGCGCGCATGACGAACATCTGCAGACGTTTCTGGATGGCCGGCTGCAGGGCGCGCGGCAGTTGCAGCCAGATGGCCTGCTCGTCGCGCCACATCAGGAAGGTCGCCAGCAGGCGTCCCTTGGGCGAGCAGTAGCCTGCCAGTCGCGCCACACCGGTATCCAGCTGCGCTACATCGTTGGTGAGCTGGCCATGCAGGAAGCTGGCGGCGTCCTCGCCGGTGACGGCGATCAGGCCCAGCGTGGTCAGCGGGGCCATGAAGCTTTCCAGGCTTTGCGGTGCGGGGGAGGCGGAACCGAAGCCGATCACGTCGGCCTGGTCGGCACTCTCGGCGTCGAACCGGGCGCCTTGCTGTGCCAGGAAGTCGCGCCAGCCGGAGGACGAAGAAGTCATTTCTGTCATAGGGGAAATCTTTTACGGATTACGTCTTGCCGGGTCATTCGGTCCGGCAAATTAGGCAACTGTCGTGCCAGCGATTATCATTGATGCCTCGATTATAGTGATCTCCGAAAAATCGCGTCGGAGCAACAAGGATTTCGCCTCTGGTATGAAGAAGTTATTTGTGACATTGCTGGTACTGGCCGCCCTGGTGGCGGGAGCCGGAGTGTATTGGTCGCGGCAGCCCATCATCGACCCGAACGCCCAGGTGATTGCCTTCACGATCATGCCGGGCGCCGGCGTCAATGGTGCGGCCAAGCAGATCGCCGCTGCCGGCGTGCCGGTCAATCCGGATTTGTTTGCGCTCTATGCGCGCCTGTCCGGCGAAGGCAGTCGCATCAAGGCGGGCAGCTACGAGATCAAGCCCGGCTACACGCCGCAGCGCCTGCTGCAACAACTGGTCCGCGGCGAATTCGCGCAGGAAGCGCTGACCGTCATCGAGGGCTGGACCTTCAAGCAGATGCGCCGGGCCATCGCCGAACAGCCCGCGCTCAAGCACGATACCGCCAGCTGGACCGACCAGCAGATCCTGGCCAAGCTGACCAACGAATACACCAATCCGGAAGGCCTGTTCTTCCCGGATACCTATCTCTTCGCCAAGGGGGCCAGCGACATGCAGGTCTACAAGCAGGCCTTCACCCTCATGAGCAAGAAATTGAACGAGGCCTGGGCGCAGCGCGATCTGTCGCTGCCGTATCGCACGCCCTATGAGGCGCTGATCATGGCGTCCATCGTCGAGAAGGAGACCGGTCAGAAGTCCGAGCGCGGCATGGTGGCCGGGGTCTTCGTCAACCGTCTGCGCACCGGTATGCTGCTGCAGACCGACCCGACCGTGATCTATGGCATGGGCGACCGTTACCAGGGCAAGATCCGCAAGATCGATCTGCTCACCGACACGCCCTACAACACCTACACCCGCGCCGGCCTGCCGCCCACGCCGATTGCCCTGCCCGGTGCGGCCTCGCTGGCGGCTGCCATGAACCCGGACAAGACCGAAGCCTTATACTTCGTGGCGCGCGGCGATGGCACCAGCCATTTCTCCAGCAACCTCAACGAGCACAACCAGGCCGTCAACCGCTACCAGCGTTGAGCCGGCCTTCCTTTTACCGATTTAGTGAGTAGCGATACCTTCATGGCATCAGGCAAATTCATCACCTTCGAAGGCATCGACGGCGCCGGCAAGTCGACCCATATTCCTTTCGTCACCCAGCTGCTGCGTGAGCGCGGCCTGTCCGTGGTCGCCACCCGCGAGCCCGGCGGCACCGAGCTGGGCGAACGCCTGCGCGAACTGGTCCTGCATCACAGGATGCACCTGGAAACCGAAGCCCTGCTGATGTTCGCCTCGCGCCGCGAACACCTGGCTCAGGTCATCGAGCCGGCTCTGGCGCGTGGCGACTGGGTCATCTCGGATCGTTTCACCGATGCCACCTTCGCCTACCAGGGCGGTGGTCGCAAGCTGGCGCTGGACAAGCTGGACAGCCTGGAACAATGGGTCCACCCCCATCTGCAGCCGGACCTCACGCTGCTCTTCGACGTGCCGCTTGAGGTGGCGCGGGCGCGCCTGGATGCCGAACGCACGCTGGACAAGTTCGAGCAGGAAAAGGCCGATTTCTTCGCCAATACCCGCGCCGAATACCTGCGCCGCGCCGCCCAGTTCCCGCAGCGCTTCCGACTCATCGATTCCACCCGGCCCATCGCCGTGATCCAGGAAGAACTGCGCGCCATCATGGCGGCGCTGTGAGGGAGACCGCATGTCCGTGACTTCTTCCGAGGCGCTGCTGCCCTGGCAGGGCGAGAGCTGGCGCCAGTTGCAGCAACTGCGTGAGCGTCTGCCGCATGCGCTGCTCTTCTATGGTGCGGCCGGCACCGGCAAGACGCAGTTCGTCGAAGCCTTCGCCAAGTCGCTGCTGTGCGAATCGCCCACGCCCGAGGCGCATGCCTGCGGTGTGTGCGCCTCCTGCAACTGGTTCTCGCAATCGAATCATCCGGACTACCGGCGCGTGCGCCCGGAGGTCCTGGAGGAAGAAGGCGGCGAGGATGAGGCAGGTGAAGAAAAGAAAACCGCCAAGGCCAGCAAGGCCCCGTCCAAGGACATCAAGATCGATCAGATCCGGGCCCTGGCCGATTTCATGAACGTTTCTACCCACCGCTCGGGCTTGCGGGTGGTGATGCTGTATCCGGCCGAGGCGCTCAACACCGCCGCCGCCAATGCCTTGCTCAAGACCCTCGAAGAGCCCCCGCCGGGGACCATGTTCCTGTTGCTGTCCAATCGTCTGGACCGCTTGCTGCCCACCATCCTCTCGCGCTGCCGCAAGTTTGCCATGACCGCGCCCGGCCACGACGAGGCGTTGGCCTGGCTCAGGCAGCAAGGCGTCAAGGATGCCGATGCCTGGCTGGCCGAGCAGGGTGGGGCGCCGCTGGCTGCGCTGGAAGCGGCCCAGGGCGAAGGACGGGAGGCGCTGGATGAATTGCTGCGCCACCTGGCCCAGCCCGGTGTGGACGGCGCCTTGCGGGCGGCCGACAAATTGCAGAAGACGCCGGCGGCCGACCTGGTCGGCTGGGTGCAGCGCTGGCTGTATGACCTGCTGTCGCTGCGGTCGGCGGGCGTGGTGCGCTACTACCCGCGTTACGGCAAGGAACTGGGCCGGCTGGCCGAGCGCGTCGATGCCCTGGCCCTGTCGCGCGCACTGCGCGGCATGGGCGAGCGCCGTGCCATAGCGGATCATCCCTTGTCGGCCAAGCTCTTCATCGAGGAAATGCTGATCGATTACGCCCGCCTGTTCGATTGAGCGGGCACAGGATGCCCCCTGCGGCAAATCGCCGCAGGGGGCGCAAGCCGGGTGCCGGACCGTATAATCCCGGCATGATCTCGCCGACCACTTTCTTCATCCCCGTCTCCGAGCAGATGAACCAGCCCCAGCATCTCTTGCTGTCGCGGCTGTTCTGGTTGCGCTGGGCCATGGTGGCGGGGGAGCTGCTGGTGCTGGCCGGTGCCCATGTCTGGTTGCACATTGCCTTGCCGCTGTCGGCCCTGCTGGCCCTGATCGCCCTGCAGGCGCTCATCAATGGTCTCACCTGGCTGCGCATGCGCTGGGCGCGCCCGGCCGAGCAGGCCGAACTGTTCCTGCAATTGTTGCTGGATGTGGCGGTGCTCACGGCGCTGCTGTATTTCTCGGGCGGTTCGACCAATCCCTTCGTCTCCTTCTACCTGCCGGCACTGGCGGCGGGCGCGGCCACGCTGGCCTGGCCCTATGCCTTGCTGCTGGCAGTATGTGCGTTGGGTTGCTATTCCGGTCTGGTGTACGTCTACCAGCCGCTGCACATCCACGACCAGGGCCAGGCGATGGCCTATCACCTGGCCGGGATGTGGATCAATTTCTCGATCTCGGCCCTGCTCATCACCTGGTTCGTCAGCCGTATCGCTGCCGCCGTGCGCTTGCGGGACGGCCAGCTGGCGCAGGCGCGCGAGCGCCAGTTGCAGAGCCATCGTATCGTCGCCCTGGGGACCCAGGCCGCCGGCGCTGCGCATGCGCTCAATACACCGCTGTCGACGGTGGCCGTGATCGCCGGGGAATTGCGCCGCGACATGGCCTGCAATGCGGCGCTGGCGGCCTATGAAGAAGACGTGCGCGTGGTCGAGGAACAGATCGCCGTCTGCAAGGCCGCGCTGGAAAACATGCGCCTGGACGCCGATGCCCAGCTGCGCAACGAAGACAGCGCCGCCATCACCCCCTGGCTCACCAGCCTGCTGGAAGGCTGGCGCCTGCGTCATCCGGCCGTCCTGCTGGTGGCCGAGGTGCATCAGCCCGGCTGGAAGGCCAGCCAGCTGCAGGACCTCTCGCAGATCATCCTGACCCTGCTCGACAATGCCGCCCATGCGGTGCGTACACTGGGCCACCATGGCGAAATCCGCATTACCCTGGCCTCGGCCGGGGCGGGTGAAGGTGGCCCGGTCAGTACCGCCAGGCCGGGCCGCAGCATGGCGATCATCGAAGTCTCCGACAACGGTGCCGGAATCGCCCCGGAGCTGTTGCAGCGCCTGGGGCACGGGCCGGTACCGAGCTCGTCGGGTGGCTCCGGTATCGGCCTCATGCTGGCCTTCGCCAGCGCCACGCACCTGGGCGGCAAGCTGCGCCTGCGTTCGTTGCCAGGGCAGGGTACGGTGGCGCAGTTGCGCTTCCCGCTGGTGTGATCGGGCCGCAGATGGCGGCTGCGGCTGCATCACGGTGCAATAGGCTATCCTTCATTTACCAGTTTTTTCTGATGTTCTCATGAGTGCCGCCTTCCTGATTCTCGATGACAATGATGTCTTTGCCAGCACGCTGGCACGTTCGCTGGCCCGGCGCGGCTTTCGCGCCACCGTGGCGCATAGCGGCGAGGAGGCGCTGGAAGCCGCGCGCCGCGAACGCTTCGATTACGTCACCATCGACCTGCAACTGGAAAAGGATTCCGGCCTGCAATGGGTGGCGCCGCTGCGCCAGGCGCTGCCGCAGGCGCGCCTGCTGGTGCTGACCGGCTATGCCAGCATCGCCACCACGGTACAGGCCATCAAGTCGGGTGCCGACAATTACCTGGCCAAGCCGGCCAATGTGGATTCCATCCTCTCGGCGCTGTCCCATGTGAGTCAGGGCGAGCCGGTGGCCGAGCCGGTCCTGCCGGTGGAAGAGGCTTCGCCGCTGTCGCTGGAACGCCTGGAGTGGGAGCACATCCAGCGCGTGCTGGCCGAGCATGAGGGCAATATCTCGTCAACGGCGCGGGCGCTGAACATGCACCGCCGCACCCTTCAGCGCAAGCTGGCCAAGCGCCCGGTGGCGCGCTGAGCACATCGCGTGGCCCTCTGTAACGAAAGGTAAGCGCCCGGCAAGCAGGGGCGACAGCCTGTCGGCATGGCTTTACAATAGCGGCCATGTATATCGATTCCCATTGCCACATCAATTTTCCCGACCTGGCCGCCCGCCTGCCGGAGATCTTCGGCAAGATGGCCGAGAACCAGGTCAGCCACGCGCTGTGCGTCTCGGTGGACTTGCCGGACTACCCGCAGGTGCTGGCCCTGGCCGAGCAGTATCCCAATGTCTATGCCTCCGTGGGCGTGCATCCGGACTATGAAGACACGCCCGAGCCCTCGTTGGAGGAGCTCATCCGCCTGGCCGACCATCCGCGCATCGTCGCCATCGGCGAGACCGGGCTGGATTATTACCGCCTGCAAGGCGATCTGGAATGGCAGCGCGAGCGCTTCCGCACCCATATCCGCGCCTCGCGGGCCACGGGCAAGCCGCTCATCATCCATACCCGCGCGGCCTCCGAAGACACCATCCGTATCCTGCAGGAAGAGGGGGCAAGTCCGCAGGCAGGCGGTGTCGCAGGGGTCATGCACTGCTTCACGGAATCCCAGGCGGTGGCCGATGCAGCCATCGCGCTGGGCTTCTACATCTCGTTCTCGGGCATCGTCACCTTCAAGTCGGCCAAGGACCTGCAGCAGGTGGCGCGCACCATCCCGCTGGAGCGCATGCTCATCGAGACCGATTCGCCCTACCTGGCGCCGGTGCCCTTCCGCGGCAAGACCAACGAGCCCGCTTATGTGCGCCATGTGGGTGAATTCATCGCCGACCTGCGCGGCATCAGTGCGGCCGACGTGGCGCGCCAGACCTCTGACAATTTCTTCACGCTGTTCGGAATCAAGCCATGAATCTGCTGGACAAGCTGCGCAGCCGCTTCGGCGGCATCGGTCGCATCGTGCTCTATACCTCGCTGCTGCTGCCCGGCGCGGCGCGTGCGGGTGCCTATGAAGAATATTTCCAGGCCATCCGCATGGACAATGTCTACTTCCTCAAGCAACTGATGCAGCGTGGCATGGGCCCCAATCTGATCGAGCCCAAACGTGGCTACACCGGCCTGATGCTGGCCATCCGCGAGGATTCGATGCAGGCTTTCGACGTGCTGGTCAATGCCCCCGACGTCAATCTGGAAGCCCAGGCCACCAATGGCGACACGCCCCTGATGCTGGCGTCCTTCTACGGCAACATCCCGGTGGTGAAACTGTTGCTCTCGCGCCAGGTCGAGGTCAACCGCCCCGGCTGGACGGCGCTGCATTACGCGGCCATCAATGGCAGCTCGGAGATCGTCAAACTGCTGCTGGATGCCTCCGCCTATGTGGATGCCGAATCGCCCGACGACAAGATGACCCCGGTCATGCTGGCCGCCATGCGTGGTCGGGTGGCGGCGGTGGCCGTGTTGCGCGACAACGGTGCCGACCTCACGCTCAAGAACAAGGATGGCCTCACCGCCATGGATCTGGCGCGGCGCTACGGCCAGGATGCCGTCATCGACGTACTCAACGAGAAGCCGCAGCCGTAACCGCAAGCACTTCGCTCGTTGCTGCGCCAAAGCAAACGTCCCGGCCACCTTGCGGTGGACCGGGACGTTTGCGTTGAGGAGGGCGTTCAGCGCACCAGGATCTGCGGACCGACGTCCTTGATGTCCTTGGTACCGGTCAGGGCCATGCTGACGTCGAGTTCCTTGCGCATGATTTCCAGCATCTGCGACACGCCCTCTCCGCCCATGGCGCCCAGGCTGTAGAGGAAGGCGCGGCCGATCATGGTGCCACGCGCGCCCAGCGCCACCGCCTTCAACACGTCCTGGCCGGAGCGGATGCCGCCGTCGAACCAGACTTCGATCTGGTCGCCCACGGCCTCGGCAATGGCCGGCAGGGCTTCGATGGAGGACATGGCGCCATCCAGCTGGCGACCACCGTGGTTGGAGACCACGATGGCATCGGCACCGCTCTGAACGGCCAGCTTGGCATCTTCCACATCGAGGATGCCCTTCAAGATCAGCTTGCCGCCCCATTGCTGCTTGATCCAGGCGACATCGTCCCAGTTCAGGGTCGGGTCGAACTGGCTGGCGGTCCACTTGGAGAGGGTCTGCACCCCGCCGGCGCCTTCGCCGCCCTTGATGTGACCGGCCAGGTTGCCGAAGGTCTTGCGGCCGCCCAGGGCACGCAGTGCCCAGCCGGGCTTGCTGGCCAGGTCCAGCAGGGTGTCCAGGGTCAGCTTGGGCGGCACCGACATGCCATTCTTGAGATCCTTGTGACGCTGGCCGAGGATCTGCAGGTCCAGCGTCAGCACCAGGGCCGAGCACTTGGCTGCCTTGGCGCGATCGATCAGGGACTGCACGAAGCCACGGTCGCGCATCACGTAGAGCTGGAACCAGAACGGCTTGGTGGTCACGCTGGCGACGTCCTCGATGGAGCAGATGCTCATGGTGGAGAGGGTGAAGGGAATGCCGAATTTTTCCGCGGCAATGGCACCCAGCATCTCGCCATTGGCCCACTGCATGCCGGTCAGGCCGGTCGGGGCAATGGCCACCGGCATGGTGACGTCGTGGCCGATCATGGTGCTGCGGGTGCTGCGTTCGTCGACGTTGATGGCCACGCGCTGGCGCAGCTTCAGGGTGGCCAGATCACGGCTGTTGGCGCGATAGGTGCTCTCGGTGTAGGAACCGCTGTCGGCGTAATCGTAGAACGCCTTGGGAACGCGCTTCTTGGCCAGCAGGCGGAAGTCTTCGACACAGGTCATGACCGGCATGGTGTTTTTTCTCCGTTGTGATGGGGTGCGGCCGGAGCCGCCTTGCAGTGAGATTGCGGACAAAGGGATTGCAGCATGCCCGTTATGCTAGTGCATACCCGTCGCGCTTGGGGTGAATCCCTTTGCCGCCATCCATGAAAAATTTAGCCCCTAGGCGGCCAGCAGCCGTGCCGCCGCCAGGCCGCTGCGCACAGCACCCTCCAGCGTGGCGGGATAGTCGCCGGCCACGTAGTCCCCGGCCAGGGCCAGCCCGGAGGGCATGCCGGTATTGTCGGGGCGCTGCAAGCCCGGGGTGCAGGCGAAGGTGGCCCGTTTTTCAGTGATGACCCGGTGCCAGCCGGGCGTGGCCAGGGCCGGATTGCCGAAGTCCTGCGCCAGCTGGCGGGCGATGCCCTCGGTCAGGGCGGTATGGCCATCGGCCACGGCCTGGCCGGCTGTACTGACGACGACGGCCAGCAAGCCTGCTTCGCCCCCCAGTTGGCCCCGGTCAAAGACGAACTGGCCCCAGCCCCGGGCTTGCGGATCGTCCGCCAGGGCCAGGAAGGGGGCGGGCAGACGCACCTCGGGCGGGTACTGCAGATAGCAGGTGGTGATGGATTCATGCTCCAGCGCCCGCAGCAGGGCGGTGTCGTGCAGGCCCTCCAGCAATTGCGCGGCGGCATCCGGGCCGGTGGCCAGCACCACCCCGGCGAATTCACCCAGGCTTTCGGCTGCGCGGTCTTCCAGGCGCCAGGTGCCCGGGTCATTGCCGGGCAGCAGCTGCGCCACGGTCACACCCGGCTGCACCAGGCCGCCGCGCTTGCCCAGATAGGCGGCGGCCGCATCGGGCAGCAGGGCGCTCAAGTCCAGACGCGGGATGAGCATGTCGGAGGCGGCGCGGCGCGCGCCCAGGCTGTCGCGCAACACGGTCAGGAAGACTTGCGCCGAGGCCCGCTCGGGCGGGGTGTTCAGCGCGGCGATGCACAGCGGACGCCACATCAGGCGGATCAGGCGCGGCGTTTGTTCGTAGCGCTCCAGCAGCTCGGCCACGCTGCAATCCTGGTGCAATTGCCAGCCCATCCAGCGCGCCGTAGTGGAAAAGCGCGCCAGCGCCATCTTGTCGTCGCGCGCCAGCCCCTTGGCGCGCAGCAGCGCCACCGCCACATGCCAGGGCGCCGGCAGACGCGGCGCCACGAAATCCATGCCTTCGCCTCCTGCACCCAGCGGATAGCGCATCTGCAAGGGCAGGCGCAGCAGGGCGCTGGCCGGATCGACGCCGACCTGTTTCATCAGGGCCAGCGTGGACCGATAAGCGCCCAGCAGGATGTGCTGGCCGTTGTCCAGCACCCGTTCGTCCAGCGCCACCCGACGCGCCCGCCCGCCCAGGGTGCGCGCCGATTCGAACAGGCTCACACGATGGCCGCCGGATGCCAGCGCCACGGCGGCGGCACATCCGGCCCAGCCGGCACCGATGACGGCGTAATGGCGTGGTGCGTTGTTCATCGGCGGGTGGAGCGGTCAGCCGAAGACATAGGTCTTCCACGCCAGCCAGAGCTTGCGGATGGGGGTGAGCGAGATGCGCTGGTTGAGCACGTGGTAGCCGTCACGGGCGATCTCGTCGAGCAGGGTGCGGTAGATGGCGGCCATCATCAGGCCGGGGCGCTGGGCGCGGCGGTCTTGTTTGGGCAGCAGGGCAAAGGCTTCGTCATAAACGGCCTGGGCGCGCTCGACCTGGAACTTCATCAGCGCCTCGAAGCGCTCGCTGTGGCGGGCATTGAGGATGTCGGCAGCCGTGACGTTGAATTGCTGCAATTCATTGACCGGCAGGTAGATGCGACCCTTGCGACCATCTTCGCCGACATCGCGGATGATGTTGGTGAGCTGGAAGGCCAGCCCCAGCTTCTCGGCAAAGAGCAGGGTCCCCGGCTGGGTATGGCCAAAGATGCTGGCCGAGAGTACGCCCACCACGCCCGCCACGTGCCAGCAGTAGCGCTGCAGGCCGGGGTAGTCGAGGTAGCGGGTCTGGTCCAGGTCCATTTCCATGCCATCGATGATGGCTTGCAGGTGTTCGCCCTTGAACTGGTAGGTGGCCACGTGCGGGTGCAGAGCCTTGGTGACCGGGTGGGTCGGCTGCCCCTCCAGCATGGCGGCGATTTCCTTGCGCCACCACATCAGCTTGGTCCGGGCCACCATGGCATCCTCGATTTCATCGACGGTATCGTCGACCTCGCGGCAAAAGGCATACAGCGCCGTGATCGCCAGCCGGCGCTGGGGCGGCAGGAACAGGAAGCTGTAATAGAAACTGGAACCGCTGGCGGCGGCCTTCTGCTGGCAGTATTCGTCTGGAGACATGGATGCGTGGCGGGGCGGTTGAAGCAGTGGGGCAGGCGGCCAAGGCCCCCTGCGGCAAAGGCGCTATGCTAGCCGAGTGCGCCCGGCAGGGCAAATGCCCATGGTCGTTGGCCCGGCCTTGAACCCCCTCTATTGCGGCCCTTGGCGTTGTCCTTTAAGCTCAGGTCAGCGCATTCCGGAAAAACAAATTCACATGACATCAAATCCGGATGAATTCTGCCGTTAATCTGAACAGACGTGGCGCAGCAGCGGGCAAGCCCGGTCGCAGCGCGGCACATCGGCAACCCTGGCCATCGACGATGGCCCCCTGGAGGCTGGAGACAATATGGACAGACTGGAAATCTTTCGCAATATCGCCTCGCAGGCCGGTCGCGGCGAGCTGGTATTCCCCGCCAACGTCAGCGCCTCGATCAAGCTGCAAAAGGCGCTGGCCGACCCGGACTGCCACCTGGAACTGGCGGCCAAGCTGGTGATGGCCGAGCCGCTGGTCTCGGCACGCACCGTGGCCATTGCCAATTCGGCGGCCTACAACCGGTCCGGCGGCGAGATCAACAACGTGCGCGCGGCCGTGATGCGGCTGGGTTTTCGTACCTTGAACACCATCACCACCTCGGTGATCGTGCGCCAGCTCGGCCGCACCATCAACAATCCCGGCATGCGCATCAAGTCGGCCCAGTTGTGGGAGCACTGCGCCCACGTGGCCGCCACCGCCTATGTGCTGACCTCCAAGCTGACCAAGGCTGATCCCGAGACGGCCATGTTCGCCGGCATCGTGCATGAAGTGGGCGGCTTCTACCTGCTCTCGCGCACGGATGACTTCCCCGGCCTGCTCGACGGCGGCACCGAGGACTGGATGGAATACGGCGAGAAGATGATCGGCCGCGCCGTGTTGAAGAAACTGGGCGTGCCGCAGCCGGTGGTCGATGCCATCGAATCCCTGTGGCACGGCGTACGCGTGCTGCCGCCCCAGACCATCGGCGACGTGTTGCTGCTGGCCAAGGAACTCTCGCCGGTACCCTCGCCGCTGCAGCGCACCGTGGTGGCCGAAGCCGGCATCGGCGGCGAGACCCTGGTGGATGACTACATCGGAGACCGTTCCCTGCGCGAACTGCTGGATGACTCCGAGGAGCAAATCCGTACGCTGACGGCGGCCTTGCTGGTCTGACACCGCTTCCCGTCGTTTCTTCCCGCAGCCCTGCCGGCCTTTGTGCCGGGCGGGGCTTTCTCATGGCGGACCGGATTTACCGGGTCAGGCCGCGCCAGCCCACGATGAGCCAGTCGCGCTTGCCCAGCTTGGGGCGTTGGCCGAAGACGTCGCCCCGGACCGCTTCGATGCGCTCCAGGATGCGCAAGCCGCCTTGCACCACCATCCGCAATTCCAGCCCGATGCGGCCCGGCAGGCGACGTGCCAGCGGGGCACCGGAGAGCATCAGTGCACGGGCCCGGTCGATCTCGAACTGCATCAGCTGTTGCCAGCGCTGGTCATTGCGGGCCTGGTCGATATCGTCTTGTTCCACGCCAAAGCGGGCCAGATCTTCCAGCGGCAGGTAAATGCGTGCCTTTTGCCAGTCGATGGCAACGTCTTGCCAGAAGTTGATGAGTTGCAGGGCGCTGCAGACGGCATCCGAATCCCGGAGGTTTTCTTCATTCGCTGCGCCATACAGATGAAGCATCAGGGTTCCTACCGGGTTCGCAGAGCGACGGCAGTAGTCCAGCAGGTCCGTGTAGCGCGGGTAACGGGTGGTCACCACATCCTGGCTGAAGGCCGAGAGCAGGTCACGGAAGGGTTGCAGCGGCAGGGCGTGGTCGGCGATGGTTTGCGCCAGTCGCGTGAAGATGGGATGGGTGCAGGGGAGCTGCTGCGCGATCAGATCCAGCTCTGCCTCATAGGCGTGCAGGGCGGCCAGGCGTTCTTCCGGGCGGGCATCGCCTTCATCGGCGATGTCATCGGCGCTGCGGGCAAAGGCATAGATGGCGGTCACCGCCGGGCGCAGACGCGCCGGCAGCAGCAGCGAGGCCACGGGGAAGTTCTCGTAGTGATCGACGGCCATGGGGCGCGCTACTCAGTCGAACTTGTCCTTGAGCAGCGCCTCGATGGTGGCGATGCGGGTTTCCACCGTCTCCAGCAGCGCCTTGGGCATGGTGCCGCCGGCATTCAACTGTGCCGCCAGCGAACGCGCAATGCCCATGGCGCCTGCGGTGAACTGCTTGCCATCCTTGGACAGCACGGCCGCCGCCGTGAAGAGGGTGGAGAACAGGATCTGGTCGGCGGTATTGTTCTCGATGAACTTGTTGAGCAGCGCGTTGTGGCTTTGCTTCAAGGCGTCGAATTCTTCCTGGGTAGGCATAAAGGCTCCTGCGATGATGAGACGGCACGGCCGCCGGGCCGGCAAAGGCGCGGATTGTAGCAGTTAAGCGCGAGGGGACGGTGAAACGGGCGCGAGGATGCCCGTGAGGATGCCCGCATCAGGCTGATTCAGGCCGGAAATGAAGGTTTTTGTAGAGGGGTGCGGGATGCCGCCCTTGGACGGCATCCCTGTTGGGCCCTGGTGAAGCTTTTTGTCAAAATCCGGCAGATTTCCCGGTCCTGGCGGCGCCCGTGATCAATGAGAGATGGTCAGCAGCACCTTGCCATCGCCGCCCCGGGTGGCTGGCCAGCTGGTCTGGGTGGCCGCTGGTGGGGCGAAGCTGGCCATGGCCTGTACCAGCTTGTCGACGTCGGTGTCGTAGAGGGTCTTGCCGTCGGCGGTCTTGATGCGTTCGATGTGGTTGTCGCTGCCTGTACCCTGATACCAGTCCTTGACCAGTACTTCGTCGGTCCCGCCCAGCACATCGATGCGCAGATCGTTCCCGCTCTTGCTGAACCAGAGATTGGTTTGTCTGGCATCCGTGAAGCTGAGCGTATCGAGGTTGCCCTTGGTCGCATCGTGGTCGTAGAGCACATCCTGTCCGTCGCCCCTGGCAAAGGTATAGCTGTCGTCGCCGGCGCCGCCGATGAGCAGGTCGTTGCCCCGCCCCCCGGTGATGAGGTTGTTGCCGCGATTGCCGACCAGGATGTTGTTCAGATCATTGCCGCTGGCATCGAGATCCTGATTGCGCAGCTTGATGGGATCATCGGTGGTGACGGTATCGGCTCCGTAGACCTGGGTGGCCTCGCGCAGGCGTTGCAGCGGGACGAAGCGGCACATGTCGCTGGCCAGGCCGCGTCCCGAGTCGGTGATGTAGAACCCGACCGTCTTGCCGGTGGCCGCCGAACAGGCCACGCCGGTGACGGTGATGGCGTGGTCGCTGGTGTCCTCGTTCTCTTCGTGCAGATCCCACAGCTTGCTGGCGCTGACACTGATGATGACGCCCTTGCCGTCCTTGATGCTTTGGGCGACTGCCGTGAGATCGACCCGCTCGTCGATGGTGCAGGCAAAACCGAAGTGCTCCAGCAAGGCCTGGCGGTCATCTTCGGAGGTGGCACCGCGCATATCGGCGGATTCGGCAGCGGTATCGCAAAGGTTTTCCTTGATGGCGCACTGGACTACTTCCTTTTCGGAGACGGCACGGCCCCCCATCAGGGTGACGTTGGCCACACTGGTCTCGCCGCAGGTTCCCCAATAGCCCTCGACTTCGCCGCCCTGGTCGTAATCCAGCTGATACGAACGTGGCATGCCATAGACCAGCACCTTGACGCCATTGACCACTGCGCTTTGCGGTTTGCTGGCATCGAGCAGCACCAGGTTTTCGACATTGGCCGAGAGCGTGCTGCTGGCCGTGGCATAGACCGTATCGACGCCTTCATCGGCCTGTTCAATGATCTGGTCGCCGGCATTGTCGAGGTAATAGCTGTCGTCGCCCTTGCCGCCAACCATCGTATCGACCCCGCCCATGCCGTCGAGGATGTTGTTCCCGGCATTGCCGGTGAGACGGTTATCCAGGCCATTGCCGATGCCGGCGAGGCTGCTGCCCAGGGAAAGGTCGTCCGTATCTTCATCCAGGCTGAGGAATTTCGGTGAGGCCGCTGGCTTGTCCTTTTTGGGTTTTGGGGCTTCGTCGCCGAAGGGAGCGGGCGCGTAGAAGTTGTCCTGGTAGCGCGCGGCATTGGCCTGGGCGATCAGGTCGGGGGAAGGCGCGGCGGGAGCGGGTGTCAGGTTCACTGTACTGGTACTGGCAGGCCCGATGGCCGCAGGTGTGCTGACCACTGGCATGGGAGTCAGCGGCGGCGGTGTACTGCTGGTGGCAGGCACAGACGGGGCGCCTGGTGTGATGGGCGGTGCAATGATGGGAGGGGTGTACGGTGTCACGGGCGGCGCAATGGCCGGCTTGCTGGTGATGGCCGATGGAGGTGTCAGGGGAGGTGTATCGCTACTGGCAGGTACTGTACTGACTGGTTTGCTGGTGACGGTGACCGGGGTGACAGCGGGTGTACTGGTGGGAGTCGTGCTGACTGGTTTGGGCTGGCTGGGTAAGGTGATGTTGGCAGGCGGGTTGATGCTGACGATGGGGGGCGGTGTATCGAACAGTTTGATGCCCGGCCTGATGGGGGAGAAGATCACTTTGAAGACGCTGCCGGTGCGAATGCTGACAAAGCGGTCGTCGATGCGTCGGATGACTGGCTCCATCGGATCTACGGCAGGGGTGGAAACGCTTGCGGTGGCTGAGGTGGTTGAGGTGGTTGACACGGGTTCCCTTTCAAATGCGCCATGGATGGCGTTGTCATGCAGGGCGGGTCTTCGCGCGTGGCGTCCCGCCCTGGGGACCTGTTTCCTGTCCGTCCTGGTCATGGACAATGGCCGGGCGGACAAGTCTTGTTTTGTTGGTCCCGCAGGGATTCAATCCGATAGAAATACTTCGGTAAATCGCACGAAAGTACCGTTGGTTGCTTGACAAGCTGAAGCGAACGAGGAAGAAGACAACCCTAGTCAACCGAGGGTCGCTGAAAGAGGTGGGGATGACTGCGGAAGTGGTTGCGCGCTGTGGGGCGCTCGGGATGAGGGGAGTGGTTTTTTTCGCTGCCGGCAGGGTTCGGCGCGCTTGCACCCGTATTGGCCGGGATCGGATGTGCCAGGCACGCGGAAAATGCCGGTGCGGACGGGGCTGTCAGGTCAAATCGATGATTTGAAACGGATTGTCTGGTGCGAGGAGGGGGACTCGAACCCCCACACCATTGCTGGCGTCAGGACCTAAACCTGGTGCGTCTACCAATTTCGCCATCCTCGCAAAAGGGGGTCGGGCACCGGTGCGATAGCAGTCTGGCAGCGCGCTTGCTGCAGACCTGCCGCTACCGATGCAGGTAGCAATTTGTCAAAGCGCGCCATTGTACTGCAAGGCGTTGTCAATGTGGGCGTTTTTCTGTGCGGACACGTCGGGGTGCCGATGATCGGTAGTACCATGCCGCTTTTTCTTCGACCCAGCAGGATTGCCATGACACGCTATCGTCACTACAAGGGCGGCATCTATGAATATATCGACGAGGCCATCCTCGAAGCCGACCTCACGCCCATGATCATCTACCGCGCCGCCGATGGCCGTCTCTGGCTGCGGCCGCGTGAAGTCTTCTTCGAGAAGGTGGAGGTCGATGGCAGGCAGGTGCCGCGGTTCGAAAAAATCGAGGGCTGATCTTTTCTCCGCCCCTGGTACGCACCTGCGAGACCATGCAAAGCGGCGTCAACGCCAAGGGAAGCTGAACAATGCGCCGCCCTGGCGGTCTACTGCGTTCGTCAATAAATTCACTTCACTTCATTTGGGCATCTACATGAACCATCAAGCACGCGCCCTGGTCGGGGCGATCTTCTCCGTCTTCGCCTTCGCCGCTGCCGTTCCCCACGTCGCCAGCGCCGAAGAACTGGCCGATGTCAGCACCGCCTTCCGCTGGCTGGGCAAGAACGACCGTGTCGTCATCGAAGCCTATGATGACCCCAAGGTGCAGGGAGTTACCTGCTACGTGTCGCGCGCCCGCACCGGTGGTGTCAAGGGGACGGTGGGCCTGGCCGAGGACAAGTCCGAAGCCTCCATCGCCTGCCGCCAGGTGACGCCCGCCCTGCAGTTCCAGGAAAAGCTGCCGGTGCAGGAAGATGTCTTCAGCGAGCGCATGTCCATCCTCTTCAAACGCCTGCACGTGGTGCGCGTGGTCGATACCAAGCGCAATACGCTGGTCTACCTGACCTATTCCGACAAGCTCATCGACGGCAGCCCGATGAATGCCGTCACCGCCGTGCCGGTGGCAGCTTCCACGCCGATTCCGGTGAAATGAGGGGAATTCTCTAAATTCTTTACGCCGGACTTTGCTGGCAGGCAATCCGTCGGCTGCCGTGATGCGTTTGCGGGCCGCTCCGGGGCTGGTCCGGCGGGCTTCGGAGGGGATTTTCCCCTGTTTGCACCGTGGCAAGCCCATTTTTGGACTATCGGCGCTTTTTGCGTATAAAATAGCGAGCTTTAGCGCGGCCGGGCAGGGCGCTTTTCGTCTGCAGTCTATCGATTGGGAGGAGAAGCAGCATGTTCCGGCTTACGGAATTCTTAACATTTGGACGATTTAAATGGCAACTGCAGTCGAAACCCTGAGCAAACTCGAACGTCGTATGACCCTGTCTTTCCCGCTGGCCGATGTTCAGGCTGAAGTGGAAAAGCGCCTGAAGGTGCGTGCCCGTACCGCCAAGGCACCGGGTTTCCGTCCGGGTAAAGTGCCGATGAAGATGGTTGCCGCCCAGTTCGGCTACCAGGTCGAAACCGAAGTCCTGAACGACAAGGTCGGCCGCGCATTCAATGATGCCGCCGTCGAAAACAACCTGCGTGTGGCAGGCTTCCCCCGCATCGAACCCAAGACCAGCGAAGAAGCCGGTGAAGGCAAGCTGGCCTTCGACGCCACCTTCGAAGTCTATCCGGAAGTCACCCTGGGTGACCTGTCGGGCGCTGAAGTCGAGAAGACCACCGCCGCCGTCTCCGACGCCGAAATCGACAAGACCATCGACATCCTGCGCAAGCAGCGCGTGCACTACCACGTCAAGGGCGAGCAAGGTGCGCACGGCGACGGCGGTGCCGACCAGTCGGCCCAGAACGGCGACCGCGTGACCGTGGACTTCGTCGGCAAGATCGACGGCGTCGAATTCCAGGGCGGCAAGGCCGATGCCTTCCCGTTCGTGCTGGGCGAAGGCCGCATGCTGCCGGAATTCGAAGCCGCTACCATCGGCCTGAAGGTCGGTGAATCCAAGAGCTTCCCGCTGGCTTTCCCCGAGGACTATCACGGCAAGGACGTGGCTGGCAAGACCGCTGAGTTCACCATCACCGTCAAGAAGATCGAATGGGCGCACATGCCTGAAGTCGATGCAGCCTTCGCTCAATCCCTGGGCATCGAAGACGGCGACCTGACCAAGATGCGCGAAGACATCAAGAAGAACCTGGAGCGCGAAGTCACCGCCCGTACCAAGGCCAAGACCAAGGACAGCGTCATGAACGCCCTGATCAAGGCCTCCGAGCTGGAAGTGCCCAAGGCCCTGATCGACCAGGACGTCGAGCGTCTGTCCGAAATGGCCCGTCAGGACATGGCCCAGCGCGGCATGGACCCCAAGGTCATGCAGCTGCCCAAGGAACTGTTCACCGCCCAGGCCGAGCGCCGCGTGCGCCTGGGTCTGATCCTGGCTGAAGTGGTCAAGCAGAACAAGCTGGAAGCCACCGAAGAACAGGTCAAGGCGCAGATCGAAGACTTCGCCCAGAGCTACGAAGATCCGCAACAAGTGCTGAAGTACTACTTCTCCGACCGTCGCCGTCTGGCCGAAGTCGAAGCTCTTGTTTTGGAAGAAAACGTCGTCAACTACGTTCTCGGCAAGGCCAAGGTCTCGGAAAAGCCGGTTTCGTTCGACGAACTGATGGGCAATCAGGCGCAAGCGTAATCCGGTTTTCTCTAGTAGTATCAGAAAACTCTTACGCTTAAGGAAGCATACATGACAGGTCTGATGAAGCAATCTGCACTGGATACGCAAATGCTCGGCATGGTGCCGATGGTGATCGAACAGAGTGGTCGTGGCGAACGCGCTTACGACATCTATTCGCGCCTGCTGAAGGAACGCATCATTTTCCTGGTCGGACCGGTCAATGATGCGATGGCCAACCTGATCGTGGCCCAGCTGCTGTTCCTGGAAAGCGAAAACCCGGACAAGGACATTTCCCTGTACATCAATTCGCCTGGTGGTTCGGTCTCGGCCGGCATGGCGATCTTCGACACGATGCAGTTCATCAAGCCGCAAGTGTCGACGCTGTGCACGGGTCTGGCCGCCTCCATGGGTGCTTTCCTGCTGGCCGCCGGCGCCAAGGGCAAGCGTTTCTCGCTGCCGAACTCGCGCATCATGATTCACCAGCCTCTGGGCGGCGCCCAGGGCCAGGCATCGGATATCGAGATCCAGGCACGTGAAATCCTGTACCTGCGTGAGCGTCTGAACACCATCCTCGCTGAAAAGACCGGCCGTACGGTCGAGCAGATCAGCAAGGACACCGATCGCGACAATTTCATGTCGGCCGAGGCCGCCGCGGAATATGGCCTGATCGACCAGGTGCTGACCCAGCGCGCTTGAGTTTGCGTCATCGCATTGGCGACATTCCAAGGCGAAAAATGCCCGAACGTAACACCGTTCGGGCATTTTTTTTTGGCAAATTCTGGTGAAATTGGCACAGAGCGGGTTTTCTGGTTCTGTTTGCTTGATAAATGCCCCTTGTGCTGACATATAACGGTCATACGGCAGTCCTGTGAAGCATTTTGGGACAGCAAAAATGACCAAGCCGTGACGAATCCGGATTTCACGGGTATGATCGGGTCGTAACTTCTATCCTAGTAGCTCTATGTCTGAGAAAAAATCCTCCAGCGGCGAAAAACTGCTTTACTGCTCCTTCTGCGGCAAGAGCCAACATGAAGTCAAGAAGCTCATCGCCGGTCCTTCGGTCTTCATCTGCGACGAATGTATCGATCTGTGCAACGACATCATCCGTGATGAAGCCGCCAGCGTGGAAAGCGTCACCGGCGCCAAGTCGGACCTGCCGACCCCGCAGGAAATCACCGACCTGCTGGACCAGTACGTGATCGGACAGGCTACGGCCAAGCGTATCCTGTCGGTGGCGGTATACAACCACTACAAGCGTCTGAAGCATCTCGGCAAGAAGGATGACGTCGAGCTGGCCAAGAGCAACATCCTGCTGGTGGGCCCGACCGGCTCCGGCAAGACCCTGTTGGCGCAGACTCTGGCGCGCATGCTCAACGTTCCCTTCGTGATCGCCGATGCGACCACGCTGACCGAAGCCGGCTATGTCGGCGAGGACGTCGAGAACATCATCCAGAAGCTGCTTCAGAACTGCAACTACGAAGTCGAAAAAGCCCAGAAGGGCATCGTCTACATCGACGAGATCGACAAGATTTCCCGCAAGTCGGACAACCCGTCGATCACCCGTGATGTCTCCGGTGAAGGCGTGCAGCAGGCCCTCTTGAAGTTGATCGAAGGCACCATGGCTTCGGTGCCTCCGCAAGGCGGCCGCAAGCATCCGAATCAGGATTTCGTGCAGATCGACACGACCAACATCATGTTCATCTGCGGCGGCGCCTTCGATGGCCTGGCCAAGATCATTTCCGACCGTTCCGAAAAGAGCGGCATCGGTTTCTCGGCCAGCGTCAAGAGCCAGACCCAGAAGAGCAATTCGGAAGTGCTGTTGAATGCCGAGCCGGAAGACCTGGTCAAGTTCGGCCTGATTCCGGAACTGGTCGGTCGTCTGCCGGTGATTGCCACCTTGAACGAGCTGGATGAGGAAGCCCTGATCCAGATCCTGGTCGAGCCCAAGAATGCGCTCATCAAGCAGTACGCCAAACTGTTGCAGATGGAAGGCGCCGAGCTGGAAATCCGTCCGGCCGCCATGCACGCCATCGCCAAGAAGGCGCTGGCGCGCAAGACCGGTGCCCGCGGCCTGCGTTCGATTCTGGAACATGCCCTGCTGGATGTGATGTATGAACTTCCGAGCGAGCAGAACGTGGCCAAGGTGGTGATCGACGAGAACACCATCACCAACGGCGCCAAGCCGCTCTTGATCTATCACGACCAGCCGAAGGTGTCGGGCGGCTGATTGCCCGGCAGATGAAGGAAAAAGCAGGAAAGCAGGAAAAGGAGGGCGCCCGTAGTGGGGGCCTTCCGGTAGCAAGAAGCCACCACGAAGTCCGGTCACCGCAAACACGGTAAAATAAACCGGCGCACTTACTTGGCTTCCATCGAAAAGCCACCCGGAGCTAGCTTCGCGTGTGGCTTTTTTATTTTGTTGCGATCATGACAACGCACAGCCGGCGAATATTTAGTCTGCCGGACTTGTGTTTTGGTCACTCGTGCCAACATCATCCACAGTACTTATTGATAAGGCCCGCCATGACGACTCCTATACTTACAGAACAATCGCAATTGCCGCTGTTGCCCTTACGGGATGTGGTTGTCTTCCCGCATATGGTGATTCCGCTCTTCGTCGGCCGCCCGAAGTCGATCAAGGCGCTGGAAGCGGCCATGGAGCAGGGCAAGAGCATCATGCTGGCCGCCCAGAAGGCTGCGGCCAAGGATGAGCCTTCGGCCGAAGACATTTATGAAATCGGTTGCGTAGCCAATATCCTGCAGATGCTGAAGCTGCCCGACGGTACCGTGAAGGTGCTGGTTGAAGGTGCACAGCGCGCCCGTATCCATCACATCAGCGAACTGGAAACCCACTTCGTCGCCGACCTGACCCCGGTGGAATCCGAGCAGGGCGATGAAGCCGAAGTCGAAGCCATGCGCCGTACCATCGTGCAGCAATTCGACCAGTACGTGAAGCTGAACAAGAAGATCCCGCCCGAGATCCTGACCTCGCTGGCCGGCATCGACGACGCCGGTCGCCTGGCCGACACCATCGCCGCGCATCTGCCGTTGAAGCTGGAGCAAAAGCAGGTGATCCTGGAGATCTTCAACGTCACCAAGCGCTACGAGCATCTGCTCGGTCAGCTGGAAGGCGAACTGGACATCCTGCAGGTGGAAAAGCGTATCCGTGGCCGCGTCAAGCGCCAGATGGAAAAGTCGCAGCGCGAGTACTACCTGAACGAACAGGTCAAGGCCATCCAGAAGGAACTGGGCGAAGGCGAAGACGGTGCCGATCTGGAGGAGCTGGAAAAGAAGATCGTCGCCGCCAAGATGCCCAAGGAAGCGCTGGAAAAGGCGCAGTCCGAGCTGAAGAAGTTGAAGCTCATGTCGCCCATGTCGGCCGAAGCGACCGTGGTGCGCAACTACATCGACACGCTGGTCGCACTGCCCTGGAAGAAGAAGTCCAAGGTCAACAACGACCTCACCAATGCCGAGAAGGTCCTCGAAGGCGATCACTATGGCCTGGACAAGGTCAAGGAACGCATCCTGGAATACCTCGCCGTGCAACAGCGCGTGGACAAGCTGAAGGCACCGATCCTGTGCTTCGTCGGTCCTCCGGGCGTGGGCAAGACCTCGCTGGGCCAGTCCATTGCACGCGCCACCAACCGCAAGTTCGTGCGCATGGCACTGGGCGGTGTGCGTGACGAGGCCGAGATCCGTGGCCACCGCCGCACCTACATCGGTTCCATGCCGGGCAAGATTCTGCAAAGCCTGTCCAAGGTCGGCGTGCGCAATCCGCTGTTCCTGCTGGATGAAATCGACAAGCTGGGCATGGACTTCCGTGGCGATCCGTCCTCGGCCCTGCTGGAAGTGCTGGACCCGGAGCAGAACCATACCTTCTCCGACCACTACATCGAAGTCGACTTCGACCTGTCGGACGTGATGTTCGTGGCCACCTCGAACTCCTTCAACATCCCGCCGGCGCTGCTGGACCGGATGGAAGTGATCCGCCTGTCGGGTTACACCGAGGACGAGAAGACCAGCATTGCGCAGCGCTATCTGCTGCCCAAGCAGATCAAGAACAACGGCTTGAAGGAAGGCGAGATCAGCGTGGCCGAATCGGCCATCCGCGACATCATCCGCTATTACACCCGTGAAGCCGGTGTGCGGTCGCTGGAACGCGAAGTCTCCAAGATCTGCCGCAAGGTCGTGAAGCTGCTGTTGCTGAAGAAGCAGGAGAAGAAGGTCACCGTCACCTCGCGCAATCTCGACAAGTTCCTGGGCGTGCGTCGTTACGACTTCGGCATCGCCGAGAAGGAAAACCAGATCGGCCAGGTGGTCGGCCTGGCCTGGACCGAAGTCGGTGGCGATCTGCTGACCATCGAAGCGGTGAACATGCCCGGCAAGGGCCAGATCATCCGCACCGGTACGCTGGGCGACGTGATGAAGGAATCGATCGAAGCGGCGCGCACCGTCGTTCGCAGCCGTGCCCGCAAGCTCGGTATCAAGAACGAGGTGTTCGAGAAGAGCGACATTCACATCCACGTTCCCGAAGGTGCGACACCCAAGGATGGTCCGTCTGCGGGTATTGCGATGACTACGGCGCTGGTGTCCATCTTCAGCGGCATTCCGGTGCGTGCTGATGTGGCCATGACCGGTGAAATCACCTTGCGTGGTGAAGTGTTGCCGATTGGTGGTCTGAAGGAAAAGCTGCTGGCGGCGCATCGTGGTGGCATCAAGACCGTGCTGATTCCTGAGCAGAATGTGAAGGATCTGGCCGAGATTCCGGACAACGTCAAGAACAAGCTGGAGATCATCCCGGTGCGCTGGATCGACAAGGTCCTGGAAGTTGCTCTGGAACGCCAGCCGGTGCCTTTGACGGAGGAAGAAGCCATCGTCGAAGCGGCGGTCAAGCCGAAGGAAGGTGTGACCGATCCGGTAGTGAAGCATTGAGTCTGAAGCGGTAGTTGTTGCCGCCACGGCTTGAAGGGCGCCTCGCAAGAGGCGCCTTTTTTATGGGGAAAAGGTTCAGATATCGCTGCATGGGAATGAAGGCTTGAAACGTGCTTTTAAATCGCTTGAAGGCTGGAAACCCGCTTGACACGGGCTTGTGCGGCTTGTTTAATAGCCGCTGCGGAAGATTTCCGCCAGGCAAGCGATGGTGAGCGGGGCTCTGTCGCGAGGTGTTGGAGCCGCCGCGCTGTCGTTTGAAATCAAACAACCAGAAACTTGTTCGAGGGGCGTAAGTGAATAAAGGCGAACTGATTGAGCACATTGCCGGCGAGGCGGACATCTCCAAGGCAGCGGCAGGGCGAGCGGTAGACGCATTCATTGGTGCGGTGAAGACTACGCTGAAGAAGAACGGCACGGTCACGCTGGTGGGCTTTGGTACGTTCGCGGTGGGCAAGCGCGCAGCGCGGACCGGCCGCAATCCACAGACCGGCGCTGCCTTGAAGATCAAGGCATCGAAGGTCCCCAAATTTAAAGCTGGCAAAGCTTTAAAAGATGCTATAAAATAACGTTCTTTCGTTGCTGAGGTAACAAGCAACGAGACTGTCAAGGTTGCCGGGCGCTTAGCTCAGTTGGTAGAGCGGAGCCCTTACAAGGCTTAGGTCGGGAGTTCGAGCCTCTCAGCGCCCACCAGCATCTTGCAGTCGGCACCAGTTTAGGAGCGGTAGTTCAGTTGGTTAGAATACCGGCCTGTCACGCCGGGGGTCGCGGGTTCGAGCCCCGTCCGCTCCGCCAGATAAAACGCCTCATTCGCAAGAATGGGGCGTTTTTGTTTTTGCGCAGCAAAAACCTGCGGAGTGGAGGGAGCCGCCTGCGCGGCTCCCGGCGGGGCGAGAAGGGAATCGCTTGCAAGCGATTCCGCGGCCTGCGCTTGTGTAGGAGAGCCCCGTCCGCTCCGCCAAATAAAACGCCCCATTCGAAAGAATGGGGCGTTTTTGTTTGTACTCGGTATTCACCATGCAACGATTGCTGCTCAGGTTGAATGACAAATTTACGCGACACTCCCCAAATAAATGTGAGTTTCATGTATTTTTTCTCTATGGAAATGTTTAAACTAAGCCTGAATTTGCAGTTTCTCAAAAAACAGGAGACCGGCACACGCCGGGGCAGACATGTGTTTGAGGGAACCCGGTCCGCTTTGTGCGGGCCGAGGAAGAAGGGCGTGAGCCGCTCCCCAACGATGTGAGAAGAACCCAAGAGATGGTCAGGCGGATTCGCAAGGTCGTGCAGTGTCATGGACAAACAGGGAAAGCGTGACGACGCGGGGTGATGTCGTCCGGCCTGGGCCTGCACGTAGGCATCTAATGGGATCTACAAGGGGGTAGCGATGAAGCTCGCCAATTTCAACATTGGCGTCCGCCTGGGCGGCGCATTTGCAATAGTCTTGCTGCTGATCGTGGTCACGGCCATGGTCGGCGTCAGGAACCAGTCTTCCAACAATGCTGAAATCAACAGCATCGTCAACGAGAAATACCAGCTCATCGCCTTGAGCAACCAGATCAAGAACAATGGCTACAAGGCCAACGCAGTGCTCTCCAACATCCTGCTGGCCACCACGCCGGAGGCATCGGCCCGGTACATGGACGACTATGCCGGCTTGCGCCGTGCCAACACCGAAGCCTACAAGAAGCTGGAAGGTCTGCTCGATTCCGACAAGACCAAGGCCCTCTATGCAGAACAGACCAAGGCCCGTTCGGCCTATGGGGTGACCGTCCGCAAGTTCTTCGAGCTGATGAAGACCGGCGAGCGCGCCGAGGCCACTACCTTGTACCAGGGCGACATGTCGCGCCTGCAGGTGGATTACTTCGTCATGGTCGACAAGATGGTCAACTCGCTGGCACAGGAAATGGTGGACGATTCCGCGCAGGCCGCTGAAGACGGTCAGCTTGCCGTGATCCAGATGCTCGTGCTGGCAGCCGTGGCCGTGGTGGTGGCCTCGGTGATCGGCGTGCTCATCACGCGCTCCATCACCGCTCCCGTGCGCCACGCCGTCGTACTGGCCGAAGCCGTGGCTCAGGGCGACCTGTCCTACCGCCTCGATGCCGCGGGCAAGGACGAAATCAGTCGTCTGCTGCAGGCGCTGCAGCACATGAGCGATAACCTGCATGACACCGTCTCCAACGTACGCAATGGCACCTCGGCCATCGACATGGCCGCGCGCGAACTGGCACAGGGCAATCTGAGCCTGTCGGATCGCACCGAGCAGCAGGCCAGCTCGCTGGAAGAAACCGCCTCGGCCATGGAGCAACTGACCTCGGCGGTGCGCCAGAATGCCGACAACGCCCGCCAGGCCAGCGAGCTGGCCGTCTCGGCCTCCGACGTGGCAGTGCGGGGCGGGGCATCGGTGGAGCAGGTGGTCAACATCATGAGCGCCATCAGCACCTCCTCCGGCAAGATCGCCGACATCATCACGGTCATCGACGGCATTGCCTTCCAGACCAACCTGCTGGCGCTGAACGCCGCAGTGGAAGCGGCCCGCGCCGGTGAGCACGGACGCGGTTTTGCCGTCGTGGCCAGCGAAGTGCGTGGTCTGGCCCAGCGCAGCGCCGTGGCCGCCAAGGAAATCAAGTCGCTCATCGAGGGATCGGTCGGCCACGTCAAGGCCGGCAGCACCATCGTCGAACAGACCGTGGAGACCATCGATGAAGTCATCGCCAGCATCAAGCACGCCACCGACCTGATCACCGATATCAGCGCCTCCAGCAAGGAGCAGAGCGAGGGCATCGAGCAGATCAACCAGGCCATCAGCCAGATGGACCAGATGACCCAGGAAAACTCGGCCCTGGTGGAGCAGAACGCCGCCGCCTCCAAGGCCCTGCAATCGCAGGCCGAACAGCTGTCGGCACTGATGGGGCGCTTCCGTCTGAGCGAATTGCTGGCCCATGCCTACGCCACGCCACCGCGCAATGGTCCGCGCGAAAAGATCATTCAGCCCGAGCTGTCCCTGATCCAGGGCTGATGCCTCAGCCGGGCGGCGCACCCGCCGCCTGATCCCGGTTCCGCGAGGAGACCGCGCCCGCTTCATCACTGCGGGTGCGACAAGAACAAAGCGTCCCACCATGAACAGCTGCCGCACCAGGCCATCAAGCGCCTGGCAGTCGGCTGGCGGGGGAGGGCGCGCGTCCGTCGCGCGTGTCGTCATCGCCTGCGGGGCGTTGCGCGCGGCCTGCCCACGTCCTTGCCCAGAAAGGTTCGCCATGACGCTCCACCACTCTCCCGCCGCCGCCGAGCAGTTGTCCGATCCGCGCCAGGCCCTGGCCCACGCGCGCATTCACTCCTTCATCGAGGCCTATCGCAACGAAGGCTATCGGATTGCCGATATCGATCCCCTGGGCACGCTCTCCGTGCCCGAAATCCCCGCCTTGCTGCCACAAAGTCATGATCTGAAGGATGAGGACCTGGCCCTGGCCCAGCACCGCTTTCTGGATGGGCTGGGTCTGACCAATGTGAAGGAATTGACGCATTTTCTGAGTCGGCTCTATTGCGGACCGCTCGGGCTGGACGCCAGTGGCGTGCGCGATGAAGCGCGCCGCCAGTGGCTCTTCGCCCGGCTGGCCGCACGTGACCCCGGGGCCGAGCCGGGCGCCCAGGAGCGTGCCGCCGTGCTGGCCCGACTGGCTGCGGCGCAGCAGTGGGAGCACTATCTGCAGCAAGACTATCCGCAGGCCAAGCGTTTTTCCCTGGAGGGTTGCGAAGCCCTGCTGGTGTTGATGGATGCCCTGGTCGAACGCAGTAGTTTCTATCAGCTGGAGCAATTGTTCCTGGCCATGCCGCATCGCGGCCGCCTCAATCTGCTGGTGAACCTGATGCAGATGCCGGCCGCCGACATCGTGGCCTACTTCGATGCCAGTCGCACCACGCAAGCAGCTGCCGAGGCCGTGGACCTGCCCTACCACCTCGGTGCCGAGACCGTCCGCGCCACTGCCCATGGCCCCCTGGGCCTGTTCATGGCCCACAATCCCTCGCACCTGGAGAGCGCCTATCCCGTCCTGCTGGGCATGGTGCGCGGCTATCGCGCAGCGCATCCGCAATCGGCCATGCCAGCCTCTGTGGTGATCCATGGTGACGCCGCCTTCTGCGGCCAGGGCGTGGTGATGGAGTCGCTCAAGCTGGCCCAGCATCCCGGCTACACCGTGGGCGGTACGGTGCATGTGATCGTCAACAACCAGATCGGTTTTACCACGCCCAATCCGCTCGATCCCCTCAATCATGGCTATTGCACCGACATCGCCCGCATCGTCGGCGCGCCGGTACTGCACGTCAATGCCGACCAGCCGGAGGCGGTGTTGCGGGCGGCGCGCATGGCCTTTGACTATCGCATGCAGTTCGGCGCCGATGTGGTGATCGACCTGGTCGGCTATCGTCGCTGGGGTCATGCCGAACAGGACACCGCAACCGTGACCCAGCCCCTGCTGCACGGTTTCATCGACAAGCATCCGCCCGTCACGCAGCTCTATGCCCAGGCCGGCTGGCCGGGTTCGGAGGAGGGGGCGGCGTTGCTGGCAGCCAGCAGCCAGCAGGCCCTGGCGGGGTTCCGCGGCAGCCGTGCGTCGGCTCCGGCAAGCGCTCGGAGCGCAGCCGCCTTGGCCGGCAAGCCCGCGGCGCCAGACCTGCAGCGCCTGCGCCAGTTCGTCGAACGCATGACGCGCCTGCCCGAAGACTTTGCCACCCATCCCGCCATCACGCGACTGATCGGCCAGTGGCAGGACTGCGTCAGTACGCCCGATCAGCCCTGCAGCTGGAACTTTGCCGAGAACATGGCCTATGCCTCCTTGCTGTGGGAAGGGCGGGGCCTGCGCATTTCGGGCATGGATGTGCAGCGCGGCACCTTCATGCAGCGCCACGCCGTGTGGCATGCGATCGATGCCGCGCAAGGCGTGCAGCAGGCTTTCTGGCCGCTGCGCCAGGTGGCCGCGCCCGGCACCGCGCTGGAGGTGATCAATTCGCCGCTCAGTGAAGAAGCCGTACTGGGATTCGAATACGGCTTCAGCGTCCAGGCCGCTGCCGGTAATGGCGCTGGCGCCCTGGTGATCTGGGAGGCCCAGTTCGGTGACTTCGTCAATGGCGCCCAGATCATGATTGACCAGTACATCAGCTCAGGCCGCGGCAAATGGGGCTACCCCTCGGCATTGACCGTGCTGCTGCCGCATGGCTATGAGGGCGTGGGACCGGAGCACTCGACCGCTTATCTGAGCCGCATGCTGCTGCTGTGCGCTCAACAGAACCTGCGCGTGGCCTGTCCGGCCAGCTCGGCGCAGTGGTTCCACCTGCTGCGCGAGCAGGCGCTGCAGGCAGACTGTCCACTGGTCGTCTTCACGCCCAAGTCGGTGCTGCATGGCCAGGCGGGTTCGCAGTCGCCGTTGTCGGCGCTGTTGCAGGGCGGCTTCCAGACGCTGATGCCCGACGCCGAGGCACTGCCGGAAGAACAGGTGCGGCGGGTGGTCCTGTGCAGCGGCAAGGTGTATTACGACCTGGTCGATGGACGCACCCGTGCCGGTGATGTGCGGACCGCCTTGCTGACCGTGGAGCAGCTGCATCCCTTCCCGCAGGACAGGCTGGCTGAGGTGTTGCGCAGCTATCCGAACCTGGAGGAAGTGATCTGGGTGCAGGAGGAAGAACGCAAGCAGGGTGCCTGGCTGTGCGTGCGCGATGCCATCGAAGCATCCTTGCCGGCACAGGCAGGACTGCGGGCGGTGACCCGCCCTGATACCGATTCGGGACCGACCGCCTCCAAGACCCGTCATTACGCCCAGCAAGCGGCGCTGGTAGAGGCCGTCTTCCCGGTGTAGGTCGCGGAACTTGCGCCCGCAGAACGAAAAAAAACGGTGTACTTCATCCTGAAGTACACCGCCCACCCCCTCCGGTTTCCCCGGTATCCGTCACAGCTGACGTTGTAGTCCTTACCTTGGCGCATGGTCAAGCTGCAGTGCAATGGCGGCGGCATGATCCTTGGGTCAAAAGCGCGTCATGCCGGCCTGTCGGCCATTCATTCCATCATTTCTTCATTTCTTCATTCATCCGTTCAGTACGTCAGCGTCACGGTCACGGTATCCGAATAGGAACCGGCCAGCGGCGTCTGGGCTGCCGGGATCTGGCCATAGACGGTCAGCGTCTGGGTCAGGCCGGAACCGGTGCCGGTCAGGGTATCGGTGCCAATGGTCGAACCCCAGTTGTTGCTGCGGGCCGAGTCGCGGTACAGCGCATAGTTCAGGGTGCCGCCGCCGGCTGCGCTCATCTTGCGGTTGCTCACCGTGGAGCCGGTGCCGGTGCCGGCATCCAGGCCGACGTTGTAGGCAGTGCCGTTGGTGCACAGCACGGTAATGGTGCCGGTCTGGTTCACCACGCTCTGGGTGTAGGCGCCGAAGGCGATGGCCGAACCAACCACGGTGCAGGCGGCGACCACTGAAGCGCTGATGGTCAGCGTGCCGCTGGCCGTGGCAGCAAAGGAGGTGGGTGCGCTCGAGGCCAGCACCACGGCGGCGATGGAAGCGGCGACGAAACGATTTTGCTTGATGAAGAACATGCTGTTTCTCCTTGTCTGGCTGCCCCGTCCTCGCCCCTTGCAAGAACTTCCCTGTGCAGCGTTGGTATGGAGACACTTTAATTTCTCAGGCCCGTCACCGGCATCCGGCGATTCCCTAGCCCCCCGTCCTTTGGTGTCAGGGAAAACCTGAATCGCAACGAGAACGCCTCTCAAGCTCATCCGTACCACCCGGCGGCGCGCTCAATAGGTGATGAGCACCGTCAAGGTATCCAGATAACTGCCTGCCTTGACGTTCTGGCTGCCGGGCACGCGCCCGTAGACGGTATAGCTCCTGCTCACCGGCGCCAGCAACTGCAGCAGGTATCCATCCGTGATGAAACCGGTGCCGGAGGAGCCATCCCCCCACACCTGGGTGCGCGCGGCATCGAGATAGGCCTGGTAGTTCAGGCTGTTGGTGCCGCTGAGCATCTTGCGCTGCGCATAGGCGCCGCTGCTGCCGGCGCTGAGCTTGACGGTATAGGCGATCAGCAGCGAAACGGTGGCCTGGCAGGTCACGGTGATGCTGCCGCTGTTGTCGATGTGGTTGCTCGACTGCGGGTCATAGAGCCCGAAGGACACCGGATTGGACGCCGCCGAGCACAGCTGCTGCGCCTGTGCCGGCAGGCAGCCGGTGACGATGGCCAGCGCCATGACGGCCAGGGGCAGGGGATGGATCTGGTTCTTCATGTGCTCTCCATGATGCGGGCCGCCCTTCAACGGCAGATCACGACTTCATTGCGCATGCCGCCGTCACTGCGCGCCGGCGGCGTCAGCGTGGCCTGGCAGCGCGCGCCCGAGGGCAACAGCACGTCCAGCGTGTTGACCGGCCCGAGCTCCTGCAGATAGCTCACGCCGTCGTAACCGACCGGTGCCTGCAGGCCGCTTTCGCGCACGCGGATGGACGATCCCAGGGGAATGAATTCACCCTTTGCATCCTTGAGGATGAGGGTCACATCGGAGGCGCGCCGGGCATTGAAATGCAGCACCACGCCCGCGCGGTCACGCGGCCGCACGTATTGTTCGGACTGGTCCAGTTGCAGCGTCAGCGGCAGGTCCAGCACGTCCACCGAAATCTTGTTGACGTCATAGGCACGCAGGTCGGTGAGCAGCAATTGCCCCTTGTCGTCGGTACGGCCGACGTAGCGGTTTTCGTTGTAGATGCCCACGTTCTTGACGCCGCTGGTATCGACTACCGCAAAGCTGTCATCGATCCAGTCGGTAGCAAAGGCGCTGCCGTCCATGAAGGCCAGGGCACCGCGCGCACCCAGACGCTCACTGGAGACCTGGGCCGATTGCGAGGCTGCCGCGCTCAGGCTGCCATAACGACTCTTGTAGTTGAGCTGGCCGATGCGCTGGCGATAGCTGCCCTCGGTATCCTGCAGTTGCCAGCCGAGGTCGCCGATGGCCACCGTCGAACGGCTCGCCTGCAGCGTGCTGGTACGCTGGCCATTGTTGTTGCTCACGCTGCCACCGGCCACATCCCGTCCGCCGAAGGGGATGATCAGGCCGATGGTGGCGCCATAGCCGCTGTTGCGGAAGTCCCGGTACGCCGTCAGATAGAGGTTGCTACTGCTGCCCACGGACTTGAACCAGGTCAGGGTGACGGTCTCGCTGTCGGCCAGGCTGCTGGTGCCGAGGTCCGTGAAGAGCAGCGGACTCTTGCTGCGCGCATAGGCCAGGCTCAGTGAGCCGTAGTCACGCAGGTTCAGGCCCAGCGTGGCCAGCGTGGCGCTGCGCGCGACCGGGGCGCCCTGCAGTGCGCCGATATCCTGGTAGCCGCGGGTGGACTGGGTGCGCGACAGTGACAGGCTTACCGGATCGGCGTTGCGCTCGATGGCCAGCGACACCTGCTGACCCGAACTGGCCTGGCTGCTGCTGGCCGCCAGCGAACTGGCCAGCACCGCCCGGTTGCCCAGGTTGAAGACGGCGCCGCCACCGGCCAGCCCGAGTTGGCGCATGGCTTCGGCATGGCCTTCCAGCGTGAGCCAGTCGCTCATGCCATGGCGTGCCGTGCCGGAGAGCGCGAACTGGCCGTAGTCGTTGCTGCGCAGGCCGTAGTTGCGGCGCACCCAGCCACCCTCGGCCGAATAGGAAGACAGGCCCGGTTTCAACAGCCGGTCGGTGGCGTAGAAGTTGATGGTACGGAAGGTCTGGCGCCCCAGTTCATCGGTGACGGCCACGGCGATCTGCCCGGCGCCGCTGGCAATGGGCGGCTGGCGGATCTCGAAGGGGCCGGGGGGGACCGGCTGCGAGAGCTGGCGTACGCCGTTGACGAACAGGTCGACGGTGGAGGGCACCACCGTCTCGCCGCCCAGCGATGGCGTCGGGAAGCGCACCAGGTCCGGCCGCAGGTTGAAATCTGAAGCGTACTGGAAGCCGCCCAGGCGCACCGAGCGGCTCCACGCAAGACTGCCATTGATGACGTCGCCCAGGCGATAGCGCGTGAGCGTGGCCGGGTCCGAATAGGTATAGGCCGATTCCAGCCGCGCCGATACGCCGCCGCTGTTGCCGGCATAGCCCAGGCCGGTGGAACTGAAGACACTGCTGCCGGAGAACCAGCGGGCATCGAACAGCCCGCCCAGTGCATGCTGGTTCTGGCTGCTGGAGGCCAGCAGGTCGTAGTTCAGCACCAGCCCGCGCCCGCCCGGTGACAGGGGGACCTTGCTGGTGATGCTGGCGGCGTCGATGTCGGTGGTATTCATGAAACGGGCTGGAACCGTCAGGTTGATCCTGGCGCCGGCCTCGTCGAGGTCGACCGCCGTGGCAATGGCGCGCAGGGCGATGAGCTCTTCATCGGCGCCATCGACCCGCAGCCTGAGGCTGCGCAACTCCGCCGCCGTGGCATAGAGCGCCTGCTGGCGTCGCGTGAACTGCGCCACCAGGCTGGTGCCCCGGCCATTGATGGAAACCTCCAGCAAGAGGATCTCGTCCCCCGGCTCGGCCGCCCGTGCCAGCGCCACCATGGCCATGAGCAAGACCAGAGTGAGGCAGAGCAAGCAGCGTGCCGCGCGAATCAAGGCACCACGGTGAGTTCGGCCTCAATCGGCCCGGCATCGCTGCTGGCAGTCAGCTTGACTCGGCTGCCCACGGCAAGCGGGGTGTCGTTTTCGATCAGGTATTGCCGGGTGATGCCGGCCAGGGTATAGGGATTGCCGCCGGCCGGGGCACTCAGCTTCTTGCCATTGGGCAGCGTCAGCGCCAGGTCCAGCAGGCGCGCGCGCCGGTTGCCGCTGTTCTCGACCTGCAAGCGCAAGGGCTTGCCGGCGCGCAGCTGGTATTGCAACTGGGCCTTGGGCGGCGTCACCGGTGCGATGAACACCGGCATGGAAATGCGGAACTTGAAATTGATGGTGGCACCCTCGGTCGCCGAGGGGATTTCATCGATCAGCAGACGATAGGCGATCTCGCTGGGCGCGGCAGGCTGTTTGGCCACCACCCGGATCACCTGTGAAGCACCGGGCGCCAGGTTGAACACCGGCGGACTGATGATCAGGTTTTGCGTGGGCTGTAGCTCATCCTTGCTGTCGGCCTGCTGCCAGTCGTAGGCGCGCAGTTGCAGCGAAACGTTGTGACTGTCGTTGTTGACGATCTTGATCACGCCAGCCGTACGCGAGGACGAGAGCTCCAGCACCACCGGGGCAATTTCGAAATTGGAGGCCTGGGCCATCGGCCATCCCCCCGCCAGTGTCAGGCAGGCCAGCGCAGTCGTACGCACCAGCCGCCCCCCTATGGATGCTGAACTCGTCACGCCAGGACATCTCCACTCTGGTTGTCAGATCGTTGTCAGTTTTTTGCTAGATTAAAACGAAACAGGACAACAAGTGTGAAGAAAGTTGCAAGTGAGCCACACAATGTGATCAATAATCAAGAAAATATTTGCTCAACAGTAACCGTCAGGCGCCGGCGCAGAGCACTTGCCCAAAAAAAATGGCGCACTCTCCGGCAAGAGAGTGCGCCAAGGCATGTCGGTACCGGGCGCTGCGCGCCCGCCCTCAGGGTCAGTAGGACAGAGTAATGGCCACGACGTCGCTGTAGCTGCCGGCACGAGCGGTCTGCCCGCTCGGGATGTAGCCATAGACCGGGATGTTCTGGGTGCTGCCATTGCCCACGCCAGCCACGGTATCGCTGCCGTTGCTGTTGCCCCAGGAACGGGTGCGTGCGGCGTCCTGATACAGACCATAGTTGAGCGTATTGACCCCATCGGTCGTGCTCAGCTTGCGCGTGGCCACATTGGCACCGCTGCCGGTCCCGGCATCCAGGCTGACGGTATAGCTGGTGCCATTGGAGCAGGCCACGCCGATCTGCGCGTTCTGCTGCAGCGCGCTGGCGGCATAGGTCCCGAAGGGCAGGGCGGCGCTCTGCACCACGCATTGCGAGGGCACGATGGCCGAAACGTCGAGGTTGCCAGTGGCAGAGACAGCCAGCGCATCCAGGTTGGCGCAGCACAGCAGGCCGGCCGCCAGTAACAGGGAATGGGAATTTTTCATCAGAAGACGCGCCGTCAAAGCTCAGGAAAAGACCCTGAAAAAACAGGTAAACATCGGAATCTATTATAGAATTAATTCGAATAAACAATCGGAAAATGCCGGATGCCGATGCAGGATGCGCTTCTCCTGCTGCATCCCCGCAACAGCGTTTTCCATGAATTCGAAGAATTTGGTTCCATTTGCTGACAGAAAGAAAACAGTTGATATCGGATTGCCATCACACCGATATCGGGACAGGCAGCAAGGAGAAACTTCGGCAGCCCCATTCAAGCCCTGGCGCAGACAGGGGGGCGGGCAGCCGGGGGGGAATGCCGAGGTCGCATCAGGCGGCGTTGGCATGCGCGGTTCCCGTCAATGCAGATGTGTGAAAAACCGTGCAGCCTTGCTTCATGCACGCCGCTTTCGGGCCGATGGTCGGGTAACCGGCTGTCAAGCCGGAAGCGTGACTGGCAGACCAATGAAACGTGAACCATGCCGATAACTAGACAAAGCGGACTGGCGCGCGCCAGCACCGGCATTTTCTTCCTGCTGGCCCTGCTGCTGTCGCTGGGGGTAGCTGCATTTTCCTACCACAGCGTGCGCGATTTCGAGCAGCACGCCGTGTGGCTGCAGCATAGCCACCAGGTGATCAACAAGCTGGAACAAACCAATTCCACCGTACGCGACGTGGTCAGCAATTCGCGCGGATTCGCGCTGTCGGGCCGGGAAGAATATCGCGACGGCTTCGATACCGGCCAACGCCAGATCACCGTATTGCTGCAGGAGTTGCGTGAGCTGCTGAGCGACAACCCGCAGCAGACGCGCCTGCTGCGGCAGACCGAAGAGCTGGTGCAGCAGCGTCTGCAGTTGTCGCGCCAGTTGATGGCATTGAGCCCCGAGCAGGGGCGCATCCGCGTGCTTGAGGGCAAGGCGCTGAGCGATCATATCCGCCAGGGCTTCGAGCAGATGAAGGGCAACGAGAACGCGCTGCTGGCCACGCGCGCGCGTGACACCGCGATGAGCGCGAATCTGACCATCTTCATGGTCATCAGCGGCAGCCTGCTGAGCATGGCGCTGCTGCTGCTGGTCTATCGCAAGCTGCGCAAGGAAATGGCGCGGCGGGTGGAAGCCCAGCAGCGCGCCCAGGCCTATTCGGACGAGATCGAGGACCTCTACAACAACGCGCCCTGCGGCTATCACTCGGTGGACGAGAGCGACAAGGTCATCATCAAGATCAACGATACCGAACTCAAATGGCTGGGCTATACGCGCGAACAGGTGGTCGGCCGCATGACCCAGGCCGACCTGCTGACCCCGGCCAGCGCCCGGCGTTATGCCCAGGAGCTGCATCCGCAGTTCCTGCTCAAGCGCGAGATCAGCGGCATCGACCTCAATTTCCGGCGTGCCGATGGCAGTGAATTCACTGCATTGGTGAACGCCACGGCCATCCCCAGTCGCGACAACAGCAAGCTCATCAGCCGCACCGTCATCTATGACATCTCCGAGCGCAAGCGCGCCGAGGAAGAGATCGAGGCCCTCAATGCCGACCTGGAACGCCAGGCCCAGCATCTGCACAACGTGAACAAGGAACTGGAGAGCTTTTCCTATTCGGTCTCGCACGACTTGCGCGCGCCCCTGCGCGCCATCTCCGGTTATGCCATGATCCTGGAAGAGGATTACGCCCATGCCATCGACGAGAAGGGACGCGAGCAATTGCAGGTGATCCGGCGCAACGTGCGCAAGATGGATGCGCTGATCAATGACCTGCTCAAGCTGGCCAAGTCCACCACCGGTGAACTGACCTTGCAGCGCTTCTCGATGGAGGAACTGGTGGGCCAGGTGGTGGCCGGTCTGCAGCAGGAAAACCCCGGCGTGATCTTCGAGGTGGCGCATCTGGAAGGCGCCGTGGCCAATCGCGGCCTGATTGCCCAGGTATGGGAAAACCTGCTTGCCAACGCCGTGAAGTTCAGCAGCCGCAGCGAACAGCCGCGCGTGCGCGTGACCATGCAGGCCGATGCCGAAGAATACGTCTACGGTGTGCACGACAACGGCGTCGGCTTTGACATGCGCTATGCCCACAAGCTCTTTGGCACCTTCCAGCGCCTGCACCGCCAGGAGGAATATGCCGGCACCGGCATCGGCCTGGCGCTGGTGCAGCGCATCGTGGTGCGCCACACCGGCCGGGTATGGGCCGAGAGCAAGCCCAGGGAAGGTGCCAGCTTCTACTTTGCGCTGCCACGCAAGGGGGTGGTCCCCAGCCTGGGCGAGTCGCGTCGCTCTTCCGACGAAAATTGAGGAGATCAACTCCGTGAGCCAGATTGAGAGACAGGTCCCATGAGCATTCCCCTGCGCGTACTGTTCGTCGAAGACATGGAAGAAGACGCCGTGCTGATGGTGCGCGAGTTGAAGCGCGGCGGCTTCGATCCGGCCTGGGAACGGGTCGACGACGAACAGGCCCTGTTGGCGGCGCTGCAGGCGCAGCGCTGGGACATCGTCATCTCGGATTATTCCATGCCCATGTTCTCGGGCGTGGAAGCCTTGAAGCTGGTCAAGGCCCACAACGACCAGACGCCCTTCATCATCGTCTCCGGCGTGATCGGCGAACAGACGGCGGTGGAAGTGATGAAGGCCGGCGCCCAGGATTACTTCTTGAAAAGCGCCATCGCCCGCCTGCCGCACGCGGTTGACCGCGAGCTGCGCGACGCCCAGGCGCGGCGCAAGCAACGCGCCAGCGCCCAGGCCCTGCGCGAGATGCAGGCGCGCTTCAATGCCTTCATGAACGCGGCCCCCATGCCGACCTGGATCAAGGATGCGCAGCTGCGCTACAGCTACGTCAACCCGGCGCAATCGGCTTTCTACGGCATGACCCCGCATGACATGGATGGCATGACCGATGCCGAGCTGATGACCACGGGCGGTGCCGAAGCCTCGCGCGAATACGACCGCAAGGTGCTCGAAGAAAAGTGCGAGCTGCACACCCAGGAAACCGTGTTCGACCATAACCACAACGCCCGCATCCTCGATGTGGTGCGCTTCCCGATCAGCGGCGAAGGCAAGGGTGACATGGTGGCCGGTCTGGCCATCGACGTTACCGAGCGCGAGCAGTCGCGCCGCGAGCTGGAGCTGGCGATCCAGCGCCAGCAACTGCTGTCCTCGCGCGTGATCGAGGTGCAGGAGCGCGAACGCCAGCACCTGGCGCGCGGCCTGCATGATGACGTCGGCCAGTCGCTCACCGCCCTGAAGATCAACCTGGAAACCATCAAGAAGACCGGTTCTCTGGAAGGCCCCTCGCTGCAGAACGGCATCGACATCGTCACCGCCGTGCTGGCCCAGGTGCGCAGCCTGTCGCTGGACCTGCGCCCGCCGCAGCTGGACAACCTGGGACTGATCGCGGCCCTGCGTTCCTACGTGGAGCAGAAGTCCAAGCTGGCCAACGTGCATGGCTGGTTCGAGAGCAGCGGCCATGACGGAGAATTGCACCACGACATCGAGAACACCGCCTTTCGCATCGTGCAGGAAGCGGTCACCAACATCCTGCGCCATGCGAAGTGCCAGAACATCTGGGTCAAGATCGACCGCCAGCAGGATCAGGTCTATCTGAGCATCCGCGATGACGGCCGTGGTTTTGACATCGAGCGTGCGCGCAGCAACGCCATTTCCGGCACCAGTTTCGGCCTGCTCAACATGGAAGAGCGGGCGGTGCTGGTAGGCGGCTCCATGGATATCACTTCGGCGCCCGGCGCAGGGACGGAAATCGTCATGCACCTGCCGGTCGCCCCCATCGTCAGGAGGATGTAAATGCTTACTCGAATCATGCTGGCCGACGACCACGCCCTGGTGCGCAGCGGCATCAAGGCCCTGCTCACCGCCATGCCGGGCGTGGAGGTGGTAGGTGAGGCCTCCGATGGCGCCGAGGTCATCGAGATGATCCCGCAATTGAAACCCGACCTGGTGCTGCTGGACATCGCCATGAAAGGCATGAACGGCCTGGAAGCGCTGCGCCGCCTGCGGGGCGAGTACCCGACCATCCGCTTCCTGATGCTGTCCATGTATGGCAGCGAGGAATACGTGATGCAGGCCTTGAATGCCGGGGCCAACGGCTATCTCTTCAAGGATTCGGCCGCCACCGAGCTGGAAAAAGCCCTGTATGAAGTAAAACACGGTCGCCAGTATCTGGATTCGCACATCTCGCGCGAGGCGCTGGATAACTATATGAAGCGTGTTGCACAAAACGGTACGCCCGTCGAAGTGCTGACCCCGCGCCAGCGCGAAATCCTGCAGTTGATCGCCGAAGGCAACAATACCAAGGAGATCGCCTACCAGTTGAACGTCAGCGCCAAGACCATCGAGACCCACCGGGCGCAGCTGATGGAGCGCCTGGACATCCGCGACGTGCCCGGCCTGGTGCGCTATGCCATCCGCACCGGGATTGCCACTCCGGACAAGTGACAAAAGCCTTGAGTGAAGAGATATTCACATTCAGGAAAATTCTGAGTTTTTTTGAAAATGCCTGTGCAATAATCCCCTGACAGTACGGGAATCGGCGTCGGTACTGGTGTGAAGCAGAGCGCCGATGCTGGAACGAAGCCGCAGGGCAGCTGCCGCAGTCGCCTGGACTGGTCGGCGTTGCCTCCGGGGATGGGCGGGGCAGGCGGCAACGCGATGCAGGATGGCTGTGATGTGGTCATCCAGACAAGAACGGTTCCAGCGTGACATTTATTGAAGAAAGCGATCCATCCATGGATATCGAGCAATATGACATCATCCTCGTCGACGACAGCCCGGAAGTGGCGGAGTTGACACGCCTGGCGCTGGGCAGCCGCAAGCTGGCCGACAAGCTGACCTGGTTTGCCGATGCGGAGCTGGCCGAGGAATTCTTCTTCCAGGGGGAATACGCCAATCGCCGCGACCTGCACCCCTACCTGATCCTGCTGGACCTGAACCTGCCGCTGATGAGCGGGCACGATTTCCTGAAGATCATCAAGTCCAATGCCGCCACCTCGCACATTCCGGTGGTGATGTTTTCTTCTTCGGACGACCAGCGCGACATCAACCAGAGCTATGAACTGGGCGCCAATGGTTACGTTGTCAAATCCACGGACCCCAAGGAGTTCATGGGGACGGTGGCCGATACCGGCATTTACTGGCGCAACCGCAATCGTCCGGCGCGCGGGGATGAGGCGGCCACGCCCTGAGCGGCGCGATACGCCCACGAAAAAGCGCGGCCTGGCCGCGCTTTTTTCATGTCTTCATGCCCCGTGCCCGGGGATGCGTTTCACCCCGGAAATTGCCGCAGACCTTCCAGGTCATTGATGGTGATGCTGCCATAGTCGACCTTTAGCAGGCCCGCCTTTTCCAGCACTTGCAGGGCCTGGTTGGCGCGTTGGCGCGAGGTGCCGGAGAGGTTGCCGACTTCCTCCTGCGAGATTTGCAGATTCAGGCCGATGCCCGGATTCAGATAGGGATTGAACAGCGCCGCCAGGCAGCGCGCCACGCGGGCATCCGGCTCCAGCATGCGGTCGTATTCCACCAGCGAAATGAACAGCGCCAGACGCTCGTTCAATTGCGTGACCAGGAAGCGGTTGAAGGGGATGCTGTTGTCCAGCAGCCAGATGTAGGTGGCCTTGGGCATGTACAGCAATTCGCTCTCGCGCAAAGCCACCACGTCATACCTGCGCGGTTCGTCCTTGAGCAGCGAACCCTCGCCCAGCCAGCCGCCGTTGGCCATGCCCGCAAAAGAGACGGTCTTGCCCTCGGGCGAGACACTGCTCATCTTCAGCAAGCCTTCATGTACGCCGATCCAGTGCGCCACCGGATCGCCCTTGCGGCAGACGTAACCGCCGGCCGGGATCTTGCGGCTGACTACCTCCGCCTCGACCCGGGCCAGCTGTTCTTCGGTCAGCGCCTGCGCCCAGATGCTCTTGGACAGCATGCGTCGAATTGATGTCTCCATGATGATGCGTCGCAATATCGAAAGTTTTGTCAATTGTCGGTGAGATGACATCCACTGGCAACCACTCAAACTACTATCATCGCAAAAAAGGCCCTGACCAAAAGGTCTGGCCAAACAAAGAGACAGGACGGCTGGCATGCCAGACATCATGACTGCGGCAGTAAGAGCAGCGTAAGCCTGGCAGCACAGACTGATCCCACACCGGATTCGTATCCTCATGCAATCCCATGAAGGAAACGGATCTTTCGAACCTGCACAAGAAGGTGGGAAATGGTGGAGACGAGACAAGACAAGCAAGCCGCGACCTTTCCGCGGCTGTTGCAGGCACATGCCCAACGACGCCCCGAACGGGCGGCCTTCCGCGAGAAGGATCTGGGCATCTGGCAGACCACGACCTGGCGCCAGGTGGCCGAGGAGGTGCGCAGCTTTGCCTGTGGCCTGGCCGCATTGGGTTTCAAGCGCGGCATGAGCCTGGCCATCATCGGCAACAACTGCCCGCGCCTGTACTGGGCCATGAGCGCGGCCCAGGCGCTGGGTGGCATGCCGGTGCCGCTGTATCAGGATGCGCCTGCGGCTGACATGGCCTACGTGCTGGCCGATGCCAACGTCGACTTCGTCATGGCCGAAGATCAGGAGCAGGTCGACAAGGTCTTCGAGATCAAGGAAAACCTGCCCCGCATTGCCCACGTCATCTATGACGACGAGCGCGGCATGCGCAACTACCATCAGCCCGAGCTGCTGTCCTTTGCCCGCGTGCAGGAACTGGGCCGTGCCTACGAACATGCGCATCCGGGATTCTTCGAGCAGGAGGTGGCGGCGGGCTCGCCCGATGACGTGGCCATCATCCTCTACACCTCCGGCACCACCGGCAAGCCCAAGGGCGTGTGCCACTCGCATCGGGCCATGATCACCACCGCTACCACGCTGGTGGAATTCGATCATCTCGACGAGAACGACGACATCCTCTGCTATCTGCCGCTGGCCTGGGTCGGAGACTTCCTGTATTCCTTCGCGCAGCAGCACGTGGCCGGCTTCTGCCTGAATTGCCCGGAGTCGCCCAACACGGTCATGAGCGACCTGCGCGAGATCGGCCCGACGTATTACTTTGCACCGCCGCGCGTCTACGAAAACATCCTCACGCAAGTGATGATCCGCATCGAGGATGCCGGCTGGATCAAACGCAAGATGTTCCATGGCTTCATGAAGGTGGCGCGCCGGGTCGGCATGCGCATCCTTGATGGCAAGCCGGGCGTGTCGCTGGCAGATCGCCTGCAATACGCCATCGGCAACCTGCTGGTCTACGGGCCGCTCAAGAACGTGCTGGGCATGTCGCGCCTGCGCGTGGCCTATACCGGCGGCGAGGCCATCGGTCCGGACCTGTTCGACTTCTATCGCTCGCTGGGCATCAACCTCAAACAACTCTACGGCATGACCGAGACCTGCGTGACGGTCTGCATGCAGCCCTCCGGTGACGTCAAGCTCGATAGCGTGGGCCGTCCCATGAAGGGCGTGGAAGTGCGCATCGATGCCAACGGTGAAGTACTGGTGCGCTCGCCGGGCCTGATGAAGGAATATTTCAAGCGGCCCGATGCCACCGCCGAAGCCATCGACCAGGACGGCTACTTCCATACGGGAGATGCAGGTTTCTTCGACAGCGACGGCCACCTCAAGATCATCGACCGCGCCAAGGATGTCGGCAAGATGGCAAGCGGCAGCATGTTCGCGCCCAAGTACATCGAGAACAAGCTGAAGTTCTTCCCCTTCATCAAGGAAGCGGTGGCCTTCGGCAGCGGTCGCCAGCAGTGCATGGCCTTCATCAACATCGACATGGATGCCGTGGGCAACTGGGCCGAGCGTCGCAACCTGCCCTACAGCGGCTACACCGACCTGGCCGCCAACCCGGCGGTCTACGAGCTGGTGCGCGAGTGCGTGGAAAAGGTCAATGCCGACCTGGTGGCGGACCCCTTGCTGGCCGATTCGCAGATCCATCGCTTCCTGATCCTGCACAAGGAACTGGATCCCGACGACGAGGAGCTCACCCGTACCCGCAAGGTCCGGCGCGGCTTCATCGCCGACAAGTACGCAGTGCTCATCGAGGCGCTCTACGCAGGCCACGCGTCGCAGTACATTGAGACCCAGGTCAAGTTCGAGGATGGTCGCCAGGGCATGATCTCGGCCGACCTCAGAATCGCCGACGCCAGGACCTACCAGACGCTGCAAAGCGCCGCCTGAGCCGCCCGCAGTCCCGTCCCGGAGGCGTCATCGCATCCGGCTTGCAGCGTAGCCCGACCAGACCACCGCTGAATGAACACCACCATGAAACGACACCTGAGTTCCGAAATCCTGCCTGCGGGCCTGCCGCCGGTGGCCAGCCCTGATGACCAAGCCCCGGTGGTGGCCGCCAATGGCCGCCGCATCGGCGAGGTGATCCTCGATCTGCAGAACATCTCGCTGTCCTTCGGTGGCGTCAAGGCGCTCACCGATATTTCCTTCAACGTGCGTGAGCATGAGATCCGCGCCATCATCGGTCCCAATGGCGCCGGCAAGAGTTCGATGATCAACGTCATCAACGGCGTCTACCATCCGCAGAAGGGCAGCATCCTCTATCGCGGCCAGCCCCGCCTGGGCATGCACCCCAGCAGCATCGCGCGCCAGGGCATCGCCCGCACCTTCCAGAACATTGCGCTCTTCAAGGGCATGACGGTACTGGACAACATCATGACCGGCCGCAACACCAAGATGCGTTCCGGCCTGCTCTCCAACGCCCTGTGGTGGGGGGCGGCCCGCAACGAGGAAATCGAACATCGGCGCAAAGTCGAAGAAGTGATCGATTTCCTCGAAATTCAGCACATCCGCAAGACGCCCGTTGGGCGCCTGCCTTACGGCCTGCAAAAGCGTGTGGAACTGGCGCGCGCACTGGCGGCCGAGCCGCACATGCTGCTGCTGGACGAACCCATGGCCGGCATGAACGTGGAAGAAAAACAGGACATGTGCCGCTTCATCCTCGATGTCAATGACCAGTTCGGTACCACCATCGTGCTCATCGAACACGACATGGGCGTGGTCATGGATATCTCGGATCGTGTGGTGGTACTGGATTACGGCAAGAAGATCGGTGATGGCACGCCCGATGAAGTGATGTGCAATGAAGACGTGATCAAGGCATACCTCGGGACTTCGCACTGAGCGCTGCAAGCCCCGGAACATCTTCATCTTCAAACGATATAAACAATATAAACAATAAAAACAACAAGACGGCAGGCAAGGAGACGACATGCAATTCTTCCTCGAAGTCACCCTGAGCGGATTGCTCTCGGGGCTGATGTATTCTCTGGTGGCGCTGGGCTTCGTGCTGATCTACAAGGCATCCGGCGTATTCAATTTTGCCCAGGGCGCGATGGTGTATTTCGCCGCGCTGGCGGTGGTGGGGCTGATGGAGAAGGGCATGCCGATGTGGGCCGCCATCATCGGCGCCTTCGCGGTCATGATCCTGGTGGGGTTGGCGACCGAACGCTTCGTGCTGCGCAAGCTGGTGAACCAGCCGCCGATCACCTTGTTCATGGCCACCATCGGTCTGACTTTTTTCCTGGAGGGCCTGGGCCCCTTGCTCTTCGGCAGCGAGGTGCGGCCCATCGATCTGGGCATCGTCGATGAACCGATCCAGTCGGTGATGGACAGCATGGGGATCGGCATTTCCAAATTTGACCTCTTCGCTTCCGGCATGGTGGTGGCCTTGGTGGCGGCGCTGGCGCTGTTCTTCCAGAAGACCAAGGTCGGTCGCGCTCTGCGTGCGGTGGCCGACGATCACCAGGCGGCGCTGTCTCTGGGCATCCCGCTGCAGCACATCTGGGCCGTGGTGTGGGGCGTGGCCGGGTTCGTGGCCCTGATTGCAGGTCTGCTGTGGGGTTCGCGCAATGGCGTGCAGTTCGCCCTGACCATGACGGCCTTGAAGGCGCTGCCGGTGCTGATCCTGGGGGGCTTCACGTCGATCCCGGGTGCCATTGTCGGCGGCCTCATCATCGGCGCCTCCGAGAAGCTGGCCGAGATCTACATCCCGCCGGTCATGCAGGACGCCTTCGGCGGCAACTTCGGTGGTATCGAAGGCTGGTTCCCGTATGTGTTTGCGCTGCTGTTCCTGCTGGTGCGCCCGGAAGGATTGTTCGGCGAGCGGCATATCGACCGTGTATGACAAAACGCTGATTCCAATGTTGGCGATATGTCGCCACAGGTGCCATGCAGGAACAAGGAGAACATGATGCTGTACCGTGAAGCCGGACAATTCAAGACAAGCTACATCGCCGACAGTCAGATCTTCCCGATCCGCCAGGATCGCATCCTCTTTACGCTCTTCATGGTGTTCGCCTTCGTGGGCGTGCCGCTGTTGGGCAATGAATACTGGTTCTCGGCCATCCTGGTGCCGTTCCTGGTGTTTGCGCTGGCCGCACTCGGTCTGAACGTGCTGACCGGTTACGCCGGTCAGCTCTCGTTGGGGTCGGCGGCCTTCATGGCGGTGGGGGCGTACGCGGCCTACAATTTTCAACTGCGGGTGGAAGGCATTCCCATCGTCGCCACGCTGCTGCTCTCGGGTGGCTGTGCCGCGCTGGTGGGTGTGCTGTTCGGGCTGCCGTCGCTGCGCATCAAGGGTTTCTATCTGGCCGTGGCCACGCTGGCGGCGCAGTTCTTCGTGGTGTGGGCGCTGACCAAGTTTCCCTGGTTCTCCAACAATTCCTCCTCGGGCGTGATCAGCACCCCCAAGATCGATTTCTTCGGCATCGCCATCGACAGCCCGGTACGCAAGTATCTCTTCGTGCTGGGCGTGGTGAGCGTACTGGCGCTGGTGGCCAAGAACCTGGTGCGCTCCTCCACCGGGCGCGCCTGGATGGCAGTGCGCGACATGGACGTGGCCGCCGAAGTGATCGGCATCCCCTTGATGCGTACCAAGCTGACCGCCTTCGCAGTGAGCTCCTTCTACTGCGGCGTGGCCGGTGCCCTGTATGCGTTCTGCTACCTGGGCTCGGTGGAACCGGACGGCTTCTCGCTGGACCTGTCCTTCCGCATCCTCTTCATGATCATCATCGGCGGCGTGGGCAGCATCCTCGGTTCCTTCCTGGGGTCGGCCTTCATCCTTCTGCTGCCGATCTTCCTGGACAACGCGCTGCCGCCGCTGGCAGCCCTGTTGCACCTGCCCTTCACCAATGCCACCGTGTCGCACATCCAGATGATGATGTTCGGTGCCCTGATCATCTTCTTCCTGATCGTCGAGCCGCACGGGCTGGCACGACTGTGGCAGATCGCCAAGGAAAAACTGCGCCTGTGGCCGTTCCCGCACTAGGCGCACAAGCAGCAACGAGGTAGGTGGAGGCCGGGATGCCGGCGTCCGATAAAAGTCGGCAACGACAACATAAAGGAGACGAGACCATGAAGAGCATCAAGCATCTGCGGCAACTGGTGGTAGCCACCGCCTGCGCCGCCAGCCTGCTGTCGGCAGCAGTGCCGGCGCTGGCACAGAGCAGTGACCAGTTCATCGCCATCCCCAGCTACCGGGTCGGCCCGTATGGTACCAACGGCCAGTCGTATTACGGCGGCTATGTCGATTACCTCAACTACGTCAACCTCAAGGAAGGCGGCATCAACGGTGTCAAGCTGTCCTGGGAAGAGTGCGAGACCGAGTACAACAACGCCAAGGGCGTGGAGTGCTACGAGCGCATGAAGAACAAGAATACCGTCACCCACGGCACCGCCATCAACCCCATGGCCACCGGCATTTCCTACGCGCTCATCGACAAGACCGCCGAGGACAAGGTGCCGCTGGTGATGATCGGCTATGGCCGTACCGATGCGGTGGATGGTTCGGTGTTCCCCTATGCTTTCCCGCTGGTGACGACCTACCAGATGCAGGTCTCGGCCATCGTCAAGTATCTGACCGGCAAGAACAATGGTTCGCTGGCGGGCAAGAAGATCGTGTTCCTGTATCACGATTCGGCCTATGGCAAGGAACCCATCGTGGCCTTGCAGGCGGAGGCTTCCATCGGCAAGTTCAAGCTGGTGGAGATCCCGGTGGCCCACCCCGGCAATGAACAGGGCGCGCAATGGCTGCGCATCCGCCAGGAAAACCCGGACTACGTGATCTTCTGGGGCTGGGGCGTGATGAACCAGACGGCGCTGAAGGCGGCGCAGAAGGTCGGCTATCCGCGTGACAAGATCATCGGTTCCTGGTGGGCCGGCTCGGAAGAAGACACCATCCCCGCCGGCGAGGCCGCCAAGGGTTACCTGTCGGCCACCTGGAACGTGGCCGGCAAGGATGTGCCGGTCATTGCCGATATCGACAAGGTGGTCTATGGCGCGGGCCGCGGCAACATGCAGGACAAGAACAAGCTCGGTTCCATCCTCTACAACCGTGGCGTCTCGGCCGCCATTGCCACCGTGGAAGCGGTGCGCACGGCCCAGGACAAATATGGCAAGGGAAAGGTCATGAGTGGCGAGCAGGTGCGCTGGGGCTTTGAAAACCTCAACATCACCGATGCCCGCCTGAAGGCTCTGGGCGCCACCGGCCTGCTGCCGGAGATCAAGACCTCCTGCGAGAACCATGAGGGATCGGGCAAGATCAAGATCCAGCAATGGGATGGCAGCAAGTGGGTGCTGGTGTCGGACTGGATCGAGGGCAACAAGAACCTGATCCACCCCTTGTTCAAGGCATCGGCTGCGAAATACGCAAAAGAAAAAGGCATCACTCCTGCCTGCATGAAGTAGGCGCTTGCGCCGGCGGTTTTGCACGTCTCCCACGGCCGCCGGTGCTTTTTTGGGAATGCGAACGACCATGAATGCCACACCGATCCAGACCAGTGCCGCTCCCTCTGCCGCCCCGGCAGCGGTAGCCAAGGCGCTGGCCATCAACAACATCGAAGTGATCTATGACCACGTGATCCTGGTCTTGAAGGGCGTCTCGCTGGACGTGCCCGAAGGCAAGATCGTGGCACTGCTGGGCGCCAATGGCGCAGGCAAGAGCACGACCCTGAAGGCCATTTCCAACCTGCTGCACGCCGAACGCGGCGACGTCACCAAGGGCAGCATCGAGTTTCGCGGCGAGCGGGTGGACCGCATGACGCCCAATGACCTGGTCAGGCGCGGCGTGATCCAGGTGATGGAAGGTCGGCATTGCTTCGGCCACCTGACGGTGGAAGAAAACCTGCTGACCGGTGCCTACACGCGCGGCATCAGCCACTCCGAAGTGAAGCACGAACTGGAAAAGATTTACGACTATTTCCCGCGCCTGAAGGTGCGCCGCAAATCGCAGTCCGGCTATACCTCGGGCGGCGAACAGCAGATGACCGCGATCGGGCGCGCCATGATGGCCAAGCCTTCGATGATCCTGCTGGACGAACCCTCGATGGGCCTGGCGCCGCAGATCGTCGAGGAGATCTTCGAGATCGTCAAGGACCTGAACAGCAAGGAGCGGGTCTCCTTCCTGCTGGCCGAGCAGAACACCATGGTCGCGCTGCGCTATGCCGACTTCGGCTACATCCTCGAAAACGGCCGCGTGGTCATGGAAGGCGCGGCCAGCGAGCTGGCCGATAACGAGGACGTCAAGGAGTTCTATCTCGGCGTCTCCGGAGGCGGTCGCAAGAATTTCCGCGACATGAAGTTCTATCGGCGCCGCAAGCGCTGGTTGGCCTGAGGGAGGGCATCATGTCCGATCCCAGGCAGGGTGTGGCCGAGCTGGACGCGCTGGAACGGCGTGATCCGCAACAGCGTGAAGAACAGTTGATGCGTGCGTTGCCGCAGCTGGTGGCACGGGCGCAGGGCGCGCCGGGCTGGGCGCGCATCCTTGCGGGGGTGGATGCGGCGGCCATCGGCTCGCGCGCGGCCCTGGCGCAATTGCCGGTGACCCGCAAATCCGATCTGAAGGAATTGCAGACGCGTGAGAGTCCCTTCGGCGGCTTGAATACCACGCCCGCGCGGCAACTGCGGCGGCTCTTCGTCTCGCCCGGTCCGATCTTCGATCCGGAAGGCCAGGGCGCCGACTGGTGGCGCTTTGCCAGCCCGATGAAGGCGCTGGGCTTGCAGGCCGGGCATATCCTGCAAAACTGCTTTGCCTATCACTTCACGCCGGCTGCCTTCATGGTCGAGGGCGCGGCGGCCAGGCTGGGCTGTGCGGTGATCCCGGCCGGTATCGGCCAGACCGAATTGCAGGTCAATGCGATGGCGGCCTTGAAGCCCGATGCCTATGTGGGCACGCCCTCGTTCCTCAAGATCATCATCGAGAAGGCACAGGAGATGGGCGCGGATATCTCCAGCGTGCGGCGCGCGCTGGTCAGCGCCGAAGCGCTGCCGCCGTCGCTGCGCAACTGGTTCCATGAACACGGCGTGCCGCAGGTGCTGCAGCTGTATGCCTCTGCCGACATCGGCAACATCGCCTACGAAACCATGAGTGAGGGCAGGGTGCATCCCGGCATGGTGCTGGATGAATCGCTGATCCTGGAAATCGTGCGGCCCGGCACGGGCGACCCCGTGGCTGAGGGCGAGGTTGGCGAGGTGGTGGTGACTTCCTTCAATCCCGACTATCCGCTCATCCGCTTCGGTACCGGCGATCTCTCGGCGGTCGTGCCGGGGGCGTCTCCGTGCGGGCGTACCAATACCCGCATCAAGGGCTGGATGGGACGGGCCGACCAGACGACCAAGGTGCGTGGCATGTTCGTGCATCCTTCGCAGGTGGCCGACGTCTTGCGCCGCCATGGCGATGTCTTGCGGGCGCGGCTGGTGGTCTCGGGCGAGATGGCCAATGACGTCATGACCCTGCATTGCGAAGTGGGTGACCCGGAAGACCCGGCCATCGACGTCTCTGCACTGGCCGGCAGCTTGCGCGAGGTGACCAAGCTCAGAGGCGAAGTGCTGCTGGTGGCGCCGGGCAGTCTGCCCAATGACGGCAAGGTCATTGAAGATGCGCGGAAATACGAATAAGTGAAGTAACTTGCAGAGGATCGAAGGTACAGGGCGATTTGCGCTTGTGCAGGTGAAGCTTCGCGCATAAAATCGGTAACGGAACATTGGTTCCAACGTCGCTCGGACGGTTCCGGGCGCTGACGTGAAAGACCTCCATGACGCAATCCGCCGATTCGCGCGATCCCTCGCGCACGCCTGCTGTTTCCTCTTCCCCTGCCACTTCCCCGGACGCCTTCCCGGTCAGCTTCCCGCGCATCGACCGGCTGCCGCCCTACGTCTTCAACATCACCGCCGAACTGAAGATGGCTGCCCGCCGTCGTGGCGAGGACATCATCGACATGTCCATGGGCAACCCGGATGGCGCCACGCCGCCGCACATCGTCGAGAAGCTGGTGGAAGTCGCGCAGCGGCCCGATACGCACGGCTATTCCTCCTCCAAGGGTATTCCGCGCCTGCGCCGCGCCATTGCACACTGGTATCGCAGCCGCTACGAAGTCGACTTCGATCCCGACAGCGAAGCCATCGTCACCATCGGTTCCAAGGAAGGCCTGGCGCACCTGATGCTGGCCACCCTCGACAAGGGGGATACCGTGCTGGTACCCAATCCCAGCTACCCCATCCACATCTATGGCGCGGTGATCGCCGGCGCCAACATCCGCTCGGTGCGCATGAGCCCGGGTGTGGACTTCTTCGACGAACTGGAACGCGCGGTGCGGGAGAGCTATCCCAAGCCCAAGATGATGATCCTGGGCTTCCCCTCCAATCCGACCGCGCAATGCGTGGAGCTGGAATTCTTCGAGCGCGTGGTCAGGCTGGCGCGCGAACACCAGATCCTGGTGGTGCATGACCTGGCCTATGCCGACATCACCTTCGATGGCTGGAAAGCGCCGTCCATCATGCAGGTGCCGGGTGCGCGGGAGGTTGCAGTGGAATTCTTCACGCTCTCCAAGAGCTACAACATGGCCGGCTGGCGGATTGGTTTCATGGTCGGCAATGCCCGGCTGGTGGCGGCGCTGGCGCGCATCAAGAGCTATCACGACTATGGCAGCTTCACGCCCGTGCAGGTGGCGGCCATTGCGGCCCTGGAGGGCGATCAGTCCTGCGTGGAGGAAATCCGCGCCAATTACGAAAAGCGCCGCAATGTCCTGGTCAAGGGCCTGCACGAGGCCGGCTGGATGGTCGATATTCCCAAGGCCTCGATGTACATCTGGGCGCGCATCCCGGAACCGTATCGTTCCTTCGGCTCGCTGGAGTTCGCGCGCATCCTGCTGGAACAGGCCAAGGTCTGCGTCTCGCCCGGCATCGGTTTCGGTGAGTACGGCGACGAGTATGTGCGCTTCGCCCTGATCGAGAATGAATCGCGCATCCGCCAGGCCATTCGCGGGATCAAGACCATGTTCAAGAACGCCAAGGGCGGCTGACCCGGGGCCTGCCGGTGTAAAGACCGGAACCGTGCCGGTGGGGCCGCTGTCCTACAAAAATATTCACCCTCTGATTATTTTATATGATGAAAAAAATAATATTCGCCAGCCTGGTGGCGCTTGGTTCGTCCGCGGCTGTGCTGCCGCTTGCCCAGGCGCAGGTGTCGGTCAACATCAACATCGGTGCACCGCCGCCGCCGCGCGCCGAACCGCTCCCGCCGCCGCGTCATGGTTATGTGTGGGCACCCGGCTTCTGGGATTGGGATGGTCATCGCCACATCTGGCGCGAAGGCCACTGGGTGCGCGAGCGCCCCGGCTATGTGTATGCCGCGCCCGTATGGCGTCAGGGGCCGCGCGGATGGGAGCTCGATCGCGGCGGCTGGCGCGGTGGTCCGCCACCGGGTCACGGGCCGCGTCACCATCGTGATGATGACGACCACCGTGGTCCGGGACGCGGACACGACTGCCCGCCGGGTCATGAGCGCAAGGGGGAGTGCTGAAATGCTGATCCAGCCTGCATGAACTGAAGTGATGAAACGAAACGGCCGCAACGTCTTCACGTTGCGGCCGTTTTCGTTGGCGGGCCGCGCGAAAGCAGACGGAATCAGGTCTTGTCCATCAGCGCGGAGATCGCAAAGGAGACGATGCCGGCGGTGACGCAGATGACAGCCAGGCGGTAATGCGGAATCAGCTTGCCGATCCAGGGCAGCAGGAAGTACAGGACGATGGCGATCAGGATGCTGGTCAGAAGTCTTTTCATTGTCGTGGCGGGAGGTTGAACGCTGGTCGCTATGATAGTGCGATTTGTTGGGGGCTCCTAGTCAAGGATTGCCTGCAGTCGTGCAAGCGCATCATCAATCACGAAGTCAGGGGCCGTCTCGATCTTCTTGGCACGCCTGGCTTCGAGGTCCAGCATGCGGATCTGATTCACCAGCGCTGCGCCCTGCGTCTTGGTGCCGGCGCCACTCAGGGGGACGGCAAATCCGGCGTGCCTGGCAAAATCGCCGCCCTGGGTAATGGGGGCGACCAGAACGGTGCCCATGACGTTGAACACCGCCGTGGACAGAATCAGCACAGGGCGACTCTCGCCGCGCTGTTCCCGACCTGAGGTCGGTTCCAAGTTGACGACCACAATGTCGCCACGCTCGAACTTGACACGTCTTACCATGTTTCACGGCCCACTGGTTTGAGCTTGTTCCAGGCGGCCATGTCGGCAGGTTCCGGCGCGCTGGTATCACATTGTTTGACCAGATCGGCCAGCGCATAGGCATGACGCTTCGGTTTCAGCAAAGCCCCTTCGGGACGAATGTCCACGCAGAGCTTGTCGCCCAGCTTCACATTGAGCAGGCTCAGAAATTCGGTCGACAAGCGTACCGCCGCGCTGTTACCCCATTTTTGGATCGAGAGTTCCATATGTACCTCCGTAATGTAGATACATTGTATAAACGTGGATTGTGCGGGTCAAGCATTGTGCAGCTGTGTTCGGCGTTGGTTTTTCAGTTGCATTTGAGGTTGGACTGCGCACATGCCGCATCTTGCCTGGACGGCGCGGTGGCCGGTGCAGTGCTTGCTGCCTCGGTCGCCCCCGGCAGCGGTGTGGCACCGGGCGGCAGCTTGTCGTCGACCTGCTCGTTCTGGCGGCCACCGCCGTGGGCATTGAAGAAGTTGATGACGGTGCGCGAGGTGTCCAGGTTCTGCGAGGACTTGCCGCCATTGACGATGGGCACCACGCCGCCCGGCCAGGCATGGCCGCCGCCCTTGACCTCGTAGAGCACCACGGCTTGCGGGTCGGTCTTGCTGGCGTAGGTGTACTGGCGAATGGTGGTGCCGTCGTTGGCGGTGTCGGGGATGTCGGTCACGGTCGGTCGTGGATTGGCACCATCGGCCTTGATGAAGGCTTCGATGCTGCGCGCCACCGAGATGCGCGGCAGCTGCGAGACTTCCTGCTTGCCGATACCCCCCAGGAAGGGGATGAAGGGGTCGTCGCTGCCGTGGATATGCAGCAGCGGCATGGGAGCCTTGACCGTCTCGGGCGGCACGTCCAGCACCGCGCTGACCACCGCCACCGCCCGGAACAGTTCGGGCGCTTCGGCAGCCATGCGATAGGCCATCATGCCGCCGTTGGAGACGCCCACCAGATAGACGCGCCGCGGATCGGCCAGGCCATCCTTGACCAGCTTGTCGATCAGTGCGCGCAGGAAGGCGACGTCATCCACCTTGTGCATCTGCGCATAGCCGCAGCAGCCGCCCGAATTCCAGGTGCGCGCATCAATGGCCAGCCCGGTGCCGTTGGGATACACGATCATGTAGCCGGCGGCTTCGGCGATCTCGGTCAGCCCGGTGGCGCGCGCCATGAGCGAGCCGCTGGAGCCACTGGCATGCAGCGCGATGATCAGAGGTTGCGGCTCACCGGGCGCGGCACGTTCGGAAAAATACGCGCGCGAGAGATTGCCCACGCGGATCGTCTTCAGGGACAGGTCAACCGCGTGTGCCGGTGTGGACGCCAGTACGGCAAGGCCGCACAGCGCCGCCAGCAGGCGGCGGCGCAAGGGCCGGACACGAACATTCGGGGGCAGGAGACTACGGTAGCTCATGACGGGCGGGATGCGTTTGCAGGGATGGGCGCCATGTTAACGCGCAGCGCGTGCTGCCGCAAAGTGATTTACACCCTGCGCCACCCGCAACAGGCGCCCAGCGCGGATCGATCAGTCGCGCGCCGGAATGTTGAGCCCGCGCACCACCGCCGGCCGTGCCACGAAGGCTTGCAGTGCCCGTGCCACATGGGGGAAGTCCTGGAAGCCGACCAGCTCGGCGGCCTCATAGAAGCCGATCAGGTTGCGGATCCACGGGAAGGTGGCGATGTCGGCGATCGAATAGGCATCGCCACCCAGCCACTGGCTTTGTGCCAGACGCCGGTCCATCACGCCCAGCAGACGTTTGGTTTCGTTGACGTAACGGTCGCGCGGACGCTTGTCTTCGTACTCCTTGCCGGCGAAGCGGTGGAAGAAGCCCAGCTGGCCGAACATCGGACCTACGCCGCCCATCTGGAACATCACCCACTGGATCACCTGGTAGCGCGCGGCGGCATCGGCGGGCAGAAACTGGCCGGTCTTCTCGGCCAGGTAGAGCAGGATGGCCCCCGATTCGAACAGCGGCAGCGCTGCACCATTGGGGCCATTGGGATCGATGATGGCGGGGATCTTGTTGTTCGGGTTCAGCGACAGGAACTCCGGTGACATCTGGTCATTGGTCTCGAAGCTCACCAGGTGGGCTTCGTAGGGCAGGCCGGTTTCTTCCAGCATGATCGAGACCTTCACGCCATTGGGCGTGGGCAGCGAATACAGCTGGATGCGCTCGGGGTGCTGGGCCGGCCATTTTTGATTGATGGCGAAGGCGGACAAAGCGTGACTCATGAGATCGGACTCCTAGGCAACGGATATGAGGGGGTCGCGGTCCTGGGCGAATTTCTCGAAGGCATCGACCGTCACGGGCCGGCAGAAGTAATAGCCCTGGTAGGCATGGCAGCCGGCATCGGCCAGGAAGGAGCGCTGGGCATCGGTTTCCACACCCTCGGCGATCACCCCCAGCCCCAGGCTCTGGGCCAGGTTGACGATGGTCTTGGCTATCGAGGCGTCGTTGGGATCGATCAGGACATCGCGCACGAAAGACTGGTCGATTTTAAGCTGATTCAGCGGCAGCCGCTTGAGGTAGGACAGGGACGAATAACCGGTGCCGAAATCGTCCAGCGAAAACTCTACGCCGTAAGCCTTCAAGGCAAACATCTTCTGGATGATGTCTTCCACGTTGTCCACCAGCAGGCTTTCGGTGAGCTCCAGCTTGAGGCGGCGCGGATTGGCGCCGGTGCGCTCGATGATGTCCAGCACGGTCTGCACGAAATCGGCCTCGCGCAATTGCGGCGCGCTGACGTTGACGGCGATGCTGAGCTCGGCCATGCGCGGCCGCTTGGCCCAGACGGCCAGCTGCTTGCAGGCGGTTTCCAGCACCCAGTTGCCCAGCGAGAGGATCAGTCCGGTTTCTTCGGCCAGCGGGATGAAGTCGCCCGGGGGCACCATGCCGCGCTGCGGATGCTGCCAGCGTACCAGTACTTCGGCACCGGTCACGCGACCACCCTCGACCACCTGCGGCTGGTAGTGCAGCAGCAGCTGCTCCCCTTCAATGGCCTTGCGCAGGCCGGCTTCCAGGGTGGCGCGTTCCAGCACGGCGGTCTGCATGGCCGGGTCGAAGAAGCGCAGCGCATTGCGGCCGGTTTCCTTGGCCTTGTACATGGCCAGGTCGGCCTGCTTCATCAGTTCATCCACCGAGGTCGCCCGCCCCAGGAAAACGGTGGCGCCGATGCTGGCAGTGGTGCGATATTCGACGTCGTCCAGCTGGTAGGTGGCGCCCAGCGCGGCGAGGATCTTCTCGCCGATGGCGCGGGTCTGGGTAGCGGCTTCCTGCTGGGTATCGCTCAAGGATTCGAGCACCACCACGAATTCATCACCGCCCACCCGCGCCACCGTATCGTTTTCACGCACGTTGGCCAGCAGGCGCTGGGCCACCTGTTTCAACAGGGTGTCGCCCTTCTCATGGCCGATGGTATCGTTGAGGGTCTTGAAGTGATCCAGGTCGATGAACAGCAGCGCGCCGCAGGTGCGGGTGCGCAGCGACAGTGCGATGGCCTGCTTGAGGCGGTCCAGCAGCAGGGTGCGGTTGGGCAGGCGGGTCAGGGCGTCGAAGAAGGCCAGCTCGCGGATGCGTTCCTCGGCCAGCTTGCGGTCGCTGATGTCGTGATGGGTGCTGACGTAGTGGGTGACCTGGTTGTCCTTGTTCTTGACCGCCGAGATGGTCAGCCACTCGGGATAGACCTCGCCGTTCTTGCGACGGTCCCAGATCTCACCCTGCCATTTGCCGAAGCGGCGGATGCTCTCGCGCATCTCCTGGAAGAAGGCCGGACCATGGCGGTCCGAGCGCAGCAGCTTGGGATGCTTGCCGACAATTTCCTCGGCGGTGTAGCCGGTGATCTCGGTGAAGGCCTTGTTCACGCGCAGGATCTTGCTGTTGGCGTCGGTGATGAGCATGCCCTCGCGCGAATCGAAGGCTACTGCCGAGATGCGCAGTTCGGCTTCGATCTGCTTGCGCTCGGTGATGTCGCGCGCACTGGTGCGGAATCCCGTGAAGCTGCCCTGGGCATCGGCAATTGGCGCCGACGACAGCGACAGCCAGAACACCGTGCCATCCTTGCGTACGCAGCGGAATTCCACGTCCTCGCGCTTCTGGCCATCCATGCAGCGCGCCAGCTCGGCGCGTATGCGGTGCTCGTCGTCGGGATGGACGATGCTGCCGATGAAGTCCGGCATGCTCAGGCATTGTTCCACGGTATAGCCGGTGTAGTCGCGCACGGCATGATTGATCCAGCGCGGGCGGCCATCGCGGCCCCACCAGACTTCCCAGTTGACGGTGCAGTCGGCGATGGCGCGGAACTGTTCCTCGCTGGCGCGCAGTTCCGCCGTCATCTTCTCGGCCAGACGCACGGCGCGCTTGCGGCTGGACATCATCAGCCAGGCCAGCAGGGCCAGCGTGATGCTCAAGCCGATGCCGGTGGCAGCGATGAGCTGCTCGGCATTGCGCCCGAACTGGGTGGTGAAGGCGTCGGTGGTGCTGATGGAGAGGGTCCAGTTGTGATTGGCCACCACCAGATATTCATCGGCCTGCAGGCGTGGGCGGTGCAGCGGGGCGCTGGCCAGCGGCGAGCGGTAGAGCAGGTCCTGCGGGTCCCGCGTGACGCCGTCGAAGAGCATGAAGGCGATGGTGCGGCTGCTCTCGCCGTACAGACTGGCGATCACATCGCTCATGCGGAAGACCGCATGCACCCAGCCGATCAGGCTGGCGCGCCGCTCGGCGATGGTGGACTGCGGCTGGCCGCGCTCGTACAGCGGCAGGTACATCATGAAGGCCGGTGTGGCCGGCCCTTCACCGGCCAGTTCGATCTTGCCGGAGACGGTCGCCATGCCGGAGTCGCGCGCCTTTTCCATGGCCGCGCGTCGCACCGGATCGGACCACTGGTCGTTGCCGAAGGGGAGACGGTTGCGGCCCACGTAGGGCTCGCGCAGGATGGTCGGGGCATAGGCCGGGCGAGCTCCCGCCGGGCGAATCTTGTAGTCCGCCAAGCCCTGGCGCGCCATGCGGGCCAGATGGGCATCGAGTTGCCGGGCCGGCACCCACTCCTCGATGGAGATGGCCTGGATGCCGGAAAAATTGGCGTCCAGGTTGAGCGCCTCGACATAGTCGCGGAACTGGTTGCGGTCGATGTTGCCGGTGGCCGAGATCAGACCCTGCACCCCATGCAGCATCTGTTCGTAGGAAGCCATGCGCTGCTCGATGCGGCTGACGGTCTCGCGCAGCACCGAGGCGAACTGGGTATGGACCTCCTTGGCGGCGGCGTCGCGTTCGTGGTCCCAGGCGGTCCAGGTGACGCCCAATCCTGTGGCCAGGATGATCAGGGGCAGCAGGATCTGGCGTATCCAGTTCACGGCTTGCTCTGGAATTGGACCATGGCTGCCGCCAGTTCCGCATTGAAGTACTTGCGGAAGATGCGCAGCACCGTACCATCGGCCAGCATGCCATTGACCAGGGCGCGCCATTTTTCCTGCTCGGCGGGGGGCAGGGCCTGGCGCGACATGATCAATCCATGCAGCACCGAGGGATCCTCGAAGCTGATGATGGTGGTGGCCTCGCGAATGCGCTTTTCTCCCACCACCGGATAATCGAAGGGCTCCATGATCATGCCCTGGATGCGATTCTGCAGCAGCGCCTCATAGAGCGGCTCCAGCCCGCCGGCCAGGGTGACGCGATTGGCGGCGGCCAGTTCGTCCACCACACGGTTGGCGTTGCTGCTGTAGCGGAAGCCACGGATGACGCCAAGCTGGAAACGCTCGCTGCGGGCGATATCGGCCAGCTGGGTGATGCCCGCATCCTTGCGCACCAGCAGGTAGTACTTGTTGCTGAAGTACCAGGCGAAGGAGGCGAATCTGTCGCGCTCGGCATTGGTGATGCCGGAGAGGCTGAAGTCCAGCGCGCCTGACTCGATCAACTGCCAGATGCGCGCACGCGACATGAGACTGACGTTGACCTTGCAGCCGCTGCGGCGGATCAGCTCATCGGCAAAATCCTTGTCGATCCCCGTATCGGTGGCCGCAGAATAGAGCAGGCCGTGATCGTGCAGGGCCAGCGTGTAGGTTCGTGAACAATCGGGACCGGCCGCCGTGGAAGAACCGGCGACATCGGCAGCGTCGGAAGGGGAAGCCGCCAGCAGGGCCGCAAACAGGGTGGCCGCGTTCGCACAGGCACGCACTGCGCGATTGCGAAAGAATCGACTGAAAATACTGGCCCCCATGAATACGCCACACCGTGGACGCCGTCTTGCGCTCCTGAGGCGATGCCGCCTCCGGTGCACTGCCGTGTCGTCCTTCCCTGAAATCACCGCATCTGAAACGGTGCCCTGATCTGTTGTTCTGTGTCTGCCGCCCGTGGAGGCGGTGGTGTCATCACCTGCTCTGCTCACATGCGGGACACGTCAGCAAGAACGGGGCTGCACCAAACGCCGAGCGATGTTACCCGAGCAGATTCCATTGCGCAACAGAATGCGTCGCGGCCTGCAAGGGCCGGCTGCACGGGGCCGCGCGGCGTGTGCACGGGAGTGGAAAAAAGCAGTGGCCAGGGTGCACGCAGGGGCCGTCATGCGCACAAAAAAACCGGTATTTCCCAAGTGGAAACACCGGTTTCTTCTTCCTGCGGCGAACCGCCGATCATGCGCGCGCGGGGGCTCAGATGAACATGCCGCCCGAGACTTCCACCCGCTGGGCATTGATCCATCCGTTGTCCGGACGCAGCAGGGAGGCCACCGCCGCGCCGATGTCATCGGGCACGCCGACCCGGCCCAGTGCGGTCTGGCTGGCGACAAAGGCGTTGAGCTCGGCATTGTCGCGCACGCGGCCTCCGCCGAAATCGGTCTCGATGGCGCCCGGTGCCACGGTATTGACGGCAATGCCGCGCGCGCCGAATTCCTTGGCCATGTAGCGCGTCATCACTTCCACGCCACCCTTCATGGCGGCATAGGCAGCGTAGCCCGGCAGGGTGAAGCGTGCCAGCCCGCTGGAGATGTTGATGATGCGGCCACCATCGGCCAGCAGTGGCAGCAGCGCCTGGGTCAGAAAGAACGGCCCCTTGAGATGCACCTTGTAGAGCGCATCGAAGTCCGCTTCGCTGGTCTCGGCGATCGGGCCATAGATGCCCATGCCGCCGTTGTTGATCAGATAGTTGAACTGGCGGACCTGCCAGACCCGGTACAGTGCATCGGACACTTGTTGTGCGAAGGCCGTAACACTTGCGCTGTCGGCCAAGTCCAGCTGCAAGGCCACCGCCGGTACACCGAGGGCTTCGATTTCTGACACTGCGGCATCGGCAGCAGTACGGTTGCCGACATAGGTCAGGAGGATGCCCACGCCTTCGCGGGCCAGGTGCAGGGCGGTGTTCTTGCCCAGGCCCCGGCTGCCGCCGGTGATCAGGGCGATGCGGGGAGAAGTGGGGGTGGAAGCAGGTTGGGCGTTCATGTCGGGCTCCTTGGTTGTTGAGGAGCTCAGTATATTGAGAAGAAATTTAAGAATAAATTTAGGATTTACTATTAGACTTTTCAGAATTTAATAATAATCAGGCGAGCACATGAACCAGTTGGATACCCTCAAGATCTTCCAGCGCGTGGCCGAACTGGCCAGCTTCAGCGGTGCGGCGCGCCAGCTCGGGCTGCCCAACGCCAGCGTGTCGCTGGCCGTACAGCAACTGGAGCAGATGCTGGGTACGCGCCTGCTCCAGCGCACCACGCGGCGCGTGCAGCTGACCGCCGATGGCGAGGCCTTCTACCGGCGCAGCCAGGAACTGCTGGATGAATTCGAATCCTTGCGCGGCATGTTTCGGGCAGGCGGTCAGCCTTTGAGCGGCAAGTTGCGGGTCGACATGTCCAGCGCCATGGCGCGCGAAGTGGTGCTGCCGGCCTTGCCGGGCTTCCTGGCGCAGCATCCGCAACTGGAGATCGAACTCTCGGCCAGTGACCGCCGGGTGGACCTGGTGGCAGAGGGATTTGATTGCGTGCTGCGTACCGGCACGCTGGATGATTCCTCACTGGTGGCGCGGCCCATCGGCCACCTGGTGCAGATCAACTGCGCCAGCGCCGCCTATCTGAAACGCCACGGCACGCCGCGTACGCTGGAGGATCTGGCGCAGCACCAGCTGGTGCATTACCGGCAGGTGCTGGGCGGACGTTCGCCCGGATGGGAGTGGTTCGATGGCCGCCAGACGCACACCCTGTCCATGGCCGGCAGCGTCACGGTCAATGGCACGGAGACCTATTACGCCGCCTGTCAGGCCGGCCTGGGACTGATCCAGTTGCCGCTGGTGGGCGCGCAGAAACGCAAGATGCTCGACGGCGGCAAGCTGGTGGAAGTGCTGCCGCAATATCGACCGGCCCCCATGCCGGTCACGATCCTGTACGCCAGCCGGCGTCACGTACCGGCGCGGCTGGCGGAGTTCATGGACTGGCTGCATGCGCTGATCTTTCCGCTCACGCAGGAGGGCGGTCTCACACGCTGAGCAGCCCGCTCAGGCCAGCATGGTCTGTCCGACCGGATCGATGGTGACGGTGCCGCGTCCGATCTCGATGACGCGGCCGCCGACCTGGATTGCGCCCCCGGCATCGACCGCAAGATGCAGGCGTGACGGACGGTCCACGGCCGCACCCTGATCGATGGCGTAGCGCGCCGGCAGCGTTGCGCCGGTCGCGATGAGCCAGCCGCCCAGGTTGGCGCAGGCCGAGCCGGTGCCTGGATCCTCGGCCACGCCACCGCCCTGCTTGGTGAAGAAGTAGCGTGCCAGCACCTGATCCGGGGCGGCCTCATCGAAGGCGAAGACATAGGCCGTCTTGCGTCCCAGACTGCTCGCCGGCCAGCGTTCCAGCAGGCCGCTGTCGGGGCGGGCGCGGCGCACTGCCGCAGTGGAACGCAGGGGAATGAGGAACTGGTCGGCGCCGGTATCGACCCACATCGGATCAGCGGCCAGGTCGCCCGCCTCCAGCGCCAGCAGCGCCGCCACCTCGGCACGCGACAGGGGCGAGGGCGCCGTGCGCGCGCCACCGGGGCAGGGCGCGGTAAAGGTCCAGACATCGCCACGGGCGGTGACGGGCACCACGCCGGCCTTGAATTCCAGGGTCAGGGCATCGCCGCAGCCGCGCAGCTCGCGCACCACCTGCGCCGTACCCAGCGTGGGATGGCCGGCAAAGGGCATCTCGTAACCGGTGGTGAAGATGCGCACCTGCGCATCGGCAACCGTGGAGGGGAAGATGAAGGTCGTCTCCGACAGGTTGAATTGCAGGGCCAGTGCCAGCATGGTGGCCTCATCGAGGCCGCGCGCGTCTTCGAACACGCACAGGGGATTGCCGCCGAAGGTCGATTCGGCGAAGACGTTGAGCAGGCGGTAAGCGTAGGTGGCAGGCATGAGGGTCTCGCAGCAAGGTCAGGGAACCTGCGCCAAAGCGCAAGCAGGAAGGCCGATTGTAGCGATGGCCTTCGCTGCGAGACAGGTACAGTTCACTCGTCTACGGCAATACAGTCACGGCCCAACTGTTTGGCGCGGTACAGGCGGCGGTCGGCCTGTTCCAGGAAGGCAATGCGCTGGTCCATCGGCGAAGGCACGATGGTGGTCACGCCCAGACTGATGGTGATGTGCGGGGAGACCTGCGACTTGGCGTGCGGCAGGGCGGCCTCATTGATCAGCGTGCGGCAGCGCTGGGCGACCTGCAGGGCCGCCTTTTCATCGCACTCGGGCAGGATCAGCACGAATTCCTCGCCGCCATAGCGGGCAAAGAAGTCACGGCTGCGGGTGGCGCTCTGGCTGAGCAGTTGCGCGACCTGCTTGAGACAGTCGTCGCCACGGATGTGGCCGTAATGGTCGTTGTACTGCTTGAAGTAATCAATGTCGAGCATGATCAGCGACAGCGGCGCGCGCGTGCTGACCGCATTGGCCCATTCCACTTCCAGCGCCGAATCGAACATGCGGCGGTTGGCCACGTTGGTCAGACCGTCGCGGTAGGACAGCGCTTCCAGCTCCTTCTGCAATTCGATCAGGCGTGCCTCGGTCTTCTTGCGCTCGGTGATGTCGAACATGAAGCCGATCAGCGAATTGGGGCTGCCATCGGGATTGCGCACGACATGCACCACGTCGCGGATCCAGACGTGCTCGCCATCGCGGGTCAGGGCGCGGTAGTCGGCCTCGTGATCGGCGCCGGCCTTGGATTGCGAGATGCAGAAATTGACCACCGCCTCGCGGTCTTCGGCGTGGATGCGCATGGCCCAGTCGTCGGCCGTCCTCCAGCTCTCCGGCGTCCAGCCCAGCAGTTGCTCGATCTGCGGGCCGATGTAGGCGAACTGCATGGTGCTCCAGTCGATTTTCCAGGGAATCGCCTTGGTCGATTCCAGCAGGGTTTTGTAGACGGCGCTGTCGGGTTCCATCTGTTCTTGGGTGGGATTGCTCATGGCTCTCTGTGGCGGCTTCGTTGTGCTGTTGTTGTCGAGGGGAAATGCTGCAGCGATGCGGTGCAAAAAATTTGCCGGTTAGCATAACGCGACTTGCTGTCAGGAAGATGAAAAACCGGTCGAAATCTGCCTCACGCGCCCCAAAGATTGTCATGAGGCAATGCGGTGGTGCAGGAAGGCGGTAGCGAAAACGGGTTATCGTTTTTTCTTATACCCCTATCCTCATTCGGTATTTCCGGATTCCGCGGACCTGCGGATAGACTTCAGTCACAGCAGTTTTCGAGACGGAGATTGTTGTGTGGACCGCTACCACGGTCGATGTGTCTGGCAGTGATGTGCCGTACCCGGTGCTGTAATGGCAGACGCTATCTGAAACAAAAATTTTGGAGACAAGCAATGCAATTCCGTTCGGCAGCTGAGCCTGCCGCAGCGGCGACGCCAACCGTAGAAGGCGTTCGCGACTGCGCACAGGCTGTGACCCCAGTGAGCGCTCACTCGCCGGTCCTCGACCAGACACCCGGCACCCCCGCGACAGACGGCTTGCATACCGTCACCGCACACTTGACTGACCGGACAGGCAACCGTACCGGACCAGTTCCAGACACTTCCGGACTGGCCCCTGTCAGTCTGGACGACAAATACACCGCCACCGAAGGCGCCATCTATCTCTCCGGCATTCAGGCGCTGGTGCGCCTGCCGATGCTGCAGCAGATCCGCGACCGCGCGGCGGGCCTCAACACGGCCGGTTTCATTTCCGGCTATCGCGGCTCGCCCCTGGGCGGACTGGACGAAGCCCTCTGGCACGCCCAGCCGCACCTGGCCGCGCACCGCGTGAAGTTCCAGCCCGGCGTGAACGAAGACATGGCCGCCACCGCCGTCTGGGGCACGCAGCAGGTCAAGCTGATCGGTCCTTCCGACTATGACGGCGTCTATGCCATGTGGTACGGCAAGGGGCCCGGCGTGGACCGCTGCGGTGATGTGTTGAAGCACATGAACCACGCCGGCACCTCCGCCCAGGGTGGCGTGCTGCTGGTGGCCGGGGATGATCACGGGGCCTATTCCTCAACCCTGCCGCACCAGTCGGACCATATTTTTTCGGCATCGATGATCCCGATGCTCTATCCCTGCAACGTGCAGGAATACCTCGACCTGGGCCTGCATGGCTGGGCCATGTCGCGTTATTCCGGCTGTGTGGTGGGCTTCAAGGCGCTTGCAGATACGGTCGAATCCAGTGCCTCGGTAGATGCCGATCCCTTCCGCGTCGAGATCCGTCTGCCGACCGATTTCGTCATGCCTGCGGGCGGCCTCAATGCACGGCTTTCCACCGATACCCTGGGCGTGCAGGCGCGCAAGCAGGAAGCGCTGATGCAGGATTACAAGATCTATGCCGCGCTGGCCTACGCGCGGGCCAACAAACTCAACCGCGTGATGATCGATAGCCCGCGCGCGCGGCTGGGCATCATCGCCTCCGGCAAGTCCTATCTCGACGTGCTGGAAGCCTTGTCCGAACTGGGTATCGACGAAGCCTTCGCCGCCGACATCGGTTTGCGCCTGTTCAAGGTCTCGATGCCCTGGCCGCTGGAGCCGGAGGGCGTGCGCGAGTTCGCGCAGGGCCTCGACGAGATCCTGGTGGTCGAAGAAAAGCGCCAGATGGTCGAATACCAGTTGAAGGAGCAGCTCTACAACTGGCGCGACGACGTGCGTCCGCGCGTGATCGGCAAGTTCGACGAGAAGGGTGAGTGGGTCGCGCCGCGCGGCGAATGGCTGCTGACGTCCAAGGCCGATTTCTCGGTGGCCCAGATCGCGCGCGTGATCGCTGCACGTATCGCGCGCTTCCATACCAGTGACCTGATCAAGGCGCGCCTGGCCTTCCTCGATGCCAAGGATGCGGTACTGACCAAGGCCGTCAACACGCCGCCGCGCCCGGCCTGGTATTGCTCGGGCTGTCCGCACAATACCTCCACCCGCGTGCCTGAAGGCAGCTTCGCGCTGGCCGGTATCGGCTGCCACGTGATGGCTACCGCCATCTATCCGGAATTCAACAAGCTGACCACCCACATGGGCGGCGAGGGCGCGCCCTGGATCGGGCAGGCGCCATTCTCCAAGGTGCCGCACGTGTTCGCCAACCTCGGCGATGGCACCTATTTCCATTCGGGCTATCTCGCCATTCGCGCCGCCGTTGCCGCCAAGGTCAACATGACCTACAAGATCCTGTACAACGATGCCGTGGCCATGACCGGTGGACAGCCGGTCGATGGCACCGTGTCGGTACCGATGATCGCGCAGCAGATGGCTGCCGAAGGCGTGCAGCGCATTGCCCTGGTCTCGGAGGACATCAGCCGTTACGCCGACCGCAGTGGCCTGCCGCAGGCAGTGAGCCTGCACGACCGCAAGGACATGGATGCCGTGCAGCGCGAGCTGCGCGAGATTCCAGGCGTGAGCGTCATCATCTACGACCAGACCTGTGCCGCCGAAAAGCGCCGCCGCCGCAAGAAAGGCGAATTTCCCGATCCCAACGAACGGCTCTTCATCAATGCGGCCGTGTGCGAGGGCTGCGGCGATTGCGGCGTGCAGTCCAACTGCACCTCGATCCTGCCGCTGGAGACCGAACTGGGCCGCAAGCGCGTCATCGACCAGTCTTCCTGCAACAAGGATTATTCCTGCGTGAAGGGCTTCTGTCCCAGTTTTGTCACCGTGACTGGCGGCCAGTTGAAGAAGTCGCGCACCGGCGTCCACAAGAAGGGCGCGCCCGATGATTTCGGTGCGCTGCCCGAACCGGCCATTCCTTCCTGCGAGACGCCCTTCAACATCCTCATCAACGGCATCGGTGGCACCGGGGTCATCACCATCGGCGCACTCATGGGCATGGCCGCGCATCTGGAAGGCAAGGGCGCGTCGGTGCTGGACATGACCGGCATGTCGCAGAAGAACGGTTCGGTCACCTCGCACGTGCGCATTGCTGCCCGGCGCGATGCCATCCGTGCCCAGCGCATCGCCACCGGCGAGGCCGACCTGGTGCTGGGCTGCGACATGCTGACTGCCGGCGCCTTCGATGCCATTTCCAAGATGCGCCCTGGCCGGACGCGGGCGGTGGTCAACCTGCATCAACAGCCGCCCGGACAATTCGCCAGGAACCCGGACTGGCAGTTCCCCGTCGAGGAAGTCAAGGCGCTGATCCTGGAATCGGTCGACCAGCAGGCCGACTTCATCGATGCGACGCGCCTGGCCACGGCCTTGATGGGCGACGCCATCGCGACCAATCTCTTCATGTTGGGCTATGCCTGGCAGCGCGGTGAACTGCCCTTGAGCGAAGCCGCGCTGCTGCGTGCGATCGAACTCAATGGCGTAGCGGTCGAGGCCAACCAGACCGCCTTCCGCTGGGGCCGCCGTGCCGCCGTTGACCTGCGCCGCGTGGAGCAGATCGCGCTGCCGGCCCAGCCGGTGGTGGTGCATCTGCCGCAGTCGCCGGACCAACTGATCAAGCGCCGCGTGGCCTTGCTGACCGAGTATCAGGATGCGTCTTACGCCGCCCGGTTCATGGAAGTGGTCGAAGCCGTGCGCGCCGCCGAAGCGCCACTGGGCAGCGACAAGCTGACTCTGGCCGTGGCCCGCAATCTCTCGCGCCTGATGGCGTACAAGGACGAATACGAGGTGGCGCGGCTCTATACCAACGGCCAGTTCCAGAAAGAACTGGCGCAGCAGTTCGAGGGCGACTTCACGCTCAGCTTCAATCTGGCCCCGCCGATCTTCGCGCGCAAGGATGGACAGGGCCAACCGATCAAGGCCCGCTATGGCAGCTGGATGATGAGCGCCTTGCGGCTGCTGGCCCGCTGCAAGGGCTTGCGCGGCGGCTTCTTCGATGTCTTTGGACGTACCGAAGAGCGCCGCATGGAGCGCGCGCTGATCGTGCAGTATCGCCAGATGATGCTGGACCTGCTGCCCAAGCTGACCTCCACCAACCTGCCTGTGGCCATCGCCCTGGCACAGTTGCCGGAACAGGTGCGCGGCTTCGGCCACGTCAAGCAGCAGGCCGTGCTCGCGATGCAGGCACGCCAGACCACGTTGCTGGCCGACTTCGCCCAGGCCGCCCAGGTACAGGGCGTGAGGCCGGCTGCGGCCTGAGTGAGCGGCCAATGTCGCGCCGGTGACAACTGCCCGGCGCGAATTCCATTAAGCTAAGGCCCGAGGCGGCATGCCACCCTGCGCACGCCCGCACGGCCTGGATAAAACAATGAACAGGAGACAAGCATGGATTTTGAACTCAACGAGGACCAGCTGGCCTTCCAGCAAAGTGCGCGCGACTTCGCTGCCCGTGCGATGGCACCTTTTGCGGCCAAGTGGGACGAAGAAGCGCATTTCCCGCTGGACGTGATCGCCAAGGCAGGCGAGCTGGGCTTCTGCGGACTCTATACGCCCGAAGAAGTCGGCGGCCTGGGCCTCTCGCGCCTGGATGCCACCATCGTCTTCGAGGAACTGGCGCATGCCTGTACCTCGACGGCAGCCTATCTCACCATCCACAACATGGTCAGCTGGATGGTCGCCACCTGGGGCCATGCGGAACTGAAGGAGGAGTGGTGCGAGCAGCTGGCAGCCGGCCAGAAGATCGGCTCCTATTGCCTCACCGAGCCCGGTTCCGGGTCGGACGCGGCCTCGCTCAAGACCACGGCACGCCGGGTCGACGACTTTTATCTCATCAACGGTTCCAAGGCCTTCATCTCGGGGGCGGGCAGTACCGACCTGCTGGTGGTGATGGCCCGCACCGGCGGCCCCGGTGCGCGCGGCGTCTCGGCCATCGCAGTGCCGGGTGACACCCCCGGCATCAGCTACGGCAAGAAGGAAAGCAAGATGGGCTGGAACAGCCAGCCCACCCGCACCATCAGCTTCGACAACGTCAAGGTGCCGGTGAGCCACCTGCTGGGCGAGGAAGGCGAGGGTTTCGTCTTCGCCATGAAGGGGCTCGATGGCGGGCGCATCAACATTGCCACCTGCTCGGTGGGGGCGGCGCAGGCGGCGCTGGACGCGGCCCACGCCTACATGAAGGAGCGCAAGCAATTCGGCCGTCCGATTGCCGACTTCCAGGCGCTGCAATTCAAGCTGGCCGACATGCAGACCGAGCTGGTGGCCGCGCGCCAGATGGTGCGGCTGGCGGCCACCAAGCTCGATGCCGGCTCGCCCGAGGCGACCACCTATTGCGCCATGGCCAAGCGGCTGGCGACCGATCTGGGCTTCCGCGTCTGCAATGAGGCGCTGCAACTGCACGGCGGCTATGGCTATATCCGCGAATATCCGCTGGAACGCTATTTCCGCGACGTTCGGGTGCACCAGATTCTGGAAGGCACCAATGAAATCATGCGCGTGATCATCTCGCGCAACCTGCTCGGCCGCGACACGCTGGACGACATCCGCTGAACCATCCCGAGGAAACGCATGAGCACCTACACCAATCTGAAGCTGGAAAAATGCGGCCACACCGCCGTGCTGACCCTGTCCAATCCGCCCGCCAATACCTGGACCCGCGAGGCCCTGGCCGATCTCACCCGGCTGGTCAAGGACCTCAACGCCGACCGCGAGATCTACACCCTGGTCGTGACCGGTGAGGGCGAGAAGTTCTTTTCCGCCGGCGCCGACCTCAAGCTCTTCGCCGATGGCGACAAGGCCATGGCGCGCGAGATGGCGCGCCGTTTCGGGGAAGCCTTCGAGACCTTGTCGGGCTTCCGGGGCGTCTCGATTGCGGCCATCAATGGCTACGCCATGGGCGGTGGCCTGGAGTGCGCCCTGGCCTGCGACATCCGCATCGCCGAAGAGCAGGCACAGATGGCCTTGCCGGAAGCCGCCGTGGGCTTGCTGCCCTGCGCGGGCGGCACGCAGAACCTGCCCTGGCTGGTCGGTGAAGGCTGGGCCAAGCGCATGATCCTGTGCGGAGAACGCGTCAATGCCGAGACCGCCCTGCGCATCGGCCTGGTGGAAGAGGTGGTGCCCAAGGGCCAGGCGCGCGAACGCGCACTGGCGCTGGCCTTGCAGGCCGAGAAGCACAGTCCGTCGTCGGTGGCGGCCAGCAAGCAGTTGATCCAGGGCGCGCGTCACAATCCGCTGGGCACCCTCCTGCAGACCGAGCGTGAACTCTTCGTTGATCTCTTCGATACGCAGGATCAGAAGGAGGGCGTCAATGCCTTCCTCGAAAAGCGCGCACCGAGCTGGAAAAACGCCTGAACAGTTCGGCACATGGCCTGACGTTTTCTGCGCCATGACCCCAACATTGGCCGCTGGTCTTCGCAAAGCTCATCTGACGCCGCAGCGCTGCATGCTCTGCGGCGTTTTATGTTTTTGTGTTAACGTGACTGGCTTCGTCGTCACGTCCGCCTGCGCCCATGCCCATCCTCTACCGTACCGACCTCCGCCTGACCGCCGATCAATTCATCGACATTCTTTCCCGCACCTCGCTGGGCCCGCGCCGTCCGTTGGAGGACCGCGACTGCATGCAGGCCATGGTGACCCATGCCAGCCTGATGGCCACCGCCTGGGATGGTGATCTGCTGGTCGGTGTGGCGCGCTGCGTGACCGATTTCGTCTATGCCTGCTACATGTCGGAACTGGCCGTGGATGAGCAATACCAGCGCCAGGGCATCGGCAAGGAACTCATCCGTGCCGCCCGCAGCCGCCTCGGGCCGCGCTGCCGCCTGCGCCTGCTGGCCGCCCCCGATGCGAGCGACTACTACGGTCATATCGGCTTCGCCCACAGCCCCCGCTGCTGGGAGCTGACGCCGGGAAGTGAACTTAAATAACGCTATAAATCATTTATAAAGATTAACCATGATCGAGATTCAAGCTTATCGTCCGGAACACGCACAGGGCGTGGTCGATGTCATCCTGCCGATCCAGCAGGAAGAGTTCGGCATTCCCATCACCCTGGAGGGGCAGCCCGACCTGAAGGATATTGCCGGTTTTTACCAGAAGGGCCATGGCAATTTCTGGGTCGCGCTCGATGGTGGCAAGGTGGTGGGCACCATCTCCCTGCTCGATATCGGCAACGCCCAGGTGGCACTGCGCAAGATGTTCGTGGCGGCCAGCCATCGCGGCAAGGAGCATGGTACGGCCGCGCGCCTGCTGGACGGAGCCATCGCCTGGGCGCGCGCGCAGGGCGTGCGTCAGATTTTGCTGGGCACCACCGACAAGTTCCTGGCGGCGCATCGCTTCTACGAGAAAAACGGTTTCCGGCTCATCGAGAAGAGCACGCTGCCGCCTGCCTTCCCGGTGATGGTGGTCGATTCCCGCTTCTACGCACTGGACTGCTGAAGCGCTTGGGACTTCACAGCCGGCGCTGGCTGTCGACCCCGAAGTAGAACCATTCATTGCCCGGCAGGGCGCGCGGGTTGGGGAAGACGATGTAGCCGTCGCCCGGCGCCAGCACCGCCTGGCCGCCGTGCCGGTGGCCGATCAACTGGCCCTGGTGTACGCGGTCAAAGCTGGACCATTCCCGGGTGAAGCGGTCCTCGGCATGTTCCATGTCGATCACGTCCACCAGGCGGATCAGCTGGATGTCGGCCAGCGGCGGTTGCAGGGGCACATCGATCATGCCGTGCAGGGCCAGTGTCTGGAGGATGGCGTGATAGGCGACTTGCGGCGCTTGCGGATCATCGTGCTGGCCACATTCCAGGGTCACGCCGTATAAACCCTTGCTGCGCGCGTATTCGGTGGTGCCCACGCCATACTGGCGGTCCAGCAGGTCGGGAGAAACCGCATGGCCTTGCTGGCGGCGGCGCTCCACCCCGCGCACATAGGCGCCCATCCATCCTTCCACCACGCGCTGGCAGCCCAGGTGCGCCACCATGCGCGCTTCGGCGGCCCCATGCGCAAAGGGTTCGACCTCGCCGCCATTGTCTTCCGGGCCGAGCATCGCAAAGGGCATGCCGCCGGTATGGAAGGAATGCAGGTCGAGCAGGATCTCGTGTTCATCGATCCACGGACAGAGCACGTTGCAGAGCTGGTCCTCGAAGTTGGCGGGGGCCGGGTGCGGGCGCAGGTTACGGTTCAGGTTGCGGTCGCCCTGGCGTTGCTGCTTTTGGTAGGCCAGCGGATTGGTCACCGGCACCAGCGTCAGCAGGCCGCGCTGCAGGCGCAGTTGCCCGCTGTCGAGTTCGTGCTGCAGGCGGGCGATGGCCTGGGTACCGCAGGTTTCATTGCCGTGCACGGCACCGAGGACCAGCATGCGCGGGCCGGGGGCGAAGGCCGCATATTGCAGCCTGCGCAGGGAAGAGGGAAGGGAATCGGACGTCATCGGGTGGCACACAGAGGAAGCGGAAAGGGCAACGATACCCCGGTTCGGGCGGCGCTGCCAGTCGCAGCGGCCCGGCATCAGCGCAGCGGCTCCTGCCAGCCAGGCGTGGCAGCGGTCGCCACGGCATCATGCGCATGCAGGCTCTCAAAGTGCGACACGCGTACCGAGCACGCGGCAAAGCGCGCTTCCAGCGCCTGTTGCAGGCGGCGTGCCGCATCTTCCACGTACATCAGATTGGCGCCGTTGGCCAGAGCGAAGGCTTGTTCGTCAGCGCGTCGCACCGCGGTCTGCACGGCCGTGCCCAGTGCTGCTTCGGCGGTATCGATCAATGCCACCAGCGGGAACTGCGCGGCATCGCCGCCGACCGCAATGCTCAGCTCGGCCTGACTGCGCTGGCTGTGCGGCGTGGCCACACTCGCATGGCGCGCGAGCCAGCCCAGCGCGACCTCGCGACCGATGAGCTCCTGCTGCGCGAAGTCGGCGGCAAAGGCATCCTGCAGGGCCTGTCGCGATAGCGCTGCCGAGCAGGGGCAAGTGGAAGAATAGGCGACGCTCACCTTCAGGCGGATATCGAGCGTGTCATCGCGCAATTGCGCTGACAGGCTGACCGGATAGCTCTTCCAGCCCGTCAGATCCGGCGTGACCAGCGCGGCCCGCTGCTGCAGCAAGGCGAAGTCCAGTCGCAGCAACGCGGCACGTGACTGGCAATCGGTGTGGCTCTCCCGCATCTGCCGCAGCAGCGCACGCACGGCGGCGGGCGTCAGACCTGATCGTTGCGCGAAGGCATCCAGCAGCAGGTACAGTCGCGACATGTGGATGCCCTTGGCCTGCGGATCGGGCAGGTCCACCGCGACCTCGGCGCTGGCGGGCAAGCGGGTGCCGTCTTCCAGCCGCAACGGCAGGGCGATGCCGCACATGCCCACCCAATGCAGGGGCAGGGCGATGCTGGCGGGTTCATCACGGGCGACGTCGGGCAGGGGACTACGTTGATGGACCAGGGCCATGCCGATCACTCCCAGGCGGGGAAGGGATCGCTCATGCGCGCCCAGCCCATCGGCCCTTGCGCCATCTCGGCATCGGTGAGCAGGCAGGCTTCGAGCTTGGTGGTCAATGCCGCCTGATCCATGTCCATGCCGATCAAGACCAACTCCTGGCGCGCATCGCCGACATTGTCATCCCACTGTTCCAGGATGAAATCGATGGATTCCTGATCCTGCGGCCACTTCTCGCGCGGTACGGCGGCCCACCATTTGCCGGCCAGTCCGTGACGGCAGACGGCACCGGCCTGCGACCACGAACCCGCATGGGCCGGGCGTGTAGCGAGCCAGAAGAATCCCTTGGAGCGCACCACGCCGGGCCATTCGCTATTGATCAGATCGAAGAAGCGCTGCGCATTCATGGGCCGGCGTGCGCGCCAGGCGAAGCTGGTGATGCCGTACTGTTCGCTCTCCGGGATGTGCTCGCCGCGCAGTTCCTGTAGCCAGCCGGGGGCCTGGCTGGCCTGTTCGAAATCGAACAGGCCGGTGTTCAACACCTGGTCCAGCGCGACCTTGCCGAACTGCGCGGTGACGATGCGCGCACGCGGATTGAGCTTGTGCAAGATGGCGTGCAGCCGCTCCAGGTCCAGCGGCGAGACCAGATCCAGCTTGTTGAGCACGATCACGTCGCAGAATTCGATCTGCTCGATGAGCAGGTCGACCACGGTACGGCTGTCTTCCTCGCCCATTGATTCACCACGCTCCTGCAGGCTGTCCTGGGAGCTGTAGTCCTTGAGGAAATTGAAGGCATCGACCACCGTGACCATGGTGTCCAGCCGCGCCACATCGGACAGGCTGGCACCCTCGTCATCGGTGAACGTGAAGGTCTCGGCCACCGGCAAGGGTTCGGAGATGCCGGTCGACTCGATCACCAACTGATCGAAACGGCGTTCGCGCGCCAGCTTGCGCACTTCCATCAAGAGATCTTCGCGCAGGGTGCAGCAGATGCAGCCATTGCTCATCTCCACCAGCTTTTCTTCCGTACGCGAGAGATCGGCGCCGCCATCGCGCACTAGGGCCGCATCGATGTTGACTTCCGACATGTCATTGACGATCACCGCCACGCGGCGGCCTTCGCGGTTGTGCAGGATGTGGTTGAGCAGAGTGGTCTTGCCGGCACCGAGGAAGCCGGAGAGCACGGTCACGGGAAGCCGGCGGTCGCCGGGCTGGCGTTGGGGGGAGGTCATGGGAGTGTGGAATCAGGGCAAGGGTGGACGGGGAAAGTCGCCGTCTGCGAATGGGCTAAAACGGCATGGATGCAACTGAGTTGCGAATATCTCATAAATGCAACCATGTTGCAAATAGGGGCGGCATGCCGCATTGCGTAGTCGGGGGATGGCGGCGTGCCGGCTGCCGGTAGGAAAACCGCGCTTGTGCTAGCATTGCGCCTCGCAACAAGGAGGTTTCATCACATGTCCCAGATCTTCCCGTACAGGGGAAACGCCGTCATCCCGGAGATCAAGAAGCTCGACAACGGCAAATTCATGGCTTGCTTCGTGATTCACGAAGGCAAGGATGGCAGTGGCAAGCTGCGTTACCAGCGCAAGGCGCCCACCAATGAATTCGATACCGAAGACGAGGCGATCGCCTACATCCTCGATTTTTCGGGCGACTGGATCGACGAAAATCCCATGTGATCCCCACCGGACGCCGTCTTCGCGGCGCTGCAGGGCACAGGCAAGAAGAGCCGCACGGATCCCTCCGTCGGCTCTTTTGCATTGGCGCTGCGACAAATTGTCACATTCGCAGGGGCCACCGCAGGGCCTACAATCGCGACCCTGTTCTCCTGATCCATGTCGATGGCACCCGCCATCCTCTCCGCCATGACCACCACCTCCCCGCCCGCCACCGCTGCCAGCCCGACCGCCCGTACGGCCACTGCGACACCCTCGGCCCTGCATGCGGTGCTGTTGCGCCTGCACTTCTACATCGGTCTGTTCGTCGGTCCTTTCGTGCTGGTGGCGGCGCTGACCGGCACACTCTACGTACTGACCCCGCAGATCGAATCGCATCTCTATGCCACCCAGCTCTACAACCAGAGCTCGGGCCAGGCCAGGCCGCTGGCCGAGCAGGTGGCCGCCGCGCAGGCATTCCTGGGGCCGCAGGCGCGGCTGTTCGCGGTGCGACCGGCCAGGGCCGCCGGATGGAATACCCGTGTGATGTTCAGCCAGCCCGGTCTGGGCGATTCGGAGAGCCGGGCCATCTTCGTCGATCCGGTGAGCCTGCAGGTCAAGGGCGACCTGGTCGTCTATGGCACCAGTGGCGTGCTGCCGCTGCGGACCACGCTGGATTACCTGCACCGCAACCTGATGCTGGGCGAGCTGGGCCGCAACTACAGCGAACTGGCCGCTTCCTGGCTGTGGCTGGCTGCGCTGGGCGGAGTGTGGTTGTGGTGGCGCGGTCGGCGGCGGCGTACCGGCGCCCCAGCGCGCGTAGCGCGACCGCTGAACGTGCGCCGCATCCATACGCTGGTGGGCTTGTGGATCGTGCTCGGACTGGTGTTTTTCTCGGCCACCGGACTGACCTGGTCACGCTGGGCCGGTGAGCGCGTGGGCCAGATGCGTACCCAACTGGGCTGGATCACGCCATCGGTGTCGACGCAGTTGCAGCCTGGCGCAGCGGCCATGTCCATGGGTGAGCACGCCGATCACATGGGCGCGCATGGCATGCCGATGCCGATGCCCGAGGCCGGTGACCCGGCCCGCTTCGACATGGTGCAGCAGATTGCCCGCGCCGGCGGCATCGACGCGGCCGATATCGAGATTCGTCCGCCACGTGCGGCTCACCAGGCCTGGGTGGTGCGCGAGGTGGATCGCTCCTGGCCGACCCAGGTGGATACGGTGGCCATCGATGCGGATCGCATGGCCATCACCAGCCGGGCCGATTTTGCGGATTTCCCGTTGATCGCCAAGCTGATCCGCTGGGGGGTGGATGCGCACATGGGCGTACTGTTCGGCGTCGCGAACCAGATCCTGATGGCGCTCTTCGGGGTGGCCCTGACCGGCTTGATCGTGTTGGGCTACATGATGTGGTGGCGTCGCCGCCCGGCCGCGGGCGACAGCCTGGCGCCCTTGATCCAGGCCGTGATGCGGCTGGCGCCGTTGCAGCGTGCAACGCTGGCGGTGCTGGCGCTGTTGCTGGGATGGAGCCTGCCACTGATGGGCGCAAGCTTGTTGCTGTTCCTGCTGGTGGATGTGATCCGTTATACCCGCGCTGGCCGCGCTACGGTCTGATCATTCACCGCGCTGGCCGTCGGCGCTCTGCTCGAACCACTCACTGCCGCGTTGCACGAAGGTCTGCGATGCGGCCAGCGCAAAACTCTTCACTTCGGGCTGCCAGCCCAGTCGATGCACCACGATCTGGTGTGCCTCCACCTGCAGCACGTTGAAGGAATTGCTCTCGCCGCGGCCACGGGTGGAGGTGGCCGTGCCCGCCTGCACCACCAGGGCCGAATAACCGGGGATGTGATAACGCCCGGCGCTGCTGACGGCCGAACTGGTATGCACGTGACCGGCCAGCAGCAGGTCGGCCCCGCACAGCGCGAAGGCGCGCATGGCCGGTACCGCCTGGCCGACCAGGCCGTGATGCTGCGGGCCCGGCGGCAGGTCGAAGGGGTGGTGGGTGACGATGATCTTGACCAGGTGATCGCCCACCGCGGCCAGCTCGCGCCGCGCCAGTTCGATCTGGCGATCATTGACGCGGCCATCCTGGATGGTCAGTGAGCGGGCGGTGTTGATGCCGACCACGGCGATTTCATCATCGACATAGCGCGGCTGCAGATCGGCGGTGATGTGGCGCTTGTACTTGCGCAGCGGCTGCATCAGGCGTGCGGCCACGTTGAAGAGCGGCACGTCATGATTGCCCGGCACCACCAGCCGGGGGAGCGGCAGGGCATCCAGAAACTGCCTGGCCTGCTTGAACTGGCTGCTGCGTGCGCGCTGGGTCAGGTCGCCGGAGACCACCACCAGGTCTGGCTGCAACTCATGCACCTGGGCAATCAGGGGTTCGATGATCTCGGGATCGGTGCGTCCGAAATGCAGGTCCGACAGATGGATGAGGGTGCGCATCAGTTCTCCCCCAGCAATTTGTCGAGCAGTCCGGGTGGGCTGTCGTTGCCGGTTTCCGGCACCGCGGCCTGCGGCACGATCACCGTCAGCGAGGCCGGACGGATGCGGTAGTGCAGCGGGGTCTGCATCAGATTGACTTCGCCATCGGTGGCCACGCGCATGCGCTTTTTATGGGTCTCGATGTGGATCTCGCTGCAGGTCAGCACGTCGAAGTCCTGCGCTTGCTGCAGGCGACCGAACAGCGCATGCAGGGCCAAGCGCAGCAGGCCCCAGCGTCCGGTGCGGTGGCAGACGTAGAGACTCAGTTGGCCCTCGGTGAGGGTGGAGCGCTTGCCGATGTCCAGGCCGCTCATCAGGTATTCGTTGTTGCCGATGAAGACGAAGGGCGTGCGCCGCCAATGTTCCTTGCCATCGATGGACAGCCGCACCCGCAGGAAGGGGTAGCGCCGCAGCGCCCCCATGGCGGCCCAGGTGAAGGCCAGCCATTTTCCCCGGCCCAGGCGCGCCTGCTGCTTCTCGCGTTCGCGCACGATGTCGGGATAGAGACCCAGGCTGGAATTGTTGATGAAGGGCGCGCCATTGACCTCGCCGCTGTCGACCTTGAGCCGGCGCCCGGTGGCGATGTTGGCGATGGCCTCGTCCAGCGTCAGCGGGATGTTGAGGTCCTTGGCGAAGTGATTCAGCGTGCCCAGCGGCAACACGCCCAGCGCACTCTGGCAGTGCGGATCGGCCAGCAGGGTCGAGGCCACCGCATTGACGCTGCCATCGCCACCGCCCACGGCGACTACGGCGATCTTGTCACGCACGGCAGTGCGCGCAGTCTGGAGCATGTCTTCGCCGCTGCGTGCCAGATGCACCACGGCGTGCAGGCCATGACGTGCAAATGCCTCGGTGATATGGGTCGCCAGTTCCTCGGCGTGGCCGCCCCCGGCGCGGGCGTTGATGGCGGCTACCACGTCAGGGCGGCTTGCCGGGTCGGGGTGGCCATGGCGGGCGGGCAATGCCTGGGTCGTGTCTTGTTCTGTCATCCGCGGGGAGTGGGAAGGTGGTTTCAGAGCCCGTTGGAGCGCGGCTGCGCGCAATAGTGCCGCTGCCATGTGAACACCACGGTCGTCCACAGCGCGAACCAGGCTGTTCCCAGCAGCATCGCACCCAGCACGTCGCTCAGGAAATGCGCGCCCAGGTAGACCCGGCTGAAGGCGGTCAGCGCCACCAGCAGCAGGGCTGCGCCAATGACGGCGGCCTGCACGCCGCGCTCGCCGGTCTTCAGGCGTGCGCCGATGGCCGTCGTCACGCCCGGCTGGTTGAGCAGGTAGGCGGCCAGCATGGCGTAGAGCAGGGTGGCACCGATGGTGTGTCCACTGGGAAAGCTGTAGCTGTGCAACACCAGGATGGGGTCCTCAAAGCGGGGACGCAGGCGCGCGAAGATGTGCTTGAGCGTGAAGTTGCACAGCATGCCGCCGGGCAGCACCAGCAGCAGGTCGGTAACCCAGGCCCAGCGCTGTTTGCGGACCATGTGCCAGAGCAGAAGTCCACCCATGAGCAGCACGCCGATGGTGCCGTGCAGATGCGTATAGCCGAGCACCAGTTCGGTCAAGCGGGAGAAGGCATGCTGGTTGAACCAGTCTGCCAGTTGCTGATCCAGGCGCGTGAGTTCCCCCTTGCTGCTGACCTCATAGGCGATCAGCGCAAACAGCATGGCCGTGGCCAGCACGGCCATCAGGCCCGTGGTGAGCGGCAGTCCGAGGTGGTGGTCACGCGCCATGCGGGCGCGCAGGAAACGCTGGAGGGAAGGAGCGGAAGAAGAGTGTCGTTCTGTCATCCGGCCATTCTAACCTCAGCCCCCCGTGCCCCGGCAAGGGGCCGGGGTGGTGCCGGTCAGATCAGGCGCAGGGATCGTTGCCCAGCGCGATGGCGCGCAGGGCCGCCAGATCACACAGCTCGACATCGCGGTGGTTGACCTCGATCACGCCGGTCTTCTTGAAGTTGGTCAAGAGCCGGCTCACGCTCTCCACGGCCAGGCCCAGGTAGTTGCCGATTTCCTCGCGGGTCATGCGCAACTGGAAGCGGGTCGAGGAATAGCCCCGGCTGGCATAGCGGGACGACAGATTGAGCATGAAGGCGGCCATCTTCTGCTGGGCGGTCATGCTGCCCAGGGTCAGCATGACGCGTTGCTCGCGCGAAATCTCCAGGCTCATCATGCGGTGAAACTGACGCAGCAGGGTGGGCATGTCGCGGAACAATTCTTCCAGGCGCGTAAAGGGAATTTCGCAGACTTCGCTGTCTTCCAGTGCCACGGCTTCGCACAGGTGGTGGCCTGCGCCGATGGCATCCATGCCCAGCAGTTCGCCGGCCATCTGGAAGCCGGTAATCTGCTGGCCGCCATTGGTATTGCCCTGGAAGGTCTTGAAATGCCCCAGGCGAATGGCATAGAGCATGTCGAACTTGTCATTGAGGCGGTACAGGCTCTCATCGCGTTTGACCTTGCGGCGGCGGTTGATGACCTGCTCCAGTCGCTGCATGTCGCCCTGGTCCAGTCCCATCGGCAGGCACAACTGGTGCATGCTGCAGGCCGAGCAACTGGCGCGCAGCGCGTGCAGGGTGAGCGGAGGCGGCGACTGGATGGGCGTGTGGGCAGGTAGGCTGGACATAAGCGTTGGATTTTCCTCTATGTTGTGGCGGCGTCGGCTGGCCAGGGTTTGGCGTGATGATATGTGATTGCGCCACATTGTCATGCAGCTGCGCAGCTATTTTTTCCCTACTTTTACCACAGTTCTTGCCTGCAAAACGCATCTGCAGGGCGAGCAACCGAAACTTTCATCGTTTCCGCCATTGACTTGTTTTTTGGTTACGCCAGTCATCGATTGCTTCACTTCACCATTGTGAGCACGGCGCGAAACTGCGGATGTTCGCTTTCGCGCAGCCATTCATAGGCCACCATTTCCAGTGTCACCGGGGTGGCACCGGCCGCGCGCAGGCGGTCGAAGGCGGCATCACGGTCCTGCGCACGGCGTGACGCGCAGGCGTCCAGCAGAGGCAGGACGCGGTAGCCCTGTTGCAGCAGTGACAGCGCAGTCTGCAGCACGCAGATGTGGGCTTCGCAGCCGGCCACGATGATCTCCCGTACCACCGGGGGAATGATTGGCAGCAAGCCGTCCGCGCAGGCGTCGAAATGCTGCTTGGACAGGGTCTGGTCGCACAGGCGGGCGATCTCCGGATGGTTGGGGCCCAGCTTCGCGGGCATCTGTTCGGTGGCCAGTACCGGTACCCCCAGCAGCCGGGCGATACTGGCCATGCGCACCAGCTGCGCCAGCATGGCCCGGCCTTCGTGGAGGGCAGGCAAAAGTCTTTCCTGGGGGTCGATCACCAGCAGGGCCGATTGATGGGCATGGATCAGCATGGAAGTCCTGTCATGTGGGGTTGGCAGAAATTGACGGTCTTGTGTCATTGACGCCAAACGGGTGGGAATCCGACAATTTTTCCATCATTGACCCTCCGGAGCAAATCCATGCTTTCCTCCTTGTCTGCCGCAGCGCGCGATGGCCGCCGCAACGCCGCCGTGCTGGCCGTGTGCCAGGGCCTGTTCACCTGCGCCATCTCGATCGACCTGACCCTGACCGCGCTGACCGGCTGGCAACTGGCCCCGGACAAGGCGCTGGCGACCCTGCCGTTTGCCCTCATCACGGTGGCCGGGGCGGTGGTGACCTGGTTTGCCGCCTTCCTGATCCAGCGCCTGGGACGTCGCTGGTCCTTCGTGCTGGGGGCAGCCAGTTGCTGTATCGGCGGGCTGATTTCGGTGTGGTCGGTCTGGCATGCGCAGTTCTGGACCTTCTGCGTGGGGACGGCGCTGGTGGGGGTATTTCAGGCCTTTGCGCAGTATTACCGGCTGGCCGCTGCCGATGCGGTCGAGGAGAGCGCCAAGAGCCGCGCCATTTCGACGGTACTGGCCGGCGGCGTGATCGCGGCCCTGATCGGTCCGGCCCTGGCGGCCTGGAGCAAGGACTGGTTTGCGGCAGCGTTGTTTGCTGGAGCCTACCTGGTGGTGGCGGGCATGGGACTGTTGTCGGCGCTGGTGCTGCTGCTGTTCTATCGCGACCAGGCCGGGCCGGTGGCGGTGACCTCAGCGGAGGACCTGACCCCGGCGCGGCCGCTGTCGGCCATTGTGCGGACGCCGATCTTCATGGCCTCGGTCGCCAACAACGTGGCGGGCTCGATGGTGATGATGTTCATCATGACCGCGGCACCCCTGGCGGCGGTGGCCTGCCATCATGGCATCGACGACGGCGCGGCCATCATCCAGTGGCACCTGGTGGGCATGTACGCGCCGTCCTTCTTTGCCGCACGCCTGATCCAGCGCATGGGCCTGGGCTCCGTGCTGCTGGCAGGACTGGGCATGAACCTCGGCTGCGCCCTCATCGCCATGTTCTCGACCACGCTGCCAGCCTTCTACGTGGCCTTGCTGCTGCTGGGGATAGGCTGGAATTTCATGTTCGTCGGCGGGACCACGCTGCTGGCGCAGTCCTATGCTCCCTCCGAGCGTGCCAAGACCCAGGGCCTGGCCGAGCTCATGCGCTATGCCGCCACTGCGCTGGCCACGCTGGGTGCCGGTCCCTTGCTGGCCCGCTTCGGCTGGGAGACGCTCAATACCGCCATCCTGCCGGTGCTGCTGCTGTCGGCCCTGGTCACCTTGCGCTGGATGTGGTCCCGGCGTGCCGCGCAGACGGCACTCGCGGCGGGTCTGCGCTAACATCGGAGGATGAATGTCATGACCCCTGCGCTTACGCCCATGCCGTCTCCGCACCCTGTGCGCAACGTGGTCCTGCTCGCCTATGACGGCATGAATCTGCTGGACCTTTCCGGTCCCATGCAGGTGCTGGCCACCACCAACCGCCTGCAGGGTGGCGAGATTTATCGCCTGCACGTGGCCTCGGCCGGAGGGGGCGCGATCCTCACCAGCGCCGGCCTGCCGGTGCTCACGCATCCTCTGTCCTCGCTGGATGGCTTGCTGATGGCTGATGGTCTGCATACCCTCATCTCTCCCGGGGGCAGCGTGGGCGAGCGTTTCAGCATCGATACCGCCCTGGTCGCGTGGATACGCCAGGCCGCGCCGCGCGCGCAACGCGTCTGTTCAGTCTGCACCGGTGCGTTCCACCTGGCCGAGGCGGGTGTACTGGATGGCCTGCGCGTGACTACGCACTGGGCTTCGGTCCAGGAACTGCAGCATCGCTATCCGGCGCTGCAGGTCGATGGCGAGCCGATCTATATCCGTCAGGGGCGGATCTGGACCTCGGCGGGGGTGACGGCCGGCATCGACTTGACATTGGCACTGGTGGAACAGGATCTTGGCCATGCCGCTGCCATTGCGACGGCACGGCAACTGGTGATGTTCATCAAGCGTCCGGGCGGTCAATCGCAGTTCAGCACCTCGCTGGCCTCGCAGGCCGCCGGGGCGGGACGCTTTGCCGAGCTGCATGCCTGGATCGCCGGCAATCTGGAAGGGGATCTGCGCGTAGAGAACCTGGCGCGTCAGGCCAACATGAGTCCGCGCACTTTTGCCCGTCTGTATGTGGCCGAGACCGGCCGTACGCCGGCACGCACGGTGGAGTTGATGCGCCTGGAGGCGGCACGCCGGGCGCTCGAGGAAACCCGCCTGCCGCTCAAGCGCATCGCCAGCCAGTCCGGCTATGGGGAGGAACAGAACCTGCGCCGGGTGTTCCTGCGCCAGCTGGGCGTGAGTCCGGGGCAGTACCGAGAGCGCTTTGCGGCAGCATGATTCCTGCGGCTGCGCACGCCCCGGCTGATCATCCAGACATGCAGCGGCATTACCAGGAACCGTGTTTGCAGGACGCAATACCGGCAGTCGCAGCAGGTTCAGCTACGTCGTGCAAGGGCTGCTCGGCAGCGTGGACATGCAGTCTGAGACCGGCGCCCAGGATCGACAGCAGCAACAGCATCCGCTCCACGCTGACGGCCCCCGGATTGCCTTCGATCTCGGCGATACGCGCCTGGCTCACGCCCACGCGCGCACCCAGTTGTGCCTGGGTCATGCCCTGCTGCTTGCGCAGGGCGCGCAGATGCTCGCGCAACTGGGTCGACAGACTGATCGGAAAATCGTTGACCATGGAGACTCCCTCAAGACAAAGATGTGGCAGGGGTGGCACTGAGGTCGGATTTCCTGAGGCGTGGCTGCCGAGGAAAATATAGGGTGAATACAATAAACCGCAATATAAGAATAGTCTTGTTTTTTGTATTTATCGGTACAACCCGATAAATTCTATTTATCGTCTTTGACTTGTATTTCGTGCTGCGGCTTGTTGTCGGGAGACAAGGCAGTCAGTGCCGCCAGCGAATCCAGCCACCACGACAGCGCCGGACCGGCCGGATGGTCGGGCTTGTAGACGCACTGGATGGGCAGTTCGGTCCCTTGGGGCGGGTGATGGATGGTACTGATGCTGACCAGCCGTCCATTGTCCAGATCGCTGCTCACCACATGCAGCGGCATGTTGCCCCAGCCCATGCCGGCCCGCAACAGGGCGTGCTTGGTACCGAGATCGCTCATGCGCCAGGTCAGCCGTGAATGTACCGAGAAATCCTGGCGCGCCGTCAGTTCGCTGCGGTCGGACAGCACCAATTGGGTTTGCTGTTGCAGCAGCTTTTCGGAAATGCGGCCCTTCACCCTGGCCAGCGGATGGTCCGGCGCGACCACCGCCACCAGCTGCACGCTGGGCAGGGTAATGCGCAGCAGGTTGGGCGGCGTGGTCGGCAGGGTCCCGAGGATGCCCAGCATCGAACGCCCATCGATGACGCGTTCGGCCACGGCGCCCAGGGCCTCCACCTCCAGTCGCACCGTCACCGCCGGGAAAGCCTGGCGAAAGCGCTGCAGCAGGTCCACCAGGCAATCGGTGGGAAAGAACACATCCACCGCCAGCGACACTTCAAGCTCCTGCCCGCGTGCGTAGGAACTGGCCCGCACCTGCAGCGAATCGACATGATCCAGCACTTGCCGCGCATCGGCCAGCAGAGCCGCCCCCGGACTGGTCAGCTGCGGCCGGTAGCCGCTGCGGTCAAACAGCAGTACCCCGAGCTGCTCTTCCAGCGTGGCGATGGCATAGCTGACGGCCGACTGCGCCCGCGACAGCTTGCGCGCCGCAGCCAGGAAACTGCCGCTGTCGGCCACCTGCACGAAAACCCGCAACTGATCCAGTGACAGACGTTCAATATTCATGGGGCTCCCGCCATGGTATGGAGTGACGAAGTGCTCACTATATCTAAAATTTAGATAATGATTATAAAAAGATAATCAGTTTTATCGGAAGCCGAAGTTGCCTATTCTGTCGTCACTGGCTGCAGCGAAGGCCGTAACGGGCGCAGCATGAAGCGAGGAGCCGGTTCGATGATTGGCATCGGCCAACATCGGGCAATATCAGGCAACATCGGGCAACAACAAGATTGAAGGCAGTACGGCATTACAACTCAAACACAAGGTCGTTCACCCAACACTACAGAGGCTTACCATGATCACGCACTACAACACCTTCCGCATTGGCCGCGTTCTGCTGGCTTCCCTGTTCGTCATTTCGGGCATCTTCAAGATTGTCGGCTTTGCCGGCACCGTCGCCTACTTTGGCAGTCTGGGACTGCCGGTCCCGACCCTGGCCGTGCTGGTCACCATCCTGGTGGAAGTCGGCGGTGGTCTGCTGCTGATGACCGGGCGTGGTTTGCGCCCCGTGTCGCTGGTGATCGCGCTCTTTACCGTCGGTGCGACGCTCTCGGCCCACCATTTCTGGACGATGGAAGGCGCAGCTGCCCAAGGTCAGATGATTCACTTCCTCAAGAACGTGGCCCTGATCGGCGCGCTGCTGCTGGTGTCCTCAATCGACCCGCAAGCCCGGCCGGAAGAAAGCCGTTGAGCCTGACGGCGCAGCGTTGCACCCATCACCAATGATTGACCGGTCCGCCCCCACGAAGGGCGGGCTTCCCAAGGAGAAACAAGCATGAGCACCCCCTACACCCGTCAGATCGAACGCCTGGTCAATGGCATCCCTACCCAGGATGGCGCCGGCGTGAGCCTTACCCGCGTGCTGACCCACGACCTGCAACGTCGCCTGGACCCGTTCCTGATGCTGGACGCCTTCCACTCCGACGAGCCCAGCGATTACCTGGCCGGTTTCCCCGACCATCCGCATCGCGGCTTTGAAACCGTGACCTACATGCTGGCCGGTCGCATGCGCCACCGCGACAATGCCGGTAACGAAGGCTTGCTGGAGCCGGGTGGCATGCAGTGGATGACGGCCGGTCGCGGCCTGGTCCACTCCGAGTTGCCGGAACAGGAAAACGGCCTCATGAGTGGTTTCCAGCTGTGGGTGAACCTGGCGGGCAAGGACAAGATGACCGATCCCGGCTATCAGGACATCCCGGCGGCGGGCATTCCCGAGACCGAGCCGCAGCCGGGCGTGAAGGTACGCGTATTGGCCGGCAGTGCCTTTGGTGTGGCCGGAGCGATCCATCGGGAGACCACCGAGCCGCTCTACCTGGACCTGAAGCTGGAAGCCGGCGTGACGCTGGATCTGCCGATCCCGGCCACGCACAATGCCTTCCTCTACGTTCATGAAGGCAAGCTGGCCGTGGGTGCCCAAGGGAGCGAGACCCGTGCCGCCGAGGCCGGGCGCATGGCGGTGCTGTCCAACGTGGCCGGGGCGGCCGGGGTGACGGTGCGCGCCGAGCAGGCCAGCCACTTCCTGCTCATTGCCGGCAAGCCCCTGAATGAGCCAATCGCACAGTGGGGTCCGTTCGTGATGAATACCCGCGAACAGGTGGAAGCGGCCATCGACGATTTTCGCGCCGGTCGCTTCTGAATTCATCCATCCCTACATCTACATTCCAACCCCGGCAGGCGGGTCTCAAGCAGAGCCCGCCGCCCCAGGAGAGCACCATGAGCAATATTGTTCACCAGATCCACGGCCTGACCCGCGACATCGGTTTCCCGGTCCGTCGCCTGCTACCCGCGGCGGCTGCACGTACGGTCGGTCCCTTCGTCTTTTTCGATCATATGGGGCCGGTGGAATTCGATGCCGGCACGACCGAGGGCGATGTCCGTCCGCACCCGCACATTGGCCTGGCCACCGTCACCTATCTGTTCTCCGGCGCCATGATGCACCGTGACAGCCTGGGCGTGGTCCAGCGCATCACCCCGGGAGCCGTCAACTGGATGGCCTCGGGACGGGGAATCGTCCACTCCGAGCGCATTCCCGACGATATCCGCGAGCAGAAGGTGCCCGTGCACGGGCTGCAGATGTGGGTAGCGCTGCCGGCCGGGCAGGAGGACAGTGAGCCGCTGTTCCGTCATTACGCCTCGCAGGACATGCCTGAAGCCCAGGTCGGCGGCGCCCGGCTGCATGTGCTGGCCGGTTCGGCCTTCGGTGTGAACTCGCCGGTCATCACGGCCAGTCCGACGCTGTATGTGGCCGGCAGCACCACGCAGGGCGGTGAGCTGGAGATCGCCCCGGAGGTGCAGGAACGTGCGGTCTACGTGGTCAAGGGTGAGGTGATGCTGGATGGCGAGCGCATGGAGCCGGGCACGCTGGCCATTCTGGCGCCGGGTGCGGTCGTGGCCTTGAAGGCGGTGGGAGAGACGGTCTTCATGATCCTGGGCGGGGCCCCGCTGGATGGGCCGCGCTTCGTGTGGTGGAACTTCGTGGCCACCTCGCGGGAGAAGATCGAAGCGGCCAAGCAGGCGTGGAGTGGCCGTGACAAGCGCGTGTTCCCGGATATTCCGGGAGAGACCGAGTGGATTCCGTTGCCGGCGCATTGAACGCATCTGGTCGCCCATCCGGACTGCGTCCGGCAGGGCTCAAAACAACACCGCCTGGCCAATTGCTGCGGCAGGCGGTGTTGGGAACAGACATGTCGGCCAGCAGAGGCCGGTCGATCAGATCAAGCCGATGATGCGCCCCATCTCGGTGATGTAGGGGCTGTCCTTCAAGACCTGGTTTTCCAGGCTGTCGGCAGCGCGGCGCAGGGATTGCCAGGTGTCGCCGACTTCGCCGGCATGCGGCTGCGGCTGGCTCAGGTGTTGCCGCAGGCGGGCGATGTCATCGCGCAACTGGTCGGCTTCGGTGCTGCCGGCGGGCAATTTCTGCAATTCCGCCTCGAACTGGCCGACCATGTCCAGCAGGCGCTGGTGGTCGAACGCTGGGGTTTGCATGGGCTCGCTCATGGATTCTCCTTCGGTGATGGACCGGCTCCATCATAGGCGCATTGCGCCCGGGCCGGCAAAAAAAGGCGCCGGGGTTTGCCCGGCATCAAGTTCTGCCATTTGGCCGCAGGCACAGGCGGGAAGTTCCGGCAGCGCTGCGATGGCGCCATGCTTTGTTACACTGGCGGCTGTTTTGGCGCGCCGCTTCCTGCGTCGCCCTCGCTGACCCCTGATTCATGACCTTACACGACGATACCCCACCTTTCATCAGCTGGACCTCCGGCGCTACCCCACAGCGGCTGCGCTGGCACTCGGAGGCCGGCAATGCGCCGCCCCGTCGGGTTGTCGAGGCCGATGACCAGATCGCCGCCGACGCGGCCTACAAGCTGGCCTGCGAGGGTACCGGCCTGCTCTGGCGCGGCGACTTCCAGAACGCGCGACAACTGCTGCAAGCCCTGGGGCGCCGGGTCGACCGCGCCCGCGAGCGCAGCCAGGCCAAAAGCAAGGCCAGACCGGCTAGCCCGGACAGCCCGGCACAAGCCTTCCATCATCATCGTCAGATGCAGGCGCAGCGCGCACGCATCCTGGGCATGTTGCTCATTCCGGTCGATCCCGGCTTCGTGGTGCCGCTGCGCCGCGCGCCGGCGCTGCAGGCGGCCTGCAGCGAAGCCTACGGCACGGCGCTGCAGGGCGAGTCGTTTGCGGTCTCGTTGCGCGAGCTGCAGGGCTTGATCGGTGCCCATGAGTGGCGCAAGAAGGGGGTCGAGATCGGCGCTCTGGGAGGGCGCATCCACCCCTGGTATGGCGTGTTCTCCCCGGTACGGGGCGAATACGTGGAGCTGGTGGCCCAAGCCCCTTTACCCTCGACCGAACTGGCCTTCGATATCGGCGTGGGCAGTGGCGTACTTTGCGCCGTGCTGGCCCGGCGCGGCGTGCGCAAGATCGTCGCCACCGACATGGACCCCCGTGCCCTGGCTTGTGCCCGCGAGAACCTGCAGGCACTGGGCGTACTGCCCCAGGTGACGCTGCAAGAAGCCGACCTGTTCCCGCCCGGCCGCGCCCCGTTGATCGTCTGCAATCCGCCCTGGCTACCGGCGCGGCCCAGTTCACCCATCGAGCACGCGGTCTATGATCCGGACAGTCGCATGCTGCTGGGCTATCTCAATGGCCTGGCCGAGCACCTGACACCGCAGGGCGAAGGCTGGCTCATCATGTCCGACTTCGCCGAACACCTGGGTTTGCGCGCGCCCGGCATGCTGGAGGAGGCCATCACCCGGGCCGGTCTGGAGGTGGTGGCACGGCACGACACCAAGCCGCGCCACGGCAAGGCGATTGACCGTGAGGATCCCCTGCACGCAGCGCGCAGCAAGGAAACCACCAGCCTGTACCGCCTGCGCACCCGCGCGAGCGCCTGAACCGATCTGAATCCAGCGAGGCAGACACCACCCATGAACCACTCGATCCGATTGCTGCCGCTGCTGCTGGGCGTGCTGATGCTGCCGGCCAGCGCCCAGGTCACCACGCGCGATCTCGGCGGACACTATGGTCCGCAGCAGGGTGTGCCCGTTCCGGTGCCGGTCCCTGTACCGGTCCCGGATGCGCTGAACCGCAATGCACCGCTGAGCGAGCCCATCACGACCTCCGGCAATAGTTGCGTCTGCCAGGTGGCCGAGACCGGCGGCAGCGCCTGCATGATCTTCCTGCGCACCAATGCGGCCGACTGGATCGCCCGCAATGCGCCGCAGACACCCTTGCGTTCGTCGGCCAGCGGCCGCTACTACGATGCGTCCTTCGCCCTGGCGGCCAGTGCCTGCGCGGCGCGCAAGGTGGCGCCGGGCAGCGTGAAGCTGCATTGGCTGGATCGCCGCAACGCGATCCTGGAGTGGAAATAGCACATCGGTCCGGCCATCACATCAGGCCGCTTCCGTCCAGGCAGGAAACTCCAGCACGACGGCAAAATGCCCGTCGGGCAGATAGTCGAAGCGCATCTCGCCGCCATGGGCCCGCATCACTTCTTCCACGATGGACAAGCCCAGGCTGGCCCCCATGCGGTTCTCCCCGCGCGGGGCAAAGGGCTTGCGCAATCGTTCCCAGTCCCTGGCGGCAATGCCCGGACCATCATCGATGAAGCTGAGGCGGTGCTGCCGGCCATCGCTGTCCAGGCGCACGTGCAACAGTCCCGGCGCGCCGTATTGCAGGGCATTGTCGAGGATGTTCTTGATGGCCTCGCCCAGCGCAATGGGATCGCCCTGGATCAGACAGGGCAGGGGCGGGACGTCCAGCGCCAGATCGGGCGGCGTACGCGAGCGGTTCGAGAGCACCTCCGTCATCTGTGAACGCACCAGTTCGGCCAGCGCGATGCGCTCCTGCAAGCGATTGTCATTGCGATGCTGGACCATGGCGTGATTGATGAGCTGGTTGACCAGCGCACCCAGGTTGCGCGTGCGTTCGCGCAACTGCGCCAGGTGACGCTGGCGCTTGTCCTCGCTGGATTCGGTGGCCAGCAGTTCCATCTGCGCCACCAGTGCCGTGACGGGCGTGCGCAGCTGGTGCGCGGCATCGCCGATGACGCGACGCATGGTGGCGCGGTGGACCACCAGTCGCTCCATGAAGGCATTGATGGCCGAGACCAGCGCATGGGTCTCGGCCGGCACGGTTAACGACAGAGGTGAAAGATCGTTCAGGTCCCGTTCGCGGATGGCCGCCTCGATGCGCTTGAGGGGCGCCAGTGCCTGATACAGGGTGAACATTGCTGCCAGAATCGTGAGCGCGCTCATGACCACGATCACCACCAGTGCCTTGCCGCCCAGGCTCTGGGCAAAGGACATGCGCGCATTGTTGGTCTGCGCCAGCACGATCACGGCCCAGGGATGGGGACTGTCGACCGGCATACGGCGACCGATGATGGCCATGCGCACCGGTGTGCCCAGATAGTCGCCATCGCGCAGCAGCGGGCCTTGCTCCAGCTCGTTCCAGGGGATCTCCGGGCGGAATTCGCCGTCGCCTGCGATCACCCGGCCGTGCGGATCGAAGACCGCATAGATGGCATGGTCGCCCGTGCCCAGCATGGACAGCGCCGCCAGCGGCACATCGACGTTGACCTCACCATGGTCGTACCAGGTGTTCTCGGCGATCTGCAAGGCACTGCCGGCCAGGATGCGGTCATAGGCCTGGCGCGCAGCCAGCTGGGTCGAGATCCAGATGGCGATGAGCAGCACCACGGCACTGACCAGCAGTACCGCGCCCACCCGCACCACCAGCCGCGTATAGAGCGAACGTCCGACAAGGACGTGCGGGGAACGGCCGTGCATCAGTGCAGGGCACCGGCCGGGTTGGATACCGCCGCCTCTGCCAGCGCCGGCGCCTGCGGCACCAGCTGATAGCCCAGCCCGCGCAGGGTGCGGATCTCGAAGGCGGCACCGGCCAGTTTCTTGCGCAGACGCGCCACGTATTGCTCGACCGTATTGGCGTTGGGCGTATCGTCGACCGTGAAGAGCCGGTCCATCAGTTCATCCTTGTTGAAGATGCGTCCGGGGCGCGCGGCGATGATTTCCAGCAGCGTCACTTCGCGCCGGGTCAGGTCGATGGGCTGGCCATCCAGGGTGGCGGTGCGGCTCTTGCGGTCGATGCACAGGTTGGCGCAGTGCAGCAGGTTGGTCGACTCGCCACCGCTTCTGCGCAAGAGCACCCGGATGCGCGCCTCCAGTTCGCGAAAATCGAAAGGCTTGACCAGGTAATCGTCCGCACCCAGATCGAGCGCGCGGACCCGTTCTTCGATTTCTCCGCAGGCGGTCAGCATCAGCACCGGCGTGTGCTGGCCACGGGCGCGCAACTGCTCCAGCAGGGTGAAGCCATCGGTCTGAGGCAGCATCACGTCCAGGATCAGCAGGTCGAAGGCTTCGCCCAGGCGGCGCGCGGCGTGGCCGCCGTGGCTTTCCCATTCCACGGTGTGGCCGATGCGGGTCAGGTGGGAAACGATGGCCTCGGCCACGTCGGCAGTGTCTTCGACCAGCAGGATGCGCATGGGGATCTCCATTGTCATTTTCCGATGCCGCAGCTGTTGCGCGCTGCTTGGGCAGGGCGCCATTGTATGCCCGAACCGTCCATGAAAAACAGACGTCAGGATTTAGAACCCATTTCATAAATAGGCGTGAGATGCGTTCTGTCCAGAAAGGGCGCTGGCAAGGCGCGCAACGCGGCCAGCGCCCTTTCTGGACAGAACCCGGAGGGAGCGGCCCGTTTGGGCGAATTGCTGCGTTACGAATTTGGGTCAAGACGCCCAGTCTTGACCCAAATTCGCGCCTTGCACTTCATCCCAAACGGGACTCGCTCGCACTCACGTCTATTTATGAAATGGGTTCTAGTCAGATTCGTTACAGCTTGGCGGCCTAGCATCCACTCCAACATAAATCCTATAAATCATTTGGAGACCTGCATGAGCGACCCTGCCCAAGGTGCGTCGGCCCTCGACCCATCGCGTCCGCTGCTGGAAATCGACCGCGTCACCCTGCAATACAAGACCACCGATTCGCTGGTCACCGCCACCCGCAATGTCAGTTTCAACGTCCATCCGGGCGACCGCTACATCCTGCTGGGCCCGTCGGGCTGCGGCAAGTCCACGCTGCTGAAGGCCATCGGCGGCTATCTGCAACCGACCTCGGGCGCGATCCGTCTCAAGGGGCGGGAAGTCCATGAGCCGGGTCCGGACCGCATGATGGTGTTCCAGGAATTCGACCAGCTGCTGCCCTGGAAGACGGTGCGCCAGAACGTGGAGTTCGCGCTGCACGCCAGTGGCCGCCTGCAAGGAAAGGCCGCCGCCGAGCGCGCCGAGTATTACATCGGCAAGGTCGGCCTGGCCAAGTTCATCGACAGCTATCCGCACATGCTCTCCGGCGGCATGAAGCAGCGTGTCTCGATTGCCCGTGGCATGGCCATGGAGCCGGACGTGCTGCTCATGGACGAACCCTTCGCCGCCTTGGACGCACTGACCCGCCGCAAGATGCAGGACGAACTGCTGCGCCTGTGGGATGACACCCAGTTCACGGTGCTCTTCGTGACCCATTCGATTGAAGAAGCCATCCGCGTGGGGACCCGCATCCTCTTGCTCACACCCCATCCCGGCCAGGTCCGCGCCGAACTCAACAGCATTGCGCCGAGCCAGTTGGGAACGGCCGCCCAGGCCGAGCTGGAAACCCGCATCAACGACATGCTGTTCGCCCACCACTGAGCCGCGCCGGAGACCTCATCATGCAAACCAATCTGCCCTTCGTCCGCCCGGAAATCCTGGTGGACCCCAATCCCGACGCCGCTGCCGAAGTACAGCGTCCGCTGTCGGCCTTCGAATCGCTCTACCGCATGGGCTGGCTGCGCAAGACCGTGATCCTGCTGGTACTGGCCCTGATCTGGGAACTCTATGGCCGCTGGCTGGACAATGCCTTGCTCTTCCCCAGCTTCAGCGAGACGGTGCAAGCCTTCTTCGCCGGCATCGGCAGCGGCGTGCTGCTGCAACGTGCGGCGGTGTCCATGCAGACCCTGCTGGTCGGCTACGGCCTGGGCATCCTGCTGGCCGGGCTGTTGACCACGGTCGCCATCAGTTCGCGCATCGGCAATGACCTGCTGGAAACCCTGACCTCGATGTTCAACCCGCTGCCGGCCATCGCGCTGTTGCCGCTGGCGCTGATCTGGTTCGGACTGGGCACCGGCAGCATCATCTTCGTGCTGGTGCATTCGGTGCTGTGGGCGGTCGCGCTCAATACCCATGGCGGCTTCCGCGCGGTATCCAATACGCTGCGCATGGTCGGCCAGAACTATGGCCTGCGCCGCTTCTCGCTGGTGAAATCGATCCTGATTCCGGCGGCATTTCCCAGTATCCTCACCGGCCTGAAAGTGGGCTGGGCCTTCGCCTGGCGCACGCTGATCGCCGCCGAGCTGGTCTTTGGCGTATCCTCCGGCGCCGGTGGCCTGGGCTGGTACATCTTCGAGAACCGCAACCAGCTGGAAACGGCCAACGTGTTCTCGGGCCTGTTCTTCGTCATCATCATCGGCCTGGTGGTGGAGAACCTGATCTTTGCCCAGATCGAGAAGCGCACCATCCGTCGTTGGGGCATGCAGCACTGAGCCGGGTGGATCTTGTCTGCATACAAGATCCACGCAAGCCATACATCAACAAGCAACGATCCATACAAGACCGAACCACTGAACAACTTCAGGAGACAAGCATGCAACGCTACACACGACGTACTTTCACCAGCCTCATGATGGCCAGCGCTCTGGTCCTGTCCGGGGTGTCCGGCACCGCCCATGCCGAAGCGCAGGAGGTGCGGATCTCGCACGGCTACGGACTGCTGTACCTGCCCTTGATGGTCATCCGTGACCAGAACCTGCTGGAGAAGCACGCCAAGGCGATGGGCCTGGGCGATGTGAAAACCAAGTGGGTGCTACTCGATGGCGGCAACGTCATCAACGACGCCATGCTGGCCGGCAACCTCGATATCGCCGGTACCGGTGCGCCGGGCTTCGTGACGCTGTGGTCCAAGGCGCACGGGATTCCGCGTTCGGAAGTGGTGGGCCTGGGCGCACTGTCGACCGCACCGCTCTGGCTCAATACCAACAACCCCAACGTCAAGTCATTGAAGGACTTCACGCCCAAGGACAAGATCGCCATTCCCGGCATCAAGACTTCGCTGTCGGCGGTGCTGTTGCAGATGGCGGCGGCCAAGACTTTCGGTATCGAGAACTACGCCAAGCTGGACCCGCTGACGGTGAGCCTGTCACATCCGGAAGCGATGGCGTCGCTGGTCTCGGGCAAGACCGAGATCACGGCCCACTTCACTTCGCCGCCGTTCTCCTACCAGGAGGGCAAGACACCGGGCATCACCCGCGTATTGAATTCGACCGACGTGCTGGGCCATATCACCATCGATGTGGTCTTCGCCCTGAAATCCTTCACCGACAAGAATCCCAAGCTGACCCAGGCCTTCATGGCGGCACAGGAAGAGGCCAATGCCTACATCGCCAAGAACCGCAAGGGTGCGGCCGAGACCTTCCTGCGCGTGTCCAAGCTGAAACTGCCTCAGGAAGAAGTGGAACAGATGCTGGCCGACCCCGGCACCGAGTTCACCAGCACGCCGGTGGACGTCATGCAGTACGTGGTCTTCATGGGCAAGGCCGGTACCATCAAGACCAAGCCGGCCAGCTGGCAGGAAATGTTCGTGCCGGCCTTCAAGGACCGCAAGGGCAGCTGATCCGGCGGCAGCCTGCGCTGCATGACAGTCCGATAGTCCGACAGCCCGGCAGCACATCCATTTTCTTCCCGTCAGCGGGGAGGGACTGGACGTCCTGCCGGGCTGCGCGTATGTTCGCAGTCTTCATCTTCCTGCGCAAACGCCACCCATGCCATCGCCGCACATCCGTTTCCGTTGTGATCCCGCCCTGGCGGAGCTGTTGCCGCGTCCGCGCCTGGCGCGCGAGATGATCCCGGAGTGGATCCGCAGCATGCCGGCCAAGGCTTTCTCCCCCTTGCATGACCGCGACATTCGTACCGTCAAGCAATGCCCGCCCTTCATCGATGCCATGGCACATGGCGTCATGATCCTGCTGCCTTGTGATGTGCACGTGGACAAGGGCCAGTTCCGCTGGGACTGGGAAGCCCCGCCCACGACGGTAGAAGGGCATCCGCGCGCACCGCTGAGTTTTCATCCACCAGCCCAGGTGACGGGCTCGCCCTTCGAACAGGGCGATGCGCTGGTCCTCAAGTTCAACAGTTTCTGGACCATCGAGCTCGAACCCGGCTGGTCGCTCTTCGCGACCCATCCGGTAAACCGGCATGACCTGCCGTTCCGCTTGTTGTCCGGGCTGGTGGATGCGGATCATTTCCATGACGCCGGGATCAATTTCCCGGCGCTCTGGACCGCTGCGGATTTTGTCGGCGTGCTGCCCAAGGGGACGCCCGTGGCGCAATGTATGGCGGTGCCGCGCGAACGGCCCGAACTGCAATTCGATATTCTGCAGGGCGACAGTGCCAGCCGCTACAGCCACACCGTGGCCGAGGTGCTGGCCAGTCCCAACGTCTATCGCAAGCGGTATCGCCAGCGCAAGTGAAGGCTCACTGCCGTCCGGGCAGGATGGTCGGGGTGGCGCGCGGCAAGGTGCGCGGGTAATCCTGGCTGAAGTGCAGGCCCCGGCTTTCCTTGCGCATCAAGGCGCTGGAGACGATCAGCTGTGCCACGTCCACCAGGTTGCGCAATTCCAGCAGATCGCGCGAGATACGGAAGTTGGCATAGTACTCGTCGATCTCTTCCTTGAGCAGGCGGATGCGGTGCTGTGCGCGCTCCAGGCGCTTGTCGGTGCGTACGATGCTGACGTAATTCCACATGAAGCGGCGCAGTTCGTCCCAGTTGTGGGCGATCACCACTTCCTCGTCGGCATCGCTGACGCGGCTCTCATCCCACTGTGGCACGTCGGCGATGCGCCAGACACCGGCTGACAATTCCCGTTCGATATCGGCCGCAGCGGCGCGGCCCAGCACCAGACATTCCAGCAGCGAGTTGCTGGCCAGACGGTTGGCGCCGTGCAGGCCGGTGCAGGCCGTCTCGCCCACCGCGTACAGGCCCGGCAGGTCGGTGCGCCCGGCCATGTCGGTGACCACCCCGCCGCAGGTATAGTGCGCCGCCGGGACCACCGGAATCGGCTGGCGCGTGATGTCGATGCCGAACTCCAGGCAGCGCGCCTGGATGGTCGGGAAATGCTCGGCGATGAAGGCCGGACTCTGGTGACTGATGTCGAGGTCGACGTGGTCCAGTCCGCGTTTCTTCATCTCGAAGTCGATGGCGCGCGCCACGATGTCGCGCGGGGCCAGTTCGGCGCGCTCGTCATGGTCTGGCATGAAGCGCTGGCCTGCCAGCGCACCGGCCGAGGCGGGCAGCTTGAGCAGCGCGCCTTCGCCCCGCAGGGCCTCGCTGATGAGGAAGGATTTGGCGTACGGGTGGTACAGGCAGGTCGGATGGAACTGGATGAATTCCATATTGGCCACCCGGCAGCCGGCCCGCCAGGCCATGGCGATGCCGTCACCGGTGGCCGAATCCGGGTTGGAGGTGTACAGGTAGACCTTGCCGGCCCCGCCCGTGGCCAGCACCGTACGTCCTGCCGCGATGGCCAGCACGTGGCCGCTGACAGAATCCTGCACATGCACGCCCAGGCAGCGTGGTTCGGCCCCGGGATCAAGCTTGCCGGCGTGGATCAGGTCGATGGCGCAGTGATGTTCCAGCAGGGTGATGTTGGGGTGGGCGCGCACGCGCTGCTCCAGCGTCACCTGAACGGCGTGGCCGGTGGCATCGGCGGCGTGGATGATGCGGCGCTGGCTGTGACCGCCTTCGCGGGTGAGGTGATAGCCCAGCTCGGCGCTGTCGTCGCGGGTGAAGGGCACCCCCTGGGCGATGAGCCACTCGATGGCCTGGCGACCCTGTTCGACGATGGTGCGCGTGGCGCCTTCATCGCACAGGCCGGCTCCGGCCACCAGCGTGTCGGCGATGTGCTGGGCATGGCTGTCGCCCGAATCGAGCACGGCCGCGATGCCGCCCTGTGCCCAGTTGCTGGCTCCGTCCAGCAGTTCGCCCTTGGAAACGACCACCACCTGATATTTTTCAGCCAGATGGAGAGCGACGGAAAGACCGGCCAGACCGCTGCCGAGGATGACGACATCACACTTCATGATCGTGAGCAAAGCTGCTGTAGTGGAGGGAGGCGATGATTATAACCAGTCGCGGCCAGCGTGCTGTCGTATATCGTTTATATCGTTTCCGGAGCCCGGCAGGCACTGCGCCCGGGCCAAAACAAAACGGGCCCCGATCTGCATCGGAGCCCGTTCATGGGGTTCTGCTCAGCGCAGCATCACTGCGCAACGACCGGCTTGACCTTGGCCGCAGCCTGCTTGGCGCGGATGCGAGCGGTTTCCACGCTGTCCCCGGAGGCCAGGGCCACGCCCATGCGGCGGCGGGCGAAGGATTCCGGCTTGCCGAACAGGCGGATGTCGGCGCCGGGGATGCGCAGCGCATCGGCCACGCCGTCGAAGGCGATGCCGCGGGCATCGTGCTGGCCGTAGATCACGGCGGAGGCACCGGGACTGCGCAGAGCGGTATTGACCGGCAGGCCGAGGATGGCCTTGGCATGCAGTTCGAATTCGCTCTGCACCTGGCTGACCATGGTGACCATGCCGGTGTCATGCGGACGCGGGCTCACTTCGGAGAACCAGACCATGTCGCCCTTGACGAACAGCTCCACCCCGAACAGGCCCAGGCCGCCCAGGTTTTCGGTGACCTTGCGGGCGATGTCGCGGGCCTTTTCCAGGGCTGCGGTGGGCATCGGGTGCGGCTGCCAGGATTCGACATAGTCACCCTTGACCTGCACGTGGCCGATGGGATCGCAGAAGCTGGTGATGGTGTCGCCGTTTTCGTTGAGCGAGCGCACCGTCAGCAGGGTGATTTCATAGTCGAAGTCGATGAAGCCTTCCACAATCACGCGGCCGGAATCGACACGGCCACCGGCGGCAGCGTAATTCCACGCGGCTTCGATTTCTTCCGGACCGTCGATCTTGGACTGGCCCTTGCCGGAGGAGGACATGACCGGCTTGATCACGCACGGGAAGCCGATCTGGTCGATGGCTGCCTTGAGTTCTTCCAGGCTGTCGGCAAAGCGGTAGGGCGAGGTGGCCAGACCCAGGGTTTCACCGGCCAGGCGGCGGATGCCTTCGCGGTTCATGGTCAGCCAGGCGGCGCGCGCAGTCGGAATGACGTGGGCGCGGCCGGCTTCTTCCAGCTTGACCAGGGTTTCGGTGGCAATGGCCTCGATCTCGGGCACGATCAGGTCGGGCTGTTCCTGCTCGATCAGCGCAGCCAGGGCGGCACCGTCGGTCATGTTGATGACGTGGGCACGATGGGCGACCTGCTGGCCGGGCGCGTTTTCATAGCGGTCCACGGCGATGACTTCCACGCCCAGGCGTTGCAGGGCGATGATGACTTCCTTGCCGAGTTCGCCGGAGCCCAGCAGCATGACTTTGGTGGCGGAAGGGGACAGCGGAGTACCGAGTCGGATTGCTTTTTTCATATCGGGGGGAGTGTGTCAGCGGGGGGCGCTGATGCAGTGCGAGAATGAATCACGGGCGGACGATACCAAATCTTGCACGGTTTGGACAGTCGCAATGTACGTACTTTCGGGATGGAGAATTGGCTAAAAAATTCCTATTTTTCTCTCGGGCAACGATTCGGGGCCCTCGGGGTGGTTTATATCGAATAACGTCGGTCTTCATTCTCTTTTTTGTGCCGAATCACCCCCTATTCAGCATTCTCCTGTTGGATGAGAAGCTTTTCGGGGGCAGCGTTTTCCTCTGGCAACACCACCAGGACATTTTTGATGGAAAGGAGAGATTCAAATGACTAGAATGAATGCACTGATATCAAATCGGAGTAATGCTGTCATGGCTACGCTGACTGTCCGTAATCTTCCCGATGAAGTACATCGCGCCTTGCGGGTGCGTGCTGCCCAGCATGGGCGCAGCACCGAGGCAGAAATCCGCGAAATCTTGACCCTGGCCGTCAGACCCGGCGGCCAATTGCGACTGGGAGATGCGCTGGTCGACATGAATCGCGCGCTGGGCGTCACCAACGAAGATGTCGAGGCGCTGGAGCAGATGCGTGAGCGTCGCCCTGCACAGCCGATGAGGTTCAAATGATCGTGCTTGATACCAACGTCGTCTCCGAAGCCATGAAGCCGGAGATACATCCCGGCGTACACGCCTGGCTCAACGCACAGGTCCCGCAGACGCTTTACCTGACCAGCATCACGATTGCCGAAATGGGCTTCGGTATTGCCAGCCTTCCTGCAGGTCGCCGTCAGGATGTGCTGGCGCGTCGTTTTGAAGGCATACTGCGCCTGTTCAAGGACAGAATCCTCCCGTTTGATACCGATGCAGCCCGCGCTCACGCCGAGTTGGCCGTCAAGGCCAGGCGGGCGGGCAGGGGTTTTCCCACGCCCGACGGTTACATCGCCGCCATCGCGGCATCTTGCGACTTCAGCGTGGCTTCCCGTGACGTGTCTGCCTATGCAGCAGCCGCTTTGCCGGTCATCAATCCGTGGGAACACTGACGCCGCTTCGCTTCTCAGGGCAGCAATTCCATCTGCAGCATCACCCCCGACAACGCCTTTCCATGCGCATCCAGCGCCAGTGAGCGGGTAACCCCGCCACCCAGCGCCCGCTGCATCACGAAGTTGAGCGCGCCCAGATGCGGCAGCGCGTGGCGCATCACCTCACCATGGACCACCCCGGCAAAATGCGCGCGCACGCGTTCGGCCGTCAGGGTGCGCTCCAGCAGCGCATAGTCCTCCTGCCGATAGGCGATCACGGAGATATTCGAAATGTCGCCCTTGTCCCCGGCACGTGAATGAGCAATCTCTCTGAGCAGCATCTCAGGCCTCCTCGATGAAAACGGATGGATGTACCAGCGTGCGTGGCAGCAGCAGCGACAGCACGGCGATGACTTCGCGGGCCGACTTGGTGGCACCGCCGCCACCGGCCGGGCCGTTGGTATAAAGCGTCTCGACTTCGTTGCCGATGCGGATCGCCTCTTTCATGCTGGCCGTGCGGCCGGTCACGCGCAGGCGGACTTCCTGGGGCTCGGGTGCATGCGCCGACATCTGCTCACCGGCGATGGCATTGATGCCGATCAGGTCCATGCGCAGTTCTTCGGTCTGCGCGCCCGTGAGCGCCAGCCGCTCGCGTACGATCTCGCCGGCCAGTTGCGCACGCGCTCGCGCGCCAGGGCCGGCATAGGAGATCTGGCCTTCACCGATGAAGCTGTCGCGGTAACCCAGCGTGGTCTTGAGTGTCTGCGGTCGCGCACGCCCACGGCCGCCGGTGACGGCCACGCGGTCCGGCCCGACTTCTTCGATGCGGACTTGCGAGAAATCAGCAATCACGTCGGGCGTGATGTAGGCACCCGGATCATGGATCTCGTAGAGCAATTGCTCCTTGCAGGTGCGTGCCGTGACCTGGCCACCGGAACCCGCCACCTTGGTGATGACGGCACTGCCATCGGCCTTCACTTCGCCGATGGGGAAGCCCAGCCTTGCAAGACCGGCCACATCCTTCTTGCCGGGATCGGCAAAGTAGCCGCCGGTGATCTGTCCTGCGCATTCCAGCAGATGGCCGACGAGCGTGCCCTGGCCGAGCCGGTCCCAGTCATCGGCAGCCCAGCCGAACTCGTGCACCAGCGGCGCCAGCACCAGCGCCGGGTCGGCCACGCGCCCGGTGATGATGACCTGGGCGCCGCCCTGCAGCGCTTCCACGATGGGTGCGATGCCCAGATAGGCATTGGCCGAAATGAGGCGCGTACCGAGAGCAGCGACCGGCTGGCCATTGTCCTCGATACGCCATGCTCCCTGCTGCACGGCCTCCAGTACATCGTCGCCGACCACGGCGGCCACCTTCAGCCCAGCCAGTCCGGATGCGCGCGCGATCTCGCGCACCCGCTGCGCCGCAGCCAGCGGATTGGCCGCGCCCATGTTGGTGATGATGCGCACGCCCCGCGTGGCACAGGTCTTCAGGACCGCGTGCATGCGCTCTTCCAGCAGCGGGTCATAGCCTCTGGCCGGGTCGGCCAGTCGGGCCTGCTGGCCGATGGCGATGGTGCGTTCGGCCAGGCATTCGAAGATCAGGTAATCCAGCTGGCCATGCTCGGCCAGTTCGGCGGCCGGTTCGATGCGATCGCCCGAATAGCCGGCACCGGCGCCGATGCGCACGGTGCGCTGTGGATCGTGGGTCATGTACTTCTCCAGAACAGGGGGTTGCGCTTGCCCTTGCCCCCGCTCAGAACAGCGGGAACAATCCCAGCACCACGCAGGCGATGGTCATCACCACGGAAGCGCCGAAGAGGAAAGGGATGGTGTATTTCTGATGGTCTGCCAGTTCGATGCCGGCCAGGCCGCACACCAGGAAGGTGGCGGGCGTGAGCGGACTGACCGGGAAACCCGTGGTCATCTGGCCCAGCAACGCCGCCTGGGCGACCTGGATGGTCGGCACGCCCAGCATGTGACTGACCTCGGCGATCACCGGCAGCACACCGAAGTAGAAGGAATCCGGGTCGAACAGCAGCGACAGCGGCATCGACAACAACCCCAGGGCCACCGGGATATGGCTGGCCATCTCGGGCGGTACCAGGCCCACGGCCGTCTTGGCCATGGCCGAGAGCATGCCGGACTTGGTCATGATGCCGGTGAACACGCCCGCCGCAAACAGGATGCTGGCCATCAGCAGGGCAGCCTTGGCGTGGGCATCGATGCGCTCGCGCTGCATGGCCACGTCACGGTAGTTGATCATCAGGGCCAGCACCACGCCGATCATGAACATGACCACCGGATCGACCTTGCCGCTGATCATCACGCCCAGCACGAATACCGTCAGGACGATATTGGCCCAGAAATTCTGCGGGCGGCGGATCTTCAGTTGCGCTTCGCTCAGTTCATGCTGCTGCACGAAGCCCACGCTGGCTCCCTTGCCCAGCCCGAGACGGCGCTCCTCCTTCAGGCCCAGCAGATACGCGGCGATGAAGACGAAGGCCAGTCCGACCAGTTGGACCGGCACCAGAGGCGTGAAGATGTCCGATACCGGGATATGCAGTGCGGCCGAGGCACGGATCATCGGCCCGGTCCACGGCAGGAAATTCACGCCCGCGGCCAGCGAGGCCACGCAGGCCAGGATGCGCTTGTCGATGCCTAGCCGCGTGTACAGCGGCAGCATGGCGGGGATGGTGATGAGGAAGGTCACCGCACCCGATCCATCCAGGTGGATCAGCAAGGCCAGCAGTGCCGTACCGGGAACGATGCGGGTGGGGCGGCTACCCACGGTCTTGAGGATGCGGCTGATGATGGGGTCCAGCATGCCGGCATCGGTCACGATGCCGAAGAACAGGATGGCAAAGACGAACATTCCCGCCACCGGTGCAATGGCGGTGACGCCCTGAACGATGAACTTGGAAGTCTGCAAGCCGAAGCCGCCGATCAGGGCGGCCATGATGGGAATGGCGATCAGCGCCACCAGCGGCGACATCCTCTTGGTGAGGATGGCGGTGAACAAGGATACGATCGTGACAAAGCCGAGCAGGGCCAACATGCGTGTCTCCGTTTTTTGGTGTGATGTTCTTGTCGTGTCAGCACATCCGGCCCGGTGTGTCGTTTTGCTTTTCTGTTTCAGTCTCCGTACCGGATTCCGCACAGGGGGGGCGAGATGTGAGCAGGGCGAGTGTAGGTGGCGGCCGATTTTGTTGTAAAGTCGCTTTTTTCGATTGATTGACCGGATTTTCAGCATAATCCGGCGACCTCCATCTCATGCAAGCCAACCTTTCCACGCGCCTGCTGCAAGCCTTCCTGGCTCTGGCCGAGTGCCGGCACTTCGGTCATGCGGCCGAGCGCTGCCACCTCTCGCAGTCAGCCTTCAGCGCCATGATCCAGAAACTGGAGAGCGCCACCGGCGCGCGCCTGTTCGAGCGTGATACGCGCAACGTGAGCCTCACGCCCGAAGGTGAAGTCTTCGTCCAGGTGGCCCGCCAGCTGGTGGCGGACATGCAGGCGGCGCTGGCGGACATGAATGATTATGTCGCCCGGCGCAAGGGCAGGGTGGCCATTGCGGCCCTGCCGTCGTTGGCGGCGGGCTGGCTGCCGCCGGTGCTGGCGGCCTACCGGCAGCGCCATCCGGGTGTCACCGTGGAATTGTTCGATGCCATTTCGGACCAGTGCCTGGAGCTGCTGCGGCATGGCAAGGCCGACATCGCCCTGACCGCGCCGGGTCCCGATCTGCTGGAGTTCAGTACCCAGCCGTTGTGTGCCGATCCGTTCTATCTGGTGTGTCGCAAGGACCATCCGCTGGCCGGGACGCGACGCATCAAGGTGGCGCAACTGGCCGGTTGCGAGATGATCCACCTGGCGCGCTCGACCAGCGTACGCCAGCACCTGGAGGCGGTGCTGCGACCTGGTGGCGTGATCCACACCGGGCTGGAGGTAGAGCACCTGGCCACGCTGGCGGCCTTGATAGAAAGCGGGCTGGGCGTGAGCGTGGTGCCGGAGCTGACGCTGTTCCAGTTCCGTCTGCCCAACCTGGTCGCCATTGCCGTGGATGCGCCGGAGCTGGTGCGGCCACTGCTGATCGTCACGCCCAAGGAGCGCAGCCTGTCCATTGCCGCGCAAGGTCTGCTGGAGCTGGTCGAGGCCAAGGCGCGCGCCGAAGCGGGCAGTCCTGTGCGCAGGCGCCGGAACATCGCATAATGGCAGGCCCCGAGCTGCTCTGCTTGCCTGATATCCACCACGCCACTTTCATGCCCGCACACGCAGCCCTTCAATGGATCGTCGATGAAGACCGGCTCTTCACCGACATGGCCGATTCTCCTGACAATCCTTGTACCGCCTGCGGCGGTTGCTGCGCGCACTTTCGCGTGTCCTTCTACTGCGGCGAGCTCAGTGACGGGCTCGGTGGCATGGTGCCGGTGGAGCTGACCAGCAAGGTCAATGCCACGCTGGCCTGCATGAAGGGCACCGAGCACGTGGACTGATCCCTCAAGGGCTGATGGCTTGCTTGCACAATGCCGCCAGGGCATCACCCAGCGACTCCGGACGTCCTTCGAAGAGCCGGCGCAAGGCTTGCGGATCGGCCAGTTGCGCATACAGCGCACGGCGCGCCGGATAGTCCGTGGCCATGCGTACGGCGGCCAGGATGTAGTCATCCAGCGTGGCCGCGATGGTCCAGTCGGGCAGCCCGACGCGGCGGAACAGTCCTTCGTCGATATGTTCGAAGACTTCCGGCCCGGTCTTGCAGACGCCCGGCAGTCCGACCGTGAAGGCATCGATGATGCCGTTGGTATTGCCGAAGGGCAGGGGCGAGAGGAACATGTCGCACTGGTTGAAGATCGACAGGTACTGCTGGTAGGGCTGGTGCGCATAGACCTGCGCCGACGGAATGTAGCGCAGGATCAGGCGCTGCAGCTGCGGATAGAGCAGGCCCTGCGCCTGGCCCACCAGGAAATGCAGTCGCACCTGGCGCGCGGCCCCGCCCTCTGCCCGCGCGGACAATTCCACGATGCGCTGGCACGCCATCAGGAAGCGCGGATTGAGTTTCATGGTAGTGGCTGCAATGGCCACATTGACCACCGTCTGGTCGCGTCGGTCCATGCGCGGTACGGCAAAGGGGATGGCCGTGGGACGGTAGGGCTGGCCATCGGCGGGCAGGCGCAAGAGCTTTTCGCTGAAGCAGGCCGGGTCGCCGACGAAATCCTCTTCCACGCTGATGTAGTCGATGCGCGAGGAATGCGTCGTGGCCGGGTGGCCGAGCGCGGCCACCTGCAAGGGCGCTAGCCGCAGATTGGCCGCGAACATGGTGATGGGGAACATGCCCACGCTGGGCATGTAGAACACGCATGGTCGACGCGCCTGTGCAGTCTCGCGCACGGTGCGCAGACTGGACACCAGGTCGCCGGGCTGCTCCAGCGTGATGAATTCATCGAAGACGGCGCGACCCAGTTCGTCGGTATTGGCCGCGTAGCCCAGGGCAATCACGTGGAAATGGCGGCGTGCCGCCTCCAGCGTCTTGGAGTGGGTACGGTAGATCGAGTGTCCGCCGGAAAACCACTCCAGCAAGACCAGCATGACCGGCTTGCCATTGACGCGCCCGCCACCGTCCTGCGCCAGATCATGCAGGCCGTCGGCAGCGAGCTTGCCGAGCAGCAGCAGGTTGATGGCGCCCTTGATGCGATGGCGCTGCGGCAGGTCGGCGTAGCTGCAGTGCATGTAGACGTCATGCAGCACGGCAACCGGCAGCCCGTCCAGGGAATCCAGTTCATGCAGTCGTTCGGGCAGCCAGTGCAGCAGGGCCTCGCGCTTGGAATGCGCCGCCGGCGTACCGAGAAAGCGCGGCGACATCAATGCCAGGAACAGCGCGGCGGCCAGCGGTTTGTTCTGGACCCAGAGCGCTTCCACATCGAGCGGCAATTCCGATTCGGGGGAGTACAGCAGACAGAATTTCACCAGGTCCAGCGGCTTGACCTCGAATACCGCCGATTGCGGACCGCCGAAATTGAGCGAGCGCAGGATGTGATCGGCATTGATGAAGTGACTCGCCCCGAATAGCGCCGCCAGCCAGCGCTGGAACTGGATGAGCTGGCCGAAACCGTTGGGACTGAGGTGAAAGCCGGGATCCGACAGCAGTGCCGAGATGGCGCCGGTAAGGCGCGCCAGTGTGTGCTGTTCCAGTTCGGCCTGGGTCACCGCCGGCGAGACCTGCAAGGAAAACCTGCCGGCCAGTTGCCCGTACTGCCGATCGATCAGTTGCAGCAGGCGCACCAGTTCCTGTGCGGCGGGCTCCCGCTGGCGTGCGTAGCAGAGGTACTCGAATTTTTCCAGGGAGAAAATGTCGTCTTGGCTGGCCGTCATCGGGGGCTCATTCGGGTGGTCAGTGGCGCAGACGGCATTGTGCCGTCTTCGGCGCCGTGCCGCCAGCAAGATCGTCGCGGCCCGAGGACTGGCTCAATGCCGGGTGCGCGCCTGCACCATGGCCGACGGCGTCTGCCCGAACAGCTTCTTGTAGTCGCAGGAGAACTGGCTGAAGTTGGCGAAGCCCCAGGCGGCAGCGATGTCGCCGATGCTGCCGACGGCCTGGCTGCCATCGCCCGCGCACAGGGCGCGGCGCACCCCGTTCAGGCGCAGCGAGCGCAGATAGCTCATGGGGCTCATGCCCAGCACATCCTCGAAGCAGTATTGCAGCGTGCGGCGACTGACGTGGACGGCCTCGCACAGCATGGGGACGGTCACCGGACTGTCCTGATGCGCCATCGCGAACTCGCGCGCATCGTTGACGATACGGCGGCGGCGCAGAAAGCTGGCACCGGCTTGCGCCTCGATCTCGCCCTCGTCCAGCATGGCCAGCAAGGCTACCAGCACGGCTTCCTGGCGCAGTTGCAGGGCGGCATGGGCGTGGGCGCCGCTGGCCTGGCCCGCCAGGGCGAGCAGGGCAGCGATCTGCTGGCGGCAATCTTCCAGACCCTGATGCCCGACCTTGAGCAGTTCGGCCCGGTGCAGGCGGTTCCAGTCCGGCTGACAGCCCAGCCGTGCGGCACTCGATTGCAGGGCGTCGCGTTGTACCACGATGCCGTAGATTGCATGGGCATCCGGCGTGACCAGTTCGAATTCGCAGGCACCCGGACGGGTCATCACCACATCCTCACCCACCTGGCGGCCATTGATGCGCATGCCGCTGGTGCGCACCTCGATACCGAACCACAAGGCATCGGGCCATACCTGGCAGGACTGGCGCACGGCACGGCTGCTGGCCTCGCGGAAAATCTGCAGACCGCTGCTCTGCCACTCCTGCAGCACGCCTTCAAAGCGACCGCAGGTGATCTGGTCGTAGCGTTGTTCCCAGTCCGTCAGGTTGTGCGCATGCTCATCCACATCGCGCGCAACGGCGGTGCGCAATGCCCGCTGGCTGTGCGTGGCAGGTGTGTCAGGCTGGGACAGTGAGAGCGCGGACATGGGCAGACTCCTTGATCGACCGGCGGCTCGCAAGCCGCGCAGGTTTGCCGAATTTCGATAACGCCGCCGAAATCGCCGTTGCTATATTGGGTCGGCAGGGCAGCGTATTGCGCCAGATCAAGCAAGCGCCATGCCCGCCAGTCCTATCACAGGGGTCGCCACGCAGCGGCCCGTCCTTCGCGCCAACGGGAGAATCCGATGAATGCAAGCTCTTCAGGGCAGGGCCATACCCTCAAGCCCGTCCTGTCCACCCTGCAGCTCTGGGCCATTGCGGTCGGGCTGGTGATTTCCGGCGAATACTTTGGCTGGAGCTATGGCTGGGCCAGCGCCGGCACGCTGGGCTTCACGGTCACGGCCCTGTTCATTGCGGCCATGTATGCCACTTTCATCTTCAGCTTTACCGAACTGACTACTTCCATTCCCCATGCGGGTGGGCCGTTTGCCTACAGCAAGCGCGCCTTCGGGCCGGTGGGCGGCTACCTGGCGGGCGCGGCCACGCTCATCGAATTCGTCTTTGCGCCACCGGCCATCGCCCTGGCCATCGGCGCCTACCTCAATGTGCAGTTCCCCGATATCGATCCCAAGCTGGCGGCGCTGGGCGCGTATCTGGTGTTCATGACGCTCAATATCGTCGGGGTGCAGATTGCGGCCACCTTTGAGCTCTTCGTGACGCTGCTGGCGATCTTCGAATTGCTGGTCTTCATGGGGGTGGTGGCGCCAGGTTTCTCGCTGATCAATTTCACCAAGGGCGGCTGGTCGGGCAGTGACAGCTTCAGCCTGGCGGCGGTGCCGGGCATGTTCGCGGCGATTCCGTTTGCGATCTGGTTCTTCCTCGCCATCGAAGGCGTGGCCATGGCCGCCGAAGAAGCCAAGGACCCCAGGCGCTCCATTCCCATCGCCTACATCACCGGCATCCTCACGCTGGTGGTGCTGGCCATCGGCGTGATGCTCTTCGCTGGCGGGGCCGGCGACTGGACCAAGCTGGCCAATATCAATGATCCGCTGCCGCAGGCCATGAAACTGATCGTGGGCGGCAACAGCAACTGGTTGCACATGCTGGTGTGGCTGGGCCTGTTCGGGTTGGTGGCGTCGTTCCACGGCATCATTCTGGGCTACTCGCGCCAGATCTTTGCGCTGGCCCGCGAAGGCTATCTGCCTGCGTATTTCGCCCGGATCCATCCGCGCTTCAAGACGCCGCACCGCGCCATCCTGGCTGGCGGGGTGGTGGGCATCGCCGCCATCTACAGCGACGAGCTCATCAAGATCGGCGGCCAGACGCTCACCGCCAATATCGTCACCATGTCGGTGTTCGGTGCGATCCTGATGTACATCCTGTCGATGCTGTCGCTGTTGCGCCTGCGCCGCACCGAGCCTGGCCTGGAGCGGCCTTTCCGGGCGCCGCTGTATCCCTACTTCCCGGCCTTTGCATTGTTCGGTGCGCTGGTCTGCATGGCCACCATGATCTACTACAATCCGCTGATCTTCGGCATCTTCGTGGCGCTGATGGCACTGGGATATGTGTGCTACCTTGCATCGGCGCGTCATCGTTCGGGACGTGGCCTGCCGGCTTGAGGCGGGCGCATGTGACAGCGCGCTTTTTCAGGGAGCAACCGATCATGTCGACACCTCGTTTTCGCCACAGCGCGGGGAGCACCAGCTACGCATTTCGTGATCTGAAGGAGCTCATGGCCAAGGCCAGCCCGGCGCGCTCAGGCGACTTGCTGGCCGGTGTGGCCGCTGCCAGTGCCGAGGAGCGCGCCATCGCACAGATGGCGCTGGCCGAGCTGCCGCTGAAGACCTTCCTCCAGGAGCCGCTGATTCCCTACGAAGACGATGAGGTCACCCGCCTCATCCTCGACAGTCATGACCGCGCAGCGTTTGCAGCGATTGCCCACCTGACCGTGGGCGACCTGCGCAACTGGCTGCTGGCCGACGACACCGACAGCACCGTACTGGCAGCGGTCGCCCCCGGTGTCACACCGGAGATGGCGGCTGCCGTCTCCAAGATCATGCGCAATCAGGATCTGATCCTGGTGGCCAAGAAATGCCGTGTGGTCACGGCCTTTCGCAATACCATCGGCCTGCCCGGCCGCTTGTCCACGCGCCTGCAGCCCAATCACCCTACCGATGACGCCAGCGGCATTGCCGCCAGCATGCTCGATGGCCTGCTGTATGGCAACGGCGATGCGGTCATCGGCATCAATCCCGCCACGGACAACGTGCCGCAGGTGGTCAAGCTGGTCGGGATGATGGCCGAGGTGATCGCGCGCTACGAAATCCCCACGCAATCCTGCGTGCTGACCCACGTCACCAACACGATTGCAGCCATCGAGCGCGGCGCGCCGGTGGACCTGGTGTTCCAGTCGATTGCCGGGACCGAGGCAGCCAATCGCGGCTTCGGTATCGACCTGGCCATCCTGGCTGAGGCGCGTGCGGCGGCGCTGTCCCTGCAACGTGGCACCGTGGGTGACAACGTCATGTATTTCGAAACCGGTCAGGGCAGTGCGCTGTCGGCCAATGCCCATCATGGCGTCGATCAGCAGACCTGCGAAGCACGCGCCTATGCGGTGGCGCGGGCGTTCAAGCCGCTGCTGGTCAATACGGTAGTGGGTTTCATCGGGCCGGAATATCTTTATGACGGCAAGCAGATCATCCGTGCCGGACTGGAAGACCATTTCTGCGCCAAGCTGCTGGGCCTGCCCATGGGCTGCGATGTCTGCTACACCAACCACGCCGAGGCCGACCAGAACGACATGGATGTGCTCCTGACCCTGCTGGGCGTGGCAGGCTGCACCTTCATCATGGGCATTCCCGGTTCGGATGACATCATGCTCAACTACCAGACCACTTCCTTCCACGATGCCTTGTATGCCAGGCGGGTACTGGGTTCGCGGCCGGCTCCCGAATTCGAGGCGTGGCTGCAGCGGATGCAGATATTCAATGCGGGCGGCCAGGAGCAGGCATTCCGCCTGCATGCCGACATGCCGCCCGGTTTTCGCGATACCTTGCTGCGCCTTCAATGACCATGGACGACCACGAGCTTTCACCGCATGGTGCAGAAAACGTCAGCCCCGGTGCAGAAAACGTCACGGCCAATCCGTGGGAAGCCCTGCGCCGTTTTACCGCTGCACGCATCGCCCTGGGACGCAGTGGCGTCAGCCTGCCAACCGCGCCGCAGCTGGCTTTCCAGCTGGCCCATGCGCAGGCACGCGATGCCGTGCATCTGCCGCTGGACGTGGCTGGACTGAAGGATCAGTTGCAGCAACAAGGGATCTGCGCCGCCCAGGCTATCCCGGATGTACAGAGTGCGGCCGCCGATCGGCTGATGTACCTGCAGCGGCCGGACTTCGGGCGCAAGCTGTCGGAAAGTTCGCGCCAGCAGTTGCTTGAACGTTTCGGCACCGCGCCGCAACGGCGCTTCGATGTGGGCTTCGTCATCGCTGATGGCTTGTCGGCGCTGGCCATCGTACGCAATGCCGCCCCTTTCCTGGCCCAGGTAATGCAGCGCATCGCGTCCGAAGGATGGTCGATGGCGCCCCCGGTGATCGTGCAGCAGGGGCGGGTCGCGGTGGCTGACGAGATTGGTGAACTGCTGGGCGTGAAGCTGGTGGTGATCCTGATCGGCGAGCGACCGGGCTTGAGTTCGCCTGACAGCATGGGGCTCTATCTGACCTGGATGCCCTCGCGCGGGCTCACCGACGCCAGCCGCAACTGCATCTCCAATGTGCGGCCGGAAGGTCTGCCGTACGCCGAGGCGGCCTATAAGCTGCATTACCTGATGGCGCAGGCGCATGAGCGTGGCTTGTCGGGCGTGGCCTTGAAGGATGAGACGGCCAGTGCGGCAGAGGAACTGGATGTGCGGCGCAATTTCCTGCTGGGAGGCGATTGAGCCGGTAACTTCTGCTCGATACAGCGTTAACGGAAAAGGCCGCGAATCTGCATTCGCGGCCTTTTCGTTTTGCTGCCGGGGAGGTCGGATCATCCCTCCCGGCAACGATCAACGGCTTACAGCGATTCCAGCGCCTGGTTCAGCGTGGCGCTCGGACGCATCACGGCGAAGGTCTTTTCGCGATCCGGCAGGTAGTAGCCGCCGATGTCGACTTCCTTGCCCTGCACCGAGTTGAGCTCTTCGACGATCTTCTGCTCGTTCTCGGCCAGTGCCTTGGCCAGCGGTGCGAACTGCTTGGCCAGCTCGGCGTCGTCCTTCTGCGCGGCCAGTTCCTGGGCCCAGTACAGGGCCAGGTAGAAGTGGCTGCCACGGTTGTCCAGCTCACCGGTCTTGGGCGAGGGCGACTTGTTGTTGTCCAGCAGCTTGCCGGTGGCAGCATCCAGGGTCTTGGCCAGGATCTTGGCGCGGGCGTTGCCGGTCTTGATGCCGACGTCTTCGATGGACACCGCCAGGGCCAGGAATTCACCCAGCGAATCCCAGCGCAGGTGGTTTTCACCGACCAGCTGTTGCACGTGCTTGGGGGCCGAGCCGCCGGCACCGGTTTCGAACATGCCGCCACCGGCCATCAGCGGGACGATCGACAGCATCTTGGCCGAGGTGCCCAGTTCCATGATGGGGAACAGGTCGGTCAGGTAGTCGCGCAGGATGTTGCCGGTCACCGAGATGGTGTCCAGGCCGCGAATGACGCGTTCCAGGGTGTAACGCATGGCGCGCACTTGCGACATGATCTGGATGTCGGCACCGGTCAGGTCGTGATCCTTCAGGTAGGTGTTGACCTTCTTGATCAGTTCGGCTTCGTGCGGACGGTACGGATCCAGCCAGAACACGGCCGGCATGCCGGACAGGCGGGCGCGGGTCACGGCCAGCTTGACCCAGTCACGGACCGCTGCGTCCTTGACCTGGCACATGCGCCAGATGTCGCCTTCTTCCACGTTCTGCTCCAGCAGCACCTGGCCGTCCAGGGTGACGATGCGGGCCACGCCGGCCTGGGCGATTTCGAAGGTCTTGTCGTGCGAACCGTATTCTTCGGCCTTCTGGGCCATCAGGCCGACGTTGGGCACGGTACCCATGGTGGTCGGGTCGAAGGCGCCGTTGGTCTTGCAGAAGTTGATGATTTCCTGGTAGATGCGGGCGAAGGTCGATTCCGGCAGCAGAGCCTTGGTGTCTTCGGTCTTGCCGGCGGCGTTCCACATCTTGCCGCCTGCGCGGATCATGGCCGGCATGGAGGCGTCGACGATCACGTCGTTGGGGGCGTGCAGGTTGGTGATGCCCTTGGCGGAGTCCACCATGGCCAGGCGCGGGCGCTTGGCTTCATCGGCCTTCAGGTCGGCCAGCACTTCGGCCTTCTTGTCTTCGGGCAGGGTGTTGATCTTTTCGTAGACACCGGACATGCCGTTGTTCGGGTTCACGCCGATCTCGGCGAACAGCTTGGCGTGCTTGGTGAAGGTGTCCTTGTAGTAGGTGCGCACGGCGTGGCCGAAGACGATCGGGTGCGAGACCTTCATCATGGTGGCCTTGACGTGCACCGACAGCAGCAGGTCGGTGTCGAAGGCGTCCTGCATCTGCTCTTCGTAGTAGGCACAGAGGGCCTGCTTGCTCATGAACATGCTGTCGATGATTTCACCGGCTTGCAGCGAGATCTTCGGCTTCAGGACGATGGTTTCGCCGGACTTGGTGACCAGGTCCATCTTGACGTCCACGGCCTTGTCCAGGGTCAGGCTCTTTTCGCCGGCGTAGAAGTCGCCGCCGTGCATGTGCGCCACGTGGGTACGCGAGGCCATGGACCACTTGGCCATCGAGTGCGGGTGCTTGCGGGCGTAGTTCTTGACGGCGTTGGGCGCGCGGCGATCCGAGTTGCCTTCGCGCAGGACCGGGTTGACGGCGCTGCCGGTGACCTTGGCGTAACGCTTTTGCAGGGCCTTTTCTTCTTCGGTGGTCGGGTTTTCCGGGTAGTCCGGCAGCTTGTAGCCGCGCGATTGCAGTTCGCGGATGGCGGCTTGCAGTTGCAGGATCGAGGCGCTGATGTTGGGCAGCTTGATGATGTTGGCTTCCGGGCTCTGGGTCAGTGCGCCCAGTGCGGCCAGGTTGTCGGGGACTTTCTGCTCATCGGTGAGGTACTCGGGGAATTCAGCCAGGATACGCGCAGCCACCGAAATATCGCTTTCGACGACGTCGATGCCGGCCGCGGCGGTGAACTTCTTGACGATGGGCAAGAGCGAGTGGGTCGCCAGATAGGGTGCCTCGTCGGTCAGCGTATAGATGATGGTCGGGTTGCCAGTAGTCACGATGATGTCCTTGCGTTGGTGTGTTGATGTGCTTTGGTGCGATCCCCGCAGCGCCGGATGGTCCGCCCTGACTCTGTCGGCCTGGGCTGGCGCCACCTCCTTGTCGGCTGTGCTGCGCGGAAATTCGTCTCCCGGGGCGGCATGGCTGGCGTACTGCTGCCAGAGAGCCGCGGCAAAAAACAGCGGTAGTTTACTCCTAAGCGGGGCGAAATGCTTCAACTCTTATATAAGACTTGAAGAAATTTTTGCTTTTGACTCGATTCCTTCTCTGCTTTTATTCATCTCCCCCTGGCTCTGCTATTGTCATGCGTTCACTTTTTTCTATCGTCCGGCAATTTGCCGTACAATGCCAATCAAGGAGGAATTCATGATGCCTGCCGTTTCAACTGCGCGGCTTGAAGCCCGAATCAGTCCCGAATTGCAGCAATTGCTCAAGCGCGCCGCCGAGATCGAAGGGCGGACGTTGACGGATTTCGTTGTCGCGGCGGTCCAGGACGCGGCGCAACGAGCCATTGAGCAGGCAGAAGTGATCCGCTTGTCGCTGGAAGACCAGCAGCGCTTCGCCGATGCTCTTCTGTCGCCGCCGCCACCGTCGGCCGCATTGCGACGCGCCATGGTGCGTCATGACAAACTGCTGCGCAGCGAAGAATGACGCGCCCGCCGTTTCTGGTGACGGCGCTCGATATCGCATCTCACGACCGTAGTCGCTTTGAATCCGGTTCGCCTGCATTGAATCGCTACCTGCGCGAACAGGTGACGCAGGATATTCGCCGCCGTGTCGCTGCATGCTTCGTGGCGGTGGACGATGAGCAGCGCGTGGCAGGCTTCTACACGCTGGCCAGTGCCAGCGTTCCGCTGGCGGGACTGTCTGACGCGCTGCGCCGCAAGTTGCCGCGCTATGGCGCCATCCCTGCCATCCGTCTGGGACGCCTGGCAGTGGACCGTGAATTCAAAGGTCGCGGCCTCGGGGGCGCCTTGTTGGTCAATGCCTTGTATCGCGCCATCGCCGCCGAGATACCGGGCGCAGTCATGGTAGTTGATGCCAAAGACGCACAGGCAGCGGCCTTCTACCGGCATCATGGTTTCGTCGCCTTTCAGGATGCGCCGCTGACACTGTTCCTGCCGTTGACATCGGTCCGCCAAGTGTGAGTCCGTGTTTCTGCATCACCATAAAAAAGGGCCGCAACGCTGCGGCCCATCCCAATAGCTAGTACAAGAATCAGTCTCAGGCCGTCACCGCCTGCGGTGCCGCCTTGTTGCGGTACAGGATCAGGGTCGCAATCAGCCCGCACACGGCGGCTGCACTCATCCAGATGCCCGGGGCGGCCTTGTCGCCGGTGGCCTGGATCAGACCCGTCGCAATGGCCGGGGTGAACCCGCCGAAGACGGCGGTGGCCAGGCTGTAGGCCAGCGAGAATCCTGCGGTGCGCACGTCGGCCGGCATCACTTCGGTCAGCGCCACCACCATCGCACCGTTGTAGCTGGCGTACAGGAAGGACAGCCACAGTTCGACCATCAGCATCTTGGCAAAGCTGGCGTCATGGACCAGCCAGTTCACGGCCGGGTAGGCGGTCAGGATGGTCAGGACGGTAAAGGTCACCAGGATGGGGCGACGGCCGATACGATCCGACAGCGCGCCCATGATGGGCAGCCAGATGAAGTTGGACAGACCCACGCACAAGGTCACGATCAGGCTGGACTCGGTGGACAGCATCAGGACCTTCTTGCCGAAGGTCGGGGTGTAGACCGTGATCAGGTAGAACGACACGGTCGTCATCGACACCAGCATCATGCCGGCGATCACCAGCTTCCAGTTCTCGATCATGGAGCGGAAGATCTGGCCGGTGCTGGGGCGGTGCTTGCGGCGCATGAACTCTTCGGTCTCCTGCAGCGAGCGGCGGATCACGAACAGCACCGGCACGATCAGGCAGCCGATGAAGAAGGGAACGCGCCAGCCCCAGTCACCGACCTGGGCCGGCGTGAGCGTGGTCGAGAGCAGGTAGCCGATGCCGGCCGCCACGATGATGGCCACCTGCTGGCTGCCCGACTGCCAGCTCACATAGAAGCCCTTGTTGCCGGGCGTGGCCATTTCGGCCAGGTAGACCGACACGCCGCCCAGTTCCACGCCGGCCGAGAAGCCTTGCAGCAGGCGGCCGATGAGCACCAGCATGGGGGCCAGCGCGCCGATGGTGGCGTAGGACGGGACAAAGGCGATGAGCATGGTGCCCAGCGCCATCAGGGCCAGGGTCACGATCAGGCCCTGGCGGCGGCCGACACGGTCCACATAGGCGCCCAGGATGATGGCGCCCAGCGGACGCATCAGGAAGCCGGCGCCGAAGGTCATGAAGGTCAGCATCAGCGAGGCAAAATCGTTGCCGCTGGGGAAGAAGGCCCTGGAGATATGCGTCGCGTAAAATCCGAACAGGAAGAAATCGAACATTTCCATGAAATTGCCGCTGGTCACGCGCAGCACCGTGGAAAACTTCGAGGGTGAAGAAGTGGATGTCGTCATGAGATGTGCCTCGTTATCTGTTGGGCGGACCGTGTTGATTCCGGTCTTGCGCCTGTCTCGTACTGCCCTGCGGCAGCCTGTGTCAGGATCTTTTTTAGTGGGAACAGCTATTGCGCCGGGGATTCTATGCCTGAAAGCGGCCCGTAGGACCGGCTTGCTGCACTGCGTATGCAAATATCGGTTTTTTCGATAGCTGGATGAAAGCTTCAGGCGCCATTTCTCTCACAAAACGCCCTGGGCAGGACAAACTGCGCTGCATCAAGGTGATGTCCGCCGGACTATGGTGCAATGCGGCAAAGCGCCATGATCCCGAACCCGGCTCGCACAGTACATCCATGAAAGGTCCCCATGAAAACCGCCGTCTACAGCGCCCGCCGTTACGACCAGACCCTGCTCTCAAGCGCCAATGCCGCCTGTGGTGCCGGACATGAACTGATCTTCCTGCAGGATCGTCTGGACAGCACGACTGCACAACTGGCCAGTGGCTGCGAGGCCGTGGCGGCCTTCGTCAATGACGACCTGGGGGCCGCCGTGCTGGAGCGGCTGGCCGGGCTGGGCGTGCGTTTCATCACCACGCGTTCTACCGGCTTCAATCACATCGATACCCAGGCGGCCCGTCGGCTGGGCATCACTGTGGCGCGGGTAGCGGATTACTCGCCGTATTCGGTGGCCGAGTTTGCCGTGGGCCTGCTGCTGGCAGTCAATCGCAAGATCGCACGTGCCAGCCTGCGTACGCGGGAAGGCAATTTCGAGCTGGAAGGCTTGATGGGCTTCGACCTGCACGGCAAGACCGTGGGGGTGATCGGGACCGGCAAGATCGGCGCGCTGTTCGCCCGCATCATGGCCGGTTTCGGCTGCACCGTGCTGGGCAGCGACCTGCATCACAATCCGGACTTCGAGGCGCCGGGCGGGCGTTACGTGAGCCGCGATGAACTCTTCGCCGCCAGTGACGTGATCTCGCTGCATTGCCCCCTCACCGAATCGACCCGCTACCTGGTCAATGCCGACAGCCTGGCGCTTGCCAAGCCCGGCTGCATCCTGGTTAATACCAGCCGCGGCGCCCTGGTGGATACGGAAGCTGCCATTGCTGCCTTGAAGAGCGGCCGCTTGCGCGGCTTGGCTATCGATGTCTATGAGCAGGAAGCCAGCCTGTTCTTCCAGGACCTGTCCTCGACCATCATTACCGACGACGTCATCCAGCGGCTGGTGTCCTTTCCCAACGTGATCGTCACCGGCCACCAGGCCTTCTTCACCGAAGAAGCCATCGGCCAGATCATGCAGACCACGATCGACAACCTCAGCGGTTTTGCCGCCGGGACCGACCTGGGTGAGCGGCGGGTGGCCTGATCAGGCGCTTGGGTGGTGGGGGTCGAAGAGCGTCCCCAACTGGTCACCGATGCGGGGACGCAAGTACGCGTACACGCGCCGGATGATGTGCTCGGCGTCATCGGCACCATAGGTCTGCGTCAATTGCCGCTGCATGTCGAAATGCAGGTAGAGCAGGCCGCGCAGGCTCTGGAAGGCGGTCGGATGATACTGGCCGCATACCTGTTCATTGTTGTCCAGCACCCGGTTGAGCACGCCGGGATCGAACAGGCGCACCTGGCAGATGACGGCGCAGCGGACGATTTCCATGTCCAGCGCTTCCAGTTCCTGGGTCAGTTCATCGGGGGTATGGCGCTCGGCGCTCAGCTTTTCGCTCATGACTGTCTTTCGGCGGAAGAGGGGGAGCGCCCAGCATAGCATTTGCTGCATCGCGGAAAACATGTCGAAGATCAATCCTGGTGGGATTGGCCTGGGCTGCCCCTGTCAATTCTGCAAATGACTTCACTTGCCGCAGAGGGAGGATACTGTCGCCCGGAGTCCGGCGGGGGCACATGCCGCCCCCGCTCCATTGGCCGCCGGTCTGGCGTGCCAGGGTCATTCCAGCGCTGCCGCCGGTCCGAAAAATTCATATCGGCTCTGCGCCGCCGGTACGCCCAGCGCGCCCAGTGCAGCCTTGATGGCCTTCATGAACGGCTTGGGACCGACGAAGTAGGCATCCACATCGCGCGTGGCCGGCAGCCATTGCTGCAGCAGCGCGGCATCGATGAAGCCGGTGGCATACGGTGCCGGGTCGCCCGCCCGTGCCCGCTCATAGCAGAAATGCGCCCGCAACTGCGGATGCCGCGCGGCCAGCTCTTCCACCTGGCGGCGGAAGGCATGCACGCCGCCGTGGCGCGCCGCGTGGATGAAATGCACCGGACGACCAGTCGGCAGGGCCGCTGTCAGCATGGTCATCATCGGCGTAACGCCCACGCCGCCGCTGATGAGCACCAGTGGCTTGTCACTGGCGCTGAGCGTGAAGTCGCCGGCGGGCGGGAACAGTTCCACCACCGACCCCACATGGATCTGGTCATGCAGCTGGCGCGAGACCTTGCCTTCGGGTTCGCGCTTGACGCTGATCCGGTACTGCAGCGGCTGGCCGTGCTGACGCAGCGGTGCCGACAGCGAATACTGGCGTCGCTGCTCCAGTCCGTCGACCACCATGCGCAGGCCGATGTACTGGCCCGGCTCGAAGTCCATCAGCGCACCACCATCCTGCGGCACGAAGTAGAAGGAGGTGATCTCCTCGCTCTCGGCCACCTTGCGCGTGACGACGAAATTGCGCGCCCCGCGCCAGCCACCGGGTGCGACCGCCTTGGCATCGTATTGCTGGCGTTCGGCGCCGATCAGAATGTCGGCCAACTGGCCATAGGCGGCGGCCCAGGCGTCGATGACGGCATCGGTGGCGATTTCCGCACCCAGCACTTCGCGGATGGCGCGCAGCAGGCAGTCGCCCACCATCGGGTAGTGCTCCGGCAGCACCTGCACGGCCACATGCTTGTTGATGATCTGCGCGGCCAGTGGGCCCAGTTCCTCCAGGCGGTCGATGTGGCGGGCGTACATCAGCACGCCGTTGGCCAGCGCCCGCGGCTGGTCGCCGCTGGCCTGGTGCGCACGGTTGAATAGCGGGTGGACCTGCGGATAGTCGCGCATGAGCATCTTGTAGAAATGCGTGGTCAGCGCCTCGCCCCCCGATTCGAGCAGGGGAACGGTGGATTTGACGATGGCGAGTTGGGCATCGGTAAGCATGCTGAACCTTTCAGGAGAGTGGGGAAGGGGCCGGAATAGCCGGTTCCCTCTCCTTGTTACAAGACGCGTGCCACCGCATGAATCCAATGAAATCAATGACTTGCTGATTGATGAGGTAGTAATGACCTGTGTCATAATGACTTTTTATTCTTTCGCTGGTAGTCGATATGACCTCAAAAGTGCTGCTGGACGCCTTGTTGCCCCTGGTGGCCGACCTCTCGCGCCAGATCGATGATCGTGAGCGCTATCGCCGCCTGCTGCAGACCTTGCGCACGCTCTTTCCCTGCGATGCGGCTGCGCTGCTGCGGCTGGAGGGTGAGATGCTGGTGCCGCTGGCCATCGACGGACTGGCCAGTGACACGCTGGGACGACGTTTCCGCATTGCCGACCATCCGCGCTTCGGCGTCTTGCTGGCCAATGCCGCGCCGACACGCTTTCCTGCCGATTCGACTCTGCCGGACCCTTACGATGGCCTGGTCGACGGCTTGAACGATGCCCATTCGGGCGCGCTGGAAGTGCATGACTGCATGGGGTGCGCGCTGTCCGTCAATGGTCGCCCCTGGGGCCTGGTCACGCTCGATGCGCTGGGGGCGGGCCGTTTCGACCAGGTGGACATGGCCTCGCTGCAAGCCTTTGCGGCACTGGCGGCGGCGACAGTCAACGTGGCCGAACGCATCGACGATCTGGCGCAAGCCGGGGAGCAGGCACGCCAGCGCGCCGAAGCCTACCGGCTGGGGCTGGAGGAGAGCCAGGGCAAGCGCGAACTGATCGGACAGAGTCCCGCCCGGAAGCAACTGCTGGACGAGATCCGCATGGCCGCGCCCAGCGACATGACCGTGCTGGTCAGCGGTGAGACCGGCACCGGCAAGGAGCTGGTGGCGCACGCCCTGCATGCCGCTTCGCCGCGCGCCCACAAGCCCATGATCAGCCTGAACTGTGCCGCCTTGCCCGACACCCTGGTGGAGAGCGAATTGTTCGGCCACGTGCGCGGCGCCTTTTCCGGCGCGGTGGCGGATCGACGGGGCAAGTTCGAGATGGCCGATGGCGGCACCTTGTTCCTGGATGAAGTCGGGGAACTGCCGCTGGCGGTGCAGGCCAAGCTGTTGCGGGTGCTGCAAAGCGGGCAGTTGCAGCGGGTGGGCTCGGACCGCGAACACCGCGTGGATGTTCGGCTGATCGCGGCCACCAATCGCGATCTGGCCGAGGAGGTCAAACGCGGCCATTTCCGGGCTGATTTCTATCATCGTCTTTCGGTCTTCCCGATTCGCGTACCGCCCTTGCGCGAGCGCGGACGTGACGTGCTGCTGCTGGCGGGCTATTTCCTGGAACAGAACCGGGCGCGCCTGGGCCTGGCCAGCCTGCGCCTGTCCGCCGACGCCCAGCGCGCCTTGCTGGAGTACCCCTGGCCCGGCAACATCCGCGAACTGGAGCACCTGATTGGCCGCAGCGCCCTGCGCGCCCTGGCCGCGCAAGCGCGGCGGCCGAACATCCTCACGCTGGAGGCGACCTCGCTCGAACTGGATCAGGCGCGCACGGCAGCGCCGCCGCAGCAAAGCGCGTCGGAGCAGGATGATCCGGGTCCTCCGGCGCCGAACCTGCGGTCCGCGGTGGAGCGCTTCGAGCGCAAGCTGGTGGCCGACAGCCTGCAGCGCCATGGCGGCAACCTGGCCGCCAGCGCGCGCGAACTGGGCCTGGACCGGGCCAACCTGAACCGCCTGGCCAGGCGCCTGGGCCTGCGCTAGCCGTGGGACGGCGGTTTCCGGGCGATATGAAGAAAAAGAAAAGAAAACGGCCGGAATCCTTCAGGGCCGGGACCCTTCCTGATTCCGGCCGCAATGGCCATGAAGCTTCGTGTCAAAAACCGCGAAGCCCGGGACGACATCAGAGCTACGACATCAGACCTGTTGGTGCTCCACGTCCAGTTCTGCCAGCTGGCCGCGAATGCGGATGGCCGTCAGGTTGCGGGCCGCTGCGGCATCGTCGTTGACGTGCTGCAGGTCTTCGGGCGGGGCGCTGACGACCTTCACGGGTGCACTTGCAGGGTCGGTGCCGGTAATGCCGGGGTTGAGTTGCGACATGATGATCTCCAAGGGATGAAAATCTCGTGCAGGCCCGCCGGTGGCAATGCAGGGCGGGCGGGACTGCCCTACGCGATATCAGGGATATGAACGTTTTGGCAATCCGAATGATGCAATATTAGCCGTTTTGGTTGCGCTGCAACAGGTAGTGAGCGGCTTAAATTTTTGTAGGAAGACGCGCAATGTTGAAGCCTGACAATCCTCGTGGGTCGACGCCTGAGTCCGGGGCCGGGCGGTCGCTGCCACGGATGAGGGATACAGGGGCGCAATGACGACGGGCTGCACATAGCGAGGTTCAATTTGCGCCTCCGTCCCCGGCTCACTAACATGAAGCTTCCTTGCACCTGACGTAAGCAATGAGGGTTCGGGACGCACTTCCTGCTTGCCGTCTTGGTGGTGCTCGCTGCGAAATAATTTAAATGATTTAAATGAGTTAAATGGTTTAAATCGTTTAGATAGTTTGGATGCTTCAAAGCCTTCATGCCGCCCGAATCATTGCGCCGTTTCACCAGCTCATCTGGCAACGCAGTGCCAATGCAGCGTTGCCAGCTCTTCCGTGATCGACCACCGCAAGCCGCCAGCAAGATACCGGCGCAGCGCGTCAACGCAGGCGCGCATGAGGGATTTTTCGCCGCGCTGCAACAGTAGGATTCATCCTACGCCATCTCAGGCCGCTGTCCGATAGTGAGCGGATCTGCCGATCCGTATAACGTCAATCATCGGCGCTCAACAGACTGTCCAGTCCAACATCAACAAGAAGGACATGTTTTCGCCCCGGCCACCGGATCAAGCCACGGCCGGGACGACAAACCATGCGATGCGACGAGCCAAGGGTGCTTTCCATCTCAGGTGCTTTCACACATTAGGGGTCCATCTTGCAAGCTCGAGTTCTGTTAGTCAGCTCAGAGGCCGTACCGCTCGTCAAGACCGGCGGCCTGGCCGACGTGATGACGGCGCTGGCCGTATCGCTGCGCAAAGTCGGTATCGATGCCAGCATCCTCATGCCCGCCTATCCGGAGGCGGTGCGCAACCTTGGCGACACGGTACAGATCGGTTTGAAGCACGGTCTGCCCGGTGGCGCCGGCCGCCTCTTGCGCGGCACCGTCCCCGGCACCGAGGTGCCGGCGCTGTTGCTGGATACGGCGCGTTTTCGCCAGCGTGGCGCCAATCCCTACGTCGATAGTGATGGCGTCGAGTTCAGCGACAACGCCCTGTGCTTCGCCGATCTGTCGCATGCGGCCGTGGCCATCTGCGCCGGCGAAACCAGTCTGCCGGTGCCGCACGTGGTGCATGCCAACGACTGGCATGCCGGCCTGATTCCCTGCCTGCTCAAGCTGCGCGGACTGGATCACATCGGCACCATGCTGACCATCCACAATCTCGCCTTCCAGGGCAATTTTGCGCTGGAATCGGCCGAGCAGATCGGCATCCCCCAGCATCTCCTGACCGGCGACGGCGTCGAATACTGGGGCAAGCTGTCCTTCCTCAAGGCCGGCATCCGTTTCTCGGACTGCGTCTCCACCGTCAGCAAGAACTACGCCGAAGAGATCATGACCCCGCGCTTCGGCTGCGGCATGGACGGCATCCTGTCCTTCCGCAAGCTGGACCTGCGCGCCATCCCCAATGCCATCGATGCCGCGCTGTGGAATCCCGCCGATGATCCGCTCATTGCCCGCAACTTCAGCATCGGCAACATGAAGGGCAAGGCCGCCTGCAAGCGCGACCTGCAAAAGCTCTTCGGCCTGCCGGTTGATCCCTTCGCCCCGGTGATGGGTCTGGGCTCGCGGATCTCGCACCAGAAGATGGCCGATGTGGTGATCGAGGCACTGCCCGGCATCATGGCGCGCCATCCGCGCCTGCAGGTGGTGATCCTGGGGTGTGGCGACCATGATTACGAAGCGGCCTTCCTCGATCTGGCCGAGCACTATCGCGGTCGCATCGCCGTGCATATCGGCTATGACGAGCGCCGGGCCCACGCCCTGCACGCCGGCAGCGACATGCTGCTGCACCCGACCCGTTTCGAGCCTTTCGGCCTCACGCCCCTGTATGCGATGCGTTACGGCGCCATCCCCATCGGCTCGCGTGTGGGCGGGCTGGTCGATACCGTCCGCGATGCCGACCTCGACCCGCAGCGCGCCACCGGCGTGCTCTTCGAAGGCGAGACCGCAGCCGACATGCAGCATGCCGTGGCACGTGCCTTCGCCCTTTACGGTGACACGGAGCGCTGGCAGAGCGTGCAGCGCAATGCCATGAGCATCGACTGCGACTGGGCCGGACCCACCCGCGCCTACCTCGATGCCTATGCCCACGTGGCCGACATGGCGGTGCGTCCGCTGTTCGCTCCACGTCCGCTGGCCGTCGAACGGCCCGCCGCACAGGCCCATGCACAGCATGAGCGCGCGGTCAGCCCGGCTGCCGCCATCGCTGCGGCACTGGCGGGGGCGGTGGGCGTACCGGTGTCAGTGGCCGCTGCCTGAGCGACGCTTGCGGGGCCTGCTGAGCTCTGGGCCCTGGCGACATTCCGATCTGATCCTCACCCGGTCCACGTGGGCCGGGCAGGGGAAGTGTTTGCCGGCGCGCCGCTCCAACGCGCCGGTTTTTGATTCCGTTTTTTTGCGTTATTTCGATCAACCCGATAACAACAACAGGAGTGTGCATGTCCGGCATGTCTGTCACGGCGTACAGGGCTTCCACGGAGTCCATGGAAGATGTTTCCGACGCCAGCTCGGCGCAACCGTCTTCGCCCTCTCATTGCACCGGTTTCCCGGAGCAAACTGCCTTGTCCCTTTCCTTTGAAGAACAGGGCCTGCTTCAGGCCCTGCTGGCAGGGCGTCTGGCGCAGCCCTTCAGCCTGCTGGGCCCGCGCTACGGGCGCCAGCCCGGCGGCGTGTCGTCCCTTCGCGCCTTCCACCCCGGTGCCGCCGCAGTGCGGGTGCGCTGCCGCCACAGTGGGGTGTTGCTGGGCGAGTTGCAGCAACTCCAGCTGCACGGGCAAGCCAGCGGTTTCTTCAGCGGCGTGGTCACCGGGCTGGACCAGCGGCGCCATGCAGTGCCTTATACGCTGGAGGTAGACTGGCCGATCCCCGACGGCAGCCGCAGCGTGCAAGCGACCGAGGATCCTTATGCCTTCGGCCTGCTGCTTGGTGAGCTCGACCTGCACCTGCTGCAGGAGGGGCGGCATCGTCAGCTGGCCGATTGCCTGGGTGCGCGCCCGATGGAGATCGATGGCGTACCCGGTACCCGCTTTGCGGTATGGGCCCCCAATGCCGAGCGCGTCTCGGTGGTGGGCGACTTCAACCAGTGGGATGGCCGCCGCCATGTCATGCGCCTGCGCCACGAGCCGGGCGTGTGGGAGCTGTTCATTCCGCGCATCGGTCCCGGCGACGTCTACAAGTACGAGATCGTCGGGCGCGACGGCGTGTTGCTGCCGCTCAAGGCCGATCCGGTGGCGCGCGCGACCGAAGCCCCGCCGGCCACTGCCTCGGTGGTGGCCGACGCTCGTCCGTATCTCTGGCAGGACCAGCAGTGGATGGCCGAGCGTGCGCAGCGCCAGTCGCGCTCGGCGCCGATGTCCATCTACGAGCTCCATCCCGCTTCCTGGCGCCGCGTGCCGGAACAGGCCCATCGCAACCTGAGCTGGGATGAGCTGGCCGATCAGCTGATCCCCTATGTGCTGGAGATGGGCTTTACCCATATCGAACTCATGCCGGTGATGGAGCATCCCTTCGGCGGCTCCTGGGGCTACCAACCCATCAGCATGTTTGCGCCCAGCGCGCGCTTCGGCAAACCGGAGCGCTTCGCCGCCTTCGTCGACCGTTGCCACCAGGCCGGCATCGGCGTGCTGCTGGACTGGGTGCCGGCGCATTTCCCGAGTGACCAGCATGGGCTGGCGCAATTCGACGGCACCGCGCTCTACGAGCACGCCGATCCGCGCGAGGGCTTCCACCAGGATTGGAACACGCTGATCTTCAATCTCGGCCGCAATGAAGTGCGCGGCTTCCTGATCGCCAGCGCCCTGGAGTGGATTGAGCATTTCCACGTCGACGGTCTGCGTGTGGATGCGGTGGCCTCGATGCTCTATCGCGATTACAGCCGCAAGTCCGGCCAGTGGGTGCCCAACGTTCACGGCGGCCGCGAGAACCTGGAGGCCGTGGCCTTCCTGCGCGAGCTCAATACCGTGGTGGCGCAGCGCTGCCCCGGTGTGCTGATGATCGCCGAAGAATCCACCTCCTGGCCCGGCGTGACCGCCGAGGTCCAGGACCAGGCCGATCATCACGGCCTGGGCTTCAGCTACAAGTGGAACATGGGCTGGATGAACGACACCCTGCGCTACATGGAACATGACCCGCTGTTCCGGCGTTATCACCATCACGACATGACATTCGGTCTGCTGTATGGATTCTCCGAAAACTTCATCTTGCCGATATCGCACGATGAGGTGGTCCACGGCAAGCGCGCGCTGTTGAACAAGATGCCGGGCGATGAATGGCGCCGCTTTGCCAACGTGCGCGCCTATTTCGGCTTCATGTGGAGCCATCCCGGCAAGAAGCTGCTGTTCATGGGCAGCGAGTTCGGCCAGCCCGATGAGTTCGACCATGACAAGTCGCCCTACTGGCATCTGCTGGATGAACACGGCGGCCATCCTGCCGGGCACCGCCAGTTGCGCCAGCTGGTCAGCGATCTCAATCATCTCTATCGCAGCGAACCGGCCCTGCACCAGCGCGACTGTCGCGCCGATGGCTTCTCGTGGGCGGTGGGCGACGACAGTGTCAACAGCGTGCTGGCGTATTTCCGCTATGCCGATGAAGGTCCGCCGGTGCTCATCGTGGTCAACCTGACGCCGGTGCCGCGCACCCGCTACCGCATCGGCGTGCCGCCCGCTGCACCCGGCCGCAACGGGGTCTGGCGCGAAGTGCTCAACACCGATGCCGCCGTCTATGGCGGCAGCAACAGCGGCAACCTGGGCCAGGTACAAGTGCAGGACGTCGGCTGGCATGGCCACCCGACTTCCATCGAGCTGAACCTGCCTCCGCTGTCCACCCTGATCCTGCGCAGAGAGTCCTGATAATGAGCGTCGCCTTTCCTGATCGCCTGATGCCAGGCCTGCCTTACCCCCTGGGCGCCAGCTCCGATGGCCTGGGGGTCAACTTCGCGGTGTTCTCGGCCAACGCCACCCGCATGGATCTGTGCCTGTTCGACCCGTCCGGCAAGCGCGAATTGAAGCGCATCACCCTGCCCGAATGCACCGATGAAGTGTGGCACGGCTATCTGCCCGGTGCCGCCCCCGGACTGGTCTATGGTTTCCGCGCCCACGGTCCCTACGAGCCCAACAAGGGCCATCGTTTCAACCCCAACAAGCTGCTGCTGGACCCCTATGCCAGGCGCCTGGTCGGCCAGGTGCGCTGGACCGATGCGCTCTATGGCTACCGCCTGCACTCGGCACGCGCCGATCTGTCCTTTGATCGCCGCGACAGCGCCGCCGCCATGCCCAAGGCCATGGTCACCGATGATGCCTTCGTGTGGGAACATGATCGCCTGCCGCAAGTGCCCTGGAACAAGACCGTGATCTACGAAGCCCACGTCAAGGGGATTTCCAGGATGCGCGAGGATCTGCTGCCGCATGAGCGCGGCACCTTCGCCGCCTTGTCCGATCCGGCCTTCATCGACCACCTGCTGCGCCTGGGCGTGACCACGCTGGAACTCATGCCGGTGCATGCCTTCCTGCAAGACAGCTTCCTGATCGAACGTGGTCTCTCCAATTACTGGGGCTACAGCACACTGGCCTATTTCGCGCCGGAACCGTCCTACCTCTCCATGGGCGACCCCAATGAACTGCGCATGGCAGTGCGCCGCCTGCACAGCGCCGGTATCGAGGTGATCCTCGACGTGGTCTACAACCACAGCAGCTGCGGCAGCGAACTGGGGCCCACACTGTCCTTCCGTGGCCTGGACAATGCCAGCTACTTCCGCCTGCTGCCGGGCCAGGAGCGTTACCACATCAACGATACCGGCTGTGGCAACACGCTGAACCTGTCGCACCCGCGCGTGTTGCAGATGGTCATGGATTCGCTGCGCTACTGGGCGCAGTCCTTCCATATCGATGGCTTCCGTTTCGACCTGGGTTCCACACTGGGGCGCGAGGCGCACGGTTTCGACCCTGGTTCGGGTTTCTTCGATGCCTTGTTGCAGGACCCGGTGCTGTCGAAGCTCAAGCTCATCTCCGAACCCTGGGACATCGGTCCCGGCGGCTACCAGCTCGGCAAGCACCCGGCCCGTTTCGGCGAATGGAACGACAAGTTCCGCGACGACATGCGCAAGTTCTGGAAGGGCGACGAAGCCATGCGCGGTGGTTTCGCCCAGCGCATGCTGGGTTCGGCTGAACTGTTCGAACACAACCGCCGCAAGCCCTGGGCCAGCGTCAACTTCATCGCCTCGCATGACGGTTTCACCCTGCGTGACCTGGTCAGCTACAACGGCAAGCATAACGAGGCCAACGGCGAGAACAACAACGACGGCCACAACGACAACGCCAGCTACAACTGGGGTGCCGAAGGCGCTACCGATGATCCCGCCATCCAGGCCACACGCGCCTGTGTGCAGCGTTCCATGCTGGCCTCCACGCTGCTGGCGCAAGGCACCCCCATGCTGCTGGCCGGTGACGAATTCCATCGCAGCCAGGGCGGCAACAACAACGCCTACTGCCAGGACAACGAGATCTCCTGGATCGACTGGGAACAGGCCCGCTCACCCGAGGGCGCGGCGCTGACCGCCTTCGTCGGCCGGGTGACCGCCATCCGGCGCGACTTCGAGGTGCTGCGCGCCAGCGACTTCCTGCACGGCAAGCAGACCGTGGCCGATGGTCTGCCGGATGTGGCGTGGTTCGACGAGGCCGCGCAACCGGTCTCCAGCGAGGACTGGAACAATCCGGTGGCGCGCGCCATCACCCTGCAACTGGCGGGCAAGCGCGTGGAGCCGCACAAGCAGCTGAGTTCGCGTCTGCAGGACGCGGCCGGCACCGGTGCGGACGGAGCAGGCGAGGCACAGGACGTGGCGCCGGATGTGCTGATGATTTTCGTCAATGCCGGGCACGAGCCGATCGAATTCCACTTCCCGCGCACCCAAGGCGAGTACTTCCTCCTGCTCGACAGTGCCCGGCCGACCGGCATGCCGGAAGGAGAGGGCGCCCGGCTCAAGACGGCGGGCAGTGCGAGCGTGCAGGTGCAGGCCCATACCTTGCAGGTCTTTGCCAACCGGCCCTTGCACCTGTCATCGGCCATCTATCCACTGGCGGCCAATGAGTGGATCAAACGCAATGAATGGGGAGAACGCGCATGAGTGCCCGCTTTTCCGTGAGGCTGCCGTTTGGCGCCCAGGTCACTGGCCCCGGCCAGGTTCGTTTCCGCGTCTGGGCACCGGGTGCCGAGGCGGTCGCCGTGGAGATCATCGGACGGGGCCGTGTGCCGATGAGGTCGGAAGATCCAGCCGCCCCGGCGTGGTATGTGCTGGAGACCGAATGCGATCCGGGCACCCTGTATCGCTACGTGTTCCAGACCCGCGAGCAGGGTGAGGTGGTGGCACCGGACCCGGCTTCACGCGGGCAGGCCGGAGATGTCTTCGATCCCAGCGTGGTGGTGGATGCGCAAGCCTTCCTCTGGCAGCATCCGAACTGGCAGGGCCGTCCGTGGGAAGAGACCGTGCTCTACGAACTGCATCCGGGCGCGCTGGGCGGCTTTGCCGGTATCCAGCAACGTCTGGCCGAACTGGCCGAGCTGGGCATCACGGCCATCGAACTGATGCCGGTGGCGGAATTCCCCGGTGCCCACAACTGGGGCTACGACGGTGTGCTGCCTTTCGCACCGGATGCCAGCTATGGCACCCCGGACCAGCTCAAGGCCCTGATCGATACCGCCCACGGGCTGGGCATGATGGTGTTCCTTGATGTGGTCTACAACCACTTCGGTCCGGATGGCAATTACCTGCACAGCTATGCCCCGGAATTCTTCCGCCATGACATGAATACGCTATGGGGCGCGACCATCGATTTCCGCCGCCCCGAGGTGGCCGATTTCTTCACCCGGAACGCGCTCTACTGGCTACAGGAATACCGTTTCGACGGTCTGCGCCTGGATGCCGTGCATGCCATCTGCGAACCGGACTGGCTGGTGAATCTGGGCCAGCGCATCCGCGCCGAAATCGGCAGCGAGCGTCACGTGCATCTGGTGCTGGAGCACGATGGCAATGCCGCCCACCTGCTGGGCCATACCGCCGCCGTGCAAGTCGAGGCGGACCTGGCCGAGATCGGGCAGGTGCGCGAGCGTTCCACTCATGTCTACGATGCGCAGTGGAATGACGATGCGCACCACGTCCTGCACGTGCTGCTCACCGGTGAAGACAGCGGCTACTACGCCGCCTATGCCGAGGCGCCTGCCGAGAAACTGGCGCGCTGTCTGCAACAGGGTTTTGTCTACCAGGGCGAGGTCTCGCCCTATTCTGGGGAGCCGCGCGGCGAACCCAGTGCGGACCTGCCGCCGACGGCCTTTGTCAATTTCCTGCAGAACCACGACCAGATCGGCAACCGCGCCTTTGGTGAGCGACTCACCGTGCTGGCCCATCCGCTGGCGCTGCACGCCGCGCAGGCGCTGATCCTGCTGGCACCGCAGGTGCCAATGCTGTTCATGGGCGAGGAATTCTGCGCGGTGCAGCCCTTCCTGTATTTCACCAGCCATCGCGATGAAGAGCTGGTGAGGGCCGTGCGTGAAGGGCGCCGACGCGAGTTCGCACGCTTCCCGCAATTCGCCGATCCCGCATTGCTGGAGCAGATTCCGGACCCCAACAGTTTTGCCACCTTCGTCTCTTCCATCCCGGAGCCGGGCCCGGCGCCCGGTTCGGCGGCCTGTCTGCGTCGTGTGGCCGAACTGCTGCACATCCGCAAGCTGCATATTGCCCCCTATCTGCGCGGCGCCAGGGCGCTGGAGGCCCGCGCCATCGGTCCAAAGGCGGTCCATGCCCGCTGGCAGCTGGCCAATGGCAGCGTCCTCAACATCACCGTCAATCTCGATGAAGCCGCGCTGCCACAGGCCCTGGACCAGTTGAGCCAGCCGGCTGGCGCCGATGTGCTCTTCGACAGTGGCGGCGCACTGGCGGCGCTGGCCGCTGGCAGCTTCCCAGGGCATGCCATCCTGGTACTGCGAGAGCCGCCGGGTGCTGCCACCGCACCCGGGAGCACAGCATGAACGCCGCCCTTGGCCAGCATGCCGACGCGCTCGTGGCACCGACCGCGGCTGCGCCCTTGTACAAGCAGACCACGCTTGAAAACGATTTATATCGTTTGGCTGAGCGTGCCGGCATCGCGATCCACTGGATCGATGCCTATGACCAGCCGCAGGTCGTCGCCGACGAGGCCTTGCAGGCCATCCTGGAAGCGCTGGGCCTGCCCTGCGCCACGTCCGGGGATTGCCATGACAGCCTGGCGCTGCTGGACCGCGAGCACGCCGTCGGTTACCTGCCGCCCTTGCTCACGGGCGTGCAGCACCAGCCTGTCCCGCTGCCTGCGCATTCGCGCCTGCACGGACTGTCCTGCCGCGTCGAGCTGGACAACGGCGCGCGCCTGACCTTGCTGATTTCGTCCGATCTGAACGCGCCGCCGACCCTGCCGCCCATCCACGTGCCCGGCTATCACCGACTGCTGGTGGCGGGGCATATCCTGACCCTGGCCATCGCACCACCGCGCTGCTACAGCATTGCCGACGCGCTGGCAGAGCAGGGCCGCGAGCGCGGCTGGGCGCTGGCCGCGCAAGTCTATGCCTTGCGCACCGACAGTCTCAAGCCGGCGCGCAAGGTCTATGGTGATGGCGGTATCGGCCACTTCGGCGCGCTGGCGGCACTGGCGCCGATGGCCGCGCAATACGGGGCCGCTGCGCTGGCGATGTCGCCGCTGCATGCGATGTTTGCTGCCGATCCCGGCCGCAGCAGTCCGTATTCGCCGTCCAGCCGCTTGTTTCTCAATCCTTTCCTGATCGATCCGGCTGGCATCCTCGGTGCCGACGCCCAGGCTCAGGTGCTGGCCGAAGGCGGGTCGGAAATGATTTCCGCCCACCAGCGCCTGCAACAATCCACGCTGATCGACTGGGCGCGCGCCGGTGCCCATCGCATGACCCTGCTGCGTCGCCTGTATGCCCTGTTTCGTACCGAACATGCGGGCGATGTGAAGCAACAGGCGGCCTTTGCCGCCTTCCAGCTCGAAGGCGGCGCCGCATTGCGCGCCCACGCCTTGTTTGAAGCCTACAGCCATCATCTGAGCAGCCAGGGCATGCCCGGCTGCTGCGACTGGCGAGCGTGGGGCGAGGCTGGCCGCCATCCCGATACGCCGGAAATGCAGGACTTTGCGGCCGGGCATGCCGGCGAGATTGATTTCCACCTGTTCCTGCAATGGCAGGCCGCGCGCCAGTTGGCACAGGCCCAGGAGAGCGCGCGCCAGGCCGGCATGGCCATCGGTCTGATCGCCGACCTGGCCGTCGGTGCCGACAACGGCGGCAGCCAGGCCTGGAGCCATCAGGACGAGATCGCAGCGGGACTGACCGTGGGTGCCCCGCCGGATCGTCTGGCCCCGCAAGGGCAGAACTGGGGGCTGGGCGCTTTCTCGCCGCTGGCCCTGCGCCGGTCCGGCTACCGCGCCTACCTGTCCATGCTGCGCGCCACGTTTGCGCAGGGCGGGGGAGTGCGCATCGACCATGTGCTGGGCCTGAACCGCTTGTGGTTGGTGCCGCAGGGTTGCCATGCCGATGCGGGGGCCTATGTATCTTTCCCGCAGCAGGACATGTTGCGCCTGATTGCGCTGGAGTCGTGGCGTCATCGCACCGTGGTCATCGGCGAGGACCTCGGCACGGTGCCGCCCGGTTTCGATACCGTGCTCGATGCGGCCGGCGTGTCCGGTATCCGTGTGCTCTGGTTCCAGCGCGACCAGCAGGCTTTCCTCCCGCCATCGGCCTGGTCGCCCCAGGCCATTGCGGTGACGACGACGCATGATCTGCCGACCGTGGCCGGTTGGTGGTCTGCTGCCGATCTGGCCTGGCGCGATCACCTGGGCCAGCTCGAGCAGGGCTTGCCGGCTGCCCGCCAGCAGCGCTACCACGAGCGCAGCCAGCTCTGGCAGGCCCTGGTGCAGCAGGGCCTGGCCAGCGGGCCGCTGCCGGAAGTGGCGTGCACCGTGTCCGCAGGCGATGCCGGGTCCGGCTTGCCGGAAGTGCCGCAGGAGTGCGCCATCGCCGTCGATGCGGCACTGGAATATGTGGCAGCCACCCCGGCGCCGCTGGCCGTGGTGCCGGTGGAAGACATTCTCGGCCTGAGCCAGCAACCCAACCTGCCCGGCATGACCGAGCCCCACCCCAACTGGCGTCGTCGCCTGCCCGAGGACATGCCGCAGCTGTTTTGCGCCTATGCCGCCAGGGCCAGGCTGGAGCGCCTGCGCCGTGTGCGCGGCAGTATCGCCAAGGAGATCTGATGGCAGCCCCTTCCTTATCGCCGGACCGCGCCGCGCGCCGCAGCATCCCGCGCGCCACGGCACGGCTGCAGTTGCACCGCGATTTCCGCTTCGAGCATGCCGCCCGGACGGTGGACTATTACCACCGCCTGGGCATCAGCCACCTCTACCTCTCGCCCATTCTGGTGGCGCGCCCCGGTTCGACCCACGGCTACGACGTGGTCGACCCCACTCGCATCAATCCCGAACTGGGCGGCCAGGCCGGACTGCTGCAACTGCACCAGCGCCTGCGCGCGCAGGGAATGGGGCTGGTGGTCGACATCGTGCCCAACCACATGGCGGTGGGCCATCACAATGCCTGGTGGCAGGACGTCCTGCGCTGGGGCCGCCACAGCCGCCACGCCGAATGGTTCGATATCCAATGGGACAGCTCCGACCCGGCACTCGATGGCAAGGTGTTGCTGCCTTTCCTCGGCCAGCCCTATGCCGAAGCGCTGGAAGCGGGCGAACTGATCCTGCGTCTGGACGCCGATCAGGGCCAATTGCAGGTGGCCCACCATGAGCACATTTTCCCGCTCGCGCCGACTGACCATGCCGTCGTGCTGGAGACGGCCGGCAGTACGCGCCTGGGCGAGGTGATCGCGGCCTTCGCCGCCATCGATCCCGCGCATCCGGACAAGGATGGCCATGCCGCAGCCGCCCGCGAGCAACTGCGCCAGCTGGCTGCCGACCCCGATGTCATGGCCGACATCGATGCCGCGCTCGGCGCCTTTTCGGCGGGTCAGCCGCATGGGCGCAGTGCCCTGCATCAGTTGCTGGAGCGCCAGCACTATCGTCTGGCCTGCTGGCGCAATGCCGCCGACGAGATCAACTGGCGCCGCTTCTTCGAAGTGAGCGAACTGGCGGGCATGCGGGTGGAGCGCGAAGACGTCTTCGAGGCCATGCACGCCGAGATCTTCCGTCTCTACGCCGAGGGCATCATCGATGGCCTGCGACTGGACCATATCGACGGCCTCACCGACCCGGGTCGCTATTGCCTGAAGTTGCGCCAGCGTCTGCGCGCGCTGCGGCCCGACCACGAGCCGTATCTGATCGCCGAAAAGATCCTGGCGGGAGACGAGACCCTGCCAGCGGGCTGGCAACTCGACGGCACCACCGGCTATGAATTCATGGAGCAGTGCGCTGCCGTCCTCCATGATGGCGAAGGCGAGCCGATACTCGATGAACTCTGGCGCGACATCGTCGGCGACATGCCGGCCACGGCCGATCAACTGCAAAGTCACGGACCGGGCGAGCTGTGCCATTTCCCGAGCATGGTGCAGGAGGCGCGGCGCAGCTTCCTGGCACGCAACTTTGCCGCAGAATTCAATGCGCTCACGCTGTGCCTGCACCAGCTTGCCCGCAGCGCCACGCAGACTCGCGACCTGACGCTCATGTCCATCCGCCGGGCGGTGGCCGAGCTGCTGGTGCATTTTCCGGTGTACCGCACCTATGCCAACGAGCAGGGCATGCCGGCGCAGCAGCGCGAACTGCTGGCCAGTACGGCTCAGAAGGCCGCCACGACCCTGCATGCAGCCGATCATGCCACGTTGCACGTGGTGGAAGGCTGGCTGGGCGGTGACCTCCTGCTCGACAGCCGCCATGCCCATCGCCGCGCCTTGCAGCTGCGCGCCATCGCCCGCTTCCAGCAACTGACTCCGCCGCTGACGGCCAAGTCGATGGAGGACACGGCCTTCTACCGCTATGGCCGTTTGCTCTCGCGCAACGAAGTAGGGGCCGAACCGGCCCGTCTGGCCATGTCGGTCTCGCACTTTCATCAGCTGGCGGCACGACGCGCCCGGCAGATGCCGGGCAGTCTCCTGGCCACCGCGACGCACGACCACAAGCGTGGCGAGGATGCCCGCATGCGCCTGGCGGCCCTCTCCGAGATCGCCGAGGAGTGGTCCACCGTGCTGCGCCACTGGCACCAGCTCAACGCGCCCATCGCGGCCGCCACGTCAGGCCAGCAAGGCGGCATTGATGCGGTCGATGAGTGCATGCTGTACCAGACCCTGGTGGGCGTCTGGCCGGACGGCATGCGCGTCGGCGATGACGACCTGATTGCCTTGGGCGAGCTGGCCGAGCGGGTCGTCGCCTGGCAGCGCAAGGCCCTGCGCGAAGCCAAGCGCCGCAGCGACTGGGTGGCGCCGCAGAGTGAATACGAGGCGGCCTGCGAGCGCTTTACGCGGGCATTGCTGTGTGATCCGGGGCTGGATCCGCGCCATCATCCTTTCCTCACCGAGCTGGAGGATTTCGTTCGTCGCCTGGCGCCCTTGGGGACTGTCAACAGCTTGTCCCAGACCATGCTCAAACTGACCTCGCCGGGCGTGCCCGATTTCTACCAGGGTAGTGAGCTGTGGGACCTGAGCATGGTCGATCCGGACAACCGTCGGGCGGTGGATTTCGCACTGCGTGAGCGGCGGCTGGCCGATGCCATCAGCCGGCCGGTTTCATTGCGCCAATGGCAGAGCGGCAGCGCCAAGCAGCAATTGATTCATGCGGTGCTGCAGTACCGGCGCGAGCATGCGGACCTGTTCGCTGACGGCCATTACCTGCCGCTGGCCACGCATGGCAAGCTGGCGCGCCATGTGATCGCCTTTGCCCGGCTGCTGCCGGGACAACAGGAAGGCGAGAGCGACTGGCAGGCGACAGTGGTGCTCTGTACGCGCCTGGCGGCCCATCTGCTGTCCTTCGAGGGGCGCCGCGAAGAAGCCTTGCCGCTGGTGTCTGCCGAGGCTTGGGGGGATACCCGCATTGCGCTCCCGCAAGCACTGTCCCACACAGGGAGTACGCTGCGCCGCTGGCGCAGCGTACTCACCAGTGGCGAGGGCGAACTGAGCGAATGTGCCATGCCGGATGGGGAACGCGGCGGCAGCATCGCCGTAGCCGATATCCTGGGTAGTCTACCGGTGGAATTGCTGACGCTCAGTCTCAGTTGAGGGGGAGGTGACGCAGTGCTCTGACGGCTTGCTGTTCGGGGGGCTTCCTTTTTTCCTACACGCGAATATCCCGCCGTCCGATGTCATGCCAGTGCAGCGTCCCACTACCATGACGCGAGCCCGGCATGTCCGCCGGATCCGCCATGTTGTACAAGGAGTTTGCACATGACCAAGCTGCCCGCCACCGATCTGCAGCTGCCGCTGTTTACCTATGGCCAGCGCGAGTCGCTGACCGAGAAGAGCGCCTGGATCGCCCTGCAGGAACACCATCAATACAGCGCCCGCCACTTCCGGCTGGAGCGCCTGTTCGCCGCCGATGACAAGCGCGGCGAGAGCCTGGTGGCCGAAGCCGCCGGCATCTACCTCGACTATTCCAAGAACCTGGTCACCAGCCAGACCATGACCCTGCTCATGAACCTGGCCCGCCAGTGCGGACTGCAGGACCGCATCGAGGCCATGTTCCGGGGTGAGCGCATCAACGCCACCGAGCAGCGCTCGGTCCTGCATACGGCCCTGCGCATGCCGGCCAGCGCCCGGCTGATGGTGGAGGGCGAGGAGGTGATCGCCCAGGTGCAGCAGGTGCTGTCCCGTATGGAGAACTTCGCTCAACAAGTCCGCAGCGGCCAGTGGACCGGTCATACGGGCCGTCGCATCCGCCATGTGGTCAACATCGGCATCGGCGGCTCCGACCTCGGCCCGATGATGGCCTGCGAGGCCTTGCGCCCCTATGCGCAATCGGACCTGTCCCTTCACTTCCTCTCCGACGTGGATGGGGCCGCGCTGCTTGAGACCGTGCGCAGCCTGCCCGCCGAGCAGACGCTCTTCATCGTCTGCTCCAAAACCTTCACTACGCTCGAAACCACCACCAATGCGCGTGCCGCGCGTGACTGGCTGGTCCGGCAATTGGGCGAGCCTGCCGCAGTGGCCCGTCATTTCGTCGGCGTCACCACCAACATCGAAGAGGCCAGCCGCTTTGGCATCGACCCGCAGAACATGTTCGGCTTCTGGGACTGGGTCGGCGGACGCTATTCCATGACCTGTGCCATCGGCCTGTCCACCATGATCGCCATCGGCCCCGCGCAATTCCGCGAGATGCTGGCCGGCTTTCATGCCATGGACGAACACTTCCGCACGGCACCGCTGGAGGCCAATCTGCCGGTCATTCTCGGCATGCTCACGGTGTGGTACACCAATTTCTTCGGTGCGGCCAGTCAGGCAGTGCTGCCCTACAGTCAGTATCTCAAGCGCCTGCCAGCCTACCTGCAGCAACTGACCATGGAGAGCAATGGCAAGCAGGTCACCCTGCAGGGTGATGCCGTGGATTACCAGACCTCGCCCGTGTACTGGGGCGACAATGGCATCAACGGTCAGCATTCGTTCTACCAGATGCTGCATCAGGGTACGCAGATGGTGCCCTGCGATTTCATCGGCTTGTGCCAGCCGCAGGAAGCGCTGGGCCAGCATCACGCCCTGCTCATGGCCAACATGTTTGCCCAGAGCGAGGCGCTGGCCTTTGGCAAGAACGCGCAGCGGGTGCGCGAGGAGGGCGGGCCCGAGGCCCTGACGCCGCATCGCGTCTTCCCTGGCAACCGTCCGAGCAACAGCATGCTGCTCGACAAGCTCACCCCGTATAGCCTCGGCACGCTGGTGGCCTTGTATGAACACAGCGTGTTCACTCAGGGCGTGATCTGGAATATCGATTCCTTCGACCAGTGGGGGGTGGAGCTGGGCAAGCAGTTGGCCCGGCGTACCGCGCGCGAGTTGCTTGATCCCTCCGAACCTCTGCACCATGACAGTTCCACCAACGCCCTGATTCGCCTCTACCGCGCCCGCCAGGGGGCGGATGCAGGTGCAGCCGGGGCGGCATAAGCCGTCGCGGCCCCAAGGTCTGGCATCCCCCGTCCCGACAGCGCGTTGCCGGGCTTGTGTATGGTCCTTGTCAGGGTCTGCACGCGCGGGCATAGTGTGAGTTTATAATCGCACGTAACAAGCGATTACCCTGAAAGTACGCGCCAGGTCCGCAGCTCTTCCGGCAACAGGACCGCGCAGTCAGGGGTGTGCGCAGGACAGAACAACAAGGAAATGTCGAAGGGGGCGCACTGCAGGTCAGGCCCGTTGCGCTCCGAGCTACCCACCCATGTGCGGGGAGCGCTCGGGGACGTGACGGCGCTTGATCGATGGCTTTGCACCGTAACAATGATCATGAAGCGGGCGAACGCACATGAGATTGCTGACCAAGGGCTTGTTGATCGTTGCCATACCAAGCCTGTTTGAAGTGCTGCTGCTGGGGGCGCTGTTCAAGTCACAGGCCGATGCCGAGGACGCCGAGCGCTTGGCTTCGCACTCCCTGCAGGTGATGAACAAGGCCGCCGAGCTGCGTGAGCCCATGCTGCTGGAGGCCGCGCGCATCCGCAATGCGGTCCTGCTGGACCAGCCCGATACGCTCAGCCGGGGCGACCTGTGGGCCGACATCGAGGTCAGGGCTGGCGAACTGGCGCGCCTGGTGGCGGACAACCCCGTGCAGGGCGATACCCTGCGCGCGGTGCACGAATCCATCGCACGCTACCGTGCTTGGGACGACAGTGCCCGCCAGCGCCTGATGCGAGGCCAGCGCGATGATCTGATCCGCCAGTTGCGTGATGAGCAGGGACCGCACCGGCTCTCCGAATTTCTCGTTCTGCTGGGCAACTTCATGTCCGAAGAGCGGCGTCTGGGGGCCGCGCGCCAGCAGCGCCTGCAGGAGGCACGCCATTCGCAGACCTGGCTGCTGGTTCTGGCAGTGCTGGGATCCATCGTCACGGCCGCCCTGGCTTCGCTGGCTTTCACGCGCAGCATCGGCAGTCGTATCGAGGTATTGACCGCCAATGCCCGCCAACTGGCCGATGGTCAGCCACTGGCTGCGCGCGTGGGCGGCAATGATGAAATCTGCCTGCTTGACGATGCCCTGCATCGCAGTCACGAACGCCTCACCGAAGCCGCCCGCCAGGCCCAGGGGTATCGCGAGGAACTGGAACAGCGCGCCCGCGAGCTGGCCGACGTCAACAGCGACCTGCGCCAGCAGACCCAGGACAACGAGATGTTCATCTACAGCGTCTCGCATGACCTGCGTTCGCCGCTGGTCAACCTGCAGGGCTTCAGCAAGGAAATCGGCCATGCCACGCGTGAGCTGCTGGACGAAGTGGATCGCCTGACCTTGCCCGAGCCGGACCGGCAGCGCCTGCGCGCGCTTGTCGAGGACGACCTCCAGGCATCGCTGCGCTTCATCCAGAATGCAGTGACACGCTCGTCGGGCATCATCGATGCCATGTTGCGACTCTCGCGCGCAGGGCGGGTGGAATACCAGCCGGTCATGCTGGACATGCACGCCATCGTCCAGCGCATCGTCGCGGCGATGAGCGGCAGCATTCGTACCAAGTCAGCCCGGGTGGACATCGAGCCCGATCTGCCTCCGGCCTATGGCGATCCGACTTCGGTAGAGCAGGTATTGGGCAACCTGGTCGGCAATGCCGTCAATTACCTGGATCCGTCCCGCCCCGGTCACATCATCATCGGCCACGTGCCGCAGCCCGACAGCGTGGTGGCGGCTCCCAGCCTGGTGACCTATTTCGTGCGCGACAACGGGCTGGGGATTCCCGCGGCCTACATGGACAAGATGTTCATCGCTTTCCAGCGTCTGCACGGCAATGCCGCCAAGGGCGAGGGCATCGGACTGGCACTGGTCAAGCGGGTGGTGGAACGGCATGGCGGGCGCATCTGGGTGGAATCGGTCGAGGGCCAGGGCAGTTGTTTCTATGTCGCCTTGCCGGCTCGTCCGCCGGTGTCTTGAAGGTGGTGCGGACAAACACGGATTACGCAACGGACAAGGGGAAAACAAGATGGCCACAGAGCAGAGCGTCAACATCATCCTGGTCGAAGACGACGACGGCCATGCGGTACTGGTCGAGAAGAACCTGCGGCGCGCCGGACTGGTCAACGGTTTCCAGCGCCTGCGCGATGGCCAGGAAGCGCTGGATTTCTTCTTTGGCGGCGATCTGGCCCGCGCCGACCTGCAGCAGGTGGTGGTACTGCTGGATGTGAACATGCCACGCGTCAATGGCGTGGAGGTGCTGCGACGCATGAAGCAGGCAGCGGCCACTGCGGCCATTCCGGTCATCATGCTCACCACCACGGATGATCCGCGTGAAATCGCGCACTGCTATGACGTGGGCTGCAATGTCTACATCACCAAGCCGGTCGAATACGATGACTTCATCGAAGCCGTGCGGCGCCTGGGCTTCTTCCTGCAGGTGGTCAAGTTGCCGGTACCGGGTGCGGTGGTGCGTGAACCTGAGTCACGATGACGATCACAAGCGCGCACGTGCTGGTACTGGAGGATGACGAAGGCTTGCTGGCGCTGGCCAGCCGGGTCCTCCAGAAGCAGGGCTACCGCGTCACTGCGGTGGCCGATGCCGAGTCCGCCCAGGCGGCCGTGCAGCAGGCTGTTCCTGACCTGCTCATCGTGGACTACCAGCTGCAGGCCCCTGACAGCGGGCTGGACTTCTTTCGCAGTCTGCGTGCGGCGGGGCAGGATATTCCGACCATCATGGTCTCGGGCTTTTCGGACGAATTGCACATCATCGAAGCCTGGCGGGCAGGCGTGGCCGATGTGCTGCCCAAGACCAGCGATTATCTCGACCACCTGCCGCAGATCGTGCAGCGCGTACTGGCGCAGCAAAGGCAGGCGCAAGCGGCAGGGCAAGCCCGGGACGGAGTGCAGCAGCTGCAACAGTTGCAGCAGGAGTGCGCAATGCTGCGAGCCTCGGCAGCCTCCGACCGCGCGGAAATCGAACGCCTGCGCAGCGCACACGAAACCTTCCTTGCTACGCTCTCACACGAACTGCGCACGCCCCTCAATGCCATCCTCGGCTGGACCGGCTATCTACTGCATCACGCCGCCGATCCCGCCACGGTGCAGAAGGGCGTGCAGGTGATCGACCGCAATGCCAGGCTGCAATCACTGTGGGTGGAAGAACTGCTCGATAGCAACCGGATCCTGTTGGGCACGGTGCCGCTGGCGACTGCGCCGGTGCACCTGGCCGAGCTGATCCGCGATGCCATCGCGGCTGCCGAGGGACCCGCGGCGGACAAGCAGATCGCCCTGCGGGCCGAGTCGGCGGCAGTGACCGTGCTGGGGGATGTCGGGCGCTTGCGGCAAGTGCTGGGCCGGCTGCTGATGAATGCCATCCGCTTCACGCCGCCCCAGGGGCGGGTGTTGCTGTGCCTGCACCGCAGGGAGCATGCAATCGAACTGGAGATACGCGATAGCGGCCGGGGGCTGACACCGGCCGAGCTGGAGAGCCTGTTTCCGTCGGCGCCCGAGAGTGGCGCGATCCGGGGTGATATGGTCGCATCAACAGCAGCCCCGGGACTGGCCGTGGCAGGCCGACTGGTGGCGCTGCACGGGGGGCGTCTGCGTGCTGCCAGCGCCGGTCCCGGACAGGGGGCCAGTTTTTTTGTGAGCCTGCCGCTGGCTTAGGGGTTGTTCACGTTAAATCTCGCGCAGATTGAATGTGAACAGGCCCTGGCCCTACACAATGGGCAGAGTGACCGTGAAGGTGATGATGTGGTTGTCGCAGTGGACGACGATCTTGCCGCCATGGCCGCTGATGATTTCGCTGACGATGTACAGGCCCAGGCCCAGGCCGCGGGCATTGCGCTGGTTGCCCATCGACTCCTTCTTGTAGGGCTTGAACATGTGCTCGCGCACGGCACCCGGGATCGCCGGGCCATGATTGGAGACCGAAATGGTCAGCATGTCGTCGCGACGAAACACGATCAGGGTCGAGGGCTTGCCGATCTCGCCATGATGGCGCGTGTTCGACAGCAGGTTGGAGACCACCTGGCTGATGCGGTCGCCATCGACCTCGATTTCGCCGCAATCTTCCGCTTCGAGGATGATCTCGTTGTCGGGGTAGGCCATGCGCGCTTCGCTGACGATTTCGGTGACCATCTTGCACACGTCCACCGGGCGGCGCTGGATATCCAGCCCCATGCCGCTTTGCAGGCGACTGATGTCGAGCACCTGGGAGATCAGGCGGTGCATGCGGCTCGATGAGGAGGAGATGCGCTTGCTCAGGTTGGAGCTTGAAGGCGAATGCTCGCGCACCTCGATCATGCGCGCGGCCATCATGATGGCCTGCAGCGGATCGCGCAGGTCATGGCCCAGCGTGGCCAGCAGGGTCTCGCGGGCGCGCTTGATCATGTTTTCGTTGGACAGCGCCACTTCCTGGAAGTCCAGGCGCAACTGGCTGGCGATTTCGGTTTCGGTCTTTTCCCAGGGCAGGCTCTTGCCGCGTACGGTTTCCTTCCAGACGGCGAAGGAGCCGCGTGGCGTCAGCCGGGGTCCCAGTGGGCCGATGCTGTATTTCTTTTCAGGATTGCCGCCCCAGCGCACGTCTTCCACCTGCTCGGTACGGAACCAGAAGGCATAGCCGTCCTGCTCACGATAGAAGCGCACCGCCAGTACACCGCAGATATCGCCCAGTGCTCCCTTGAGTGCCGGTACGTCGGCGCCCAGCGCACTGGTGGAAAAATAATCGCCCGGCTCGTTTTCGTTGAGCCAGTTGATGAGGGCGTTGACGCCTTCCCGCGTAGGGGCCTTGCCAAATACCTGGGTCTTGCGATCCAGAGTAATGGCACCGCCATGGGCATTCATCAGTCGCAGGAAGCCCTCATGATCGGCGGCCAGGGCCAGCACGATGTCTTCCCGGTCGGTGACCTGGGCCACGATCTGGCGGCGCAGGTCGGCGCTGTACTCCAGGGCGCGGGCACGCTCGCCGTTGAGATTGCGTTCCACCAGCGCGCTGACGAATTGCGAGAGCAACTGACACGACATGCGTACCGCGTGCGGTACCAGGTGCGGACTCATGTGGTGGCAGGCGATCAGGCCCCACAGCCGTTCGCCGATCACGATCGACAGGCTCATGGAAGCACCCACGCCCATGTTGCCGAGGTACTCGACATGCACGGGCGAGACGCTGCGCAACATGCTGTGGCTCAGGTCCAGCGCACGGCCGGTGAGCGGGTTGTGGTCCGGTTCCAGCGCCACGGTGGGCGCGCTCACGTCGGCGATCAGGCGGATCGGATTGATCACGTACAGACGCCGCGCCTGGGCCGGAATGTCGCTGGCCGGATAGCGCTGGCCGAGGAAGGGTTCGAGGTCCTCGCGCTTGTGTTCGGCGATGACTTCGCCACTGTCGTCATGCAGGAAGCGGTAGGCCATCACGCGGTCGAAGCCGGTGATGCGGGCGATCTCGTCCACGGCCAGGGTCAGCAGATCTTCCACGCCGGGTTGGCGCTGGATGCGCTGGATGGCCTGGTGCGCGGCCAGGGCAAAGGCCTCCAGCGACAGCGCATCCGAGGGACGTTGTTCGAATTCGGCGATGAGCACGCCCTCGGACTTGTGGGTGACCAGGTCGAAGGCCCCGGAATCCAGGGTGATCATGCGAGAGTCGACATAGCCCTGCCGGTCTTGCAGCGCCGACTGAATCACTGCACGGGCCGCGGCATTGAGGTGCTCTGCCGCCAGCGGCTGTCCGACCTCGGGCAGCTCGCCCAGCAGTGCAGCAGCATTGGCACTGCGCGTGGCCAGCCGGCCCTCGGGCGTGAAGCACAGGAGGGCGCCATGGTTCTGGATGGAACCGGGAATGTGGATCGGTTCCTGATCACAATTGCTCAGATCGACCGGTCGCCGGCGGCTTGCGTGATACGGATTGCTCATGCACTGCTTTCTCGATGCTGCAGCAGCAGGGCATCGAACTGCCGGCGCATCGATGATCGATGGTTGCGCCAGCAAGTTGGAGGGGGAGAAGAGAGCGGCATCCGGGAGACCCGTGTCTCCGGTCCGGTAGCCAAGGGCTGCGGCGGAGAATGATGCCCATTCTTGGCTTCGGGAAAGCCTGATTATAGGCGTCATCGCAAGCCCGCGCGCAGGCGGCATGACAATTAATTCGTCGCCTTGCCCGCCGGGCGATCCGTCCAGTCTCGTGAGGGGGAGAGCTCTTTCGCTTTGTCCTACAAATCAATCGGGCGCCGTCCGATAGGACTCATCCGTAACCTGGTTCTAAGATCACCAAAACTCGCAGAAACAACGCGGCACCATTGGACTCGTCGCTGGATGGAGCAGCCGTCGTGGATGCCGCATGGGAAAAGAAAGCCCGGTCCTGCGCTGTCATCGAGCCGAAACGACAATTCATGCGCGCGTCCGCTGCATCAAGCTCTTCCAGTTTGGCGCCACGCGGCTAAAATGAAGTGTCATCAGAAGGTGCAGACAGCATGGCGACCTGGCGTACATCAGGGAGCGAACACCCCATGCTGACGATGAAACACAGGGAAGAAACCGATCGCGGCGTCGGCCAGACGACGCGCCCGGTCGGTCAGTGGCAATGCGAACGCCTGCACGTGCGGGCCCGACGCAGTGCCGCACAGGACAAGCTGACGTTGCAACCAGCCTGGCGCAAGCGGTCCGCGCCGGATCTTTGAGCAGGGTAGCCTCATGGACAAGTCTGATTCCACCCATCCTTACGATCCTCTGATCGCCATTGCACAAGGCGACTGGAGCGCATATCGCAACCATATCGCCGCGCAGTCCCAGGCGGACGCCGAACCGCCGCCGGCCTGTCCCGAGCCCGCACAGGACAGCGCAGGACCGCCGTTGCACGGCGAGGAGGACATCCTGGCTTACCGGCGCCGCTGTGCCCGTGCCTACATCGGCATGAACGGGCGCCTGGGCGGGCGGGCCTATCGCGCCAATGAACCGGTGATCCTGACTCAGGAAGCGGTGCAGGAGCTGGCCGAACTGAACCGCCTGCTGCGCGAGGAACGGGCGCAGAAAAAGAAGAGCCGCTCAGACAGCTGAATCACACCTCGCCAGTCACATGCAGGCTTTGCGAAAAAGCACCCTGTGCAAGGACATGGGCGTGTAGGTGCGTGGCGCAATTTCGTGTAGGAAAACAGGAAGTCTGCGCTCGCGCTTGTGCCGAGCGGGGTTGCGGCCGACGGCTGGTTTGCCGTCGGTTGAGAGCGCCTCCGGAAGCGGCATGGGCTTCCCGTATAATCATCGGCGGCACGCAGCAGGTGCGGCGGGCGTTCGCGCCCCTCGGCAAGCGCCTGCTCCAAGCGGATGCGAACAACAATGAAGGGACCCGCGGGAGGATGACGGCGCAAGTCCGTCTTTCCCGCTCGACCGACCTCGGTGCTCAAAGCTAGGCTTAAAGGTAAGTTTCACGACATGGCAGACATTTCTTGGTTGCGCGGCACAGGCCTGGCCGCGCAGATCGTCACGGCAACCGATTGGACGGCAAGTCCCCTGGGAGCGCCGGCGCAATGGTCCCCGACCTTGCGTACCTCGCTCAACATCGCACTGCACTCGCCGCTGCCCAGTCTGCTGGTGTGGGGTGCGGCACGCCAGATGCTCTACAACGACGCGTTCGCCGCCTGCATCGGAGCGGCCCATCCGGCGGCTTTCGGTACGCGCCTGAGTCAGTCGCCGCTCTGGCGTGGCGCGGCACGTCTGTGCGAGGCGGCGATTGGCGCGGCCTTCAATGGCCAGCAACAGCAGCTGCCGCGCGTGTCGCTGTTTGCCGATGCCAGCCCGACAGACGGTGGGGCCGGCCAATGGGATCTGTCCTGCCTGCCGGTGTGGGAAGACGCTGCGGAGGGTGAGCCGGCGCAGGTGGCCGGCGTGTTCTGTACGCTTGTGCGCGCCGCGGGCCTGGATACCGCACTGGCGCACACCGACATGTTGCGCGACCTGATGGAGCAATCGCCCAGTTTCAAGGCGATCGTGCGTGGTCCGCAGCACGTGTTCGAACGTGTCAATGGTGCCTACTTCAAGTTGTTCGGCGATCGCCCGGTGCTGGGCCTGCCGGCGCGGCAAGCGCTGCCGGAATTGCTGGACGAAAATCTTTACGAACTGCTGGACCGTGTCTACCAGACCGGCCAGACCTATACCGAACGCGGCGCACGTCTGTTCTTGCGACGCGAGCACCAGAGCGGCTTTGCGGGTGCGGTGCTGGACTTCGTGTTTCAGCCCATCAAGGGTGCCGATGGCCGGGTAGCCGGCATATTCATCGAGGGCAACGATGTCACCGAACGCTTCGTGGCCGAAGAGCGTCTGCGCATCGTCGATCGTGCTGGCGGGATCGGCATCTTCGAGTGGTTCCCGGTTTCCGGAAAGCTGGCGGTCTCGGACCGTTTCCGCCGACTGTGGGGCCTGCCTGCCGAGGGCGAAGTGACTTCGCAGCAACTGGTGGACATGATCGACGAGGAGTTCCACCCCAATCTCGGTACTTCTCGCATCAAGGAGGGCGGACCGCGCAATCCGCTCGAATACACCGAGTACCACATCACCCGCCCCGACGGCGAGCAGCGCTGGCTGGCGCGCAAGGGCGAGGTGGTGGAGGATGATCCACGTACCGGTTCACGCTATGTCGGGGTGGTCTTCGACGTCACTTCGCGCAAGCTCGTGGAGCAGGCACTGGCCGCTTCCGAAGCCAGCGTGCGCGCCAACAATGCCTTCGTGCGGCAATTGCTGGACTCGACCGACCAGGGCTTCTTCTCCATCGACCGCGATGGCATCGTCACGCTCTGCAATGCCGCCTTCCTGCAATTGCTGGGCTATGCCGGCGAGAAGGATGTGCTGGGGCGTTCCATCCATGAGGTGATCCTGACTGCGGCTGACGACGGCACTGGCACGCGCGGCCAATGCGCCGTGCTCAAGGCCGCGCGAGAAGGGCTCGCGGCCCATGTGGAGAGCGAGGATTTCCTGCGTGTCGATGGCAGCAGTTTCCCGGTGCAGTACCAGGCCCATCCGGTATGGCAGGATGGCCAGCTGCAGGGAGCGCTCTGCACCTTCGTCGACCTGACCGAACGACGACGCGGACTGCAGGCCCTGTCATGGAGCGAGAACCGTCTCACTGCCATCTTCAACCAGGCCTCGGTGTGCTTCTCGGAGCTGGACCTGGAAGGCCGCTATCTGCGCGTGAACCAGGCACTGTGCCGTATGCTCGGACGCACCGAGGCCGAGATGCTGCAGATGACCCTGGCCGACGTCACCCATCCTGACGATGTGCCGATGAACATGACTCTGTTCAATCGCTGCATTACCGACGGTAGTTCCTTCACCCTGGAAAAGCGCTACCTGCGTCCGGATGGCAGTTCGTTCTGGGTCTCCAGCGACATCAGTCGCATCGTCGATGGCGAGGGCAGGCCGCAGGCCATGATCGCGGTGTCGACCGACATCACTGAACGCCGCCGTGCGGAAGACGCGTTGCGCGAACTCAACGATACGCTGGAGCAGCGTGTGGTCGAGGAAATCGTTGAGCGCAGTCGCGCCGAAGCGGCGTTGCGCCAGATGCAGAAGATGGAAGCGGTCGGCCAGCTCACCGGCGGTGTGGCGCACGACTTCAACAACGTATTGCAGATCATCGGCGGCAACCTGCAATTGCTGCAGACCGATCCGCGCCTGGACGACCGCAGCCGTCAGCGTGTGCGCACGGCCATCGGCGCGGTTGATCGCGGTGCCAAGCTGTCCTCGCAACTGCTGGCGTTCGCCCGCCGCCAGCCGCTGCAGCCACGCAGCATCAACCTGGAGCGGGTGGTGCAGAACATGGATGATCTGCTGCGCCGTGCCGTGGGTGAAAACATCGAGATTTCCACCGTCATTACGCATGACCTGTGGAACACCATGCTCGACCCCAACCAGGTCGAGAACCTCATCATCAACACCGCCATCAATTCGCGCGATGCGATGCCCAATGGCGGACGGCTCACCCTGCAGATCGACAACGTGCAGCTGAGTGATCCGGCCTTCCTCTCGCAGGCCGACCTGCAGCCGGGCGATTACGTGGAGCTGCAGATTTCCGACAATGGCGCCGGCATGTCGCCCGAGGTACGTGAGCGCGCCTTCGAACCTTTCTTCACGACCAAGCGCGAAGGCGAGGGCACCGGGCTGGGCCTGTCGATGGCCTATGGCTTCGTCAAGCAGAGCAGGGGCCACATCAGCCTGCACAGTGAAGCGGGCAAGGGCACCACGATCCGCATCTACTTCCCGCGCTGCATCGATCAGGAAGTGCTGATCGACGACAACCGCGACATGGAGGTGCGCGGTGGTGACGAGACCATCCTGGTCGTTGAGGATGATCCCAATCTGCAGTTGACGGTGATCGATACCCTGTCCTCGCTGGGCTACCGGGTGCTCAAGGCCGACAATGGCGAGCGTGCCCTGGCCATCCTGCAGAGCGGCATTGCAGTGGATCTGATGTTTACCGATGTGGTCATGCCGGGCAGTGTCCCCGTGACCGAACTGGCACGTCAGGCGCGGCAGCTGTTGCCGGAGATCGAGATTCTGTTTACGTCCGGCTATCCGCGCGATGCCATTGTGCATGAAGGACGCCTGGATGCGGGGGTGGAGCTGCTTTCCAAGCCGTATCGCATCAACCAGCTGGCCCAGCGCATCCGGCAGATGCTCTCCAGCCGGGCCCATCGCATCGAGCTGGCCCAGCTCACGCGCGAGCGCGACCAGGCCAATGCCAGCGCCAGCCTGCATGTGCTCCCGGTGGGGGATCCCCAGCGCCAGCCCGAGGGACAGGACGCGCATTTCGAACAGGCCGACGCCGGGAGCGCCGCTGCCGCGACGGCGACACCTGCGACACCTGAGCAGACGGCGGCCTCTTCCAGCGGATTGCGTCTGCTGGTGGTGGAAGACAACATCGATTCCCAGCAACTGGTGTGTGAATTGCTGGAGACGCTGGGCCACCAGGCACGCGGCGTGATCAGTGCGGAAGATGCGCAGCAGGCCCTGGACGAGCAGAGTTTCGATGTGCTCTTCACTGACGTCAATCTGCCGGGCATGTCCGGGGTGGACCTGGCCAGGCATGCCCTGGAGCGGTTTCCGGAAATGTCGGTGATCTTCGCTTCCGGCTACGGCACCATGGTGGCGCGCAACGTCGGCTTTGCCTCGCACTCCCTGCCCAAACCTTACGATATCGATCAGTTGCAGGAGATCCTCAGCAGGATTGCCATGGCCTGAGGAGGGCGGGGCGGTCGCAGACACCGTCCCGGCTTCCCCTGCGGCCGCAGACCGGACTGCTGAGCCATTCCGTTTCCGGTGTCATGATGGTTTCCTTGGATAGAAATTTTTCCTGACCAGACGGCGCGACTTCTCCAGCGCCGCGAGCAGTTCCGCGGGAGTCACCGGGGTGGGTGGCCAGCGCGGATCATGCGCGAGGATGCCAATCAACTCAAGGACGTCGGCAACGTTGGTCGAGCATGAATTGTCGAGAATGCTGTAGCTGCTCCGGGTGCCATTGCTTTGAAGGATCAGCTGCCTGTCCAGTGCCACTCTTCGTTTGAGCTCGACGTCCAGCATCTGCTTTTCCTTTGCCGATAACCAAAGGACGAGGCCAACACTGTCGCGATAGCTTTGTCCTCTGATGCTCAGGATTTTGAGAGCCTTCTCGAGTTTGCCACCATTCATGTACACGGTTTTGCTCATGACCAGGTATTCGTCATGCGCGCGCAAGTAGACGGTTCCATCAATCATGATCGCCGCATGACCCCACTGCTCCCCACTGCCGGGCGGTCGTGTGTCGCCAATGATGACCTCGATGAACTCCCTGTTCACGGTGACGACCTTCTCGCCGACATCGGTCATCGGCGTCAGCGTCCGGGTAGCGACCTTGCGCAAGGTCTTGCCGGTCCTGGGCGAGCGCAGCGGGTTATCCATCGTCAGCCCTCCAGATAAATATCCACCTCCCACCGCTGCGCCGCCGTTGCAGTCATGTGGGTGCGGCCATGCGCGTCGGTGAGGCCGAACTGCGGCGCTCCGCCGGCGATCGACAAGGCATATTCGGCATGGGCAATCGGGTTGCCGTGCTGGTCGCGCAGGAGGTAACGATCACCATAGCGGGTCTGTGCGGCCTGCGCCGTCGCCGTGAACTCGTCCGCCGTGACCTGCCGCTGGGTCGCCTGCAGCACGGCGCCGCATGAGGTCATCATCCCTTCCACCGCCACCTGACGCCCCAGATAGCGGAACTGCTCCGCGCCCTCGACAATGCTGAACACGCTGCGACATTGCGGGCAATAACCGCGATGCCCCACGCCGGCCATGGGCTTGCCAAACAGCGTGAAGTTGGAAAAGCCTTCCTGCACGATGCCGCCGTGAGAAGTGGGATCGCCTTGGCGGATGATGGCTCTGGCCATGTGCTGCTCCTCTTCATGGTTGAAACAGCACGAAGGTAAGCCGAGTTGAGCGCTTGTTGCTTATAAGCTGAAAGAGATCAAGCGGAGTCCGAAGTTATTCCAAAGACTCTTCTCATTATTTCGAGACAGCGAAGCGGGCAGGGGTGAAGACTTGTCAGGAAACTTTCTTTTTTCCGTCATATTGCTTAAAATAAATAAGAACTATTATCGTTCGCATTAAAGTTAATCAATATGAAGAGGAAACCCTTGATCCAGTCGTCGCTGCGCGCTCGTCCCCGCGCCATGTATCGCGCCTTGCGCCCGGTTTTCATCAGCATGGCGCTGGCCGGCGCGCCGGTGCTGGCGCAGGCGCAGGCGGTACAGACCGGCGCTGCCGACAGCGATGCCAATGACGCTGGCAGCGCGCAGTTGCCGACCGTGACCGTCTCCGCCACTGGCACAGGCGAGCGAACGCAGCACCTGCAAAGCCAGTCCAGCGCGGGTGCATTGGGATCGCGTTCGCTGCTGGAGACACCTTTCTCCGTCACCAGCATCACCGCTGCCGACCTGGCCGACAAGCAGGTCAACAAGCTTGGCGACCTGTTCTACAACGAGGCTTCGGTCAGCGACAACAGCGGTGGTTACAGTGCCTGGGCCTCCTACATCACCATTCGCGGCCTCCCTGCCGACTGGCAGAATTCCTTCCGCATCGATGGCAAGCCTTTCCTCGGCTATGGCATCACCTTGCCCTACGATCACTTCGAGCGGGTCGACCTGCTCAAGGGCTCGGCCGGCTTCATGTATGGATTCGGCTCGCCGGGCGGGGTACTCAACTACGTCACCAAGAAACCGACCGACACCCCCGTGCGCAGCGTCTCGGTGGGCTACACCAGCAACAGCATCTGGAGCGAGCACATCGACCTTGGCGGGCGCTTCGGTAACGACAACATGTTCGGTTATCGCCTCAACGTCACGCATGACCAGGGCCAGACCTTCAATGATGGCCACCTGCGCCGCAACTCGGCCTCGCTGGCGCTGGACGGACGCCTGACGCGCGACCTGACCTGGGATTTCCAGGCCATCTGGCAGAACAGCAATTCCACCGACCAGACGCCGTCCTTCGTGACCAGCAGCCTGAGCGGCAGCGCGCTGCCCTCGGTAGTGAGCGGCAGCGACAAGACCCTGGCCGGCCCCGGCCAGCATCTGGACACCAACTTCCAGTTCTACCAGACCGGGTTGACCTATCGGCTCAACGCCGACTGGAAGGCCAACCTGAGTTACAGCCACAGCACGGCCAAGCGCTTCCGCAATGAAGACATCGCCATGCTCTCGGATGCGGCAGGCAACTATGCCGACTGGCGTTCCGACAGCCGCGAGGGCCATACCTTCGACCAGTGGCAGGCCATGCTGGAGGGCAATGCCCGCACCGGCGGCATCGACCATCAGCTGGTGCTGGGGGCGTCATGGCAGAAGCAGGTCAATGATTATTCGATCAGTTCGGTGTACCAGCAGATCGGCAGCGGCAATCTGTATGTGCCCAATACCAATGCCTACTACAGCAGCACCGGCCTGCAGACCTATCACAACGCCATCATCAGCCAGCAGGCGATCTTTGCCAGCGATACGCTGAACTTCTCGGAACGCTGGTCACTGCTGGCCGGTGGCCGCTACAACCAGTTCAAGCAGGACAACTTCACCACCGCCGGTGCACTCAGTTCGCGTTACGACAAGTCGGCCCTGACGCCGACAGTCGCCCTCATGTTCAAGCCCGAGCGCAATACCACCCTCTACACCAGCTATGTGGAATCGCTGGAGCAGGGCGGTGTCCCCGGCGTGACCAACACCAACTACGGCAGCCAGCTGAAGCCGCTCAAGAGCAAGCAATATGAGGTCGGCGCCAAGACCGATCAGCAGAACTGGAGCGCCACCGCCGCGCTGTTCCGCATCGAGCGGGCTTCCGAATACACGCTCAATGGCGCGCTGGTGCAGGATGGTCAGTCCAACTACCAGGGCCTGGAGCTGGGCGCGGCCTATCGCCCGACGGCACGGTGGCTGGTCGCAGGCAGCCTGATGCTGCTCGATGCCAAGTACGACCAGGGCAATACCTACAACGGCAACCGTGTGGCCGGTGCACCGCGCAATATGGCCACGGCCCGGGTGTCCTACCTGGTGCCGCAGGTGGCCGGCCTGAAGCTGTCGGCCGATGCCAAGTTCACCGGCAGCACCATGGTGCGTGCAGCCAATGACATTGAACTGGCCAGTTACACGCTGTTCAATCTGGGTGCCAGCTACACCACGCGCATCGGGCAGCACGACACGACCTTCCGGGCGTCCGTCAACAATCTGCTGGACAAGCGCTACTGGCAATACCAGTACGAGAACTACATCAAGCCGGGTGACCCGCGTACCTTCAGCGTGTCGGCCAAGGTCGATTTCTGACCCGGTCATGGTCGCCTTCCGAGCAGCCCCTGAATCACTCCGCCCTCTAGCCAGGTAAGTCAGCCCATGCGTGCAATTCTCGTCCTCCTCCATCGCTGGTTCGGCCTGGCCGTGGCCGTGTTCCTGTTCATCGCCGGCGTGACCGGCGCGGTGATCTCCTGGGATCACGAACTGGATGCCTGGCTCAATCCGCAACTGTTCCATGCCCGCAGCGCCGACCGCCCCGACGCCGGGCCGCCGTTGCCGGGCCTGGAACTGGCACGGCGCGTGGAAGCTGCCGAGCCCGCCTTGCGCGTGACCTATGTGCTCACCGAGGCCGAACCCGGTCACACCATCAGCATGATGGTCGAGCCACGCCTGGATCCGGCTACCGGCAAGCTGCCGGTGCTGGATTACAACCAGATCGCGGTCGATCCGGTCACCGGCGACATACAGGGGCGCCGCATGTGGGGCGCGATCTCGCTGGCGCGGGAAAACCTGCTGCCCTTCCTCTACAAGCTGCACTACACGATGCACCTGCCGGACGTGGGCGGCATCGAGACCGGCATCTGGCTCATGGGCATCATCGGCATCGTGTGGACACTGGATTGCTTCATTGCGCTCTATCTGTCTTTCCCCAACTGGCGCAGCTGGCGCAAGTCGCTGGCCTTCCGCTGGCGCGAGGGCGGGCACAAGCTCAATTTCGATCTGCATCGCTCGGGCGGTGTCTGGATCTGGGGCTTGCTGCTGGTACTGGCGGTGACCTCGGTGTCGATGAACCTGGAGCGCCAGGTCATGCGTCCCCTCCTGCAGAGCGTTTCCACGCTGAGCGCCGGCCCCTTCGATACGCGCGCCCCGATCGCGCCCGACAAGGTGCCGGAGCCGCGTATTTCACGCGAACAGGCCGTGGCCCTGGGGCGCGCGCAAGGACAGAAGCTGGGGCTGACCGAGCCGGTCGGCGGGGTCTTCTATTCGGGCATGTTTGGCGTCTATGGGGTAGGTTTCTTCCAGCCTGGCAACGACCATGGCGATGTCGGGTTGGGCAATGCCTGGCTGTATTTCGATGCCATGAGCGGCGCCTATGAAGGCGGCAAGATTCCCGGTCGCGGCAGTGCCGGCGATATCTTCCTGCAGGCCCAGTTCCCGCTGCATTCGGGCCGCATTCTCGGGTTGACCGGACGCGTGCTGATTTCCTTGATGGGCGTGCTGGTGGCAATGCTGTCAGTGACTGGCGTGATCATCTGGGTGCGCAAGCGCCGTGCGCGCCTGCAACAGCGTGATCGTCTGGCCGCCCAAAAGACACCGGCCCGCGAGGGGCCGGTGGTGCAAGCGCGCTGACTCAGCGCAGGTCATGCTGATGGTGTCAGTGCGCCATCAGCACCGGCAGCGTCATGGTTTTGAGGATGGTCAGCGTCACGCCGCCCAGCAGCACTTCGCGGAAGCGGGTGTGACCGTAACCGCCCATGACCAGCAGGTCGGAACCCTTGTCGGCCGCCAGCGAGAGCAGGGCATTGCCGATATCGAGCGTGGTCTGTTCCTGCGCCACTTCCACCTTCACGCCATGGCGCGCCAGGTAGAGCGCGATGTCGGCGCCGGGCTGCTCACCGTGTGTGCCCAGGCGCTTGTCGGAATTGAAGAGCACCACCGTGACGTTGTCGGCCTGCCGCAGCAAGGGCAGGGCGGCGGTGATGGCGCGGGTCGATTCCATGCTGCCGTCCCAGGCGATGAGTGCATTCTTGCCCACCTGCCTGAATTCACCCGCGCTGGGGATGATCAGTACCGGACGCGGTGAATTGAGCATGACGTATTCGGGCAGGTCGGTGAGGAAGCTTTCGTCGGCATCATCGAGGTCGGCCTGGCTGACCACCACCAGGTCGGCATAGCGCGCCTGCAGAGCCAGACCGCCTTCGGCATCGTCATCGACGAAGCGCTTTTCGCAGGAGGGCACGCCGACGCTGTTGGCGATCTTGTCGAAGTTTTCCAGCGCAGCCAGGGCACGGTCGCGGAAACCATCCATCTGCGCCGCAACGTAGGCGGCGCCTTCCATGGTGATGAAGCTGGAGATGCCGCTGACGGCACTGCCGATCAGGTGCGCCTGCTGTGCGCGGGCCAGTTCGGCGGCAATGCGGATGCGCTGGGCGGCGTGACGCGACTGGTCGACATGGACCAGGATGGACTTGTAGCTCATGGTGGCTCCTCGGAGATTCGTGGGGGAAGGCATCCGCGGCGGAATGCCATGTCTTCAGAGTAGGCCGGACATGGGCAGGCGTCCAGCGCAAATCCGGGGCTGCTTGACGCATGTCAATGGCGTTTCGGCGCGATTGTATGGAAGCATCGTTGGCATGTTTCCATACAAGCACGCCCATTGCGGTATGCTAGACGGCTTTCGCAACCAGCCTGCCGATCCGGGACTTTTCATGCCATCCATCTTCCACCTGGCCTATCACGTGCGCGACCTCGACCAGGCGCGCCGCTTTTATTGCGATCTGCTGGGCTGCGCCGAAGGGCGCAGCACCGACACCTGGGTCGACATTGACTTCTTCGGTCACCAGCTCTCGCTGCACCTGGGCGAACCCTTTGCCGTGAGCAACACCGGTCATGTCGGTCATCACCTGGTGCCCATGCCGCATCTGGGCGTGATCCTGCCATTGGATCAATGGCAGCAACTGGCCGACCGTCTTGCCGCCAGCGGCGCGCTCCAGTTCGTGCTGGCGCCGCAGATCCGCTTTGCCGGAGAGCCAGGCGAGCAGGCCACGATGTTCTTCCTGGATCCCTCGGGCAACCCCATCGAAGTCAAAGGCTTCCGCGATCTGGCCACGGTGTACGCCAAATGAGCGCGGTCACGCCCATTGCCTTCGTCAGCCAGGGCGATGCCGCCTCGGTAGCCGCCTGGTTGCAGTGCTTGCGCGCGGCCATGCCGGAAGAAGAGATCCTGGCCTTTGCCGACCTGGATGAAACGCGACGTGCGCAATGCCGCGTGGCCATCGTCGCCAATCCCGATCCGGCGCAACTGAAACTGCTGCCGCAATTGCAGTGGGTCCATAGCGTCTGGGCCGGGGTGGAGCGGCTGGTGGCCGATCTCGATCAGAGCGGTCTGCAGATCACGCGTCTGGTCGATCCCCGGCTGGCTGCCACCATGGCCGAAGCGGTACTGGCCTGGACCCTCTACCTGCACCGCGACATGCCGTATTACGCCCGCCAGCAGCAGGCGCGGCAATGGCAGCCGCTGGACTACGTGCTGCCGGAGCAGCGTCGCGTGGGCATCCTCGGGCTCGGTGCCCTGGGTGAAGCGGCAGCAGCGGCCCTGCGCCAGGCGCGCTTTCCGGTGACGGGCTGGAGTCGCAGTGCGCGCAGCATACCGGGTATGCAGACCTGTAGCGGGATGGAGGGACTGGCACAGATGCTGGCACAGACCGACATTCTGGTCTGCCTGCTGCCACTGACGACCCAGACACGCGGTTTGCTGGATGCCGCGCGGCTAGCGCTGTTGTCACCGGATGCACAGCTCATCAATTTCGCGCGCGGACCCATCATCGATGATGCCGCCCTGCATCAGGCACTGGATGCGGGGCAGTTGCGGCATGCGGTGCTGGACGTCTTTGCGACTGAACCATTGCCGCCTGACGCCTGGCCGTGGTCGCATCCTGCGGTGACGGTACTGCCGCATTGTTCTGCTCCGACCGATTCGGGGACGGCCTCGTCCATCGTGGCGGCCAATATCCGCCATTACCGCAAGACCGGCGAGATCCTCGCCAATGTGGATCTGAAGCGCGGCTATTGAGGCCATCGGGTGCCTCAGTGGCGCGCGATGGTAAAGCCGATGCTGTTGTACCCGCCACGGCTGCTGGCGAAGGTCCGTCCACCGTGCATGCGCGCCACCGCCTTGACGATGGCCAGGCCCAGGCCGTGGCCGTGGCTGCCGTTGATGTCCTGGCGCGCGCTGTCGACACGATAGAAGCGGTCGAACAGGCGCGGCAGGTGTTGCTCGTCGATGGCCGCGCCGGGATTGGTGACGGCCACACGCACCATGTCTTCGCCGCTGGCGAGGTCAATGCGCAACTGCGCACCTTGCGGCGAATGCTGGATGGCGTTCTGGATCAGGTTGGTCAGGGCGCGCTTGAAAAGCGCGGTTTCCATGGTGGCCGTAGCCTCCAGGTCGCCCGCCACCGTGATGGCCATGCCGGTGTCATCGAGCACGAATTCGAAGAAATCCACCGTCTTCTGCACCGCCTCGGCCACCCGCACCGGCACCCGTGCGGTGGCGGCTTCGCCCTGGTCGGAGCGCGCCAGGAACAGCATGTCGTTGACGATGGAGCGGATGCGGTCCAGCTCTTCCAGATTGGATTGCAGCACGTCCTTGAATTCCCCCGCACTGCGTTCGCGCGCCAGCGCGACCTGGGTCTGGCCGATCAGATTGGCCAGGGGCGTACGCAGTTCGTGGGCGACGTCGGCATTGAAGGCTTCAAGCTGCGTATAGGCCTGTTCGATGCGTTCCAGCGCGCCGTTGAAGGCATCGGCCAGGACCGACAACTCGTCCGGCAAGGCTTCCACCGGCATGCGCGCCGACAGCTTGCGCGGAGAGAAACTCTGGGCGCGGGCCGACATGCGGCGCAAAGGGGCCAGGCCGGCGCGCGCAATCCAGTAGCTGGAAATGACGGCCAGCACGATGCCCAGCAGTGAGGAAATGCTCGTGGCCAGAAGAAAAGTGCGCCGCATCTCGAAGTAGGGTGCACCGTCGACCCCGACCGTGACCCGGACTTCCGGGCGGTCCTCGAAGGCAGGCAGGGTGCGCGTCATGATGTGCAGCGGATAGGCCCGCCCCGGCAGGTGCAGCCGTCCGACCTCCTTGCCATCCACATGATTGATGGCCGCCGGGGACAGCCGCGTGAGATCGCCATAGGTGAATCGCGCATCCTCGCTGGCGATCCAGAAGAATACGTGCTGGTCCGCCTGCGACAGGGTGGATAGTTTCAGTTGTACGCGGCTCCAGCGTTCGGTAGTGCCGGCGCGTTCGATCTGGTAGCTGATGTCATTGAGGGTAGTGAACAGGGAATCGCGTTCATGGCGCAGCAGCTCGCCCTTGAGGACGGTGTAGAGCACCACGGCAGCCACGGCGAAGATGAGCAGTGCCGATACCGCCGACATGAGCACCAGGCGCGCCGTGATGGAGCGCTGCAGCGGCAGGCGGCGTTTGTTCCGGCGGGCCCCCTGCGGGATCGGCGTCTCACTCATCGTCGCTGTCACAGGTGGCGCGCGGCTCCAGCACGTAACCCATGCCGCGCACGGTATGCAGCAGCTTCTGTTCGAAGGGCGCGTCGATCTTGGCGCGCAGGCGCTTGATGGCGACTTCGACCACGTTGGTGTTGCTGTCGAAATTCATGTCCCAGACCAGTTCGGCAATGGCCGTCTTGGAGAGGATTTCCCCCTGGCGCCGTGCCATCACGGCCAGCAGGGCGAACTCCTTGGCGGTGAGGTCGATGCGCAGCCCGCCGCGGAAAGCCTTGCGCGAGATCAGGTCGATCTGCAGGTCGCCGATGCGCAGCTGCGGTGCTTCCTGGACACGTCCCCGGCGGGTCAGTGCCTGCAGACGGGCCAGCAGTTCGAGGAAGGAGAAGGGCTTGATGAGGTAGTCATCGGCGCCCTCGTGCAAGCCCTTGATACGGTCTTCCACGCTGTCCCGTGCGGTCAGCATGATGACCGGCGTCTGCTTGACCGTGCGCAGCGAACGCAGCACGGCAAAGCCATCCAGGCCCGGCAGCATGACGTCCAGCACGATGACGTCATAGTCATGCTGGATCGCCAGGTGTTGTCCGTCGACCCCGTTGCCGGCCACATCGACCGCGCAACCCTGCTCGGTGAGGCCCTTGCAGAGGTACTCGGACATCTTTTGCTCATCTTCGACTATCAGGATCTTCATGCGCTCTCCACTGGCGGCGCCAGGAACATTCCCCGGCGCTCGCCCATGCCGGATTCTACCTTCCCGGCCGGACCTTGTTGATGACGCTGCTGCACAGGCTCAGTGCTCCTGTGCCAGGCGTGCCGCCTTGCGTTGCTGGCGCGCCTTCTTCTTGCGTTCGTACCAGTAGTGGGCGCGGTCCAGATAAAGGTAGACCACTGGCGTGGTGAAGAGCGTGAGCGCCTGCGACAGCACCAGCCCGCCCACCATCGCATAGCCCAGCGGACGACGCAGCTCGGAACCGGCACCATGGCCCAGCATCAGCGGCAGGCCCGAGAGCAGGGCACACATGGTGGTCATCATGATGGGGCGGAAGCGCAGCAGGCAGGCCTGGTAGATGGCTTCTTCCGGTTTCAGTCCCTGGCTGCGCTCGGCGGTGAGGGCGAAGTCGATCATCATGATGCCGTTCTTCTTGACGATGCCGATGAGGAGGATGATACCGATCAGGGCAATCACCGACAGGTCGTAGCCGCCTATCATCAGGATCAGCAGCGCCCCCACGCCCGCCGAGGGGAGGGTCGAGAGAATGGTCAGCGGATGGATGTAGCTCTCGTAGAGCAGGCCCAGCACGATGTAGACCGCAATGAGGGCGGCCGCGATCAGATAGGGTTGCGAGGCCAGCGAATCACCGAAAGCCTTGGCCGTACCCTGGAAGTTGCCCACCAGCGTTTGCGGCACGCCCATCTCGTCCTTGGTCTTCTGGATCACGTTGACCGCCTCGCCCAGCGACACGCCCTTGGCCAGGTTGAAGGAAATCGTCACTGCCGGGAACTGGCTCTGGTGGCTGATCGACAGGTAGGAGGTCTTGCTGGTATCGATCTTCACGAAGGTCGACAGCGGCACCTGCTGACCGGTCAGCGGCGAGGTCAGGTAGAGTTTGTCGAACAGTGAAGGATCCTTCTGCAGTTGCGGCGTGACCTCGAGAATGACGTGATAGCTGTTGATCTGGGTGAAGTATTGCGCCACCTGGCGCTGGCCGATGGCGTCATAGATGGTGGCATCAATCAGCGAGGGCGAGATGCCGAAGCTGGAGGCGCGCGCCCGGTCGATGGTGATGACGGCGGCGGCCGCCTGGTTCTGCTGGTCGGAAGCCACGTCGGTCAACTGCGGCAGGCGACGCAAACGCTCCAGCATGCGCGGCGCCCAGACGTTGAGTTCATCGAGGTCGGTATCGGTGACGGTGTATTGGTACTGGGTACGCGAAAGACGGCCACCGACGTTGATGTCCTGGCTGGCCTGCATGAACAGGTTCACTCCCTGGATCTTCGCGACCTGGGGACGCAGGCGCGCGATGATCTCGTCGGCATTGGTGGTGCGGCCTTCGTCCTTTGGCTTGAGCGCGATGAAGAATTGGCCGGTGTTGAAGGTGGTCGAGCCGGCACTCATGGCAAAGCCGAGCACGTCCGGATCACGGCGGACCACCTCGGCCACCTTCAGCAGGCGCTCGTGCATGGCCGCCGATGAGGTGTCCTGCGAGGATTCGGCAAAGCCGACGATGACGCCATTGTCCTGCTGAGGAAAGAAGCCCTTGGGGATGAAGATGAACAGCACCACCGTCAGCGCCACGGTAGCGATGAAGCTCATCAGGGTGATGAACTGGTGCCGCATCACCACGTCCAGCCCGCGTTTGTAGCCATTGAGCATGGCATCGAAGCCGCGCTCGAACCACTGGTACAGCTTGCCGTGCTGGTGACCATGTTCGTTCTTGAGGAAGCGCGAGCACAGCATGGGAGTCAGGGTGAGCGAGATGATGACCGAGACGGCGATGGTCAGCGTGACCGTGACCGCGAATTCGCGGAACAGCCGCCCCACGATGCCACCCATGAGCAAGAGAGGAATGAACACTGCCACCAGCGACACCGAGATCGAGATGATGGTGAAGCCGATCTCGCCGGCCCCCTTCAAGGCCGCCTCCAGCGGCGTCATGCCTTGTTCGACGTAGCGATAGATGTTTTCCAGCATGACGATGGCGTCATCCACCACGAAACCGACTGCAATGGTCAGGGCCATGAGCGAGAGATTGTCCAGGCTGTAGCCGACCACATACATCACCCCGGCCGTGCCCATGATGGCCATTGGCACCGTCACCGAGGGGATCAGGGTAGCGGCGACGTTGCGCAGGAACACGAAGATCACCATCACCACCAGCGCGATGGTCAGCACCAGGGTGAATTCCACATCCTGAACCGAGGCACGGATGGTCTGGGTGCGGTCGATCAGGGTATTGACGTGGATCGCCGCCGGAATGGCAGCGCGCAGGCGGGGCATGGCGGCCTTGATGCGGCCGACCGTCTCGATCACGTTGGCGCCGGGCTGCTTGGTGATGGCCAGCACGATGGAACGGCCATTGGTGATGGTGTGGTCGGCGGTATTGGCGGCCCCCGCGAAGGCCCAGGCGGCGATCTTGTTGTTTTCCGGGCCATCGACGGCTACGCCGATGTCCCTGACCCGGATCGGCGCGCCATTGCGCCAGGCCAGGACCATGTCATTCCATTGCTCGGCCTTGAGCAACTGGTCGTTGGTATAGACGGTAAAGGCCTGACGCGCACCATCGACGGTGCCCTTGGGCTGGTTGACGGTGGTGGTGGCGATGACGCCGCGCAGGTCTTCCAGGCTGATGCCCAGCGTGGCGATCTTGGCCGGATCGACCTGGATGCGCACGGCCGGTTTTTGCTGGCCGTTCACGTTGACCAGGCCGACGCCGGAGATCTGCGAGATCTGCTGGGCCAGGATGTTGTCGGCGTAGTCGTTGACCACCGTCAGGGGCAGCGCATCGGACTGCACCGACATGATCATGATGGGCGAGTCGGCCGGGTTGATCTTGCGGAAGGTCGGCGGATTGGGCAGGTTCGAGGGCAATTGCCCGGTGGAGGCGTTGATGGCCGCCTGCACGTCCAGCGCGGCGGCATCGATGTTGCGGTTGAGATCGAACTGCAGCGTAATCTGGGTGGTCCCCAGGGTACTCTGCGAGGTCATCTGCGACAGGCCGGCGATGAGCGAGAACTGTCGCTCCAGCGGCTGCGCCACGTTGGAGGCCATGGTCTCGGGACTGCCTCCGGGCAATTGCGCCGTCACCTGGAGGGTGGGGAAGTCGACCTGCGGCAGCGGTGCCACAGGCAGCAGCGGCCAGACCGCAATCCCCACCAGCAGGAGGGCGATGGCCAGCAGCGTGGTGCCGATGGGGCGCTTGATGAAGGTGGCCGAGACGCTCACTTGGTGCTTCCTTTCGTCTGGGCACTGGCCGACTGCGGCTTGCTTTCGACGATGCGGCTGCCGGGCTTGAGCTTGTACTGTCCGTCAATGACCACGCGCTGGTCAGCGCTCACGCCGCTGTCGGCGGCCAGGACGGCAATGCCGTCCTGAATACGGTCGACCTTGACCGGCTGCATGTCGGCCTTGTCGTCCTCGTCGATGGCATAGACGTAGGTGCCTTGCTGGTTGCGCTGGATGGCCGCTGCCGGGACCGTCAGGGCGTTGCCGTGGCTGTTCATCTGCAGGCGGGCATTGACGTACTGGCCTGGCCACAGCATGTGTTGGGCATTGTCGAAGCGCGCCTTCAGTTGCACGGTGCCGTTGCCGGTGTTGATCTGGTTGTCCAGCAGCACCAGTTTGCCGGTGGCCAGTATCTCCTGCGAATCGCGCGCATAGGCGATCACCTTGAGCGGCTGCTGGCTGCTGCGCTGAGCGCGATTGATGCCGACCACGGCGTCTTCCGGCAAGGTGAAGACCAGGGTGATGGGATCGATCTGGTTGATCACCACCAGCCCGTTGGCATCGCTGGCATGCACGATATTGCCCGGATCGACCAGACGTGCGCCGACGCGCCCCGAGATGGGCGCATGGATGGTGGTATAGCTCAGTTGCACCCGGGCATAGGCCACTTGCGCCTCATCGGTCTTGACCGCAGCTTCCAGCTGCGCCACCAGCGCCTTCTGCGTATCGAGCTGCTGCTGTGTCGCGGCATCCTGGCTGCGCAGGGTGGTATAGCGCTGCAGGTCCAGTCGCGCATTCATGAGGGTGGCGGCGTCCTTGGCGCGCTGCGCCTCGGCCTGGGCCAGCTGTGCCTGCAGGGCACGCGGGTCGATCCGGGCCAGCAGTTGTCCCTTCTTGACCTCGGCACCTTCCTGGAACCCGACCTGGTCCAGCTGGCCGTCGATGCGCGTCCTGACGACCACGCTGGCATTGGCGGTGACGGTGCCGACCCCGGCCAGGTAGAGCGGCAGATCGCGCTCCTGTACGCGGGCCAGCGAGACCGATACTGGCGGTGTTGCCTTGGCGGCCGGCTGGTCGGCGGCGCGGGCGCGCTGCAGGGTGATCCAGCCGCCAGCACCGGTGGTGAGGATGAGTGCCGTCGCCACGAAGAGGGCCAGGCGGGAGCGTTGCGCAGTCGGGGAAGTCTTGCGGGAGTTGGGTGAGGTGGTCATGCCGGAAACTCGTCCTGGAAAATGCACATGGGATTGGGAAGATGCAGCACGCCCGTCAGCGCGCCGCCATCGGTACCGGCACGCTGGCGGCAGCGGGCTGTCCGACCTGCCAGCCGCCGCCGGTCGCCTTGATCAGCGCGACGCTGGCCACCAGCTGGCGGCCCAGCAGGGTGACGGCACTGCGCTGATTGCTCAGGGACGTGGCCTGGGTGGTCACGACCGACAGGTAGGTGACGGTGCCGGCCTGGTACTGGCTCATGGCCAGCCGTTCGGCCAACTGCGCCGATTGCACCGCCTGGGCCTGGGCCGCGCTTTCCTGGTCCAGCACACGCAAGGTGGAGAGGTTGTCTTCCACGTCCTGCAGAGCGGCCAGGACCGTCTGCTTGTATTGCGCAGCGGCGGCGTCATAGGCGGCGACAGCGGCATCGTTGCGGGCACTGCGTGCGCCGCCATCGAAGAGGGTCTCGGCCAGCGCTGCGCCCAGCGACCAGACGCGGCCCGGGGTATTGAACAGATCGGCCAGGGAAGCGCTGTTGTAGCCCCCGCTGGTCGACAGGGTCAGGGTCGGGAAGTAGGCTGCACGCGCCACGCCGATGTTGGCATTGGCGGCGGCGGCCAGGCGTTCGGCATTGGCGATGTCGGGACGGCGTTCCAGCAGGTCCGAGGGCAGTCCTGCCGGGATCTGCGGCAGGCTGGCTTGCAGGTGCAGGGCGTTGGCATCCATGCTGCGGTCGCTGGCCGCGGCGGGCGGCAGCGGTGCCAGGCTGAAGGCGGCCGGGGCCTTGCCGATGAGCATGGCGATGGCGTGTTCCAGCTGGTTGCGGGTGGCGTCCAGATCGATCCATTGGGCTTGGGCAGCGCGCAGTTGTGTGTCGGCCTGGGCGACGTCGGAGCGCAGGGCGGTACCGGCTTCGTACTGATGCGTGGTCAGTTGCAGGGAGCGTGTATAGGCCGCCACGGTGCGGCGATACAAGTCTTTCTGCAGGTCGGTCACGCGCAGTTGCAGGTAGTTTTGCACCAGGGTCGCCTGAATTGCCAGGCGGGCAGCCGCGAGGCTGGCGGCACTGGCTTCGGCGCCGGCGTCACCGGCCTCGGCGCCACGGCGGATGCGGCCCCAGAGGTCGGCCTCCCACGAGGCGTTCAAGCCCACGGTATAGCTGTCGCCCAGGCGTTGTACTCCGTTGGTATTGGTCTGTGCGCGCGTGGCCCCGGCCTGCGCACCGATGGTCGGCCACAGGCTGGCCCGCGCCGCCGCAGCCGTGGCCTGGGCCTGGCGATACTGGGCCGCAGCCTGCTGGATGGTCTGGTTGGCGGCGTTGGCCTGACTGACCAGCTCATCGAGGACGGGGTCGCCATAGGCTTCCCACCAGCGCTGGCGATCATCGACCTGGCGCGGGGCGGCGACTTTCCAGGGGCCCTGTTCCTTGTAGGCCGCGGGCAGGTCGATGGCCGGGCGCACATAGTCGGGTCCGACCGCGCAGCCGCCCAGGAGCGCAGCCAGCACCAGTACCGTCATTGCCTTCTTGGCGCGGAAGGCGAAGTGTTGTGGAGGATGAGTGAAATGACGAAGACGGGCGCTGGCTGCGACGCGGCAAAACGGGACGACCATAGGGCTCACGATGATGGCTTGCGGATGAAGGACCGGCCGGCCTGGCGGCACCCCTCAGCGCCCAAGGCCGACCTCGGCTTACGGCGACAATGTAAGCGTTGACACTCAACGCGAGGCTGACATCAAGATGACAATTTTGTCAGCCAGGGCGCACACCGGTGCAGGCCGCGCCCCTGGCCCTGATATCCTGCCGGGATTGCTGAGCACTTTTCGAGGATATCCATGACCACATACTCCATTGCCCACGCCATGCTCCGCACGATCTGGAGCGCGCTGGACGGCGCGCCCGATGCACTCGCCGCCGTGCGCCTGAGCGGCCAGGGTGACTTGCCCTCGGTGTTTGCGACCTCCGATCTGGCCCAGGCCTCGGTGGCCGCCGCCGGGCTGGCCCTGGCCGGACTGGTCCAGAGCGACGGTGCCGCGCCTGCGGAGGTGGTCTGTGACCGCCGCCTGGCGGCGATGTGGTTCAGTGGCAGCCTGCGCCCGCAGGGTTGGGCGCCGCCGCCCTTGTGGGATGCGGTGGCGGGGGACTATCGCGCCGCCGATGGCTGGATACGCCTGCACACCAACGCCAGCCATCATCGTGCGGCGGCACTGGCCGCGCTGGGGCTGGACGCCCGGCAGGCCACGCGCGAGGAAGTGGGGCAGGCCGTCGCGCGCTGGAAGGCGGGCGAACTGGAAACTGCGGTGGTAGCACAGGGAGGTTGCGCGGCTGAAATGCGCAGCCAGGCGCAGTGGGCGACCCATGCGCAAGGTGCGGCCGTCGCCGCAGAAGCGCTGGTTGCACGGCAAGGCGTCGAGGCCGCCGCGCAGCCATCGGGTTCCATCGATCCACGGCGACCCCTGGCGGGAGTGCGGGTACTGGATCTGACGCGGGTGCTGGCCGGGCCGACGGCCACGCGCTGGCTGGCCGGTTTCGGGGCCCAGGTGTTGCGCATCGACCCGGCCTTCTGGGAGGAGCCCGGGCTGGTCCCCGAGATGACCCTGGGCAAGCGCTGTGCCGGGCTCGATCTGCGCCAGCGTGCCGATCTGGCTTGCCTGGAGGATCTGTTGCGCGGGGCGGACGTGCTGGTACATGGCTATCGCGCCGATGCACTGGAACGCCTGGGCCTGGGCGTGCAGCGTCGGCGCGAGCTCAACCCCGCTCTGGTGGACGTGGCCTTGAACGCCTACGGCTGGAGTGGTCCGTGGGCGCAGCGGCGCGGTTTCGACAGCCTGGTGCAGATGAGCAGCGGCATTGCCGAGGCTGGCATGCGCGCCGCCGCCAGCGACAAGCCCGTGCCGCTGCCGGTACAGGCCCTGGATCACGCCACCGGCTATCTGATGGCCGCCGCCGCCGTACGCGGTCTGACGCTGCGCCGGATTGCCGGTGAAGGCAGCCAATACCGCTTGTCGCTGGCGCGCACCGCGCAGTTGCTGGCCGACCATCCCGCCGCCTCGGGGCTGGCCGGACTGGCACCGGAAACGCCAGTCGACCTGCATCCGCATCTGGAACAGACCGTCTGGGGCCCGGCCCGGCGCCTGCGCGCGCCGCTCAGCGTGGGCCAGGCCGAGATGGCCTGGGATCATCCGGCCTCGCCCTTGCGTTCGGCGCGGCCTGAGTGGCTCTGATTTCGTTTAACATGATGGCCTTGTGAATACGGGGCAGGCAGGCGGCATCATGACATCCACGCTCAAGGAACTGGTGGCAGGCAACAAGGGCCTGCTGGCCTTCATCGCGCTGATGGTGGTGTTTCGCAGTGCCATCGCCGACTACAACGTGGTACCCAGCGGTTCCATGCTGCCGACCGTGATGGTAGGGGACCGCATCCTGGTCGACAAACTGGCCTACGACCTGCGCCTGCCGCTGACCCATATCAGTCTGTGGCGCCTGGGCGAGCCGCGACGCGGCGACATCGTCACCATCGATTCGCGGCAGGCCGGCGAATTGCTGCTCAAGCGTATCGTTGGCCTGCCTGGTGACGTGGTGGAACTGCGCGACAACGTGCTCTTCATCAATGGCCGGGCCGCCAGCTACGGTCCGGCCCACGCCCCTCCCGAAAGCGGTGACGGCATCGACCAGGCGCGCTATCGCGATGAAGAGATCGATGGCATGAACCACCTGGTACGTCTGTCCGCAGCGCATCCCAGCCTGCACAGCAGCTTCGGCCCGGTGGTGGTGCCGGCCGATCACTACATGATGCTGGGCGACAATCGCGACAACAGCATGGATTCCCGCTACTTCGGTTTCTTTGCCCGCAGCGAGCTGATGGGGCGTACCCGTCGCATCGCCTTTTCCCTGGATGCCGACCACTTCTTCAAGCCGCGCCCGGATCGCTTCGCTCTTCGCCTGGATGCCGTGACCCGACCGCAGTGAGATTTCGGCGATTTTTTGTCACAATAATCTTCATTTTTTTGCTGTCAATCGCTCAAGTTGTCCAAAAGCATGCCGTTACCAGTGACGGAAAACATGCCTTTGTCATCTGGAGCACATCATTTCTCTCACCTTCATCTCCGATCCGGCCACCGGTCGCCGCAGGAATGCCGTCAGTCATGACGCCATCCTCGATGCCACTTATGTGATGCTCGAGGAGATCGGTTTCGACAAGCTCTCCCTGGAAGGAGTGGCGGCGCGCGCCGGCGTGGGCAAAGCCACCATTTATCGCTGGTGGCCCAACAAGAGCGCGCTGGCCATGGAAGCCCTGCTGCGTGCGGTGGAACCCCTGCCCGCGCTGGGCGACAGCGGTTCGACCCGCGACGACATCGAACAGCACATGCTGCAACTGTCCCAACTGTTGCGCGGCAAGTCCGGCCGGGTGGTGCGCGAGATGATTGCCCTGGCCCAGTTCGAGCCGGAAAGCCGCCGCATTTTCAATGACAACTACCTGGAGCCGCGCCGCCTGGCGCTGGTCAATGTACTGCGCCGTGGTGCCCAACGCGGCGAGTTCCGGGAGGATGCCGACCTCAACCTGGTCTTCGACCTGCTGTATGCCCCCGTACTGCAGCGCCTCCTGACCGGCAGTGCCGACATCGACGAGCGCCAGATTCAGTCCCAACTGAAGCTGGTCCTGGGCAGCATCGCGCTGTCCCAACCCCTTTTGACGTCTAGTAAAATTTCGAGCCAACAAGCGTAAATTTTGTTGAGCAGTCCCCTGATTGCACCTAGAATCCGAGACGAAACGTATCGTATTGGTTCTGGGTAAGTGAACTTTTGCGTCAAAAATCAGCGATTCCGGGCAGCCGGGAGACGCTGGAAGCGCCAGCAGACGGCGCCACACGACGATAAAAATCCATCTCTTCCTCCGCAGAGGGTGCGGAGGACAGCCCACGGGAAATGCGAGCCGCCTGCATGCCGGGCGTCCTGTTGCTTTCCATGCGCCGGTGCAGGCCGGCGCTTGACCAGTCTACGTTGATCCGAACAGACATCGCCGGCTTCCCGCCTCGGGAGGCCGGCACATGGTTGCCGCAGCGCATTTGGGCGTCGTCATGACGGCGCGGTGGCAACCCAGGGGCAGACCACACATGCAAGATATGCCAGTGCAAGGGGGAAACATGCACAGCAACGCAATGCAGCCATGCCGGGGCGGTGACGCCTCCGGGCAGGGAAAACTACGCTGTCGCCGCTATCGCACGATGCGGCGCTGGTGCCTGACCGGCTTTGTCGGCATTCCGCTGTTGCTGGGATTTCTCTGGTTGCAGTTCGCGGCCGCGCGCAACGGTGGCGAATTGTTCTATGCCGATCAGGTCTGCGACTGCCGCCAGGCGATATCGATGTGGGTGCGGGATTATGTCTGGACCCAGATGATCTGGTTGCCGGGCAACATGCTGTTCCTGCTGATCTGGATCGCGCTGGCGGTCAAGCTGTGGAACGGCAAGCGCAACCCTGGCTGAGAACTGAATCAACCGTCGATGTGCGCCACCAGCGGCAGATGATCGGACGCCACCCGTGCCAGTGCGGTGCGATGCACCTGCACCTGCAGCAGGCGCTGGCGCGGACTGATCCAGATGCGGTCCAGCGCCAACAGCGGCCAGCGCGAGGGGAAGGTGGGCGGTGCCGGAGCGGCTTCGAAGTGCGACACCAGCCAGCGCAGCGCGCGCCCCCACATGAACCATTCATTGACATCGCCCATCAGGATCACCGGTGCCTGGTCGGTATCGAAGGCCCGCAGCAGTCGTTTGATCTGGGCGCGCCGCTCGGCAGGCTTCAAGCCCAGATGGGTGGCGATCACCCGCAGCATGTGCCCGTGGCAGTCGATATCGGCATCCAGCGCCCCGCGTGGTTCGCGACTGCCGAAGGAAAGGTCGATGCTCTCCTTGGCCAGGATGGGGTAGCGGCTCAGGACGGCATTGCCGTAACGGCGCTCGGCGCTTTGCAGGGTGGGGCCCTCGACCGCATGGAAACCGGTCTCTTCGCGCAGCAGCGCCAGCACATCCGGCTGCGAGCGGCCTCCCAGCGGTACCTCCTGCAGGGCCACCACATCGGCCCGGATTTCCTTGAGCACCCCGGCGATGCGTTGCGGCGCGAAGACGCCATCGGTACCGACGGCACCGTGGATGTTGTAGGTCGCCACGGTCAGCGGCCAGGGATCGCGCTCGCGCAGCGGCATATCCGCCGTGAGGACAAGCTCGGTATCGGCGTGCGGCGCAGACGGCGCAGAGTGGTCCGGCTCACGATGGGACAGGGTGCCGGTCGTCATCAGGCCTGCCTTGCCTCCACGCCATGCTCGGCATTGACGCGGGCGATGCCGTCATCGCTGGTCGATGGCGGCGGCGCACTGCGGCGCGCCGCCCTTGCGGAGGTGTTCGACGGTCTTGCCGCGCGCGGCTTGAGCAGCTTCTGCAGGCCAAAGGCCATGAGCATCAAGGCGGCAGTCACGCCGACCAGGATCAGCACTGTCTGCACACTGGGATGACGGATCGCTTCAGCCAGATTGTGCGAAAAGACCACCGTCAGGACGATGCCCGGCGCCATTCCGATCAAGGTGCCCAGCAGGTAATCTCGCAAGCCCAGATGAGATGCTCCCGCCACCACGTTGACCACGGTGAACGGGGCAATCGGCAGCAGTCGCACCACGGCCATGGCGGCGATGCCGCGCTGGGCAAAGCGGCGGCTGAGCTTGTTGATGCGCGGCCCCAGCATGTCACGCAGGGCATCGTGGCCCAGCCAGTGGCCGAGTCCGAAGCCCAGCAGAGCGCTCAGGCCCACACCCGCGGTGGCATAAAGGCCGCCATTGACGGGGCCGAACACCACCCCCGCCACGGCGATCAGGACGGTAATCGGCACCATCAGCATGCCCGCCACCACGAAAGCGGCAATCACGATGGCCGGCGTGAAGGGCATCTGGTCGACGCTGCGCGCCAGCGCAATGAGCGCGCTCAGGTTGATCCATTCGCGCAGCGGGGTGAAGCGCCAGGCCAGCGCAAAGATCACCAGCGCCACCGCCAGCACGCCCAGGCCGATCATCCGGCGCGGCACCGGCTTCCTGGCACTGCGCGGCACATAGGCATCGACGATCTCATCGGGGCTGACAGGGCGCTCGGGATCGAAGACGGCGTTGTCCTGGGTCAAGGCGTCCAGTTCGGGAATCAGGCGCGGATCCATCGGCCGCAGCTCACGCCGGCCGGCCTGGCGCAACCTTGCAATCGCGGCGTGCAGGCCGTGCTCCTGCTGCATGGCGGTCCGCACGTCCTGCACTGAGCAGCCCAGATGTTCGGCCAGCAGACGATTGCGCATGAGGGCGATGGCGGTGCGGATCTGCTCCTCTTTGGCGGCATCGCCCTGTACCTCGATAGTGAGGCTGCATTCGGTATCGAAGGCCATGGAGCGATTGCTCATGTTGGCCGAACCCACCGAGAACAGGCGGTCATCCATGGCAAAGACCTTGCTGTGCACATTGAGGCAGCAGCCATCCTCCAGTCCGGGCAAGTGCGGGCAATACATCTGGTAGCGGGCGGCTGCATGCTCGCCCTGGTTTTCCAGTGCCGTCTTGAGGCGGTGGTGGATGCGCGCCCGCAGCGCGCCCATGGTGGCCTGCTCCAGCCAGCCGCTCTGGGTCTGGGGCGAGATCACGGCCACTTCCGGGCCTTGGGGTTCGCGCAGGCGTGCGCCGATGGCTTCGGACAGCACGTTCGAGGTGAAATACTGGTTTTCAAAGAAGAGGTGATGCCGTGCTCCCGCGATGGCATCCAGATACAGCTCACGGATTTCGAAGACGCCCGGGCGGTCCTCATAGGCCGGTTCGGTACGGGAGATGCCGATCTGCAGGTCGCACAGATCGGGCTCGACACCGTGTGGCCATGGATCGTCGGCAGGCAGGGTCGGCACCGTTGACCAGGACGTGCGCCGCTCGGCATAGCCGGCCAGGGCCCAGCGTCGGCGCGCCAGTTCACCCAGGGCGCGGGCGACATCGCCATCGGCCATGGCCTGGACATCATGGAAGGGAGCGTAGGGCTTGTCATCGGGATCGCGCCGCAGCGGGTTCTCGGGCAAGTGCTCGGGGGTATCCCAGCGGCAGCGCGTCAGGTCCAGTCCGCCCACGAAGGCCAGCCTGTCGTCGATCACCACGATCTTCTGGTGATGCGACGCTCCCACCGGATGACGCGCGTCAGTGCGGAAGTGCAGGCGCTTGTTGCGCGCACGGCCGGGCTTGCGGGCCATCATCCATTCGCGTTCGAGCGCGTAGAGCATGGCGTAGTCCCAGTTCAGCACATGGATGTGCAGATCCGGCTGGCGTTCCACCAGTGCGTGCAGCAGGTCGCCCAGCTGCGGCGGCAAGCCGTCATCGGTGACACCGGGGACCAGCACGGTGCGGCTGTCGATGTCCCAGCCCAGGATGTAGACGCTGTGCCGCGCATTGAGCAAGGCCAGGCGCAAGGTACGGAAATAATCGGCCGCATCGATGAGCAGCTTGAACCGGTCCGCGTGCGCCAGCCGCCAGCAATTGCGGCCGGGTTGCAGCAGCCCGGCCGGCGAGCGGTCCAGGGCAGTAGGGATCTTGTCGCTCATGGTGTGCTGCTCCTCCATAGGGAAAGCGTGAGGGCGGCACGACGACGCGCACGGTGCCGCAAAAAGCTTCACCTTAGAATCTTCCTGCATCGCCGCCCATCGGACAGCCCCCCAAGCTGATGTAGGAAGATGCTGTCGCGCCGCGCCCGTCGGTGATCAAATGCGAGTTTCCCGATAGTGACGAAGATGTGAATTTTTGTTGTCACGCAGCAGTAATACTTGAGTGCAACAATGCGCCCCGCATCCAGACCGGCTGTTCATTCGTTCAGTTTCCAGGGAAGAAACTGAAGCAAATGATCAAACTTCACCGGTTCACCGCCACCTCAAGGGGAATTCCATGACCATCCGCATGCGTATCACGCTTTTGGTGATACTTACCTTCGTTGCTATCGCCGGTATTGGCGGCTATGCCATGATGCAGTCCCGCAGCAGCGCCCTCGAGGTACGCTCGGTCACGGAAGGCGTCATGCCCAGCGTGCTGGCGTCGGCCGACCTGATGGGCCAGTTGAAGGATGTGCAGCTGGCCGCGATGGTGATGGTCAACGAGACCGACAAGCAGCTGGTGGCCCAGGAAAACGACAAGCTGGCCGAGAAGAAGGCGGTGCTGGAGAAGGCCCTGGCAGCCCAGACCCGACAGGCTCAGGGCGTGGCCCAGCACGGCTTGATCGAGCAGGCCAGGGAGAGTCTGGACAATTACTTCGGCGCCATTGATACCACCGCCAAGTTCAAGCTGGCCGGCAAGAACGAGATCGCCCAGGCGCAGTTCTTCGGCGGCGTGATGCAGTACCAGACCGAGCTGGAAGGCATCGTCAACACCCTGCGCATCGAGAAGAACCGTTTCAAGGACAATGCGATCGCCTCGTTGAACGACAAGCTGGCGCAGACCACTACCACCATCAGCATCGTCACCGTGGTGGCGGTGTTGCTGCTGGGTGGCCTGGGCTTCCTGCTGTATCGCCAGATCACCGGGCCGATCAGCCGCATGGCGGCCATGATGGGCGAGATCGCCACCAGCCAGGACTTTACCCGTCGCCTGCCGGTACAGCGCATGGATGAAGTGGGGCACTCCATCGTTGCCTTCAACGGCATGGTCGAGAAGATCGAACTAGCCTCGGCCCAGGTGCGCCAGAAGACTGCCGACATGCAGGCCATGCTGCAGAACATCCCGCAGGGCATTCTGACCATCGTGGACGGCAACAAGGTGCATCCGGAGTATTCCGCCTTCCTCGAAACCGTCTTCGAGACCACCGACATCGCAGGCCGCGACGTGATGGAGCTGGTCTTCTCCAACACCAACCTGGGCGCCGACACCCTCTCGCAGATCGAAGCCATCGGTGGTGCCTGCATCGGTGAAGACCTGATGAATTTCACCTTCAACGAACACCTCATGGTCGGCGAAATCGAAAAGACCATGGCCGATGGCAGCGTGAAGATCCTCGATCTGTCCTGGTCGCCCATCACCGATGAAGAGGACAGGGTGATTCGCCTGATGCTGTGCGTACGCGACGTGACCGAGCTGCGCCAGCTGGCTGCCGAAGCCAACGAGCAGAAGCGCGAACTGGAAATGATCGGCGAAATCCTCGCCGTCGCGCCGGCCAAGTTTGCCGACTTCATCGGCAGCGCGCGCCGCTTCCTGGACGAGAACGAGCAGATCGTCCACCAGAACCCGGAAGCCACCGCCTTTGCCATCGCCAAACTGTTCCGCAACATGCACACCATCAAGGGCAACGGTCGTACCTATGGCCTGCTGCACCTGGCCAACGTCGTTCACCAGACCGAGCAACACTACGACGACCTGCGCCACGCCGACAGCGGCGCTGTCTGGAGTCAGGAAGCGCTGCTGCTGCAACTGGCGCAGGTGCGCGAGATCATCGACCGTTACGCCCGTATCAACGACGTGACCCTGGGTCGTGGTGCGGCTGCGGGTGTGGAAGCAGTGCTGCCGGGTTATGCGCGCCATGTCCTGACCATCGACCGCAAGCATATCCAGGACAGCCTGCTGCGTCTGGAAAACGTCAATACCGCCAACCTGCATGAACTGGTGGCCGTGCGCAACGATGTGCGCCGCACCCTGCGCCTGCTCGGTACCGAGACCATCGAGGAAATCCTGGCTCCGGTCATCGATTCGCTGCCGGCCCTGGCGGAGGATCTCGGCAAGGCGGCTCCGGTCGTGCTGATCGATGACAACGGCTACGTGGTCCACAGCTTCGCCTCGCCGCTGCTGCAGAACGTCTTCATGCACCTGATCCGCAATGCGGTCGATCATGGCCTGGAGACCGGTGAAGAACGCCTGGCCAAGGGCAAGCCGGAGGCCGGCACCATCAAGCTGGAGATGGGCGTGATGGACGACATGTTCCAGATGGCCCTGTCCGACGATGGTCGCGGACTGGCGCTGCACAAGGTGCGGCAGATCGGCATCGAGAAGCAGCTCATCACGGTGGACCAGGTGCTCACCGATGCCGAGATTGCACGGCTGATCCTGCAACCGGGCTTCTCCACCCGCAGCGAAGTGACCGAGGTCTCGGGACGCGGCGTGGGCATGGATGCGGTGTTGGACTTCGTGACCCGCGAACACGGCAGGATCGAGATCCGTTTCATGGATACCGAGGAAGGCGCAGCCTTCCGCACCTTCCAGATCATCGTCATGCTGCCCGAGAACGTGGCGGTGGAAGTCGACGGCATCGATGTCCCTTACCCCATGGCGGGGCAGGACGTGGCCGCACCGGTCGTGCTGCCGCAGGGCGGCGACGAGCAGGTGGCCTGAGCTTCCGGGCTGCGATCACGGACCATCATCAAAACAGCAGGAAAACCGATCCATGTTGCATTCTCTTCTCCTGGTGGCGCTGGGCGCCGTGCTGGCCGGTCTGCCGCTGGCCGGGCTGTGGTTGCGCCAGAAACGCCGTGCGCGCCAGCTCATCGATGCCGGCCAGCTCGAACAGGTGCGCGACCAGGCCCAGGCCACCCTGGCCGAGCAACAGCAGCAATGGGCCGCACATCAGCAGCAGCTGGAGCAGGATCGTCTGGCGGCCCAGGAGCACATGGCCGCGATGCGCCGCGAGAGCGAGGCCATGCTGGCCCGCCTGTCCAGCGCGCAGTCCGACCATGTCTCACGCGTGCGCCAGAGCTGCGACGAATCGCAAGACACCATCAGCAAGCTGCTGGGCCTGGTGCGCACCTTCGAGCGCTGGCACGACGACATGAACGAACTGATCGCTCACAATCGCGAGATGCACCGCAAGAACGACGAGTTCGCCCTGATCGTGAACCAGGTCATCATCGTGGCCCTCAATGCCTCCATCGAGGCGGCGCGCGCCGGGGTGCATGGTCGTGGCTTTGCCGTGGTGGCACAGGAAGTGCGTGATCTGGCGCAGCGTGCCGAGAAACTTTCCAAGAGCTATCGCGCCAACCTGTACCAGAACGACCTGATCACCACCACCACCTTCCAGGACCTGCAGGCCGGCGGCAAGATGATCATGGGCGCCGTCATCGGCCTGGACCTGATCAACAAGAAGACCCGCCAGGCCCTGGCTGAAGCCGCATGAGCGCCAACGACATGGACGAATTGCAGGCGGTGGCCGAGGTGGTGGGCGACGAACGCATCAGTGCCAGCGCCCGAGACGGCTTCGATAGCCTGCTGCTGCAGGCGCTGCGCAGCAGCCTGATACCTGCGGACACCAGCGCGGAGATCTCGGTGAGCGAGGATGCGGCCGATCTCACCGATCAGAAGATGGTGGTGCTGACCATCTCGTCTTACCTGTTCCGCCTGATGGTGATGTTCCACTTCAGGCCCGACGCCGGCACCCGTGCGCATTTTGCGCGGCTCACGCGAGCCGCCGCCAGCGAGATGGACGATCAGGCCCTGCTGGATGCCATCGCCGAATGCGGCAATCTTTGCTGCGGCATCTTCAACCGCGAGCTGGGGCGTTATTTTCCGCACCTGGGCATGTCCACGCCCAATGTGATTGATACCCGGTGTGTGGCTTATCTGCAAAAACTGAACTGTGCGCACGTACGGCATTTCGCCATCGACCTGCCCGAGGCGCCGCGCCTGCATGTCTCGCTTGCGGTCTGCGCCTACGACCGGCTGGACTTTGCCGTGGCAGCGGGCGAAGCGGGCGATGCCACGGGCGAACTGGAACTGTTCTGACCCATCAACGATTCGGGGGAATCTCATCACCATGGAAACCACTGCCAGTCTTGACGACGCCGTCACCAGCAAGATTCTGGTGCTCGATCGTGACGCCGATTGCTACGACACCATCAAATCCTTTTGTGATCGCCACAATCTGGTGGGCCTGAAGGCCCATGAGGAACACGTGATGGCGGTCCTGCGCAGCAACGTCGATCTGGGCGGCATCATGCTCTCGGAAAGTCTGGCCGGACTGGGCGGCACGGTGTCGGGTCTGGCCCGTCGCATTCGCGAGGTACGTCCGGAACTGCCGATCTTCCTGCGCCGTCGCCGCGAGAGCGCGGATAGCGACTTGTCCGATCGCGACAGCGAACTCTTCAGTGCCGTCTACCGCATCGAGGATATCGATGCGCTGGCACCGGCGGTGGCCTCGTCCATCTTCAGCCAACGCTATCCCAACGCGCTGGTGCGGGGCATTGCCGAGATCAGTCGCATGGTGCTGGAGAGCCAGTTCCCCGGCAAGCAGGTGGAGATCGAACAGCCTTACCTGGTGCGCGACCGCATCATCTTCGGCGAGGTGTTCACGCTCATCCCGCTGGAGAGCAGCTGGTGCCGTGGCTACATGATGCTGCAGGCTGAACAGAAGACGTTGCAGGCACTGGCCCCGGAGGAGTCGGGTGATTTCCGCCATCTCAACAATGCGCTGGGCGAACTGACCAATCTGATCTGGGGCTGGTTCAAGAACCGCTTCATCAACCAGGCCCCGCCCATCCATCAGTTGAGCCAGGTGCCGATCATCATCAATCATCAGCATCGTTACATTTCCTTCGGTTCCGAGGATGCGCAACTGTGCTTCAAGTATCTGCTGCGTCGTGATGACGGTGCGCCGCTGGTGCTGTTGCAGCGCTTCATCTTCAACCTGTCTTGGTCGCCGGAGGATTTCACCGAGAACCAGACCTCTGTCGAGGAACTGTTCGAATCCGGCGAACTGGAACTGTTCTGAAACCGGGCTGCCCGGCACTGATTTACCTTCCCCCCCCAAAGCAAAGAGAGCATTCAAGATGGCACAAATCCTGGTAGTGGACGATTCGAGCACCGTGCGCGCCGAAGTCGGTGACTTCCTCAAGAAGAATGGCCTGGACGTCGCCCTGGCCGTGGACGGCCGCGATGGCCTGGCCAAGCTCAAGGGCGACCCGGCCATCAAGCTGGTGGTATCCGACGTGAACATGCCCAACATGGATGGGCTGACCATGGCCGAGAAGATCCGCAGCGAACTGGGCAATGCCAGCGTGAACATCATCATGCTGACCACCGAGAATTCGCCCATCATGAAGGAGCGCGGCAAGGCGGCCGGCATCAAGGGCTGGATCGTCAAGCCCTTCAAGGGGGAGGCAGTATTGCCGACCTTCAAGAAGCTGGTGGGCGTCTAAGCCTTGCCTGGCGGGCGATCAAGCCGGCTCCCTGCCGCAAGGGGCCGGCTTCATTTTTCTTCCAGCACCAATTCGAAGCAGATCAGGACCGGATTGCGACCGCGTGCGAGCACACCCTCACAGACCTCGCCTTGTGGATTGATGAGCCCGATATCCAGCTGCCCGCGGCCCTCGCGAACTTCGCCCGAGCGGATCAGGATTTCGGTGGCGCGGTCCTCCAATACCCGTCCATCCGCGAATTCGGCGCCGATGATGCTGCCCACGCTGCCGCGCACGATGGCATGGTCGATGCCATGTGCTGCACAGGCGCGTTCGACGGCGATGGTCAGGTCCTGGTCCGGGCGGATGCGCGCCAGCACGACGCGTTTGCCGCTGCTCGCAGTGGGCCGGTCGCTGAGGCGGGTGGGGTAGAACAGGGTGAAATTGGTTTCAGGGTCGTAACGGGTCGCCATGGTGGCGTCGTGCAGTCCCCAGGCTTGCGCCGGTGTACTGGTCGCGACCATGGTCTTTTCCATCATCAGATGTCCGCCCTGGCGCTGGCCGTTGCGGCCGCGCCAGACGGCGTGACAATGCACGAAGGGCTCGCCGTCCTTGCGGCCCACGGTGGCGCAGGCGTATTCGATGAGCGTGCCTTCCTCCATGGCATGCGGTGCACTGTAGAAGGCGGCATGCTGGTCATCCACCGCCAGCGCGGGCATGAGGAAGTGCAGGGCGGCAATCGGCAGGTTGGCAAAGCGCACGGTGCCGCCCTCCAGGCCTGCGCGCGCCAGGGGAATGCAGATGGCGTCCCGCAGGTTGAGGCCGGCTTCGAGGGTGAAATCAAGCTGCATCGCCGGACCCGCCAGCGCGACGATGCGCTGCGGGTCGGGCGTGCCGGGATGACGGACGGTGCGGGCGAAGGATGGTGCGACGACTGGCATGGGGTCTCCTGGTCAGCTGGCTGCGGGCGGTGCGGCTTTGGCGGGCCGTCTGGGCATATCGGGAGCAAGGATTATCGCGCGTTCGATGCAAGCATGCGGGTGAATGTTTTTAATCTTCCGGCATGACGGAAAAGTCTTGATCAAATAATGCGGACGATTGTTTGACGAGATTTGCAGCCTGGAACAGTTGCACCTCTGAAAGGGAACGCACGGGAAATCGGCATTTACCCTGACACCGTCCGTACACATCAGCTTCGAGCAGCAGTACGGATCGTAGCCGGGGCCATTACAGTCCCAGTACACTTTACTGTACAGTTCTGGCGCCGACATCCTCTCTCACAAGACCGGATGTCGGTCCTGGTCCAGGCTCACTGCTCGGCAACGCTCTCCTGCTCGCTCTCCGCCCGGCGGCGCGCCCGATAAGCCCCGATCTCCCCGATCTTCAAGCCCTCCGGCAGCCGCAGATACTTGCCTTGTCCCACCCGCTGCGCATGATAGATCCCGGTATGCCCTGAAAACAGGTATGCCACCACGCAAGCCAGCGCCGCAAACGGTCCGATCTCCGGACCGAACAGTTCGATGGCCATGATGGTGGAGGCAATCGGCGTGTTGGCCGCTCCCGCAAAGACCGCCACGAAACCGATTCCCGCCAGCATCGAGAACGGCAGATGCAGCAGCGGCGCCATGGCATTGCCCAAGGTCGCGCCGATGTAGAAGAGTGGTGTGACTTCGCCACCCTTGAAGCCGCTGCCCAGCGAGGTCACCGTAAAGACCAGCTTGCCCAGAAAGTCCCAAGGGGCCAGCGGATGCTGGAAGGCTTCCACGATCACCGGGATACCCAGACCAATATAACGATGTGTGCCGATCGCCCAGACCGCCACCGCGACCACCGCGCCGCCGATGAAAGGCCGCAGCGGCGCATAGCTGACATGACGCTTCATGAAGGCCGACAGGCGGTGTGTGCTGTTGGCAAACACCATCCCCGCCAGCCCGAAGACCACGCCCGCCGCGATCACCGCTGCCACGCTCCAGAGCGCGACAGGCGCACTGCCGCTCATGAGGTAGTGCGTATGATGCACCCCCCAGGCCAGGCCGACCTGGTCGGCCGCGATGGCAGCGACGAAGCAGGGCAGGATGGCGTCATAGCGCATGCGGCCGATGGCCAGCACTTCCAGCCCGAAGAGCGCGCCTGCCATGGGGGTGCCAAACACCGAGGCAAAGCCGGCGCTGATGCCGGCCATCAAGAGAATGCGCCGGTCCTGGGTGCGCAGGCGCAGCAGGTGCGTGAGCTGGTCGGCCAGCGCGCCTCCCATTTGTACGGCCGTCCCCTCGCGGCCCACCGAGGCGCCGAAAAGATGCGACATCACGGTGCCAAACAGCACCAGCGGCGCCATCCGCAGCGGGATCACCTTGCGCGGATCGTGGATCTCATCGATGAGCAGGTTGTTGCCAGCTTCCACCGGCTTGCCGGTATGCAGATACAGCCAGCCCACGGCAAAGCCGCCCAGCGGCAGCAGCCAGATGATCCATGGATGGGCTTCCCGCCATTGGGTGGCATAGTCCAGCGCGAAGAGGAAGAAGGCCGAGGCCGATCCGGCCAGTACCGCGATCAGGCAGGCAATCAGACACCATTTGAGAATGTAAGGCAGCAGGTGCAGCTGTTCGGGGATATTTTGATTTTTCATGTAACCAGAGTGCTGAATGAACATCCTGGCACACGGAGCGTGGAGCGCGCGAAGCAGAAAGGCGAACGCCTACAGCCCCGGATTGCCAGGTCACTGTAGGCATCATCAGCCCCAACATGAAGTTGGTGGCGGTTGGAGGAGGAATGCCATCTCCTTGGCGGCGATAGTAGCAATTTTGCAGCTCATCGGCAACGGTACGTTGCTTGTTACCGACATGGTGTGGCGGTAATCATGCCCGCAAGGCCGCTTCCAGGTCACGCATGTGCAGCCAGAGGCGGCCGCTGGTGCCGGCCGTGAGGGCGTGGGCGATGCGTCCGAACCATTGCGGTTGCAGCCTGAGCGCTGTGCGGAAGGCTTGCAGGGCCTCGTCCATGCGATGGACTTCCTGCAGGGCCACGCCCAGGTTGAGGGCGGCATCGGCATAGTCGGGGCGCAATTGCAGCGCCCGGGCGAAGGCCTCGACGGCGGCGGCCGTCTCCTGCAGATCCTGCAGGGTCAGTCCCAGGTTGAACCAGGGTTCGGCCAGGTCCGCGCGCAGGCGGCACGCTTGGGTGAAGGCGGTGCGCGCGGCGGCCAGGTCTCCCAGTTCGCGCAGCGCACTGCCCAGGTTGAGGACGGCTTCCATCGCCTGCGGTGCCAGCGCCACGGCCTGGCGCAGGGCCGTGGCCGCTTGCGCATGACGGCCCAGGGCCGACAGGCTGGTGCCGAGATGGAAATGGGCCTGGCTCAGATCGGGCTGATGGTGCGCCGCCGCCTCGAAACAAGCTACGGCGCCTTCCGGATCGGCGTTGGCCAGCGCAATTCTCCCGGCGATGAGCAACGAGGGGACATGCTGCGGGCGCGGCGCCAGGCTCAGCAGGATATGTTGGCGCGCCTGTGCCAGCGCTTGACGGTTCAGCGCCAGCATGGCCAGCAGCTGATGCGCCGCAGGATGTTGGGGGGCCAGCGCCAGCACGGCATGGCTGGCCTGCTCGGCTTGCGCAAAATGCCCGGCATTGTAGTGCTGCAGGGCGCCAGCCAATAGCTGGTCCGGACTGGGCGACGGGGCTGGCATGGGAGCGCTGGGCAGTGGCCGGAAGGCGTCAGCCAGCGGCGCGTTCAACAATGACGTAATGCTTGCGGACCGGCTCGACCACCTCAAAGACACCCTTGAAGCCGGCCGGGATCACCATGGCATCCCCCGGGCCCGCCTCGGCAACCTTGCCCTGCTCATCGATGACGCGGCAGCGGCCCTCCAGCACGCAGAAATATTCATCCTTGTCGGGGGCGAAGGCGATACGCCAGCTGCCTTTTTCGCAGGCCCAGACGCCGGCGTTCATCTGGCCGCTGGCGCTGGTGAAGTAATTCCAGGTGGTGCGCAGGGGATTGCCCTCCAGTCGGCGGTCTTCGCGGGGATGGTCGTATTCGGGCGTGGGCGCGGCAAGGCGAAACTGGGTGATGGCGGGTGTGGCGGACATGATCGGCAGGCGTGGCGGTAAAGGGTCGACGATGAGGTCAGCAGTGTAACAGCAGCAGACGCGTGGCCGATGAGGATCAAGGCGCTGAATCGGTCCGGGGAACCGCTATAATGACTCCCCTGACGCGGAAAAATGGGCTGCTATATCAGTCACCAGTCACTTGGTCACGCCTGCCGATGCAGGACGGTCCTATTTGATGATGCCCTGGCCGTGTCGTGTACATTCATCCCCGTGCGGCCCCGCGCCTGCCTTTCGTCTTTCCTATCGTGACTTACAGTATCAAAGAAATCTTCTATACCTTGCAAGGCGAGGGGGCGCATGCCGGTCGTCCGGCGGTGTTCTGCCGTTTTTCCGGCTGCAACCTGTGGACCGGTCGCGAGGAAGATCGCGCCCGCGCCATCTGCCAGTTCTGCGACACCGATTTCGTCGGCACCGATGGCGAGAATGGCGGCAAGTTCAAGTCGGCCAGCGAACTGGCCGACCGGATCAACAGCTTCTGGCCGGCCCGCCATGCCGCCAGCAAATACGTCGTCTTCACCGGGGGCGAGCCGCTGCTGCAACTGGATGCGGCCCTGATCGAGGCGATGCACGCGGTCGGCTTCGAGATCGCCATCGAGACCAATGGCACCATCGAGGTACCACCGGGGGTGGACTGGATCTGCGTCAGTCCGAAGATGGGCGCGGAATTGAAGGTCAGGCAGGGCAGCGAACTGAAGGTGGTGGTGCCGCAAGCCGGACAGCCGCTGGACGAGTATGAACAACTGGACTTCCGACATTTCCTGCTGCAACCCATGGATGGCCCGCAGGCGGCGGCCAATACCCGCCTGGCCATCGAGATGGTCAAGAACAACCCGAAGTGGAAGCTGAGCATCCAGACCCACAAGCTGCTCAATATTCCCTGAGCGATTTTTTGCTTTTTTCTTCATGCGGCTGCGCGCCGCATGATTACAATGGCTTTACCCCGCCCGCTGCACGGCTTGTGCGGCCGGCATCCTCGAAGAAACATTCATGCTGACCATTACCCGCAAACTCGAATTCGACGCCGGCCACCGCATTCCGGACCACAAGAGCCAGTGCCGCAACCTGCATGGCCACCGCTATACGCTGGAAATCACTCTGACCGGCGCGGTCATCGACATCGAGGGCAATTCCGACAATGGCATGATCATGGATTTTTCCGACATCAAGGCTCTGGCCAAGGAGCATCTGGTCGACGTCTGGGACCATGCCTTCCTGGTCTATGAAAAGGATGCGCCGGTGCGCGACTTCCTGGCCAGCCTGCCGGGCCACAAGACGGTCATCATCGGCAGCATCCCGACGGTGGAAAACCTGGCCCGCGAAGCCTTCGCCATCCTCAAGGCGGCCTATAAGGACCGCTACGGCACCGGCCTGCATCTGCAAAAACTGGTGCTGCACGAAACGCCCAATTGCTGGGCCGAGATCACGGCGGATTGATGGACGGCGCCAGCAGCCCCTTGCCAGCGGTCATCACGGAGGCCGACCTGCGCCACATGCGCGCTGCGCTCGACCAGGCCAACCATGCCTGGGCGCTGGGCGAGGTGCCGGTGGGCGCGGTGGTGGTCAAGGACGGGGTGGTCATCGCCAGCGGCTTCAACCAGCCCATCGGCAAGCACGATCCGACCGCGCATGCCGAGATCATGGCGCTGCGTCGCGCAGCCGAAAAGCTGGGCAATTATCGTCTGCCTGGCTGTGAACTCTACGTGACGCTGGAGCCCTGCGTGATGTGTTCCGGCGCCATGATGCACGCGCGTCTGGCCCGCGTGGTCTATGGTGCGGCCGATCCCAAGACCGGCGCCTGCGGCTCGGTGGTGAACCTGTTCGAACAGGAGAAGCTGAACCATCATACCGAGCTGCTGGGCGGCGTGATGGCCGAGCAATGCGGTCAGTTATTGAAAGAATTCTTCGCCATGCGACGCGAACAGGTGAAGCAGCAACGGCTGCAGGAAGCCGCCGCGCAAGGCGATGCCCCCACATCAGGTGAACACGCATGAAGACTGCCTCTGCTGGTCGCGAATTGCTGGAAGAACTGGTGCCACCGGGCACCGGGGTGGCCGTCGTCGCCCCCTGCGGTCATGCCGGGCTTGATCCGACCGGCGTACAGCGTGGCGTGGCCTTGCTGGAGTCGCTGGGCTGCCGGGTACGCAACTTCTACGACCACGCCCGGCGTTACCAGCGCTTCGGCGCCAGCGATGAACGGCGCGCTGCGCAACTGATGGAGGCGGCGGCCGATCCGGACATCGACATCATCCTGGGCCTGCGCGGCTCCTATGGCATGAGCCGTATCCTGCCGGCGCTGGATATTGGCGCGCTGGCGGCCTGCGGCAAGCTGCTGGTGGGCTATAGCGATTTCACGGCCCTGCAGTGTTGCCTGTTGGCGCAATCCGGTCACGCCGGTTTCCAGGGGCCGATGCTGTGCGGGGACTTCGGTGCGGAGTCGCCCAACTGGGGCGCGCTGGCGACGCTGTGGCGTACCCTGAGCTCAGCGCAAGTGGTGGTGCGCAACTATGACGGGCAGGACGGTGCGGACCGGGCGCCCAATGGTGATCGCCGTACCGATCCCTTGAGCCCGGTCGTGCAGTGTGCGGGCAAGCTGTGGGGCGGCAATCTGGCAATGGTGGCGCATATGGTGGGCCATCCGCAGTTCCCGTCCCTCGAGGGTGGAATTCTGTTCCTTGAGGATGTGAATGAACATCCTTTCCGGGTGGAGCGCATGATCCTGCAGCTGGAGCAGGCCGGCGTGCTCGGTCGGCAGAAGGCCATCCTGCTGGGTGATTTCTCCGCCTACCGGCTCGCCGAGATCGACAACGGCTACGATTTCGGCGAAATGCTGGCCTACCTGCGCGGGCGCATCGCCACTCCCATCGTGACCGGCCTGCCGTTCGGTCATGTGCGCGACCTGGTGACGCTGCCGCTGGGCGCGCATGCGGTACTGGATGCCCGCGGTGCAGAAGGCTTCACCTTGACCTTGTCGGATTATCCGACGCTGGCCCGCCGTTGAGGTGCCCGGCGGACGCGCGGGCAGCCTTCGGCGCGACGGAAGGAAAGCTCACTTTTCCTTGATGTCGACCTTGACCGCGTCCTGTTCGACGGTGATCTTGCCCGGCTCGAAGGTCTTGCCGTTCATCTGCAACTGTTCCGGCTTGAAGGTGTAGAGCGCATAGTCGCGCAGGAACTGGTCGGCGGCGGCATTGCCCAGGGCCGTCAACTGCTGCGCATATTGCGGCGGCAAGTCAGTGCTGTCGACCTTGTCCACCTTCGGGCCGTCCAGACGCAGCGTGCGTGTGGACGGATCGTACTTGAAGGCGCTGCTCAGGGTCAGCACCGCGTTGACCGGGCGCTGCAGCAGCAGGGGATTGGCGATCTGGGCGTCGACCACGGTCTCCATGCGATTTTGTGCCGGCAACATGCCCAGGCGCGGGTTGCTCAGGGTGACATCGAAGATGTCCATGTAGCGCAGCTTGCGCGGAAATTGCGGCGCAATGGCGCTTTGCAGCTGCTGCTTGGAGACGGTGTATTCGCTGGTCCAGATGTTGTAGCCGGTATCGGCAGCGTGCGCCGATACCGGCGCAAAGACCAGCGTAGACAAGGCCAGGACGGCGGCTGCGGAAATGAGGGCTTGCTTCATGCTTGCTGTTTCCAGAGTGGCAAAGTGAATCAGAGCGCCCGTGACGGGCAAAAAATCCCGGGCAATTGTAAGCCGGTGCCGGTCGGCAAGCGCAGAAACATAGCATTTCAGCAAGTTTTGGCCGCCACCCCGGCCCGCAACGCAAGCCGCCACAGGCTTGCAGTGGTAAAATGTCCGGTTTCGCGCGCCGCCCCTTTGGCTTTGGTCGGCGCACGCAAGTTACATTTTTGAAAAGGTTTTCGCAGTGCTATCCACCGCAAACATCACCATGCAGTTCGGCGCCAAGCCGTTGTTCGAGAACATTTCCGTCAAGTTCGGCGATGGCAATCGCTACGGCCTGATCGGCGCCAATGGCTGCGGCAAATCCACCTTCATGAAGATTCTGGGCGGCGACCTGGAGCCGTCGGCCGGCAACGTCAGCCTGGACGTGAACGAGCGCCTGGGCAAATTGCGCCAGGACCAGTTTGCGTATGAAGAAATGCGCGTGCTGGACGTGGTCATGATGGGCCACGTCGAGATGTGGGCCGCGATGTCCGAGCGCGATGCCATCTACGCCAATCCGGATGCCACCGACGACGACTACATGAAGGCCGCCGATCTGGAAGCCAAGTTCGCCGAATACGACGGCTACACCGCCGAAGCGCGTGCCGGCGAGCTGCTGCTGGGCGTGGGCGTGCCCATCGAGCAGCACAATGGCCCGATGAGCAATGTCGCACCCGGCTGGAAGCTGCGCGTGTTGCTGGCGCAGGCCCTGTTCTCCAACCCGGACATCCTGCTGCTGGACGAACCGACCAACAACCTGGACATCAATACCATCCGCTGGCTGGAAGAAGTGCTCAACGAGCGCAATTCCACCATGATCATCATTTCCCACGATCGCCACTTCCTCAACCAGGTCTGCACCCACATGGCCGACATGGATTACGGCACCCTGAAGATCTATCCGGGCAATTACGACGACTACATGCTGGCGTCTTCGCAAGCGCGCGCCCAGCAACTGGCCGCCAATGCCAAGGCCAAGGAAAAGGTGGCCGAACTGCAGGACTTCGTGCGCCGCTTCTCGGCCAACAAGTCCAAGGCCCGCCAGGCAACCTCGCGCGCCAAGCAGATCGACAAGATCAAGGTGGAGGACATCAAGCCGTCTTCCCGCGTGAACCCGTTCGTGCGCTTCGAGGGCGAGAAGAAACTGCACCGCCTGGCCGTGGAAACTCAGGGCATCACCAAGACCTATGATCGTGACATCTTCAAGAACTTCAGCATCATGGTTGAAGCCGGCGAGAAGATCGCCATCATCGGTGCCAACGGCGCGGGTAAAACCACCCTGCTGCGCAGCATCGGCGGCGACGTTACCGGACTGCATCCCGATTCGGGCGAGGTGAAGTGGGCCGAGAACGCCAATGTCGGCTACATGCCGCAGGATCCGACCGAGGAATTCGCCGGTGGCGAGACCCTGACTGACTGGATGGGCAAGTGGACCCAGGAAGGCGACGATGATCAGGCCGTGCGCGGTATCCTGGGCCGTCTGCTGTTCTCCGGCGACGACGTGAAGAAGTCGGTGAAGGTGCTCTCCGGTGGCGAGAAGGGCCGCATGATGTACGGCAAGCTGATGCTGGGCCGCCACAACGTGCTGCTGATGGATGAACCGACCAACCACATGGATATGGAATCCATCGAGTCGCTCAACATCGCGCTGGAAAAGTACGCCGGCACGCTCATCTTCGTCTCGCACGACCGTGAATTCGTGTCCTCGCTGGCCACGCGCATCCTTGAAGTCAAGGATGGGCAGGTGATCGACTTCCAGGGCAGCTACGAAGACTACCTGGCCAGCCAGGGTATCGAATAATTTCCCCAACCGCATCAGCACCGTATTGTTGACCGCCATGCAAGCAACAGCAACCAAGGTCGTCGAGTTCGAGCGACCGCAAATGGAGACCGGCGGCAGTTGTACCGCCAATGCGTGGGCCAAGGTACCGGCCACGCCCAGCCCCGAGGAACGCGCGCAATTGAAAGCGCGCATCCGCCAGCTGCTCAAGGAGAAGCAGGCGGTGCTGGTGGCGCACTACTACGTCGATGGTGACCTGCAGGACCTGGCCGAGGAAACCGGCGGCTGCGTCTCCGATTCGCTGGAAATGGCGCGTTTCGGCCGTGACCACGCCGCCCGGACCCTGGTGGTGGCCGGCGTGCGCTTCATGGGCGAGACGGCCAAGATCCTGAGCCCCGAAAAGCGCATCCTCATGCCCGACCTGGACGCGACCTGTTCACTGGACCTGGGTTGCCCGGCGGATGAATTCGCCGCTTTCTGCGACCAGCATCCGGACCGCACCGTGGTGGTCTACGCCAACACCAGCGCAGCGGTGAAGGCGCGCGCCGACTGGATGGTGACCTCCGGCATCGGCCTGGAAATCGTCCAGCACCTGCATGCGCAGGGCAAGAAGATCCTGTGGGCACCGGACAAGCACCTGGGTAGCTACATCCAGAAACAGACCGGCGCCGACATGCTGCTGTGGCAGGGTTCCTGCCTGGTGCATGACGAATTCAAGGGCGTGGAGCTGGAACTGATGCGCGCCGAGCATCCGGATGCTCTGGTGCTGGTGCACCCGGAATCGCCCGAAGCCGTGGTGGCGCAGGCCGACGTGATTGGCTCGACCTCCCAGTTGATCGCCGCCGTGCAGTCCTCCGACGCGCCGGCCTTCATCGTCGCCACCGACAACGGCATCCTGCACAAGATGCGCCTGGCGGCGCCCGGCAAGCGTTTCATCGATGCCCCGACGGCGGGCAACAGCGCTACCTGCAAGAGCTGCGCGCATTGCCCGTGGATGGCCATGAACGGTTTGCAGAATCTGCTGCACGTGCTGGAGACCGGTGCCAACGAGATCCATGTCGATCCTGCAGTAGGTAAAAAAGCCGTGCTCTGCATCGACCGCATGCTGGACTTCGCTGCCCGGCGCAAGGCCAAGGTTCGCCCCTCGGCGCGCCTTGAAGACGAACAGCAACTGTTTGCAGGAATCGGCCCCGCATGACTCTCCACGCTCTCAAGACTGCCTCGACGATTGCGGCCAGCAACCTGCGCAATCCCTTCGGGCCTTTCGATGCCGCGCTGCATGCGGCCTTCGATGCCAATGTCAACCAGGCCATCGCCGAAGATGTGGGTGATTGCGATTACACCGGCTTGCTGGTGCCCGAAAACGAATTCGTGAAAGCCCGCGTGATCGTGCGCGAAGCCGCGGTGCTATGCGGCGCACCCTGGTTCGAAGCCGTCATGACCCGGCTCGATCCGCGTCTGCAGGTGAGTTGGGCCTATGCCGAAGGCGAGCTGATGGCCGCTGACAGCGAAGTGTGCCGCATCGAAGGGCCGGCGCGCGCCTTGCTGACGGCCGAACGTGGCGCGCTCAATTTCCTGCAACTGCTTTCCGGTGTGGCCACGGCAACCCGGCGCTACGTGGAGGTGGTGCAGGGCACCCGGGCGGCCATCCTCGATACCCGCAAGACCTTGCCCGGGCTGCGCCTGGCACAGAAGTACGCGGTCCGCGTCGGCGGTGGAGAAAATCAGCGCCTGGCGCTGTATGACGGCATCCTCATCAAGGAAAACCACATCGCCGCAGCCGGTGGCATCACCGCTGCCGTAGCGGCCGCGCTGAAGCTCAACGCCGGAGTGAGCATCCAGGTCGAGGTGGAGAGCATTGCCGAGCTCGACGAAGCCTTGCAGGCGGGGGCCGAGTCCATCCTGCTGGACAACTTCTCGCTGGAGATGATGCGCGAGGCCGTCACCGTCAATGCCGGTCGGGCGCTGCTGGAGGCCTCCGGCGGCATCAACATGCAGACCGTGCGCGCCATTGCCGAGACTGGCGTGGACAGGATCTCCATCGGCAGCCTGACCAAGGATATCCAGGCGACCGATTTCTCTCTGCGCGTGATCGGCTGATTGCGCTCGCCTGGCGCTGCGAGCCTGCGCCAGGCTTCATTTTCCTGCGCCATCAAGTGCAGGAACGTATTGAGGTTTTCCCCTTCCAATGCCAGATGCCGGCGACAATGGTTCGCCGGCCATGACGATAAACAAAGGGGGAGCCATGAAAACCTTTCACTGCGACAACTGCGGCCTGCAAGTTTTCTTCGAAAACACCGTGTGCGGGAATTGCGGCTGGATGCTGGGTTATCAGCCCGAGTTGCAAGCCATTGGCAGCTTTTCGCTACTGGATCCGGAAGTGGCGCCGCCACAAGATGCCGAGCCCGAACCGGGTTCGGGCCGCTGGCGCAGCGTCAGGCCGGACAACGAGGGCAGGGTCTTCAAGCAGTGTCTCAACTACTGGCGCGAGAACATCTGCAACTGGATGCTCGATGAGCGCGAACCGCACGAGCTGTGCGCTTCCTGCCGCCTGACCCGCGTCATTCCCAATCTCGACGAAGGCAACAACCGCGTGTTGTGGAGCCGACTGGAGACGGCCAAGCGACGCCTGCTGCATTCTCTCTGGACCTTGCAATTGCAGCCGGTACCAAAGATGGAGGATGAAGAAGCCGGCCTGGCCTTCGAATTCCTGCAGGATCTGCCGCATGGCGAGCGGGTGCTGACCGGGCACGCCGATGGCGTCATCACCATCAACATCGCCGAAGCCGATCCCGCCTACCGCGAACAGGCGCGCGAGCAGATGGCCGAGCCGTATCGCACGCTGCTGGGACATTTCCGGCATGAGAGCGGCCACTATTATTTTGATCGCCTGGTGGCCCCGACAGCATGGCTGGAGCCTTTCCGCGCCAAATTCGGCGACGAGCGCCAGGATTATGGCGAGGCGTTGAAGACTCACTACCAAAACGGCCCACGTCCCGATTGGGAAGAAAACTTCGTCAGCGCCTATGCCAGCAGCCACCCCTGGGAAGACTGGGCGGAGACCTGGGCGCATTATCTTCATATGTTCGATACGCTGGAGACGGCCTACGCTTGCGGCGTGCAATTGCGGCCACGTCACGAAGGCGAGCAGAAGCTGGTCATCACGGCGCCGCCGGTAGCGGCTGGCTCCTTCGATGAGCTGGCCCGCGAGTGGTTTGCGCTGACCTATGTGCTCAACAGCCTGAATCGCAGCATCGGTATGCCCGATTCCTATCCCTTCACCTTGTCCACGCCGGTACTGGAAAAATTGCGCTTCGTGCATGAGGTGGTCAATGCGGGCGCACCTGACTGAGGCTCAAAGGATTTCGATTATTGCTCGTTGATTGAATGAGACGGGGAGTCATTCTCCGCCGAGCGACTCGAAGCGGCTCATCAATTCCAGCGGTAGTGCTGGCAAGGAGAGCTGCATGGGGCGTCCCTTCATCGTTGTCGGCGACAAGACCAGCCATGGTGGCACGGTCATTTCCGGCGATCAGACCTTTCTCGTTCATGGCAAGGCCGTCGCGCGTGTCGGCGACCTGACCACCTGTCCCAAGTGCAAAGGGACATTTCCCATCACATCCGGTGCGGGCGACATGAAGTCCATGGGCCAGGCACCGGCGCGCGACGGCGACCGGACGGCTTGTGGGGCCACGCTGATGGCGAGTCAGGGGGTGGCCACGCATTCGGAGGGGCAAACGGCTGGCCAGACCGCGCCCGCCGAGGATGCCGTTACGGCCCAGTCCCTGGCGGCAGCCGCGTCGTCCTTGCCTTCCTCGATTTGCCTGCCTTGCCTGGCTGCCGCCGCGCGGTCTGGCCAGACCTTGATGGTGCGGACATGAGCGCTTCATTGCTGCATGGGCGTATCAAGGCGCTGCCGAAGCCTTTGCCGGGCGAGCACCTGCATGTGCTGGTCGATGGGTTTCAGTACGCGGAGATGAACTTGCCGGGGCGCCTGGCTGAGCAGCCGGGTGCTCAGGCTTTGTTCGCAGGTACCGAAGAAGAGTCCTTGAAGGAGGACGGCCCGTGGTTGCTGGCGGTGCAATCGCAATCCGAAGCGCTTTGCCGCGATTTGCTGGCATTGGAGCAATGCAAGCCGGCTGTTTCCTGGATTTATGCCGCGCTTGGCACTGCCGAACTTGCCGCGCATTTGAAGGCGCGCCTGGACATGCGCTTGCCTGACGGCCGCTCGGCCCTGGTCCGGTTCTGGGATCCACGCGTACTGGCGACGCTGGCGCAGCGGCTCGATGAGGCTCAGCGCCTGGTTTTCTTCGACTCCCTCCGGGAATGGCATTTTCTGCTCGACGGCCGTCCTGTTCATATCGGACGCGATCATGATTGAACTCACCCCTGCGCAATACCAGCAGTTTCTGGATAGCGATACTCAACACTTCATTTCGGCTGCAGCGGATCAATATCTCGCGGACCACGAAGATCTGCGTAGCGACCCCGGTCGTGCCGAAGTGATCGAGCGCATGCGTGTTGCCTATGAGCGGGGTAGGGAAATCGGGTTTACCTCGACGCCGCATCTGCTCTACATGATGACATTCGAAGCGGGGGCGCCTGGCTTGTTCGGCGATGAACTGATCCGCTACTACCTGAGCAGGCCAGGTGCCACGCCGGAGCAACGGCTGGATGACTTCGATGCCATTCTGGCCGACGAATTACAACGCATGAAGGAGGAACAATAATGGCAGGTCTTGCAGTTCAGGCCGGGCGCGCCGCGGCGCAACGTGCCGTGCCCGTGATCCAACGCTGGTTGCCTCGTGCCGCAGGCGGGGCGGGAGGCGTGGTGGCGGGTGAGGGAATCGAGAAGCGACGGGAAGAAGCAGATAAGACCAAAAATTCACCACTGGCCAAGGCCGAGGTGGATTCGGCGTCGCGGGACAAGTGCCGGGCTTGCCCGCCGCTGGCGGGGCATGAGATCACCAAGAATTTCAGGGAGCACAAGTCATGGATGGACTATCAGGCGCGTATTACTGGTATGCGATCCGGCCCATTGTTCTTGACGGAGTGGAAATACGACAAGAGAGAATTCGATGGATTCAAGCCGGCCGAGTGCTTGCTGATGGAGGCGAAGGCGGGATACGACCAGTTTTTTTCGGGCCCCGGCGAATTTGAATACGACTTCAAGAAAAGAATCATCCACGACATGGTGGGGCAGGCAAGGCTGCAGAACATTGCCGCTCAGCCACGACCGCCTGTAAAGCTGCACTGGTACTTCATGGAACCCTGGACTTATGCCTATCTAAAGCCCCTGTTCTTACGAATCTCCCCGACTATTCGAGTCATTTTCCGACCATGAGCAAGCCGATGAAAGCGTTTGATATCAATATTTTCTATCCAGCGGTAAAGCCCCGTATCAGCCTTGTTGAGCGAATGAAGAAGGCTGGCGACCTTTTATCTATGTGGAGCAAGCACGACAAATGGATGAGTCTGGAGCATTGGCTGGTGGCGACAGGCGATGAAGATGGCTCGTTTCGATATCCAGTCTTTGAGGGGGCAATGCCTGGCACATCCGCTTTGGCCTATTACCGTGAGTTCCAGCGCAATCACGAGCCGGACGATCCGCGCTATCTCTGTTTTTGGAATGGGCAGCTAGAGAGAGGAGGGCGGGCCAGTTACTCTGATGAATACAACCATGTGGACGGCAGTCCGGAGATTGTCTGCCTCACCGTTGATCACATGGAGCGCTGGCAATATCCTTCGGCCCTCGTGGATGCGTTGAAGGAGTCTGCAAACCTTTTCTCCCCGCGTGCGATGTTCGTCAAGCCTGCAAGCTATACGCCGGTATTCTTCGACAAGCCCTGCGTGGCCTGGATGCTTTATCTTCCAGTTCAGCTCTCACCCATACAAGTCCCAGAAGCGGCGCGACTTGAGCCCGTCCACGATGCTTCCGGCCAGTTGCTGGGTACGATCATCGTCAGCGTCGCAGATGTGGTTTTCGACATCGGCAACCCCGCGCACGTACGAACCGCACATGACATCGAGGTTCGCCTGACCGACCAGGATTTGCTGCCCCGCTATCCTGATCTGCTGATCGGCGAAGATGCCGGCAGATAGATCCAATAAAAAACCCGGAAGTCACCTTCCGGTTTTTTCATCCTGCCAGTACCGACGAGGTGCTCAACGCAGATCAGTCGTCCCGTGCCTCCAGCGCACGGTTCAGGCTCAGTGCAGCCAGCGAGCCGACCGCACCCGAGAGCAGGTAGAAGCTCACATAAGCCATGCCGAAGTGCGCCGACAGACCCAAGGCGACCAGCGGTGCGAAACCGGCGCCGACCAGCCAGGCCAGATCTGAAGTCAGGGCCGCGCCGGTATAGCGATAACGGGCCTTGAAATTGGCCGTCACGGCACCGGCCGCCTGGCCGTAGGACAAGCCCAGCAGGGCGAAACCGATCAGGATGAAGGCATTCTGGCCGGATTCGCCACCATTCATCAGCGTCGGCACGAAGGCCGACAGGATCGCGATCAGCAATGCCATCGAGCCCAGCGTGTTGCGGCGACCGAAGCGGTCGGCGATCAGGCCCGAGACCACAATGCCCACCGCCATGATGAGGCCGCCCCAGATCTGGATCACCAGAAAGTCCACCGCTTCCCGCAGCGAATACAGCTTGATCCAGGACAGCGGAAACACCGTCACCAGATGGAACAGGGCATAGCTGGCCAGGGCAGCCAGGGCACCAATGATGATGTTGCGGCCCTGGGTGGTAGCGAGCTCAACCACGCCGGCCGGTTCCAGCTCACGCTCATCGAGCAGCTTGGCGTATTCCGGCGCCGAGACCAGGCGCAGGCGCGAGAACAATGCGACCACGTTGATGGCAAAGGCCACATAGAAGGGATAACGCCAGCCCCATTCCAGGAAATCGGCGGTGGTCAGGCTGGAAAGCATGTAGGCAAACAGGCTGGCCGCCACCACGAAACCCAGCGGGGCGCCCAACTGGCCCAGCGCAGCATACCAGCCGCGCTTGTTCGGCGGCGCGTTCATCGCCAGCAACGAGGGCAGACCGTCCCAGGCACCACCCAACGCCACCCCTTGACCAACGCGCAAGAGCGAGAGCAAGATGATGGCCCACATGCCAATGTGTTCAAAAGTTGGCAACAAGGCAATGCCCGCAGTCGAAAAACCGAGCATGAACAGGGCCAGCGTCAGTTTCACCTCTCGTCCGAAGCGTTTTTGAATCGCCATGAAGATCGTGGTCCCGATGGGGCGGGCCAGGAAGGCGAAGGAAAAGATCACGAAGGAATAGAGCGTGCCTTCCAGTTTGGGCTCGTTGGGGAAGAAGACCTGCGGAAACACCAGCACCGAAGCCAGTGCATAAACGAAGAAGTCGAAGTATTCGGACGCTCGTCCGATCACCACGCCGACGGCGATCTCACCGGGTTCGATCGTGCCGTGTTCGTGGGAAGTGGAAGGATTGTTCGCTTGAGGCCGGAGTTGACCCGAACCCTGAGCATTGTGGATGCTGGTGCTTGCCATGGCTTTGTCTCCCACTGTTAGAGGTTTAGTCGCAGTACGTGCTACAAATCCCAACCTGGCAGGTGGCAAGTGACAGGGTGGGACAAAACGTCCAATCGCCAACACACTTTATTGGCGTTACATTACCACGCTCTGATACATACGACTGGAATTTTCCTTCATGGTTTCTCAAATCCTCCGTCGCGGATTGCTCCTGCTTCCTGCGCTTCTGTTGGCTGGGTGCAACACCGTCGTGATGAATCCTTCCGGCGACATCGCTAACCAGCAAGCACGCCTGATCGTCATCTCGACTGCGTTGATGCTGCTCATCATCGTTCCGGTGATCGTCCTGACGCTGCTGTTTGCATGGCGTTATCGCAAGGGCAACACTTCCGCTCCCTACGAGCCGGACTGGGATCACTCGACCCGCCTGGAGCTGGTCATCTGGGGCGCGCCCCTGCTGATCATCATCGCCCTGGGCCTGCTGACCTGGATCACCACCCACACCCTGGACCCGTACCGTCCGCTCTCGCGCATTGACGCCGAGCGTCCGTTGTCGCCCCAGGTCAAGCCGCTGGTGGTGGAAGTCGTGGCGCTGGACTGGAAGTGGCTGTTCATCTATCCGGAGCAGGGCATCGCCACCGTCAACGAGCTGGCCGCACCGGTGGATACCCCGATCCAGTTCAAGATCACCGCCTCCAACGTGATGAACTCCTTCTACATCCCGGCACTGGCAGGTCAGATCTACGCCATGCCGAGCATGGAAACCAAACTGCACGCCGTGATCAACAAGGCCGGCGAATACGACGGTTTCTCGGCCAACTACAGCGGTGCCGGCTTCTCGCACATGCGCTTCAAGTTCCACGGCCTGGATCAGGCCGGCTTCGACGCCTGGGTCCAGAAAGCCAAGGCGTCGGCCGGCAAGCTGGACCGTGCCGAGTACATGAAACTGGAACAGCCGAGCGAACGTGAACCTGCCCGCCTCATCGGCAGTGTCGAGCCCGACCTGTTCCACGCCATCGTGAACCGCTGCGTGGCTGCCAACACGGTCTGCATGGACAAGATGATGGCCACCGACCTGAACGTGAAACCGGGCCAGCAAAAGGCCGAATGATTTCCTTGCCTGGTAGCCGTATCAGCGCAGCAGAATACCGCTGCGCCCCCATTTCCTTTTTCCCCGGGAAGTAAAGATGTCTGACAATTTTGACCTGATAAAGCTGATCTTCGGCCGTCTCAGTCTGGAAGCGATTCCATACCATGAGCCGATCCTGATTGGTACCTTCGCCATGGTGGCGCTGGGCGGCATAGTGGTACTGGGCCTGCTCACCAAATATCGCCTGTGGGGCATGCTGTGGCGCGACTGGTTCACCAGTATCGATCACAAGCGCATCGGCATCATGTACATCGTGCTGGCCATCGTCATGCTGCTGCGTGGCTTTGCCGACGCGCTGATGATGCGTGCGCAGCAGGCCATCGCGTTCGGCGACAATGCCGGCTTCCTGCCGCCGCACCACTATGACCAGGTGTTCACCGCCCACGGCGTGATCATGATCTTCTTCGTGGCCATGCCCCTGGTGACCGGTCTGATGAACTACGTCGTGCCCCTGCAGATCGGTGCGCGTGACGTGGCCTTCCCCTTCCTGAACAACTTCAGCTTCTGGATGACCACCTTCGGCGCAATGCTGGTGATGGCCTCGCTGTTCGTGGGCGAGTTCGCCCGCACCGGCTGGCTGGCCTACCCGCCGCTGTCGGGCATCCTCTACAGCCCCGACGTGGGGGTGGACTACTACATCTGGGCCTTGCAGGTGGCCGGGGTAGGGACACTGCTTTCCGGCATCAACCTGGTGGTGACCATCGTCAAGATGCGCGCCCCTGGCATGAACATGATGAAGATGCCGGTCTTCACCTGGACCTCGCTGTGCACCAACGTCCTGATCGTGGCGGCCTTCCCGGTGCTGACCGCCGTGCTGGCCATGCTGTCCCTGGACCGCGTCTTCGGCACCAACTTCTTCACCAACGACATGGGCGGCAACGCCATGATGTACGTGAACCTGATCTGGATCTGGGGCCACCCTGAGGTCTACATCCTGATCCTGCCGGCCTTCGGCGTGTTCTCGGAAATCGTCTCGACCTTCAGCGGCAAGCGCCTGTTCGGCTACACCTCGATGGTGTACGCGACGGTGGTGATCACCATCCTGTCCTACCTGGTGTGGCTGCACCACTTCTTCACCATGGGTTCGGGTGCCAGCGTGAACTCGTTCTTCGGCATCACCACGATGATCATCTCGATCCCGACCGGTGCCAAGATCTTCAACTGGCTCTTCACGATGTACCGTGGCCGTATCCGCTTCGAAGTGCCGATGCTGTGGACCATTGGTTTCATGGTCACCTTCGTCATCGGCGGCATGACCGGCGTGCTGCTGGCCGTTCCCCCGGCTGACTTCGTGCTGCACAACTCGCTGTTCCTGATCGCCCACTTCCACAACGTCATCATCGGTGGCGTGGTGTTCGGCATGTTTGCCGGCATCAACTTCTGGTTCCCGAAGGCCTTCGGCTTCAAGCTCAATGAGTTCTGGGGCAAGTGCTCGTTCTGGTTCTGGCTGGTCGGCTTCTACCTTGCCTTCATGCCGCTGTACGTGCTGGGCCTGATGGGTGTGACCCGCCGCATGAGCCACTTCGACGATCCGTCGCTGCAGATCTGGTTCGTGGTCGCTGCACTGGGTGCCGGCCTGATCGCCCTGGGCATCGGTTCCTTCATCATCCAGATCGCCGTCTCCATCCGCGACCGCAAGAAGCTGGCCGATGTCACCGGTGACCCGTGGAATGGCCGTACCCTGGAATGGTCGACCTCGTCGCCGCCGCCGGCCTACAACTTCGCCTTCACCCCGGTCGTGCATGACAACGACGCCTGGGCTGACATGAAGAAGAACCAGTATCAGCGTCCGCTGGGTGACTTCGTGGAAATCCACATGCCCAAGAACACCGGTGCCGGCTTCATCATCGCTGCACTGTCGGCCGTACTCGGTTTCACCCTGATCTGGCACATGTGGCTGCCGGCCGTGGCGATCTTCGTTGCACTGATCGCTGCCACCATCATCCACACCTTTAATTACAACCGCGACTACTACATCCCGGCCGACGAAGTCGTCCGTGTCGAAGCAGAGCGCACTCGTCTGTTGAATAGCCATGTCTGAAGCAATCAACCACACGGCCGACGCGACGCCAAGCTCGCGCTACTTCGTCCGCCATCATCATCCGGAGAACGGCACCCTGCTGGGCTTCTGGATCTACCTGATGAGCGATTGCCTGATCTTCGCCTGCCTGTTTGCGTGCTACGCCGTGCTCGGCCGCAACTATGCAGGCGGTCCGACCGGCGCCGAGCTGTTCGACCTGCCGCTGGTGGCGCTCAACACTGCGCTGCTGCTGCTGTCGTCGATCACCTACGGTTTCGCCATGCTGGCCATGCAGGCCAAGAAGCAGCAGAACACCATCATCTGGCTGGTCATCACGGGTCTGTTGGGTGCGGGCTTCATCTACTTCGAACTGTATGAGTTCCTGCACCTGATCCACGAAGGCGCCGGCCCGTCCCGCAGCGGCTTCCTGACCTCGTTCTTCGCGCTGGTCGGTACCCACGGTCTGCACGTCACCTTCGGCATCATCTGGTTGATCGTGCTGCTGTTCCAGATCAACAAGCATGGCCTGACCGAAGCCAACGGTCGCCGCCTGATGTGCCTGTCGATGTTCTGGCACTTCCTGGACGTGGTCTGGATCGGCGTCTTCACCTTTGTCTATCTGATGGGAGTCCTGCCATGAGCCGCGGCCACCAAGAACACCCGGCCCGTCCGATGGGCCAGCATGACGACCATGGCCACGGCCACGGTCATGGCGACCACGCCGCCCACGGCACGATGAAGGATTACGTCACCGGCTTCGTGCTGGCCGTGATCCTGACCGCGATCCCGTTCTGGATGGTGATGAACAAGACCATTTCCAGCTCGTCGACCCTGGGCATCGTGCTGCTGGCCTTCGCGGCCGTGCAGATCGTGGTGCACATCAAGTACTTCCTGCACATGAACGGCAAGTCCGAAGGTGGCTGGAACATGCTGGCGATGATCTTCACCGTCGTCATCGTGGTCATCGCGCTGTCCGGTTCGCTGTGGGTCATGTATCACCTGAACCACAACATGATGCCGACCATGTCGCCTGAAAACATGCCCACCGAAACGGTGCCGCAATCGATGCAAGGTATGCCGGGCATGCAGGATATGCAGCACGGCGCAGCCCAATCGAAATGAGCCCGACGCCAACCGATGGCGTGACGCAAGGCAAAGAAAGCGGGGCGGTGCAAGCCGCCCCGGTATCCCGCACAAAGGCCAGCTTGCTGCTGCTGACGCTTTTGGCGGGATTTTTCTTTCTGGTCTTCGCTGCGCTGGGAACCTGGCAGGTCTATCGCCTGCAATGGAAGCTGGACCTGATCGCCAAGGTCGATGCCCGCGTCCACGCCGCACCGGCGCCGCCGCCTGGTCCGCAGGAGTGGCCGAGCGTGAACGCCGAACGCGACGAGTACAAACGCGTGGTTCTCGCGGGCCGCTATCTGTACAGCAAGACAGTCGCCGTGCAGGCCAGTACTGACCTGGGCAGCGGCGCCTGGCTGCTCACCCCCTTGCAGATGGCCGATGGCAGCGTGGTGCTGATCAATCGCGGTTTCGTAGCGGTCTCGCCGCTCAAGCTGGCGGAAATGCAGCTGACCGATGCGCCTGCGGGACAAATGAACGAAGTGACCGGGCTCTTGCGCATGAGCGAGCAGGGCGGCGGCTTCCTGCGCAGCAATGACGCCGCGCAGAACCGCTGGTATTCACGCGATGTGAAGGCAATTGCGCAAGCGCGTGGCCTGCCGCTGGCGCAGGTGGCCCCTTACTTCGTCGATGCTGACAAGGCTTCCGCGCAAGCCAATGCCGCCGTGGCGCCGGATGCACAGAAACCGGTCGGTGGACTGACGGTGATTGCCTTCCACAACAGCCACCTGGTCTACGCCCTGACCTGGTATGCCCTGGCTCTCATGTCGCTGGCTGCAGGCTACTGGGTGATCCGCGACGAGCGCCGCTGGCGCCAGCGCATTCTGGATGCGCAAACCGGGCACTGAGTCATGACTGCCTCCGACACCGTCGCCAAGCGCAAGACGCTGCGCGAGCGCTGGCAGCGTCTGCGCCAGGGCGAGCAGAACCCGGCCGGCCACCAGAACATGCTGCTGCTGATCCAGCTGCGCTGGCTGGCGGTGCTGGGGCAGGTGTCCACCATCGCCTTCGTGGTGCTGGTATTCGACCTGCACCTGCCGCTGCCGCACATGCTGGAGGTGCTGTCCTGCCTGATCGCCTTCAATATCGCCAGCCACCTGCGCTGGCACGAGCGGCGCATCGCCACCAATGCTGAACTGTTTCTGGCCTTGCTGGTGGATGTAGCCGTACTGACCTTCCAGCTCTATCTCAGTGGCGGCATCACCAATCCCTTCGCCTTCCTGTATCTGATGCAGATCATCCTCTCGGCGGTGCTGCTCAAGCCCTGGTCGAGCTGGGCCATCGTCGGCGTGACCATGCTCTGCCTGGCCGGGCTGGCGCTGTTTTCCGAACCACTGGCGCTGCCGCCGGACCATAACGCCGGCCTCCTGAGCCTGTACGTCGAAGGAACGCTGATCTGCTTCCTGCTCAATGCCGGATTGATGGTCTTCTTCATCACCCGCATCAGCAGCAACCTGCGCGCCGGTGACGCCTTGCTGGCCGACCTGCGCCAGCGCGCCGCCGAGGAAGACCACATCGTGCGCATGGGCCTGCTGGCCTCGGGTGCTGCGCATGAGCTCGGTACGCCCCTGGCGACCGTCTCGGTGATCCTGGGCGACTGGAAACGCATGCCCGAGATCAGCCAGCGCGCCGACATGCTTGACGACATCGCCGAGATGGAAGCGCAGCTGCAGCGCTGCAAGTCCATTGTCAGCGGCGTGCTGTTGTCTGCCGGTGAGGCGCGGGGCGAATCCTCCATCAAGACCACGATCAATACTTTCCTCGACAGCGTGGCCGAGGACTGGCGCAAGACCCGTCCCGTCGAAATCTTCGAATACCGCAACCAGATCGGGCAGGATGTGCCGGTGGCCTTCGACTCGGCCATCAAGCAGATGCTGGGCAATGTCCTGGACAACGCCTTCGAGGTCTCGCCGCAATGGCTGGCCCTGGAAGTGCGGCGCGAAGGCGATCTGCTGCTCATGGAAGTGAGCGATCGCGGTCCCGGTTTCCCCGACTGGATGATCAATCAGATCGGCAAGCCCTACCAGTCCACCAAAGGCAAGCCTGGACGCGGCCTGGGCCTGTTCTTCGTGGTCAACGTTGCGCGCAAGCTGGGCGGTCGCGTTTGGGCCAGCAACCGTTCCGCCGGCGGCGCGCGCGTGACGCTGGAGCTGCCCCTGTCGGCCATCAGCCTCGAACCGCTGGAGCAGGCTGGTCCCGCCAGCGAAGCGCCGGACTATCCGACCGGCGCTTGAGCTGCCGCAAGCCGCCTCTGAAGCGGCTTTGACCGTGATCATTTCCTTTTTCTTCAGGGGCCGGCCATGTCCGGTGCCGTCTCGCCTTACAATATCGGCTTTGGCAAAGTAGAAAAATAGGGAATGACCATGTCGGCTGATCGCCTGCTTCTGATCATCGAGGACGACGCCGCCTTCGCACGCACCTTGGGACGCTCCTTCGAACGTCGCGGCTACACCGTCCTGCTGGCCGCCAGCCAGGAGGAAGCGGCCCTCCACCTGAAAGAACACAAGCCCGGCTATGCCGTGGTCGACCTCAAGCTGGGCGGCAATGCCTCGGGCCTGGCTTGCGTGCAGATGCTGCACACCCACGACGAAAACATGCTCATCGTGGTCCTGACCGGCTTCGCCAGCATCACCACGGCGGTGGAAGCCATCAAGCTGGGCGCCTGCCAATACCTGGCCAAGCCCTCCAATACCGACGACATCGAAGCCGCCTTCGGCCACGTGGCCGGTGCTTCCGAGCTCGAACTGCCGGCGCGCGCCACCTCCATCAAGACCCTGGAATGGGAACGCATCCACGAGGTACTGGTGGAAACCGATTTCAACATCTCCGAAACCGCGCGCCGCCTCGGTATGCACCGCCGTACCCTGGCGCGCAAGCTGGAAAAACAGCGTGTGAAGTAATCTGCACATGCCGTCGGCAGCGGTTATCATTACGCCCGCCCCGCGCGGTGAAGCGGGCCGGGCACTTTCATCAGAGGGAAATGACGTGAACCATTTCAACTTCCAGCGCGGCCTGCTGTGGGCCTGCACCGCAGCCATCGTGAATCTTTCTGCCGGCACTGCCCGGGCCGAGGACACCATCAAGATCGGCGAGATCAACAGCTACAAGGCCCAACCGGCCTTCCTGGAGCCGTACCGCCGGGGCTGGGAGATGGCCCTCGATGAAGTCAATGCCGCCGGCGGCGTGCTGGGCAAGAAGCTGGAAGTGATCGCCCGCGACGACAACGGCAACCCCGGTGACTCGGTACGAGTGGCCGAAGAGCTGATGGCGCGCGAGCGCGTGGCGCTGCTGTTCGGCGGTTTCCTCTCCAATACCGGCCTGGCTCTGACCGATTACGCCAGGCAGCACAAGGTGTTCTTCCTCGCCGCCGAACCACTGACCGACAAGATCGTCTGGCAGAACGGCAACAAGTACACCTACCGCCTGCGTCCCTCGACGTACATGCTGGTGGCCTCGGTGGTCAAGGAGGCGGCCAAGCTGAAGAAGAAGCGCTGGGCCATCGTCTATCCCAACTATGAGTACGGGCAGTCCGCCGTGGCCAGCTTCAAGACCCTGATGAAGCAGGCCCAGCCGGATGTGGAATTCGTAGCCGAACAGGCCACGCCGCTGGGCAAGATCGATGCCGGCGCGGTCACCCAGGCACTGGCCGATGCCAAGCCGGATGCCATCTTCAATGCGCTGTTCGCGGCTGATCTGGGCAAGTTCGTCCGGGAAGGCAACACGCGCGGCCTGTTCGAGAAGGTGGACGTGGTGTCGCTGCTGACCGGCGAGCCGGAATACCTCGATCCGCTCAAGGGCGAAGCGCCGCAGAACTGGATCGTCACCGGCTATCCCTGGTACGCCATCAACACACCCGAACACAAGAAGTTCGTCGAGGCCTACCGCAAGAAATACAACGACTACCCCCGCAACGGGTCGCTGGTCGGCTACAGCGCCCTGATGTCCATCGCCGCCGGCATCAGGAAGGCCGGCAGTACCGATGCCGACAAGCTCTCCGCAGCCTTCTCGGGCCTCAAGGTGGACACACCGGTCGCCTCCATCGTCTATCGTCCGCAGGACCACCAGTCCACCCTGGGCGCCTTCGTCGGCCGCACCGGCATCAAGGACGGCAAGGGCATCATGACCAGCTTCAGCTATGTCGACGGCGCCAGCCTGCAGTTGCCGGATGCCGAGGTCAAGAAGCTGCGTCCGGCCGACTGATCCGCGCAGCAATCGTGTCCGCCTTCGTATCCGGCCCACGCTGAGGCCATGCGCTCATGACGCTTGCCAGTCTCACCGTCCAGCTGCTCAACGGCCTGGCCGATGCCTGCGCGATGTTTCTGGTGGCGGCGGGGCTGTCGCTGATCTTCGGCGTGACGCGCATCGTCAATTTTGCCCACGGCTCCTTCTACATGCTGGGGCTGTATGTGGCCTACAGCCTGGTGGACCGGCTGGGCAGCAGTGCGCTTGGTTTCTGGGGGGCGCTGCTGCTGGCTGCGCTGGTGGTGGCTGCGCTTGGGGCGCTGGTGGAAGTGCTGATCCTGCGCCGCATCTATCGCGCGCCGGAACTGTTCCAGCTGCTGGCCACCTTTGCCCTGGTACTCATCATCAAGGATGCGGCGCTCTGGCTATGGGGTCCGGAAGACCTCTTCGGCCCGCGCGCACCGGGCCTCTCGGGGGCCGTGCATCTGCTGGGACGCAGGCTGCCGCAATATGACCTGCTGCTCATCGTCATCGGCCCGCTGGTGTTCGCCCTCTTGTGGCTGCTGCTCAATCGCACGCGCTGGGGCACGCTCATCCGTGCGGCCACGCAGGACCGCGAGATGCTGGGCGCGCTGGGGGTGAACCAGGCCTGGTTGTTTACCGCCGTGTTCGCCTTGGGCTGCTTCCTGGCGGGGCTGGGTGGCGCGCTGCAAGGGCCGCGCATGCCGGCCAACCTGGCGCTGGATCTGGACACCATCGGCAACGCCTTCGTGGTGGTGGTGGTCGGCGGCATGGGCTCGCTTGGAGGCGCGTTCGCCGCCGCCTTGCTGATCGCCGAAGTCAAGGCGCTCTGCATTGCGCTGGGCAATGTCTCCTTGTTCGGACTGGAAGTCTCGCTCTCGCGACTCACGCTGGTGGTGGAATTCCTGGTCATGGCGGCGATCCTGGTGATACGCCCGTGGGGCCTGTTCGGCAAGCCGCTGGCGCTGCTGCGCAATGGCGCCGGGCATGACGCGCCGCTGCGCGCATCAGGCCGCCGGGCGCGCCTGGCGGGATGGGCCGCGCTACTGCTCTTGCTGGCACTGCCGTTGCTGGCTGCGCGCTTCCCCTATCTGCCGGTGCTGATGGTGGAAATCCTCATCGCCGTCCTCTTCGCGGCCAGTCTGCATTTCCTGATGGGGCCGGGTGGCATGGTGTCCTTCGGCCATGCCGCCTATTTCGGACTGGGTGCCTACGCTGCCGCACTGGTCACGCTCAAGCTGCAATGGCCGATGCCGCTGGCCATGCTCACGGGGGCGCTCACGGCAATGGCCGGGGCGCTGCTGTTCGGCTGGTTCTGCGTGCGCCTGTCGGGCGTCTATCTGGCCATGCTCACGCTGGCCTTCGCGCAGATCGTCTGGGCGGCCATCTTCCAGTGGGACGACCTGACCGGCGGCAGCAACGGGCTGGTCGGCATACGGCCCAGTGCAGCGCTGGCCTCGCCGCTGGCCTACTACTATCTGGCCCTGGGGTGTGCGGCGCTGGGTGTCTACCTGTTACGGCGCGCGATCCACGCGCCATTCGGCCTGGCCCTGCGTGCCGCACGCGATGCTGCCGTGCGCGCCGAATCGCTGGGCATGGACGTGCGCAGCCTGCAGTGGGGTGGCTTTGCCGTCGCCGGGCTGTTCTGCGGGCTGGCCGGGGTATTGTTCGCTTTTTCCAAGGGCAGCATCTCGCCCGAAGTGTCCAGTGTCGGACGCTCGGTCGATGGTCTGGTGATGGTCTTGCTGGGCGGCGTACAGAGCCTGCTTGGCCCGGTGCTGGGGGCGGCCCTGTTCACCTGGCTGCAGGATCTGGTGGCGCGCGAGACCGATTACTGGCGTGCCTTGCTGGGGGGCGTGATTCTGTTGCTGGTGTTGCTGTTCCCGGACGGTATCGCCGGGGCCTGGCAGCGCCTGCGCCGGCCGGTCAGGGAGGAGGGCACATGAGCCTGCTGCAAATCGACGGCCTGCGCAAATCCTTTGGCGGCGTTGCCGCGCTCGATGACCTGTCCTTCACGCTGCCGGCCGGCCAGATGCTGGCACTGATCGGCCCGAACGGCGCCGGCAAGTCGACCTGCTTCAATGTCATCAACGGCCAGTTGCGGCCCGATGGCGGGCGCGTACTGCTCGATGGTGCCGATATCGCCGGTCTGGATCCGCGCCGCATCTGGGCGCGCGGCGTGGGGCGTACCTTCCAGGTGTCGGCGGCTTTCGCTTCGCTCACGGTACTGGAGAACGTCCAGGCGGCCTTGCTCTCGCATCACCGTCGGCTGTGGCAGTTATGGCGTCCGGCGGCCGCCTGCCTGCGCCAGGAAGCCATGCAGCTGCTGGAGCAGGTCGGCATGGCCGACCAGGCCGGGCGGGCCTGTGCTGTGCTGGCCTATGGCGACATCAAGCGGCTTGAGCTGGCCATGGCCCTGTCCAATGCGCCGCGCCTGCTGTTGATGGATGAGCCGACCGCCGGCATGGCCCCGCGCGAGCGTCAGGAACTGATGGCGCTGACGCGCCGCCTGGTCAGCGAGCGCGGCTTGTCGGTGCTCTTTACCGAGCACAGCATGGATGTGGTCTTCGCCTTCGCCGACCGCATCATCGTATTGGCGCGTGGTCAGCTGATCGCCCAGGGCGAGCCCGAAGCAGTCCGCCAGGATGCCCGCGTGCGCGACGTCTATTTCGGTTCCGGCGCCAGTTTCGGGAGTGCGGCATGAGTGCGCCTCTGTTGAGAGTGGAGGGCCTGCATGCGTTCTACGGACAGGCGCACATCCTCTTCGATCTTTCCCTGGAGGTGGGGCGGGGCGAGGTGCTGGCGCTCACCGGTCCCAATGGCGCAGGCAAATCCACCACGCTGAAGGCGTTGATGGGACTGCTGCAAGGCACGCAGGGCCGGGTCATGCTGGACGGACATGACATCACGCGTCTGGCCCCCTATCAGCGCGCACGCCTGGGGCTGGGTTTCGTACCCGAGGACAGGCGCATCTTCACCGAACTGAGCGTCCTGCAGAACCTGGAGACCGGCCGCCAGCCCCCGCGCCAGGGCGTGCCGAGCTGGACCGTGCAGGCGCTGCTGGCACTGTTTCCCAACCTGGCCGCCATGCCGCATCGCCCCGGTGGGCGCATGAGCGGCGGTGAGCAACAGATGCTGACCATCGCGCGCACGCTGATGGGCAATCCCCAACTGCTGTTGCTGGACGAACCGTCCGAAGGGGTGGCCCCGGTCATCGTCGAGCAGATGGCCAGGATGATCCTCGACCTGAAGCAGCGCGGCCTCTCCATCCTGTTGTGTGAACAGAATACGCACTTCGCAAACATGGTCAGCGACCGCAGCTGCGTGCTGGATCAAGGCCGCTTGTTGGTGTAGGAAAACGCCCGATGGCGGCAAGCTCATCCGCGCCAAAGTGGCCTGTGGCAAGGCCCGTAGGGGGAGGGCCTGCAAGATGTAACAACGCATGCCCATCCTTGTTGCAAATCGCGGGGAACCGTTGAGGTGGCCCGTGTCCAAACTCCTGAACGCTGCTCGTTTCCTGTTTCCTCACTGCAATCGAGCCCAGCCCAACGGAGAAAAATACAATGCCCAACATCGCCAGGCACCCCACGGTGCATTGGCCTGCCGACGACTTCAATGATGCTGGAATACGCAACGACCACGCCAAGGTCGCGGTAGGCGATGACGCCAACGATATCTTCTTTGCCGCCGTCGAAATGACGCGCATGCCGATGATCGTGTCCGACCCCAACAAGCCGGACAACCCCATCATCTTCGTCAACAATGCCTTCATGAACATGACCGGCTACAGCCGTGCCGAAGTGGTGGGCAAGAACTGCCGCTTCCTGCAAGGGCCGGAGACCGACCGTTCGGTGGTGGCCCAGGTCCGCCAGGCGGTGGCCGAGCGACGCGAGATGGCCACCGAACTGTTGAACTACCGCAAGAACGGCTCGACGTTCTGGAATGCCCTGTTCATTTCACCGGTCTATGATCAGCGCGGCGAGCTGAAGTATTTCTTCAGCTCCCAACTGGACATCAGCCGCCGCCGCGATGCCGAACAGGCGCTGGGCCAGGCGCGCAAGATGGAGGCGCTGGGCCAACTGACCGGCGGCATTGCGCACGACTTCAACAACCTGCTGCAGGTCATCAGCGGTTACCTGGACATCATCAACCTGGCCCTGCGCAGCGATACGCCTGACCTGGGCCGGGTCTCGCGCAGCGCCGACAGCATCCGCAAGGCCTCCGGCAAGGCCGCCATGCTGACCCAGCAACTGCTGGCCTTCGCCCGCAAGCAGCGGTTGGAGGGCCGCACCATCAACCTCAATTCGCTCACGGAAGGTTTTACCGACCTGGTGCAGCGAACCCTGGGCGGCGACATCGTGGTACGGACCCAGCTGACCCCGGGTCTCTGGAATTGCCGCCTCGACCCCACCCAGATGGAAGTGGCCCTGCTCAACGTGCTCATCAATGCGCGCGATGCGATGTCCGGCAAGGGAACGGTACGCATCCATACAAGCAATGAAGACCTCACTTCCGAAGATCGTGCGATCCAGCTCGGCGTCAAACCCGGTCTCTATGTCTGTATCGCGGTCACCGACAACGGTCCCGGCATCCCGGCCGACATCCTGCCGCGGGTGATGGACCCCTTCTTCACCACCAAGGAGGAAGGCAAGGGCACTGGCCTGGGCCTGTCGATGGTGTATGGATTCGTCAAGCAATCCGGCGGCTCGGTGCGGATTTCATCGAGCGTGCAGAGCGGCACGACGGTATCGATCTACTTCCCGGCCACGCAGGACCAGGTCGGCGGGGCATTTGAGTATGACAATCGTACGCACACCCAGGGAGGGCACGAGCACGTCCTGGTGGTGGACGACAGAATCGAAGTCGCCGAACTGGCTCAGGCCATGCTGGAGAGCCTGGGTTACCGCGTGACGATGGTCAATTCCCCTACGGAAGCGCTGCAGGTGTTGCGCGCCGAGCCCAAGGTGGATCTGCTGTTCACCGATCTCATCATGCCGGGCAGCATGAATGGCGTGGTGCTGGCGCGAGAAGCCCGGCGCATGGTACCTTCCATCAAAATATTATTAACTACCGGTTACGCCAGTGAATCGATAGAGCGGCATGGGGCCGACGGCGAGTTTCCCGTCATCGACAAGCCATACCGCCATGATGAGCTGGCCCGCAAGATCCGCATAGTCTTGGATGGCGCCACTGGCGTGAGCTGAAAAAAAGAATAACAAGTCGTCCGTACACGTGCCCTCACACGAAGGGGAGTCATCCCATGCAGTTGGGCACTGGCTCGATGCCAACGAGGTCGACGCCATCTATTCCGAGGAAGCCGTCAGCGAACTGGTGGAACTGTCCAACGCCATGGCCGAACTGGGCCTGGCGAGCTACCGCACCATCTACGACAAGCATGTTACGGCGGTGCGCAGCGGCGCCTCCAATGGGCTCAGGCTGGATCTGGCCAAGTAAGGCAGGCGGCTGCTTGCGCTGCCGTCATTGCCGGTGACCACGGCAATCGCCCCAGCAGCGGTGCCTGCAGGCGCTGCACCAGACTGTTCACCATGGCCTCGGCCCGATCTTCGCTCGCATCGATGTGGTTGGCGACCCAGCCGGCCAGGTGCAGGCCACAGGATCGTATCGCCAGTGCGCTGAGCAGGGCATGGTTGATGCAGCCCAGGCGGATGCCCACCACCAGCACTACCGGCAGTCGCAGTCGGATCACCAGGTCAGCGCTGGTGAAATCCGCATCGAGTGGCACCATGAAGCCGCCCGCACCCTCCACGATCAACACATCGCAGGCCCGCTGCAATTGCGCATGACACCGTACAAGGTGTTCCAGCCCGATCTGCACGCCTTCTTCAGCGGCGGCGATGTGCGGTGCCGTGGCCTGCCGCAGCAGGTAGGGATTCACCAGTGAGTCGGGCAAAAGCACATTGGACGCCGCCTGCAAGGCCTGCACATCTTCATTGCACCAGAGACCTTCCTGCAGGAATGCCCCTGAGGCAACCGGCTTCATGCCTGCTGCGCGCAAGCCCCGTGCCGCCTGCAGATGGATCAGCGCCGCCGCCACCCGGGTCTTGCCCACGCCGGTATCGGTGCCGGTAACGAAATAGATGCGGGCCGTCATGGGCGTGCCTGCTGCTTCATCGCGGCATCGAACGCCGCATGCAGGCGTTGGCCCAGCCACTGCGCCTGCGCCTCGTCCAGAATGTAGGGCGGCATCACATAGAGGGTCGTGCCGATCGGACGCACCAGCAGTTCACGTTGCGCGGCTTCTTCAGCGAGACAGCGTGAGAAGCGTGCAGCCAGGTCGGCCTCCCCGATGACGGCATCACAGGCCCAGATCATGCCGCGCTGGCGTACATGCCGCACCCGTGCATCCTGCGCCAGCGGTTGCAGCGCGCGCGCCAGCACCGGTGCGAAGCGGGCATTGCGTTCCAGCACCCGCTCCTGCGCAAAGAGGTCCAGCGTCGCCAGCGCCGCACGACAGGCCAGCGCATTGCCGGTATAGGAGTGCGAATGCAGGAAGCCGCGCCGCACGTCGTGATCGTAGAAGGCCGCGTAGATCGCATCGCTGGACATCACCAGCGACAGTGGCAGGTAGCCGCCGCTGATGCCCTTGGACAGGCACAGCAGGTCCGGCCACACACCGGCCTGCTCGCAGGCGAAGAAGCTGCCGGTGCGGCCGCAGCCCACCGCGATCTCGTCGGCGATCAGGTGTGCGCCGTGGGCATCGCACAAGGCGCGCAGCCCGCGCAGGTAGTCCGGGTCATACATGACCATGCCTGCCGCGCATTGCACCAGCGGTTCGACGATGACGGCAGCGATGCGTCCGCGGCGTTCCTGCAGCAGCCTTTGCACATCAGCCAGGGCACGACGGCTGACATCGGCGGCACTTTCGCCAGGCGCCGCCTGCCGTGCATCGGGTGAGGCGGCGAGATGGGCCGGGCGCAGCAAAACCTCATAGGCGGTACGGAACAAGGGGAGGTCGGTCACGCCCAGCGCGCCCACGGTTTCGCCGTGGTAGCTGCCGGCCAGGCAGATGAATTCATTCTTGTCGGCATGCCCGGCATTGCGCCAGGCATGCACGCTCATCTTCAGGGCGATCTCCACTGCCGAGGCACCATCCGAGGCGTAAAAACAGTGGCCCAGTGCCTGACCGGTCAGCGCGGCCAGCCGTTCCGACAGCTGCACCACGGGCTCATGCGTGAAGCCCGCCAGCATGGCATGTTCCAGCTGGCCCAACTGGTCGATCAGGGCGGCGTTGATGTAGGCGTTGGTATGTCCGAACAGATTGACCCACCACGAACTGATCGCATCCAGATAGCGCCGACCGTCCGTGTCGAAGAGCCATGGCCCGTGGGCACGAGCCAGCGCAATGGGCGGGACCTCTTCATGCCGGCGCATCTGGGTACACGGATGCCAGACGCTGCGCAGGCTGCGCGCGGCCAGGGTGCTGGTGTGCTGCATGTGTTGTCTCTCCTCAGGCCAGGGCGGTCAGCGCCGTTACCAGACGTGCGACGTCGGCGGATGTATGGAGGGCCGACAGGCTGATGCGCAGACGTGCCGTTCCCTTGGGTACCGTGGGGGGACAGATCGCCGGGACCCAGATCCCCTGCGCGCGCAGTGCGCTCGACATGGCGCGGGCCGCTGCGTTGTCTCCGATGATCAGCGGTTGTATCGCCGTAGCGGAGGGCAACAGCGTCCAGGGCAGGCCGGCCAGGCCGCTGCGCAGTTGCGCGGCCAGTTCCTGCAGTCGCTGGCGGCGCCATTCATCCTGTGCAATCAGGCGCAGGCTGGCCGAGGTGGCCGCCGCCAGCGCGGGCGGATGGGCGGTGCTGAACATGTAGGTACGGGCGCGCTGCAAAATCCATGCAAGCACCCCGGCTTCACCTGCGACGAAGGCGCCGGCCACACCGGCGGCCTTGCCCAGGGTCCCCATGGTCAATACGTGCGGCGCGTGGACGCCGGCCAGGGCCAGGCTGCCGCGCCCCTGCGGCCCCAGCACACCCAGGCCGTGGGCATCATCGACCAGCAACCAGGCCGCGTGGCGGCCACAGACCGCCGCCAGTTCGGCCAGCGGTGCGAGGTCGCCATCCATGCTGAAGACGGCATCGGTCAGCACCAGCTTGCGTCCCGCCGTGCAGCGCGCCAGCACCTGCTCCAGGCGCTCCACGTCGTTGTGGGGAAACACCTTCAGGCTGGCCCCGGACAAGCGCGCCCCATCGATCAGCGAGGCGTGTGCCAGGCGGTCCACGATCACCGTATCGCCCTGGCCGACCAGCGCCGGGGTGACACCGAGATTGGCCATGTAGCCATTGGCGAAGAGCAGTGCCGAGGGCATGCCGACGAAGTCGGCCAGTTCGCTTTCCAGCACCTCATGGGCAAGACTGTGGCCGCTGATCAGCGGCGAGGCCGCCGCACCCAGGCCGTAGCGTTGCAGGGCCTGGGTGGCGGCGGCCAGCAGCGCGGGATGATTGGCCAGGCCCAGGTAATCATTGCTGCAGAAGGACAGCTCAGCGCGTCCATCGACCTGCAACAGCGCGCCTTGCGGACCATCGACCACGCGCCGCGTGCGCAGCAGGCCCTGGTCGGCGAGGGCGTCCAGCGCCGAGGTGAAATCTTGCATGGAGGACCTTTCAGAAACAAACAGACAAGCGATCCAGCGCCCGATAGGCGGCCTTGTCTTGCCAGACCGGCGCGGCCTGAGCCAGGGTCAGGGTGGGCAGGCGCTGCATCAGTGCAGTGAAGGCAATCTCCGCTTCCAGTTGCGTGAGGGCGGCACCCAGACAGACGTGCGGTCCCTGACCGAAGCACAGGTGCATGCCTTCATCGCGCCGGATATCGAAGCGCTGCGGGTCGCGGAAGCGCCGTGCATCGCGATTGGCCTGGCCGATGTGCAGGATGGCCAGTTGCCCGCGCCGCAGCGTCTGACCCGCCAGGGTGAGGTCCTGCAGCAGGCGGCGGCCGGTGTATTGCACCGGACTGTCATGGCGCAGCATCTCGCGCACGGCCAGACGCAGGGCAGCGGCATCTGCTTGACTTGCCTGGAGCGCCGCCCATTGCTGCGGATGCTGCAGCAGGGCCAGCAAGCCATTGCCCAGCAGGTTGCGGGTGGTTTCATAGCCGGCCATGAACAGGGTGCAGCATTGCGCCAGCAGTTCGTTGCGGTTCAGTTGCCCGTCCGCATGGGCTAGCAGCAGCCCGCGCAGCAGACTGTCCGGCGGCAGCTCGGCGGGGTGTGCCAGTGTTTGTCCGAAGAATTCACAGAGATTCTGCATGGCCTGCTGCGCGGCCCCGGTCTGGCTCGCCTCGGGCGTGGGACTGCCGATGAAGGCGGCCAGATCGGCGGCCCAATCGATGAATTGCGTCGGCACACGCTCCGGCAAGCCCATCAGTCGGGCAATCACCAGTGCGGGCAAGGGGCGTGCGAAGCGCGCGATGAAATCGAATCCACTCGCTGCCTGCGGATCGGCCACGATGTCGTCGATCAGTCGATGCGCCAGTGCAGTGATGCTGGCGCGCCGGGCCAGCAGGTCGCCCGGCTTGAACCAAGGAGTGAGCACGCCGCGCAGGCGTCGATGAGCGCGTGCGTCGAGGAACAGCAGGGAGCGCGAGAACAGGCGCTTGAACTGCTGCCGCTGCGGGTCCTGCTTTTGCCCGGCGTTCTCGCCCCGGGTACTGTTGATCCAGCGTACCGCGCGCCGCGCCGAGAAGCGCGGATCGCGCAATGCCCAAGCCACTTCCTCGTAACCGGTGATGACCCAGGCCCCGCCGCAATGGGCGCTGCTCCAATGCAGGCTCATCCGGCGGAGGCAGCGGCCGCCTGCAGTCCCAGGCGTTGCAGCAGATCAAGGTCGGCCGAGACCGGAGCATTGGCGGTGGTCAGCAACTTGGCCCCCAGGAAGATGGAATTGGCACCGGCGGCAAAACACCAGGCCTGGGTCGCCTCGCTCATGCTCTCGCGACCGGCCGACAGGCGGATCACCGCATGCGGCAGCGCGATGCGGGCCACGGCCACGGTGCGCACGAATTCGAATTCGTCCAGTGGCGCAACATCCTGCAGTGGTGTGCCGGCAATGGGGACCAGGTGGTTGATCGGCACCGATTGCGGCGGCACCGGCAGGCTGGCCAGCTGGGCAATCAGGCCGGCACGCTGGGCGCGTGTCTCGCCCATGCCGATGATGCCGCCGCAGCACACGTTCAGACCGGCTTCCTGCACGCGCTGCAAGGTGTCCAGCCGGTCCTGGTAGCTGCGGGTGGAGATGACCTGGCCATAGAAATCCGGGGCGGTGTCGAGGTTGTGGTTGTAGTAGTCCAGCCCGGCCTGCTTGAGCGCCTCGGCCTGGGTCTGTTCCAGCATGCCCAGGGTCATGCAGGTTTCCAGTCCCAGCGCGCGGACCTGGCTGACCATCTCGGTGAGGGCGGCCATGTCGCGCTGCTTCGGATTGCGCCAGGCCGCGCCCATGCAGAAGCGCGTGGCGCCCTGGGCGCGCGCAGCCCGGGCCGCCTGGACCACGTCATCCACGTCCATCAACTTGCCCGCCGGGACGCCTGCCTCCTTGTGATGGGCCGACTGCGCGCAGTAGCCGCAGTCCTCGGCGCAGCCGCCGGTCTTGATCGACAGCAGGCTCGACAACTGGACTTCATTGGGCCGGTGGTGCTCGCGGTGTACGGTCTGTGCGCGGTACAGCAGGTCCAGGAAAGGCAGTTCGAACAATTGCGCAATGGCGCCGCCGTCGACCGTGGTCGGCGCGCGGTACCAACGCAGGGGCGCACTGGCGGGTGCGGCGGTGGGGGAAGGGCACTGGCTCATCGATAAAATCCGGTCCGTGGATAAAAAGGCATAGAATTGCGTTCCGGCGGATTCTAACTTCGCTCAAATTCGTTCAACAATTTCTTTTTTAATAGATTATCTATAAAAATATGGTGCATCATTCCGAGCATCCGAGCACCGTGGAACGCATCGCCGAGGTGCTGCGCACACGCATCATTCGAGGTGAAATCGCAGGCGGGGCGGCGCTTCGCCAGGACCATGTAGCCCAGGAATTTCAGTCCAGCCACGTGCCGGTGAGGGAGGCTTTTCGCCAGCTGGAAGCACAGGGACTGGTGCTCACCTTGCCCCGTCGCGGGGTGCGCGTAACGCAGGTGGACCGGGCCGCCGTGAAGGAAAATGCCGAGATGCGCGGCTCGCTGGAAATCCTGGCGCTGCGCCACAGCGCCCGCAAGTTCGGTTCCGAGCACATCGCCCGCCTGGAACAGGCGCAGCAGGCTTGCGCCGAGGCGGCCTCCCTGATCGAATGGGACGCGGCCAACAACCTGTTTCATGACATCCTCTCCAGCGAGTGCGGCATGCCGCGCCTGCTGGCGGTGCTCAAGCAACTGCAGCTGACCAATTCGCGCTACCTGTTCTCGACCGGATTCAAGCGCGGCTGGCAGCCACGCTCCGATCACGATCACCGTCTCATCATCGACGCCTTGCGCGATCGCAAGACCGACCGCGCCGTGCAACTGCTGAGCATGCACATCGGCACCATGGAACGGGTTGGTTTCGTGGCCGCTTAGGCGGCAGGCACGGCGTGCCAGGCCTTGGCACAAAGGGAAGTCACGATGTATGGATTTTTGATGTCCATACATCCATACTAGACGACCGCCCCGCAGGAACGACCTGCTGGCACACTCGTTCATCCCAGGAGCCGCATGGCCAGACCGGAACCCCCACACGCCGCAGGGCATACTCTGCACTGGATTTCCCGCTTTACGGCCGGAGGTGGCCCGCGTTACCTGCAGATCGTCGGCTTCATGGAGCAGGCCATCTCGGAGGAGCGCCTCAAGCCCGGTGACCGCCTGCCGCCGCAACGGGTGCTGGCCGAACGCCTGCAGGTCGATCTGACCACGGTCACCCGCGCCTACGGTGAGGCGCGCCGCCGCCATCTGCTGGAGGCGCGCGGTGCGGCCGGCAGCTTCGTGGCTGCGCCCAAGGTGGATTTGAGTCAGGTGATCGACCTCTCCATGAACATTCCGCCACCCCCGGCCGGCATCGACCTGGACGACCTGTTGCGCCAGGGGGTCTCGCAGGTGCTGATGCACAGCGATATCGATCTGCTCATGACCTACCACCTGGGTGGCGGCAGCAGTGCCGACCGGGCGGCCGGGGCACTGTGGCTGCAGGACATGCTGGGCGCGCTCGATGAGAGTCGGGTGCTGGCCTGTCCGGGGGCGCAATCGGCACTGGCCGCCTTGCTGCTCTCGCAGACCCGGCCGGGCGAGACCATCCTGGCCGAGCCGCTGACCTATCCCGGCCTGCTGGCCGCCGCTGCGCAATTGGGGCGCAACGTGGTCGCCGTCGATGTGGATCACGAGGGCATGCGTCCCGATCTGCTCACTACCATGGCGCGCAGGCATGGCGCCCGCCTGGTGTACCTGAACCCGACCCTGCAGAACCCGACCACCCAGACCATGCCCGCTGCACGCCGTGCCGAGATCGCGGCCGTGGCCACGCGCATGGATTTGCGCATCATCGAGGATGATCCCTATTGGCGCTTTGCCGCCAACGCGCCCAGGCCGCTGGCGCACTATGCGCCCCGGCACGTGTTCTATGTCTCCACACTGGCCAAGTGCCTCTTGCCTGGGCTGCGCACCGCCTATCTGGTCACGCCCCAAGGACAGTCACAGGAGGAGGTGCTGGCGGCACTGCGCTCCTTCGTGCTGATGTCCACGCCGCTGACCACGGCACTCTCGACCCAATGGATACACGACGGCACCGCCGCCGCGCTGACCGCGGGCATCCGCCAGGAAGCCTGGGCCCGCCGGGAGCTGGCCTTGCGCACCCTCGGTGATGCAAGCCTGGCCGACAGCGGCGGCATCCACCTCTGGAAAGCCTTGCCAGAGCGCTGGAAGGGACAGGATTTCGTGGTCAAGGCCAGGGAGGCCGGGCTCAATGTAGTGGCTCAGGACAGCTTCGAGGTTGCTACCCAGCGCTCGCGTTCCGGTCTTGGATCGCACATCCGGATCTCGCTGGGGCGTTCACGCAGCCGCTTTGAACTGGTCCACGCATTGCGGCGGCTGATGGAGCTGGCCCATCGCCGCAGTGTGCGTGAAGTGGTGGTGTAGCGTCGTGACGAAGACGTGCGGCTAGGCAGGCAATGCGCTGGCGGTATGGTCACGCGCGGCGGCCAGGATCTCGCCGACGGCTTCGTCTTCGGAGTGGGCAGCCAGCGGCAGGGAGCCTCGGCTGATTTCTGCACGATCCTTCAGGATCGCGTAGGAAGCTTTCCAGCGGCCCTCGCTGTCATCGGCCTGATAGACCAGCAGGTAACCGTCGAATTCGATTTTCTTCATATGAGCTTCTCGCCAGGGCAAGGGGAGCATGCGCACCATGCTCGGTGCTGCCCAGTATGCCCGTGCCGTGCCGCCCCGCCTGTCATCCCTCTTCGCTATCGCGTGTAGGACAAGTGCGCAATCGCATGCCGCCCGTGGCCTGTTGTCATGGCTGTTGCTATTGCGACTGCACCGGTGCCAGCAGGCCGTTGACGGCATCGCTGACGATCAGTCCCGGCAGCGAAGCACGGTCATTGCTGACGATGACGGTGTCCTTTTCCACGTCGCCCGGCAGGGCCAGCTGTGCGATGTAGCGGCAATCGGCACTGCAGGTGTAGCGCAAGACGGTCTGGCCGCGCACGGCTTCGAGGATGTACTGCCCGTTCTCCATGCCGTAATAGCGCACGGCCACCAGCGGCTGTGTCTCGGCTGCCTGGGGATCGCGATAGAAATACTGGCCGCGCTCGACTCGCGCATAGTGCGGCCAGGGCATGCTGCCTTGCGGTGCCAGTTGCTCGATCTGGCGCGTGTCCAGCCCCAGCCTCAGGGCTTCTGCCGCCGCCGGCGCACTTGTGGTGGCGCCTGGCGGCACGGCTGCCAGGGCGGGCGCGGGCGATCCGGCCGGTGACTTGGGCGGCGTGGCCGACAGCGCCACGGGTGATGCAGCCGGCGCCGCCTGGGCCTGCAGTTCGGCCTGGCGGCGCTGATACCAGGCCAGCAGGCAGTCGCGGTCACGGCAATTCTGTTCGCGCCAGCGCCATTGCGCATCGCTGGCCGTCCGGAAGGCGCGCACATCGGTGGCAGCCTGGCGGGCGCGCCGATAGGTACGGCCCAGTTGGTCATCCAGGGCCGACAGTTCGGGGTCGCGGCAGATGGTCTTCTCGTTGGCCGACCCGGCCTTGCTGCAATCGAAGCTGGCGGCGCGGGCCGGCGAGAGTTCAAGTGCACCCAACAGGCTGGCGCTGCCGAGCAGGAGGACGAGGGGCAGGGATTTCATGGCGAGACTCTCCGTATTGCGGGAACGTGATGGGCGCCAGCATCGCACCGCCTGCCAAGGCTCAAAACGTGGAGAAGAAACGGAATTTTTTAAAAATCTTTGCAGCTGAAAAAGCGTGTTGGGGATTCTTCACAATTGCTCTGCCCCATGGGTGCGCAAGGATGCTCACATCCAAGTAGAATCCCGTCTCCATCGCATGTATCCGCAACCGCCGGTGACCGACGCAGCCACTCCCACGACTTCTTCTGCCTTGCGCCCCGGCGAGCGCGCAGGTTTCCTGCTGTCCCGGCATTGGCGCGATACGCCGGCCGGGGTGGAGATCGAGCTGTGGCTGGCCACCGACGACGGTCCGCAATGCCTGCGCCTGCCGCCGCAGATGGCGGTAGCCTTCGTGCCGCAGGAGCATGCCGAACGGGTGCGGGCACACATCGTCAACGAACCCGATATGGAACTGCGCACGCTGGCGCATTTGAAGGATCTCAGTCAGCGTCCTGTGCTGGGTCTCTATGCGCGCCAGTACCGCAAGCTGCTGAAGATGGAGAAGGCGCGGCAGCGGCAGCTCCGCTGGCACGCCCAGCGTCTTGCGCGCGATCAGGCGCACCACGACCAGGATCAGTACCAACTGGCCTGCGTGCATGTGCACGGTGCGCAGCAGGTCGCGCAGGGGATCGCTCTTGGGAATGTCATCGCGATATTCGATGGTGGCCAGCGCCACCACGAACAGCAGGAACATCAGCCAGTGCAGCGCGGCGTAGAGGGGGTGATAACGGGTGCCTTGCCCGAGTGCATCATCGGTATTGTTCATCTGGGTTCCCATGGAAAAAAATGTTCCCAATGGTAAGTCAGGAAACTTGGATCAGCATTAGCCTGGCGCAATATTTTTTGACCAATGCTGACCATCGCCCCGTCATTGCCCCGCAACTTGTATGGATCAGATCACGCATCCAGCCATACATGCTCGGCGAAGGAATACCCCATCATGCCGCCCAGCGGAATCGGCGAGAGTCCCTTAAGCTTGCTGCTGTACCCGTCCAGGCTGGCGAGGAACATGGGAATGCCGATCCCGGCCTGCTCATGAATGAGGGTCTGCATGTCTCCATACATCTGCTTGCGCTTGCCGATATCGATCTCGGCGCGCGCAGCCGTCAGCAACTGGTCGAACTGCTCGCTCTTGAAACGCGACTCGTTCCAGGCGGCCTGGGACTGGAAGAACTGCGTGAGCAGTACGTCGGCGCTCGGGCGCGGATTGACGTTGCCGAATCCGACCGGATTGCTGAGCCATTGGTTGGCCCAGTAGCCTTCGGGCGGCATGCGCTTCAATTCCAGTTCCAGGCCGATGCGCTGCGCGGTCTGCTGCAGCACCGTGGCGATATCGACGGAATACATGGCCGCCACCGAGCAGACCATGGGCACCTTGCCGGTCACGCCCGATTTCTGCAGGTGGTACTTGGCCTTGTCCAGGTCCATCTGGCGTTGTGGCAGGCCGGCCAGATAAAAGCGGTTGGTCGGATCGATGGGCTGATCGTTGCCCAGCACGGCGTGGCCGCGCGCGATGTTCTTGCGCATCACCTCGCGGTCCATCAAATACTTCATGGCCAGCACGAAGTCGGGGTTGCTGCCGGGGCCGATGTCCTTGCGCAGGATCAGGTCGGTGTAGGCGCCGGACTGGGTTTCCAGCACCGCAAAGCCGGAGCTGCCTTTGATCCGCTCGATGGTGCGTGGATTGAGGTTGGCCACCAGGTCGAGTCCGCCCGAGAGCAGGGCGTTGACGCGTGCATTCTCGTCGCCGATGCCGACCAGTTCGATCTCGTCCAGATAGGGCTTGCCAGGCTTCCAGTAGTTGTCGTTGCGCACGACCACGGAGCGGATGCCCGGACTGAATTCCTTGAGCTTGTAGGGGCCGGTACCGATGCCGGTGCTGAAGTCGGTCGTGCCGGCCTTGACGATGTGGAAGTGGAAGGTACCGACGATGACCGGCAGGTCGGCATTGGGTGCAACCAGGGTGACGGTGACTTCGTTGGGCCCGCTCTCCTTGACGCTGTCGATCTGGTCGGCCAGGGTCTTGGCCTTGGACGCCGTGGCCGGGTCCTTGTGGCGCATGAGCGAGAACACCACGTCGGCCGGCGTGAGCGGCTTGCCGTCATGGAAGGTAACGCCACGGCGCAGCTTGAACACCCAGACCTTGGCATCCTTGCTGCTGAACGACTCGGCCAGGGCCGGTTGCGGCGTCAGACTGGCATCCAGCGAGGTTAGGCCGTTGTAGAGCATGGTGCCGCGCGAGTAATCGGTCTTGTTGGCCTGCTTGGCCGGGTCCAGCGTGTCGCTGACCGAGGCGGTGTCGCTGCCCACGCGCAGCTTGCCGCCGCGACGCGGAGTCTGGGCGTAGGCGCTGGCGGCGCTGGTCGCCAGGCTGCCGGCCAGTGCGGCCTGCATGCCGCCGGCCATGAGCACCTTGAGAATATCGCGGCGGCTGGCGCCACGCTTGAGGCAATCCATCACACCGGCGGTAGCGCTGGCCAGCAGAGTGAGATCGTGTTTGTTCTTGCCGTTGTCGTCCATGTTGCAGCTCCCTGTGTGGTTGAGGCGTGAGAAGACAGGCGGACCGGAGGGGGGATGGCCGGTCCGGACTTGGATGAACTGATGCAAGCTGGCGCCGCGCAGCGCCAGTCAGGGCGGGCTGTACGGCCCGCCGGGAGGTGGGCGGATCGCGCGATCCGCCCTGCGTCACTGACCTGCTTCTACCGCATCGGCCAGTTGGGCCAGCGTGTGGAAGTGGTAATCCGGTACCGTATGTTCGGAGGCGATGGTGCCGCCCGAACTGGGCTTGCCGTGACGGCGCTCGATCCAGCAGGTGGTGATGCCCAGGCGTTTGGACACGCCGATGTCGTGATACTGGCTTTGCGCCACATGCAGGTTGTCGGCCTGGCGATACCCCCATTGACCTTCGAAGCGGCCGCGTGCGTAGGCGAAATATTGCGGGTCGGGTTTTTCGCAGAGCGCGTCGTCGCAGCTGAGCAGCAGGTCGAAGGGCTCGCCCAGGGTGCGCGCGAAGTGCTGCAGGGCCCAGGTCTGGGCGTTGGTCATGGTGACCAGCTTGAAGTGCTTGCGCAGACGCTGCAGGGCCTCGACCGAGTCCGGGAACGCCGGCCAGTTGGCCACCGAGTCACGCAGACCGCGAGCCAGCGCGGGCGTATCGGGCAGGCCCAGGCCAGGGGCGATGACATGCCAGCAGCGTTCCAGGTCATCCGGATACCAGCCTGTGTTGCCGTCACTGCGGGCGGCGCGATAGGCTGCCAGGAAATCCTCATCTGAGATCTTGCTCTCGGGGACAGCCTTGCGCAGATAGGCGAGCATGCCGCCTTCGAAATCAATGAGGGTGCCGACGACGTCAAACGTGAGTACCTTGAAATCCTTCAGAGGCATGTCTTGCTCCAGAAAAAGGGAATGACGATGAGAGTGGGGGCATAGCCACGAATGAGAGCGATTGAGCTATTGCTTCAAGAATACGGGCGCGCGCGCCTGCACTGGATGCGAAGTAGGCAGGTCAAACCGCACAGAATTTTTTTCTGGACGGCTGCCACAGCATGCTGTGGCATGCCTTCTCCAGCGTTGCCGCAGGACGGGAATGCGCTTCTGCAGGTTCTCATCACGAGGCCGCCAGTACGCCCCGCTCGATCTGGTCGCGTTCAATGGATTCGAACAGGGCCTTGAAATTGCCCTCGCCGAAGCCGTCATCCCCCTTGCGCTGGATGAATTCGAAGAACACCGGACCCAGCAAGGTCTTGGAGAAGATCTGCAGCAGCAGGCGGCGTTGTCCGCCTTCGCTGCTGCCATCGAGCAGGATGCCGCGCGACTGCAGTTCGGTCACCGGTTCGCCATGGCCGGGCAGGCGGCCTTCGAGCATCTGGTAGTAGGTCGCCGGGGGCGCGCTCATCAGCGGCAGGCCGGCGGCTTTCAACTGGTCCAGAGTGCCGATGAGGTCATCGGTGGACAGGGCGATATGCTGGATGCCCTCGCCATTGAACTGCATCAGGAATTCCTCGATCTGGCCTGCGCCCTTGGAAGATTCCTCATTGAGCGGAATGCGGATCTTGCCGTCGGGTGCCGTCATGGCCTTGGAGGTCAGGCCGGTGTATTCACCCTTGATGTCGAAATAGCGTATCTCGCGGAAGTTGAACAGTTTCTCGTAGAAGCCCGCCCAGTAAGCCATGCGGCCGCGATAGACATTGTGGGTGAGGTGATCGATTTCCTTGAGGCCGACGCCCTTGGGCTGGCGTTCCACACCCTCGATGAAGGTGAAATCGATGTCGTAGATGGACTTGCCTTCCTCGAAGCGGTCGATCAGGTATAGCGGTGCACCACCGATACCCTTGATGGCCGGCAGGCGCAGTTCCATCGGGCCGGTGGGCATGTCCACCGGCTGCGCGCCCAGCGAGAGTGCGCGGGCATAGGCGTGGTGCGAATCCTTGATGCGGAAGGCCATGCCGCAGGCGCTGGGGCCGTGCTCGCTGGCGAAGTAGGCCGCAGCGCTGCCGGGTTCGCTGTTGAGAATGAAGTTGATACCACCCTGGCGGTACAGGCTCACCGCCTTGGAGCGATGGGTGGCGACCTTGGTGAATCCCATCATGGAAAACACCTGGTGCAGCACGGTCGGATCGGGGGCGGCGAATTCAACGAACTCGAAACCCATCAACTGCATGGGATTGTCAAACAGGTCGGGCATGGTCTTCTCCTTGGGCAAGACAGGATCGATGGCTGGCGGATGCGCAGGCTGCGCGTGACCGGCCGCAAGCGGCGACTGGCCGCTGCGGTGAGTCAGGTTGGCATGGGGAAGGCCGGGCTCAGGCGGCCTCGGTCATTCAGTGCCGGGTATCGGACAGGAACTTCTGCGCGCGCGGATGCTGCGGGCGGTGGAAGAAATCCTCGGGCGTGGCGCGCTCCAGTACCTGACCGGCATCGATGAACCAGACGCGATCGGCCACCTCACGGGCAAAGCCCATCTCGTGCGTGACGCAGACCATGGTCATGCCCTGGCGGGCCAGGTCCTTCATCACGGCCAGCACTTCGCCGACCATTTCCGGATCCAGCGCACTGGTCGGTTCATCAAACAGGATCAGCGGCGGTTCCATGGCCAGCGTGCGGGCAATGGCGACACGTTGCTGCTGGCCACCGGAGAGTTCAGTCGGGAAGGCCTGTGCCTTGTGTGCCAGGCCGACCCGTTCCAGCAGGGCATGGGCGCGCTCGCGCGCTTGGGCGCGGGGCATGCCGCGCACGGTGGTTGGCGCCATCATGACGTTCTCCAGCACGCTGCGGTGAGGGAACAGGTTGAACTGCTGGAACACGAAGCCGATCCCGGCACGCAGGGCATTGATGTCGCGTCCCGGTTCGTGCACATCCTGATCGGCCACGCGGATGCTGCCGCGGTCGATTTCTTCCAGTCGATTGACGGTGCGGATCAGGGTCGACTTGCCGGACCCGGACGGCCCGCATACTACCACCACTTCACCGGTGGCGACCTTTTCCGAAATCCCCTTGAGCACAGGCGTATTGCCATAGGATTTGTGGACGTCGATGAATTCAAGCATGGTCATTCCTCAGGCAGGACGGCTGCGGCGGGTACGGGCGATGCGCTGTTCGAGCGCGGCCACGGCACGGCTCAGGGCGAAGCACACCACGAAATAGGTCATCGCCAGCAGGGCATACACTTCAAACGGTTTGGTCAGCAGCTGGCTGTTGACCTGATAGGCGGCGTTGGTCAGTTCATCGACCCCGATCACGTAGGCCAGAGAGGTGTTCTTTACCACCACCACGAACTGGTTCATCATGCTGGGAATCATGTTGAACAGCGCCTGAGGCAGGATCACCTTGCGCAGCGTGGTCCAGTAACCCATGCCCAGCGTGCGCGCCGCTTCGGTCTGGCCACGCGGCAGGGCCTCAATGCCGGCCTTGACGATCTCACCCAGATAGGCGCTTTCGTAGATCACCAGCGCCACCAGCATCACCAGGCTGGCATTGATGCTCTTGCCGAACAGCATCGGAACGGCGAAATACGACCAGAACACCAGTAACAGCAGGGGCAAACCGCGCACCGTGTTGGCATACAGGCCGGCCAGCCGTGCCACCAGCCGTATCGGCGAAGTGCGACCGATGCCGACCAGCACCGCCAGCGGAAAGGACAGCAGCAGGGCGGCGGCGGCCAGAATGAGGGTCATGGCCAGTCCGCCCAGCGGGCCGTGCGGATATTCGCCGATCAGCAGGATCAGCCCATAGTCGTGCAGGATATCGAGCATGTCAGTTCCTCGCGCTGTTCAAGCGACGGCTGGCGTAGGCACCGGCCCCCATGATGAGCCACGACAGCAGCACATACACCACCGAGACCATCAGGAAGGCTTCAAAGGTGCGATAGGTCTCGTTCTCGATCTGGCGCGTGGCGTGCATCACGTCAGCTACGCCCACGGTCATGGCCAGGCTGGTGGCCTTGAACAGGGCCAGGGTCTGGTTCACCAGCGGCGGCAGGGCAGCACGCAGCGCCTGCGGCAGCAGGATGTGCTGCAGCGTCTGGCGGTACGACATGCCCAGCGAACGCGCTGCCTCCACCTGCCCGCGCGGCAGCGAACGCAGGCCGCTGCGCAGGTCCTCGCTCATGTAGGCTGCCGCGTAGAGCGTAAGCGCGATGCAGGAGAAGAAGAACTCGCCGTCGTGGTGGTTGATCCAGCGCTGCACCTCGCGCGGCAGCAGTTGCGGCATGCCGAAATACCACACGAAGATTTGCACCAGGCCAGGCACATTGCGGTGATACTCGACAAACAAGGCCACCAGGGCCTGCCCCAGCCTGCTGCTGGTGCTGCGCACGGCAGTCAGCAGCGAGGCCAGCAGCATGGCCAGGATCCAGCTGGTCACGAACAGCTTTACCGTCACCAGCAAACCATGCGCAAGCAGGCTCTGGTAATCCGGATTGGCCAGCAACAGGTCTTTCATGGGCTCCCCTCGGTCCTCATTCTGGTGGCTTGGCGCTTATTGGGCAAAGGCCGAGATGGGCGTGAGTTTCTTCTCGCGGGCAAAGGCGAAGCGCGTGTTGGGCCCGTACCACTTGTTCCAGATGGAATCGATCTCGCCAGCCTTTTCCATCTCTTCCAGCGACTTGTTGACCGCCGCCAGCAGGGCCGGCTCATCCTTCTTCACGCCCAGCGCGGTCGGCTCCCAGGCCAGAGCATCGTTGATGTAGGTGGCCTGCCCCTTGGATTCGACCAGGTAGCGCAGACCGGCGGTCTCGGAGGTGGAGAAGCCGTCCACCTTGTCCTGCATGAAGGCCAGGAAGGCGGATGGTCCATCCTGGTAGGTCACGATCTCGGTCTTGGGCAGGCCGCGACGGGCGTAGATTTCCGTGGTGGCGCTCTTGACCGCACTCACGCGCAACCCCGCCAGCTTGGCAAAGCTGTCGATATTGGCCGATTTCTTCACCATCACCCGGATCGGCACCTGATAGTGAGCCGAGCTGAAGGCAATCTGCTGTGCACGTTCCTTCGTATAGCCCAGGGCAGCCGACACCACGTCCACCCGTCCCACGCTCAGTTCGGGGATACGCTGCTCGATGGAGAGCCCCTTGTGTTCCATCTTCAGCCCCATGTGCTGGGCCAGGGCCTTGCAGATATCCACGTCGAAACCAACGATCTGGCGCGTCTGCGGATCCTGGTAGCCCAGCGGTTCGGTGCTGGTCAGGGTGCCGCAGACCAGGGTGCCGCGTGCCTTCATGTCGGCCAACTGGTCGGCATGAACGGCGGGCACGGCGGCCAGGCAGGCGGCCGAAACGGAAAACGCGAACAGGGTCTTGCGCAGTGCGGAGTGGGTGGTCACGGTGAGGCTCCTCGTTTTTGTGGTGGGGTGGACAAAAGGGCGTTGCAAGTCGTGGGTCAGGATCCGGCCGGGCGTTGCGTGACTGCATGCAAATCCCGTGCCGTGGAGAAATGCCCGGCCAGTCGGCTGCGCTCACCGGCGACCAGCGCAGCGCGCAGCTCGGCCAGCGAAGCGCTGAAGCGATCAATCTCGGCCAGCAGGGGGCCAGCGTTATGCACGGCAATGTCGGCCCAGAGTGCCGGATCTGAGGATCCCAGCCGGGTAAATCCGGTAAAGCCAGTGCCGCGATAGTCCAGCCACTGCCGCGCCAGAGGTTGCTGCGCCAGGCTGTGCAGGTAGGCATAGCTGAGCAGCTGGGGCAGGTGACTCAGGCTGGCATAGATGGCGTCGTGCTCGTCGGCCGCCATGCGTGCCGTACGCGCGCCCAGCCGCTGCCAGAATTCCTCGATACGGGCCAGCGCGGCCGGTGGTGTGGCGGCATCCGGGGTGAGGATGCAGAGCTTGTCCTGCAGCAGATCGGCATCGGCCGACACCCAGCCGTGGCTGGCCTTGCCGGCGATGGGGTGACAGGGAATGAAGCGCGCCAGCGCGGCGCTGCTGCCATCTTGTTGCAGGGCCTGCAGGACCGGTCCCTTGACGCTGGCTACATCGATGCCCAGTGCGCGGCCGGCCGTGATATCGCGCCGGTGTACCCGCAGGTAGTCCAGCAGCACGCCCACAGGCTGGCACAGGATCACCAGGTCATGGTCGCGAAAGAAGTGTTCGGGACTGGCCGCGACCAGGTCGGCAAAGCCCGCTTCGCATATCTGCTCGGCCAGGGCGCGGTCGATGTCGAACACGGTCACGCGGCCCTGGTAGCCGTCGGCCCGCAGCGCCTTGAGGATGGAGCCGCCGATGAGACCCACGCCGCACAGGGCAATGCGCTCGAAGGGAAGGGACTGGCGTGTGGATGAGGTCAGCATGGGGCAAAGTATCAGATAGACATTCCATAATCACCAATGCCAAAATATCCAGACTCCATAACATCAGGTTAGACCCATGAATTTGCGCCAGATCGAAGTTTTTCGTGCCGTGATGCGGGCCGGCACCTTGTCTGGTGCGGCCGAGGTACTGCATGTCTCGCAGCCCGCGGTGAGCCGGCTGATCCGCTATCTGGAGAGCAAGCTGCAGGTGGCGCTGTTCGAGCGCAGTGGCGGGCGCCTGCATCCCACGCCCGAGGCGATGGCCCTGATGCGCGAGATCGACAGTGCCTGGCGCAGCATCGACCGCGTGAAGATGTATGCCGAGCAGCTGCGGCACGGCGTCTCCGACACCCTGCGCATCTGTACCAATCTGAGCCCGGCACTGGATCTGCTACCGCGCGCCGTTGCCGAGCTCAAGCGCCGCATGCCGGGCCTGCACATCGCGATGGAGATCGCCACGCAGACCCAGATCACCGAGCAGTTGTTGACCGGAGAGTGCGACATCGGCGTGGCGGCCTTTGTCCAGCACCGTCATCCGGCGCTCACGCATCACCTGATCGGCGAGGGCAACGTGCTGTGCGTGATGGCGGCGGACCATCCGCTGGCCATGCGCACACAGCTCAAGCTGGAAGAGATCCAGGCCTATGACGTCATCTCGTTCGGGACCGAAACAGCGCATGGCAAGGTGGTGGAGGCCTTGCTGGGCAGCAGCGAGGCGCTACGCAAGGCCACGGTGGATGTCCGTTATGCCTATATCGCCTGCAGTGTGGCCGTGCATGGCTGGGGCATTGCCCTGGTGGATGACCTGACGGTGGCGGGCTTCAAGGATCCGCGGCTGGTGGCGGTCCCGTTGGCGCAGTCGGTGCGTTACGGGGCCTACGCCATGAGCAGTGCCGAGCGTCCACCGTCTGCCGGCGGACGCGAGATAGTGAACCTGTTGCAGCTCTACTGGAAAGAGGCTTGCCGGACGATGAATGCACAGACCATGGCGCAGTGAATCGTCAAGAGCAAGTCTGCGCGAGCGCAGCACCAGGCGGCATTGCCAGTGCAGTTGGCAAGGCGGCGGGGACACGGTGTCACGGCGCAGGAAAGACCGCACTTGTCGGTGTTGAAATCAGGAAACGCCTGATGGCGCTGCGGCGGGGCGAGCCCTATCTTGATTTGCACAACAAGGAGGGAGACATGTGTACCAATGCCATGAGCATCGCGCGGCGCCATCTGTGCATCATCGTGCGGCTGTGCGAGATGTCCGAACAGGAGGAACCGATCGGCGAACTGGTGCGTGCCACCGTACGCAATTGCCTGCTGGCCATGCAGACAGCGGGAACCGAGCCCATCGAGGCCGCCGAGATCATCGAGCAATTGCTGCAGCATGAACTGGCAGCGCTGCCTACGGAGCGAGCGAAATGTCGCCAGGTGCTGGAAGCGGCACACCTGCACGCCGAATACCTGACCATGGCCGAGCGGCGAGCGACCCATTGAGCGGGGTGGTGTGCGAGTCCGCGCTCATCCCGATGAGCCGACCATTCAGATAGGCAATGGCCGGCTTGCCACTACATCAGGCGTGCGTATCGATCATTGTGCCGAGCGTGCCGGACATCGGCTTGGCCTTTTCTACTTCACCTGGCCGACTGTTGTCATTATCTCCGTCACTGTCGGTCTTGCTGGCGCTTTGACGCGGATTGGCCGCCACAACATTGTTGTAAAAGCTGCTGGAGAGACTGCTGATCGCTGAAGTCATGGATGGCTCCTTGGGTTGATGGATGTTGCCAGACAATAATTCTGGCAGCTTGAGCTTATTGTTCGAGACTTAGCCAGGCCTTAGCCGCCCGGATATCCGCAGTCCGGTTTCTGCCGCAATACCTTCCTGTCTCATGTCGGCCCAGTCCGTGCTCAGTCCGGGCTAAGTTTTCCTGGCTACATTTCCCCTGTCCACCAAATCTTCCTGCTCATTTTGCAATGCGCCGCGTGTTGTGGTTGTCGCAAGCCATCATCAAGCCGACCGTCCATCATCGTTCATTGCCAGCGCTCCATCATGGAAAATATCAATAACATTGTCTTCTTGTGGTTGAATGCCTCCTCACATCCCAGTCTGATTGCCGTCGACCTGGCCACGGTGCTCGCAGAATTCCAAATCTGGATCGTTCCGATCGTGATTGCCGTGATCTGGTTGCGCGGCCACGAGCCTCAGCGCCGAACCATGCTTGTCGCGACCGCAGCCGGCCTGATCGCATTGTCCGCCAATCAGCTCATCGGCATGGTCTGGTGGCATCCTCGTCCTTTCATGATCGGACTGGGACACACACTGATCCCGCATGCCGCCGACTCTTCTTTTCCCAGCGATCATCTGTCACTGTGGTGGGCGGTGGCCTTCAGTTTCCTGCTTGCCCCTTCGTTGAGACTTTCCGGGATTATCCTCTGCATTTTTGGTTTGCCATTGGCCTGGGCACGTATCTATCTCGGCGTGCACTTCCCCTTCGATATGGCAGGGGCCGCCATCGTGGCGATGCTCAGCGCAATCCTCGTGCACCGCCTTCCTGCCTGGTGTCTTGATGTCACTTACCAGGTGACGATCCGCATCCACTGCCGTCTTCTCTCCAGGTTCATCGCCAATGGATGGGTTCGTGGCACCAGCTAAGTGAGAGCTAAGTTCAACGGTTCAGACTTCTCAACATTAAATTTCTGTCAGGAGAGCGACATGATCATGCCCAATGTCGAACATCCCAAGCACTGGCTGAACAAGGTTCCCGAAATCGGTTTGTCGTTCTGGATCATCAAGATCATGTCGACTACGGTAGGTGAGACCGGGGCGGATTTTCTCGCATTCCATGTTGGATGGGGCCAGGCAATCACCAGCGCGATCATGGCAAGCATCCTTGCAGTCGTTCTTTTTGTCCAGTTGAAGACTCGCCGGCATATCCCCTGGCTCTATTGGATGAGCGTGATACTGGTCAGCATCGTGGGCACTCAGATTACCGATCTCCTGACTGATAACCTGGGCATCAGCCTTTATGTCAGTACCAGTGTCTTCTCTCTGTTGCTCGCCGTGATCTTCTTCGTGTGGTATCGCGTCGAGCACAGCCTGTCCATTCACCATATCGTGTCACGTCGCAGAGAGCTTTTCTATTGGGCCGCCATTCTGTGCACTTTTGCTCTGGGCACTGCCGCTGGCGACCTGGCAACAGAGGCATTGGGCCTGGGATTCGCATGGGGTGCGCTGATCTTCGGCACGCTGATCGCTATCACCTACCTCGCCTGGCGCCGGGGTGGCAATGCGGTCGCCAGCTTCTGGATTGGCTATATCTTGACACGACCTTTCGGTGCAGCGCTGGGCGATCTGCTGACCCAGAACAAGGCGGACGGTGGCTTGGGAATGGGAACGATGTGGATCAGTGCGTTGTTTCTGGCGGTCATCATCATGCTGGTCGCCGCCGCACAGGTTGGCACCAGCAGGCAGCGATCAGCCTGAACATCTGCGGGCGATCAAACTTTGGCTCGACGAACTGCTGCGTCTACGATCAATTTCGAAGGAAGATAGATGAAAACATATTCTGAAAATGTCTTGGCAAAAGTGCCCGAAGTGACTCTGGGATTCTGGCTCATCAAGATCGCAGCGACCACGCTTGGCGAGACCGGAGGTGACGCGGCCTCCATGTCGATGAACCTCGGCTATCTGACCAGTACGGGCATCTTCGCTGCACTCTTCCTGATCGCTGTGGCGTACCAGATCAAGTCCAAAACTTTCCATCCCTTGATCTATTGGTCCACGATTATCGCCACCACCACCGTTGGTACCACGCTGGCTGATTTTGCGGATCGCTCCTTGGGGATCGGTTACGCCGGTGGCACGACCTTGTTGTCGGCGCTTTTGCTGGCGTCCCTGTTGCTTTGGAAGCGCATGCTTGGCTCTGTTTCCGTGAACACGGTAAGCAGCCCGCGAGCAGAAATGTTCTACTGGATGACCATCATGTTTTCGCAGACATTGGGCACGGCACTCGGGGACTGGACGGCCGATAGCGCAGGACTGGGTTATACCGGTGCGGCTGCGGTTTTCGGTGGACTGCTCGTTTTGTTGGTGTTGGCCTACTACGGAACAAAAATCTCCCGCACCCTGCTATTCTGGGCGGCGTTCATTCTGACGCGTCCACTGGGCGCCGTGGTGGGCGACTTTCTCGACAAACCGCTGAGTGCCGGTGGCCTGGCCCTGAGCCGCTACGGTGCGTCCATCGCGTTGCTGGCGTTCATGCTGTGCGCCATGCTGGTGTTCCGGCAGAGGGCGGCAACGGCAGCACATTGACACCATTCCAACGGAGGCAACATGCGGGTACTGCTGGTCGAAGACGACGCAATGATTGGCGAGGCGATCCAGGCCGCGTTGAAGGATGCGTCGTACGCGGTGGACTGGGTCAAGGACGGACAGATTGCCATCACCACCATCAGCAGCCAGCATTACGACATTGCCCTGCTGGACCTGGGATTGCCAGGCAAAGACGGGTTGGATGTGCTCAGAAGCATACGCGCGAAGAACATCCCGATTCCCTTGCTGATCATCACGGCGCGCGACGGGCTTGATGATCGGCTGCAAGGACTGGATGGCGGCGCAGACGACTACGTCCTCAAGCCCTTCCAGATGGCCGAGCTGCTGGCCCGCATGCGCGCGGTCCTGAGGCGTAAAGGGGGAATGGCTTCTCCTTTGCTCACCAATGGACTGGTGTCACTTGACCCGGTCAGCAAGGAGGCAAGTCTGCCAGAGGGAGGCGCGACGCAATTGTCCAACCGAGAGTTCGCTCTGCTCCACGCATTGCTGATACGTCCGGGAGCAATTCTGTCGCGCAGCGAATTGGAAGACAGAATCTATGGCTGGAACGAGGAAGTCGAAAGCAACGCGGTCGAGTATTTGATCCACGCCTTGCGCAGAAAGCTTGGCAGCGACATCATCAAAAACGTCAGGGGGGTAGGATGGATGGTCTCAAAAGGCGGCTGAACGAATCGGTTCAGCTGAAGCTATCCGTCACACTTTGCATGGCGATACTGGCCGTAGCCGTTGTGGCAGGGGTGTTTTCATTCGCCTCCGCGCTGGATGAAGCGCACGAGTTGCAGGACGATGTGCTTCGTCAGATCGCACATCTGATGGAACGCCAGCGACTTTCGCCTGGCTCTCCCGTGCCGGAGGTCAGTTTCGCTTCGTCGAACGAAGAGTCTCGCGTCATCGTTCAACATCTTGGCTATGCCGCCAGCAAAGCCGAAGTGGCTGCTGAAGAAGCACTCCCTCTGCCGTCCAACCTGACCGATGGCCTGCACAATCTTGACGCTGCGGGAGAGAATTTCCGCGTGCTGGTTCAGACCATGCCGGGTGGAGAACGCATCGCCGTTGCACAAGAGTCCGATTTTCGCGATGAAATCGCCAGAGACGGTGCCTTGAGGACCGTCATGCCCTTCCTGCTCCTGATGCCGGTCCTGCTGCTGATCGTCGCCGATCTGATCCGGAAAATGTTCCGTCCCATCGCGGCATTATCCAGGGAAGTGGACCAGCGCCAGGATGAGCAATTGCATCCGGTACAGACCAGTCACTTCCCTGTTGAAGTAAGACCGTTTGCGGTGGCCATCAACCGACTGCTGGGTCGGGTCGAGCAATCGATGGCGTCGCAGCGGCGCTTTGTTGCGGACGCCGCACATGAACTGCGCTCCCCCATGACGGCCATCTCTCTGCAGGCGGAAAGGTTGGCGCAAGCCGACATGCCGGAGCAGGCGCGGCAACGCTTGCACGCATTACGTGATGGAATCGACAGAGGTCGCAATCTTCTCAATCAGCTGCTGGACCTGGCAAAGGCTCAGTCGTCCGTGTCGGTGGTCGATACACCCGTCTCCGTCCAATCCGTTTATCGTCGGGTGTTGGAGGAGCTCATGCCATTGGCCGAGTCCAAGCAGATCGATATCGGCGTGGATGGTCAGCGAGATGCTCATCTGATGGTAAGCGAACTCGATCTGTTTTCGCTCCTCAGAAATCTTGTTGATAACGCCGTGCGGTATACGCCGAATGGGGGCAAGGTGGATCTTTCAATCGAATTTGACGATAAAAACGTGGCCTTGATTGTTGAAGATAGCGGGCCAGGTATCCCTGTGATCGAGCGGGCGCGAATCTTCGAGGCGTTCCACCGGTTGCTGGGTAGCGATCAGGTCGGCTCCGGCCTGGGCCTGTCCATCGTCAAGGCCATCGCAGACAGGCTGGGCGCGAGCATCACGCTGGGCTTCAGTGACGAGTCAAGTCAAACTGGACTGCGCGTGGTGGTCAACATCCCGAATCAATGAGTGCGTCAAACAGAAGTCCAAATCAGTGAAATCCAAGGAGCCATCATGTCCAACAGTGTTCAAGAACAATATTCACCCATCGCCAAGTTTTTCCATTGGATCACGGTGCTGCTCATCATCGCCCAGTGCACCATAGGCTGGACCATGCCAGATGTGGACGATCTGCAATCGCCCGAAGGATTGGTCAGTCTGCACATCTCGGTAGGATTGCTGATTCTCCTGGTCATGCTGGCCAGACTGATCTGGCGCCTGATCAGTCCGGCGCCCAAACCGCTCCATACGCGTGTGACGCTCACCGTGGTTGTCGCCAAGCTCGTGCATGGCGGACTCTACCTTCTTCTGGCCATCTCACCCATCCTGGGCTGGATGAACGCTGCAGAGCGAGGCTGGAACCTGTCCTTCTTCGGTTTGATGCAGTTGCCCGCCATCTTCCCGGCAAATTCCGATCTGCTGGCCACGATCGGAGATTGGCATATTGCCTCGGTCTGGGCGCTGTTGGCCTTGATTGGCCTGCATGTCTGCGGTGCGCTCTATCATCAACTTGTCGTTAAAGATGGAACGCTCTCGCGCATGCTTCCATTGAGCAAGCGGTAATCGTCAGCTTGTCCGCCCTGCAGGGCGTCGGTTTGCGCCCGGGTTCAAGCCTCAACAGACGTCTTCAAACTGCTCGGCCGGCATCGGACGTCCGAACAGGTAGCCCTGATAGCGCGTGCAACCCAGTGCCGCCAGGAACTGTTGCTGCTCGCGGGTTTCCACGCCTTCGGCAATCACTTCCAGGCCCAGGGCATCGGCCAGCGTGATGATGCTCTTGGCAATGGCCACGTCGCTGGGCGCAAACAACAGTTCGCGTACGAACGACTGATCGATCTTGAGCTGGTCGATGGGCAGGCGCTTGACCAGAGACAACGAGGAATAGCCCGTCCCGAAGTCGTCCAGTGACAAGGCCAGGCCATGCTGCTTGAGTTCCATCATCTTCTCGATGGTGGACTGAACATCGTCGACCATGGCTGATTCGGTCAACTCCAGCTTGAGATGACAGGGGTCGGCGCCGGTCGCCTTGATCGTTTCCAGCATGCACTGCACGAAGTCGGGCTGGCGTACCTGTACTGCGCTGACGTTGACTGCGATCACCACGGGCTGACGACGACTGTCGCGATTCCATCGGACAGATTGCCGACAGGCCTGCTGGAAGACCCAGTGGCCCAGCGGCAGGATCAGTCCCGATGACTCGGCTACCGGAATGAAGATGGCCGGTGAGACGCTGCCCCGGAAGGGACTGTTCCAGCGCGCCAGGGCTTCCACGCCGATCAGATTGCCGGCCTGGTCGCGCTGCGGCTGGTAATGCAGCAGGAATTCGCTGCTGCCGATGGCGCGCCGCAGATCGCTCTCCAGGCCCGTACGGAAATGCAGCGCATGCTCCATGGCCTGGTCAAACAGGCAGCAGGTATTGCGTCCTTTCTGCTTGGCCGCGTACATGGCCAGGTCTCCCTGGCGCAGCAGGTCTTCGACGCTGGCGCCTTGTTCCTGCATCAGGGCTACACCGACCGAGCAGGTTGCGAAATGGCTGAGCCCGTTCAGATCGAATCGCTGCTCCATGGCTGCGACGATGCGCTGGGCAAATCCGGTGGCGGTCTCCTCGATGATTGCCTGCGTCGCCGCTGGCTGCTGTTGCAACACCACGAACTCATCTCCACCCAGGCGCGCCACCAGGGCGCCTGCAGCCAGTTCCTGCAGACGTGCGGCAATCTGGCACAGCAGACGATCGCCGATCGAATGCCCCAGCGCATCGTTGAGGTCCTTGAAATTGTCGATGTCGATAAAGAACAGGGCCGCCTGATGTCCCAGGCCGCTGGCGGCGGCGATTCTGTCGAGCAACAGGCGTCGGTTGGGCAGCCCGGTGAGAGGGTCATAGAAGGCCAGTTGGCGGGTCTCCTCCTGCAGGCGTTTCTGGTCGCTGATGTCGACCTGGGTGCCGACATAGTGCGTAATGCGTCCGCTCGGATCGGCAACGGCAGTCAGCGTCACCACCGCGTAGAAGGATTCGCCATTGCTGCGCCAGACGCGCAGCTCTCCCTGCCACTTGCCGTCGCGCTGGACCAGTGCCCATAGTCGTGCGCGGAAATCCTCATGGTCTTCTTCGCGCTGGCACGGCGGCATGCCTGAGGCGGGTACCTCGTGCTGCTGGTAGCCGGTCAGTGCAGTAAAGGCGGCATTGGCATCGAGCACCTTGCGGTTGGCGTCCATCACCCAGATCGCCTCGGAGGAGTGGAAGGCCGCTGCCGCGATGCGCAGCGAGGTTTCGCTCTGCTGCAATCGGGCCGTGCGCCGGGCCACTTCGCGCCGCAGATAGGCCGCGATGCCCAGGGCGCCCAGCAATAGCACCAGTGCGCCACACAGCAGCCACCAGACATAGCCAGGCAGGGTGGTATTGCCGCGCCCCCATTTGCGCAGGATCTTGAAATAGATGGAATCGGGATCGCCCTGCCACTGGCTGAGCGCACGGTCGACCGCAGCCAGAATCTCGGGGGGCTGCTGTCTGGCGCTCACGAAGAACAGCTTCACCGGCTGGAATACGATGTTGGTATCGGCCAGGTGATAGCGGTCGACCAGCATGTCACCGACCTGCTGGCTGGCCACGAGGCCATCGATCTCGCCCGCTGCCGCCATCCTGAACCCGTCCTCGATGCTGTGCAGCGCGACCAGCTGGACCTTGATGCCGGAGTTGTCCATCAGGTTGCGGAAATAATTGGACTGCACCGAGTTTTCCAGCAGGCCTATCCGCTTGTCCTTGAGATCGAAGATGGAGTTGATCGCCACCGAGCGGTTGCGATAGAGAATGGACCAGCTGTAGAGCGCCGGAACGGTCGAAAAACGCATCAGTTTTTCGCGCTCCTCGGTCCATGCCACGTCAGGCAACAGGTCGATCTGGCCGTTCTCCACCTGCTGCAGGCAGGCCTGCCACTCACAGGGGACGAAGCGCAGTTGCCAGTGCTCGCGCTCGGCGATGAGTCGGATCAGATCAATGTGCAGTCCGCTGGCCGTGCCTTCGCCATCGAAGAAGATTTTTGGGGGATTCTGGTAAACCCCGACCGTGAGTACCTTGCCCGGTTCAGGTGGCTGCGCCTGTGCGGCAAGCCAAACACCGCAGCCGACCAGCAAGGCCAGCCCCACCAGCGCTGCCCGGCTGCGCAGAGCTACATGCAGCCAGCGCGCCGCTTGCCACGCGCGGTGGCATGGCGGCCGGTCTCGATGGCCGCCGGTCTGACTCTCCCCCGTCGCAGCCGGAATGGGTGCTGGATGCTTCATGCTGCCTGCGCCTGTCCCTGATTTGGTTTTTTGTCTACTTTATAGAACATCCAGCCAAATGGAAACCCTCATCGGAGCAGGGTATTGCGACCTGTCATGGGTGCTGCTTCCTCGTGGTATCCAGACATTCGCCCTGCCTCGAAAGACTTCCGCCACTACTCGCCCCTGGAGATGTATTTCCGAAGGGAAACAGGAGTTGGAAGCAACTTCCCTTACCTGGGGTTGATCTGACTAGCACGTGTCCTCCAATCCGGCTCATGATGCCATGCACCATGGAGAGACCCAGGCCTGTTCCCTTGCCGATGTCCTTGGTGGTGAAGAAAGGATCGAACAGGCGTGACATGTGCTGAGAGAGGATGCCGCGTCCTGTATCACGCACTTCGAGCGCCAGGTACATTCCGGAAAACCGCTGCTGAGCGAGGGCGCAGACCTGGTTGGTGATTTCCACCCGGTGCAGGATCATGTCGATGCGGCCCTGACCTTCGATGGCATCGCGCGCATTGATGATCAGGTTGACGAGCACCTGATTGAGTTCACCTGGATCCATCTTGATCGGCTCGGCATCTTCGATGCTGATCTGCAATTCGATGCTGGAGGGGATGGATTGGCTCAACATGGAGCAGGCCTCCCTGACGACATCGTCCACAGCGATCAGGCGGGCCTCGTCGCTGGGCTCGCTACGCGCGAAGATCAGCAGCCGTCGAACCAGATCGCGTGCGCGCTCGCTGGAGGCAATGATCTCGGCCAGATAACGTCCCAGCTTCGAGTGTTTGTCCACGACATGCCGCTCCAGTGCCAGGTTGGCATAGCCGAGGATGGCAGTGAGCATATTGTTGAAATCGTGGGCGATGCCGCCGGTCAGTTGCCCCAGAGCCTGGACCTTCTGCGATTGCTGCAGTTGTCTCTCCAGTTCCCCCTTGGCCTTTTGTGACTGTTCAAACTGCTGGCCGGATCGAACAATGCCTCGCACCAGGAGTCCGCCCAGCCCAGCGGCGAATACCAATCCGGCGCCCATCGACAGTAAAGAAATCTGCCAAAGTATGTTGAAGCGGGCTAGCGCCTTTTCGTATTCGGCATTGGCGCTGTCTAGCTGTAGTCGCGCCAGAGTGTGAAGATGGGTCCGATAACGCGCCGAGAGCGGAATCATCACATCGAGCTCGATCTTGCGGATTGCATCGTAATCGGCGGACTTCAGTGCAGTCAGGGCTGGAATGAATCCGGCTTCCCGAAAACGCTGAAGATCCGAGCGGAACTCCTCCGCCAGAGCGGCTTCCTCCGGTGGTAGCGGCGTACTGAAATATTCAGCCAGGAGACGATCGACCGAAGAGAGGCTTTCCTCGGCATCCTTGAGATAAACGGCAGTGAACTCCGGTGTGCGGATGTTGCGCCCGATCGAGATGATCAGCCATGTTCGCTGCATCAAGCGCTGGATTTCAGCCAACTTCCACATGGGAACCGTGCGCTGCTCATACACCCGCTTGAGTGAATCATTTGCCTGATGCACACCGGCCAGCCCAATGACTCCTACCAGTAGCAGCAGCGAACTCAACAATGCCACGAGAAGGGTCAGACGACGCGAGATGGAACGTAACATCATGTGTGCAGTCCTTCCTGCGTCGCGCTCATTGGGCGGATTCCGCAGGCAAGTGGTGACTAAGCAGATCGGCAATCGCCTTGAGCAGCTCAGGTGCGGGGACCGGCTTTATGAAGAGGCGGTCGATTTGATAGCGGTCCAGGTCCTTGCTGTCAATCCCTTCGCCGAAGCCCGTACAGATGATCACGGGCAGCCCGGGCCGCAGTTCGCGCGCATGGCTGGTCAATTGCAAGCCGGTCAGGCCGGGCATGGTCTGGTCACTGATGAGCAATTCAATACGCTGGTGATTGCTGCGCAAGGCGCTCAATGCGATCAGGGGATCATTGAAGAGCCTCACCTCATATCCACTGTCATCGAGCAATTCACCCAAAAAACCGGCAACCGCGCGTTCATCATCGACAACCCAGATGGCCTGGCCGTTGCCCGGGCGTGCGCGTTTCTCGCCGATCACAGCCAGGGTGACCTCTTCGCTTCCATGTACCAATGGGAACAAGAGCTGAAATAGACTGCCGCGCCCTGGCTGGGACGAGACGATCGCATGGCCACCACATTTCTGCAGAATTCCCTGAACCACCGACAAACCCAGCCCGGTTCCCCTGCCGACTTCCTTGGTAGTGAAAAAGGGATCGAACAGACTTCCTAGGTGCTCGTCTGCGATACCGCTGCCGTTGTCGCCAACCTCGATACAGGTGTATTGGCCGAACAGGCGTTCGTGGGTAATGGCGCACACCTGTCCTTTCATCTTGCAGCCACGCACACGGATATCAATCCTGCCCTGGCCGGCAATGGCATCACGTGCATTGATGATCAGGTTGACCAGGACCTGGTTGAGCTCGCCCGCCTCCATGAGGATCGAGCGCTCTTCGTCACTGCGGCAACTGAGCTGGATGCTGGTGGGAATCGACGGTCGCAGCATGGCTATGACTTCTTGCACTACCTGGGACACGGAAATTACTCGCATCGGACCAACAGGCTGGGTACGCGCGAAGGTCATCATCTTGGCGATCAAATCACGGGCACGCTCACTGGCAGTGACGATCTCGCGCAGGTAAAGGGCAAGTTTGGACTCCTTGTCCTGCGCGAAACGACTCAGCGCAAGATTGGCATAACCCAGGACCGAAGCGAGGATATTGTTGAAATCATGAGCAATGCCGCCGGTGAGCTGTCCGAGTGCCTGGATCTTCTGAGCATGTTGCAACTGGCGCTCCAGATCCTGTTTGGCCATGCTGTGCTGCTCGTGCTCGCTCATGTCGCGGCAAAACACATAGCAATGCAGGGATTGCGGATCGTAGGCCACGGACATGTCCAGAGGAAGAATACTGCCGTCCTTGCGGATGTGGCGGCAGGAAAAGCGTGCATGGCCGTTTTGTACCGCTAGCGCCAGATAACGGCGGATATTTTCTTGCTCAGGCACGCTGGCGAGATCGTAGACGCTCATGTTCAGCAATTCATCCTGAGAGTAGCCGGTCATGCGCGCAAAGGCGCCGTTGCTCTCCAGAAACTTCCCGTCCGCACGAGATAGCCAGTAGCCATCAAGGGCGGTCTGCAAGACGCGCTGATGGCGCGCCTGTGTCTGGACGTTGCGGGTGATGTTTTCCGAGACAGCGACGTAACCTTCCAGCGCACCAACATCACTTCGGATCGGAGTGACCGTGCGATCCAGATAGAGATGCTCCTGATCCTTGTGGAGATGGACCAGATCACGCCACACTTCTCCGTTGACCAGGGCCTGTTTCATCTTGCGTCGTTCGTCCGGATCGGGTGTGAGCACCGGATCGAACAGCGACATGCTCTCATCATGGGCTCCCGGACATAGGGCGATTGCAGCGCGATTGCGCCAGCGGATGATGCCGTGGATATCGGTGACGCAGACCGGCGTAGCCGTCGATGCCAGTGCCAGGGACCGCACACGCAAGGCTTCATTGACTTCACGCAGCGCCTGCGTCTGCTGCGACAGGATTTCGTAGGGCTTGCGCACGCTCAGCAGGAACATCGCCCGGAACACCATCCAATAGGAAACGATCTTGTACAGATGGCCAACCATATTCTGCATGTCGTTAGCGACCAGATAGTTGGCGAAGAACAGTTCGCCCACGGCCGACAGGGAAGCAGCTCCGAACATGATGGCGTAGTAAGCCTCGCCGCTGGAGCGGGCGAGCACGTAGAAACGCCAGGCAGCAACTGCAAAGACGCTGACCAGAACGACTTCCGCACTGCTCTTGAGCAAGGTGGTCCCGTGTCCGCCAATGAAGAAATGCGGTACTAAGCGCTGATGGAACAGCACCATCCATGCCGTTGCCATGCTCGCACCGACAAACAGTAGCGCCAGAGCAATGCGATTGGTTCGCGAAATGGCCACATTCTTGCGGATGATGCAGCCGCTCAGAAGGCCCGCTGCGACCGTAGCCCGTGCCGCCAGCCAGAAGGAGATGCTTTTCTGCGAGTCATTGGTGGTGACGAAGTCAGGCATGCCGTTGATGGACATCATATGCAGAAAGTCCAGTATGCCCGCACTCAGCAGAGACAGCGAGATGATGACCAGCGACGTCGAAACGTGACGGGAGGGCGTGCTCCAGATGATGGCAAAAACCAGGAAGGAAATTAGTACCGAGATAAACTCCAGCACAGTATGAACCGGGACATATCCATCGATGGGCAGATGCACGTCTTCCAATGGCAGCATGACCGTAGCCAGATAGATCAGCAATGCCGTCACCAGCGCTTGCACTTGCGGCCGCAGACTGGCTCGACTGGCTTCCTGCGGTACATGCTCCTGCGCGGAATTCATGGCAATTCCCTGCGGCACCATTCGATCGCTCCCGTCGCCTGAATCTCTCCGAAGAGCCTGCATCCAAGGTCCTCCTGATTAGCCGGCGGAGGTTCGAGAAGCTCTGGCTGGTTCTCTGCGATTTCCAGGAACAAGCTTGTAATTTCGGGATCGCGCCAGCCGCGCTGCATTTCCTCTCGCATCGTCGCGATCACCTGTTCGCGCACCATTGCGGGCTTGTACGGACGGGCATGGGTTAGCGCATCATAGATATCAACGGTCTGGAAAATGCGTGCCAGCAAGGGGATGTCCCGCCCCGCCAGGGCATGGGGATAACCGGTGCCATCCCATCTTTCGTGATGGTGCAGGATGATCGGAGCGGTCAGACGCATACTCTTGAGTTCGCCGACGATGCAGGCCCCGATATGCACATGTTGCTGCATGAGCCGCCATTCCTCCTGCGTCAGCTTGCCCGGCTTGAGAAGGATGCTTTCGGGAATGCCCAGCTTGCCGATGTCGTGCAGCACGCCACCACGGCGCAGCGCCAGAAGTTCCTCAGCAGACAGACCCAGCGCCCGCCCCAGCACCACACTGGTGTGTGAAAGGCGGGTGCAGTGATCGCCCGTCGTGCCGTCCTTCGCTTCGACCATACGCGCCAGCGAGAACAGAAGACTCTCAGCGCTGTCAAGCTGGTCAGTCAGGCGCTTCTGCGCCGCAGCTGCGTCGACCCTGGCGATCAGTTCCGCCGGATGGTAGGGCTTGCGTATGAAGTCCGTCGCCCCCACCCCCAAGCTGTCGGTAAGATTGGCAATGTCGTTGCTGCCGGTGACCATGAGTACCGGCAGCAAGGCCAGCCCCAGTTCCCCGCGAATACGTCGGCATGTCTCGTCGCCATCCATCCCGGGCATGCGCTTGTCTAGCAAGACTACATCTGTCTCATGATGACGTAGCCATTCCAGCGCCTCTGTACCGGATTCACATTCGCTGACTTGATAGCCTGGTGAGTCGAGCAGTTCTCTCTCCAGCTTGCGATGCTGGGTATCGTCATCGACGATGAGCACCCGGACCGGAGGATGAGCAGGAAGGGCAGAAGAGTTGGCTAACGACATTGCGACTCCTTGGTGTCAGTTGCCCAGGCCGATCGTTTGCAACAGGCGGTCGGTGTCCAGGGGCTTGGTAAAGCAACATTCAGCGCCGACGGCGAGCAGTTCCTGTTCGTCTTGAGGAGTCAGGTAGCCGCTCATGGCCAGCACCCTTATATCGGCATTACCTTCGACCTGCTTGATGCGGCGGCAGACCTCCGTTCCCTTCAGGCCGGGCATCATCAAGTCCAGCAACACCACGTCCGGCCGGAAGGTGTGAACCTTCTGTCCTGCTTCGAAACCGTCGAAGGCCGCCTCTACCACTGTCCTGCCGGAATCATCGCTGAACAGTTCCTTGAGAAATCCGACCAGAGTTCGATCATCGTCTACCACCAGGATACGAAGCGGGCCGGTATTTCCCTGGGGATTCCAGGCACGGGCAAAACGCTCGACCACTTCGGCACGATAGCGCCGATGCCCGCCGGGCGTGACCTCTGCTTCCAGCAGTCCTCTCTGAGCCCAGCCACGCACGGTGATGGGCGAAACCATCATGCGCCTGGCGACTTCGCTGGGCGTCATGTAGGTCTTTTCCTCTGTAATGTCTTCCATGCTTATTCATCCATTAAATCGATTTAATCGATTATCAACAGCTGCTGGATGTTTGTCCATAAAAGACCACCAGAATCAAGAATTGGATTAAATCGCTTAAATCGATTGACCGCGCGCCGATTTGAACTATATCATCGATTCAATCGATTTTAAACGATCAATCGAATTAGCTTCTCATGAAAGGGAAAAGGATGCACCAGACTCCGACCACGGCCAGTAGCAGTCTTGTGACGTCTTCAGTGTCCGAGTACCTGGCATTTGTGCTGGGCCAGGAGCATTACGGGATCGATGTGCAGAACGTGCAGGAAATCCGATCCTATGAGAGGCCCACCCAGTTGGCCGATTCGCCCGCATTCATCAAGGGCGTGATCAATTTGCGCGGCGTCATCGTACCGGTGGCTGATTTGCGGCTGCGCTTTCAGATCGAGGTTGCACGCTATGGCGCATTGACGGTGGCCATCATTCTCAACGTGAAAGGGCGCACGGTGGGGTTGGTGGTTGACGCCGTCTCGGAGGTCGTTGCGCTGTCGAGCGACGAGGTCAGGCCCATGCCCACCATGTCGGCCGCTGTCGGGGCAGCCTGTGTAAGGGGGGTGGGGACTGCCAATGGACGCATGCTCATGCTGGTCGATATCGACAAGCTGATGACGGAAATGGGAATGAATGGCCAGCACGCTTTAAGGGAAGCATCGCTGGCAACAGGCTGCACAACTTAGGCATGCTTTGTGGCCGCTACAACGTACTGAACTAAAAGGGGAAGACATGAACTTCAGCAACATGAAGGTGGGGGCCAGGCTGGCCTGCGGTTTTGCGGTGATCATCCTGACGGGACTGGGCGTGGCCATTTATGGTGCATGGCAGCTCGACCGGATCAAGGCCGAGGTCAACCGACTGGTTGAAGACAGGATCGTCAAAGTCGAGCATGTGAACCAGCTCAAGGACAATCTCAATTCGGTCGCGCGAATCACTCGCAATATCGTGCTGTTGAGAGAGGAAAAGGCCAAACGGGTCGAAATGGACCGCATCAAGCAGATCCGAAACAATAGCTCTGCCATCTTCAAACTGCTGGACCAGGTCGCCAGGGACGAGAAGGAGCGTACGGTTCTCAAGAACCTGGTCGGCTATCGGGTGGCCTATAACGAAGCGATCAACAAGGCGCTGGATCTGGCCATGGCAAGCAAGGAAGAGGAGGCGCGCGACATGTTGCTGGTCGAGACACGGCCGGCGCAGTTGGCCTACTTCAAGATACTGGACGAATTTATCGTCGTACAGAAGCGCGAAATGAATGAAAGCGGTGCGTTGGTGCGTGAGATCGCCCGTCGTACAGGTGTCCTGATGATCGTCATTGCCGTCCTCTCTGCGGCTGCCGCCGGGATCGTGGGATGGCGCATTACCCGTTCTTTGACGCGCCAGCTGGGCGGCGAGCCGGACTATGCTGCTGGCGTGATAAGGCAGATTGCCAACGGCAACCTGCAAGTAGATGTGGCCTTGCGCGGTGGTGACCAGTCCAGCATGCTAGCGGCCATGAGTGCCATGCGCGAGAGCCTGGCCGGTGTGGTGGGCATGGTACGACGCGGCGCCGACAGCGTGGCCGCCGCCAGCCTGCAGATCGCTCAGGGCAATCAAGACCTGAGCGGGCGCACCGAAATGCAGGCCAGTTCGCTGGAAGAGACCGCTGCCTCGATGGAGGAACTCAGCTCCACCGTCAAGCAAAATGCCGAGAACGCTCGCCAGGCCAACCAACTTGCCCTTAACGCATCCTCGGTGGCAGAAGAGGGAGGGGTAGTGGTGGCCCAGGTAGTCGATACCATGAAGGAAATCAGCGATAGCTCGCGCAAGATCGCCGATATCATCAGCGTCATCGACGGTATTGCCTTCCAGACCAATATCCTGGCGCTCAATGCTGCGGTGGAAGCAGCACGTGCCGGCGAGCAGGGCCGTGGCTTTGCGGTGGTCGCCAGTGAGGTACGCAGTCTGGCCGGCCGTAGCGCCGCAGCCGCTAAGGAGATCAAGGAGCTCATTACCCGCAGCGTCGAACGTGTCAGCCAGGGCAGCTCCTTGGTCGATCAGGCCGGCGCCACCATGCAAGAGGTAGTGGCCAGCGTGCGCCGCGTCACCGACATCATGAGTGAGATCAGCGCTGCCAGCGCCGAACAGAGTGCCGGGGTGGCGCAGGTGGGTGAAGCCGTGACGCAGATGGACGAAGCAACCCAGCAGAACGCCGCGCTGGTGGAAGAGATGGCTGCCGCTGGCGCCAGCCTGACCGATCAGGCACAGGCACTGGTGAAAGCGATGTCGGTGTTCTCGGTCGATGGCAGTGTCGCTGCGCCTGTGTTCTCGCATCATCGCGCTCCGAGCGTCCCATTGGTCGCGCTCGATGGCCGCCCTGTGCGCAACTTGCCGGCCAACTCTGGCACGGCTGCCGCCAAGAGCGGTGATGAATGGGAAAGTTTCTGAGTCTTGTCGCCCCGACCTACCTGACAGGAGCTCAATATGCGTATCAACATACCCGTCACCCAGCAGGGCTACAAGCTGACACCAGGTGAAATCCTGGTGTCGGTCACCGACCTCAGGGGGCGCATCACCTATTGCAATCCGCCCTTTATTGACGTCAGTGGTTTCAGTCGGGATGAATTGCTAGGGCAGCCGCATAACATCGTGCGCCATCCGGACATGCCTGGCGAAGCCTTCCGCGACATGTGGCTGACCATCCAGTCAGGCGCGCCGTGGTCGGGTCTGGTGAAGAACCGTCGCAAGAACGGCGACTATTACTGGGTGCGCGCCAACGCAACGCCGATGATGGACGGCCAGCGTATTACGGGTTATCTGTCGGTGCGTACCATGCCTTCAGACCTGGAGATTGCCGAGGCACAAGCTCTCTACCAGCGCATGCGCGATGAAGCCAGGAGCGGGCGCCGCATCCATACGCTGAGCGCCGGGACACTGGTCAAGCGATCGCCGACTGCGACGTTGGGCCGCCTGTTCAAGCCGAGCACACTGGCAAGACTCGCGCTGGCGCAGTTGGCTCCGCTGGCGTTGATGATTGCCAGCGGAGCCTTCGATCTGCCGATCCTGCCGGCGATCCTCGGCAGCGCACTGTGCTGTATCCTGGCGATTTACCTAACCTGGCGCCTCGCTCTCAAGCCCTTGCAGGCCGTGCTCAAGGATGTGAATCGTCTGGCATCGGGAGACTTCTCCCTGACGGTAAAGGTGAGAGACGGTGGTCAGCTCGGGCGTATCCAGCAGGGGCTGAACCAGATGGTACTCAACCTGCGCACGGTGGTCAGCGATGTACGCAAGGAAGTGCAAGGCCTGCGCAGCGCCGTAGCGGAGATCGCCCTCGGCAATCAGGACATGTCGGCCCGTACTGAATCGCAGGCCAGCAGCCTCGAACAGACCTCGTCAGCGATGCACGAGATTAATAGTACCGTCCAACAGAGCGCTGCCTCGGCCAGCTCCGGCGCTGACCTGGCCCGCGAGACCGCCGATATCGCCAACGTGAGCAACCAAGCTGTGTTGTCGATTGCCGCGACGATGGGCGATATCTCCCAGTCTTCCCACAAGATCGAAGAAATTACCCAGGTGATCGAAGGGGTCGCCTTCCAGACCAACATCCTGGCGCTTAACGCCGCCGTGGAGGCGGCTCGTGCCGGAGAAGCCGGACGTGGCTTCGCGGTGGTCGCAACAGAGGTGCGGGCACTGGCGCATCGTACCTCCCAGGCAGCGCGCGAAATCAAGACGCTCATCAGCGAATCGGTGGAACGCGTGAGCAAGGGTGAGGTGCAGACCCAGACCGCTCTGCAACGCATGCAGGAAGCGTTGGCCGCCGTTACTCAGGTGAGGGGCGCGCTCGATGAGATACGGCATTCCAGCCTGGAACAGAGCACTGGCATTGCCCAGGTCAATGACGCCATCGTGCAGATGGATTCGATCACCCAGCAGAATGCAGCCATGGTCGAAGAGCTTGCTTCCTCGGCACTGTCGCTACAGGCGAAGGTGGAAGCGGTCAGCAGTTCGATGCAGCTATTCCGATTGACTCGTGGCGAACAGACCCTGTGCCAGCTCGATGCAGTCAGCTTGCGGCGCGAGATGAAAGCCGGCAAGGACGTCGATGGCCGCATCCAGTCAGCAGCGGCATTGAGCGCAGGATGAGCGGCGAAGAGATGAAGCTGCTACGAGCGCTGCATGAGTGGCGTGAGCATGGCGAGCACGCGATCCTTGTAACGGTGGTCAAGACCTGGCCACGTTCACCCTGGCCCGAAGGTAGCATGATGGTGATACGGGAAAACGGCACGACCGTAGGACAGGTCGCCGGCGGCTGTGTCGAGGCCGATCTGGTGGTGCGCTTCTTGGCCTGGAGGGAGGAGGCAGGCTTTGCTCCGGCCAAACCGGCGGTGGTACGCAAGCTCATCGAGGCTGCCGCTGGACGTGCATACGGGGTGCCGACGGACGCCGAGATCGTCGTCTTGCTGGAGTTCGATCCACATCCCTTGAATATCCGCGATATCGTCAAGGAACTCGAATGCCGCGAGTTGGTACTCAGACGCGTCTCTCGTAGAGATGGCAGCGTGACCAGCCAGCGCATGAACCGAGAGGCCCGCCTGATGCTCAGTCACGATGAGCTGGTACATCCGCTGGGACCGGTCTATCGCATGCTGCTCATAGGCGCGGGCCCGGTGGCTGAGGCATTGGCTACCCTGGCTAAGCTCAACGGTTTTGAGGTCACGCTGTGTGAGCCGCGAGGCGAATGTTTGCATGGATGGTCGGTGGGGGGGATCAAAGTGATTCACGAGATGCCGACCACCGCCATCGGACAGTTCGCTCCTGATGCGCGCAGCTGCGTCATGAGCGTCTCAGGCGACCCGCTCATTGATGAAGAAGCGACCCGTTGCGCATTGTATTGCGGCGCATTTCACGTTGGCGGTATCGCCGACCATAACCAGAGCAGCGACAGCGATACTCGACTGCGTCGGGAGACACCTCCGGCAGTAGCACTGCGTCTCATGGCCGAGATACTCTCGGCCATGAGTATGGTCGGCCAGTGAACGATGCCGTGTGTAAAGATTCGCGACTTTTCATGGGAAACTCCATGTATCCAGACGAAGTAAAGTACATGCTGGCCAAGCAGCACGCCTTGGAAATCATCGTTCAAGCACTCTGCTTGCACCTGGACGAAAATGAAGCCGCCGTTATCCTGGGGCATGTGCAGCGAATGACCAATCGTCTCGCTAATTTCAATTCGGACAATCCGCTCTCCGAGAGCGTATTCAAGCAGATCGCCGAAGAACTGATCATATTCCAGCGCATCCTGATGGTTGACTGAGGAAAGGTTGGGTGTGGCCGGGCGCAGGCCCGAAGTTCCGCCTCGCTCGCAGAGGGCAGCACGGCCTTCCCCTTTGCACTGATTTGCCAAAAATAAGCACATACCCCTCTTTCAATTGATAATGGTTCTTGTTACTATTTGAGACGTAATTAAAACTTAAAGTGACGACGTGCGCATTCAATGCCTGTGAATGTCATGGGCCAACCGTCGTGACCCCCGCTCAAGAAGCGAGCCGCAAAACAGACAGCCATAGCCTCGATCCGATGTTGTAGTGATCGACGGTCTCCAGCCATCCAATCAATCAAGTCACGCCCCGTGCCGCCACCTTGGCGCCGCGCAGGACCTGCCGCCAGGCAAAGGCCCCGTCACTTCGGACGGATTGGTCCTGAACCGGGCCAGATGGTGCCAGGTGCACGTGCGTGATGTTGTAGAGGAAAAGCGCTATGTCTGACCAATCCGATCCGATGGACCTGCGCCTTCAGTTCATCGCTTGCCGCTCGCAGCTGCGTGACGCTGCTGCGAGAATTCTGGGATGTCGCCAACGAGCAGAGGATGTGGTGCAGGATGCCTGGTTCAAGATCGCCGAGTTGCCTGAAGAATTCTCCGCCCGTCATCCTAAGGCCTTTCTGCTCCAGGTCACCCGCAACCTCGCCATCGACCGCCAGCGCCGCATGGCCATGGAGTCCTTCATGTTCGCCGAGGAAGAGGAGGGCATGGATGTCATCTGCCACCAGGCAAGCCCGGAGGGCACAAGCATTTCGCGGCAGACCCTGGTGAGCGTCGCGAATGCCTTGTCGACTCTGCCGGAACGCACGCTGCGAGCCTTCGAACTGCATCGCCTGGAAGGCTATACCCAGCGCGAAGTAGCCGAGCACCTGGGCGTCTCCACCACGCTGGTGAACTTCATGATCCGCGACGCAATGCAATGCTGTCTCAAGCAAGCCGTCTGACACACCGTGGTTGTCCATGCCCGTGCGGATCTGAAAACGCTAAATTTATGGCCTCGTGATTCGTCAATATAAACAAGATTGATTCGCATTTGCATATTGCAATGTGAATAATTCATGTACAGGGCGAACGATCTGTGAAATGAACGTTCGCCGCGAATCAGGAAAGTTGAGACGAACGATGAGCTTCGACCGTGAAGATGGCGTATTCCGCGTGCTGGTCAACGAGGAAGAGCAGTATTGCCTCTGGCCCGACTACAAGAGCATCCCTGGTGGCTGGCGTGACGCCGGCGTCAGTGGCAGCAAGCAGGTCTGCCTGCAGCATATCGAAACGGTGTGGACCGACATGCGTCCGCGCAGTCTGCGCGAATTCATGCAGGGTCTGGACCAGGCATGATCACACTGTTCTGCCTGCCCTGTGCCGGCGGCAGTGCCAGCATGTATTTTCCCTGGCAAGCCGCCTTGCAGGATGTAGCGCAACTGCAGGCCGTCGAGCTGCCCGGTCGCGGCCGTCGCATCCGCGAGCCGCTGCAGCAGGACTATGTCGTGCTGCTGGATCGACTGACCGATGAGTTGGCCGGCACGGCGGCGCCATCTTCCGGCTACGTGCTGTTTGGTCATAGCATGGGCGGCCTGCTGGCGCAGGGATTGGCGCGCAGCTTGCCGCAGCGCGGCTGGCCCGCGCCCCGCGCGTTGATGGTATCGGCCTGCGCAGCGCCGCTGGCGCGTGAGTGGGTGACGCCGGAGGATTCCGATGCCGCCCTCATCGCCGCCATGCGCCGCCAGGGTGGCACCCGTGAGGAGGTCTTCGACTGTCCCGAACTGCTGGAACTGGCGCTGCCCGTCTTGCGCGCCGATTACCGCGTATGCAGCAGTTTCCAGATGCAGCGTCCAGCCGATGAAATGGCTGACTTGCTCGATCTGCCGGTACATGTCTATGGCGGCATCGGCGACCCGTTGGGTAGTGCAGCGCTGCAGGCATGGCAGCGCGAAACACGGGGCGTCGTCACGCTGGACTGGTTCGACGGTGGTCACTTCTATCTGCAAGGCCAGCAGGACGCGCTGCTGGCCCGTTTGCGGCGTCATCTTCAGGCGCATGCCAATTCCTTGTCCCACGCCGATCATGCTGCAGCGCTTGCTCACGCCTGAGGGCGTTCCCGCGCAGATCGAACTGTGGCAGGTCGCCTTCGACCTGGGTCATGGTGATGACGCAAAGGATGCGCTTGTGCTGAGCCCGCAAGAGCAGGCCCATGCGCGTCGCTACCGCCGCCGCGACGATGCCCGGCGCTTTTGCTGCATGCGTGCCTGCCTGCGCCGCCTGCTGGGCGAGCGCCTGGACTGCGCTCCGCAAGCCGTGCCGCTGGTGCGCAACGCCTATGGCAAGCCGCTGCTGGGCGGGCCGGGCGGGCTGTCCTTCAATGTCTCGCATGCCGGTGACATCGGGCTGCTCGCCATGGCACCCGGTCTGGCGCTGGGCATTGACGTCGAATGCGGCATCGCTGCAGGGCTGCAAGAGTTGCACGGTATGGCCAGGCAGGTACTGAGCCCGGATGAATGGGCCGCATTGCCAGCCCCGCTGGACGAAGTGCGCTTCCTGCGTCATTGGGTCGCCAAGGAAGCCGTGCTCAAGGCGCTGGGCCTGGGTATCGGTGAGCACCTGCAATCCATTCACCTCGATCTGGAGAGCCATCCGCGCTACCAGATCTTCCATCAGCAGTCGCAGTGGCCTGCACCCGCACGGCTGCATGCACGCGCCTTGTCCACCCGACCCGGCCATGCCGCCGCGCTGGCCTGGGTCGACGCCTGACCCCGGAGAATCCTCTTGAGCACCGCTATCACCGCCACCATCGATACGCCCTCCCAGATGCCGCTGACCTTCAGTCGTCATCCCCGCCCCGACGCCGGCAGGGACGCCCTGCCGGTGCTGCTGCAGCCGCTGCACCCCGGCCAGACGCTGGCGCAGGCACGGGATGCCTTGTCCGGTCAGATCGAGGCGCATCTGCGCAGTGTCGGCGGGGTACTGTTGCGCGGCTTCGAGGTGCCCGGCGTAGCTGACTTCCAGCAGTTCGCGGCCAGTTTCGGCGATCCGCTGTTGCGCTACGAATTCGCCTCCACACCGCGTTCCTCGGTGGCCAATGGCATCTATACCTCCACCGAGTATCCGGCCCACCAGCACATCCCGCTGCATAACGAGCAAGCCTACACGCGCGAATGGCCGATGCGCATCTGGTTCCACTGCGTGACCGCCTCGCCCACCGGTGGCGAAACCCCGATTGCCGACAGCCGCGCGATCTATCGCCGCATGCCTGCCGCCATCCGCGAGCGCTTCGCCCAGGGGCTGCTCTACGTGCGCCACTACAGCCATGATTTCGACCTGCCATGGCAGGACGTCTTCGGGGTGCAGACCCGCGCCGAAGTGGAGGCCTTCTGCCGCCGCCAGCATATCGAGTGGCAATGGCTGGAGGACGACGGCCTGTGCACCCGCCAGCGTTGCCAGGGCGTGGAGCGCCATCCGGTGACCGGCGAGATGGTCTGGTTCAACCAGGCACACCTGTTCCATGCCTCCAACCTTGCGCCCGAAGTGCGCGCATCGCTCATCGACCTGGTCGGCGAAGACCAGTTACCACGCAATGTCTGCTGGGCCGACGGCACGGCCATCGACGATGCCGTCCTCGACCAGGTGCGCGAGGTCCTGGCGGCGGAGACGGTGATCTTCCCTTGGCAGGCGGGCGACGTACTGATGCTCGACAACATGCTGGTGGCCCATGCCAGAACACCGTTTTCCGGACCGCGCAAGGTGGTAGTGGCAATGTCGCGCTCCCACACCAATCTCGACTGATCCCTTTGCCCACGATTGCCACGCCATGACGATTACCGCCGATTCCCCCGACCGCGCCACTCACATCGTCGCGCGTCTTTTTCAGCTGGCGCTGACGCGCCCGCATGACCTGGCGCTGACCACGGTCAAGGCCGAAGGCGAGCGCGCCTTCAGCTACCTCGAACTGGCCGACGCCACGCGCACGCTGGCCGCGCACCTGCAACAGCATCACGCACCGGGTGAGCGCGTCTTGCTGCTGCTGGACAATGACCATCATTACGTCATCGCCTTCTTCGCCTGCCTGGCCGCCGGCCTGATCGCGGTACCGCTGCATCGCCCGGAGTCGATGCGTCAACAGCACCTGCAACGTCTGAGCGGGATCGCCGAGGACGCCGGGGCCGCCTGCTGGCTGGTCACCTCCGCCGTGCGCGACGCCTTGCAGGCAGCAGCGGCACCACTGGCGGGGCAGGCGACGATGCTGGCCGTCGATGCGCCGCAGGCCGGGGAGGGCATCTTCCGCGAACATCCGATCGCACCCGCCGACGTCGCCTTCCTGCAATACACCTCCGGCTCCACCTCGCAACCCAAGGGCGTGATGGTTACCCACGCCAACCTGATGGCCAACGAAGCCGCCATCGAGGAGCGCCTGGGGGTGGGCAGCGACGATGTCTTCGTCAGCTGGCTACCGCTCTACCACGACATGGGGCTCATCGGTGGATTGCTGCAGCCGATGTATCGCGGCATCCCGGTGGTACTGATGTCACCGGCCTTCTTCCTCGAACGTCCGGTGCGCTGGCTGGAAGCGATTTCACGTCATCGCGGCACCATCAGCGGCGGCCCCGATTTTGCCTATCGGCTGTGCGTGGACCGCATCGGCGGCGAGCGTGCGGCAGGGCTGGACCTGTCCTCGTGGCGGGTGGCGTTCTCGGGCGCCGAACCGGTACGTCACGATACCTTGCAGGCGTTCATCGACCGCTTCGGTCAGATCGGCTTTGCTGCCGATGCCGTCTATCCCTGCTATGGTCTGGCCGAATCGACCCTGCTGGTCACCGGGGGGCGGCGCGGGCAGGGCATGCAGGTCGCGGCCTTCGAGGCCGAAGGCTTGCGCCAGGGGCGTGCCGATGTCATTGATGTCATCGCGCCGGCAGCGCAGGCGGTTCATCTGGTAGCCTGCGGCATCTCGCCAGCGGGCCATGCCTTGCGCATTGCCGATCCGGCCACCGGCGCCGCGCTGGCCGAAGGCCTGGTCGGCGAGATCTGGGCCGCCGGCCCCAGCATTGCCGCTGGCTACTGGCGCCGCCCACACGACAGCGATCACGCCTTCGTCGAGCAGGAGGGCCAGCGCTGGCTGCGCACCGGCGACCTGGGATTCTGCCGCGCAGGCGCCCTGTTCGTCACGGGCCGCAGCAAGGACATGATCATCGTGCGCGGTCAGAACGTCTATCCGCAGGACATCGAGCGCGCCATCGAGCGCGAGGTCGAACTGACCCGCAAGGGCCGTGTGGCGGCTTTCGCCATCCCGCGCCAATGGCATCCGCAGGGGATCGAGGGTATCGGTGTGGCGCTGGAAATCTCGCGTAGCGTGCAAAAGATGGTCGCGCCACAGCAACTGGTGGAAGCGCTGCAGGAATGTATCGTACAGACCTGCAACGAGGCCGCCAGCGTCATCGTGCTGCTCAATCCCGGTGCCTTGCCCAAGACCTCCAGCGGCAAGCTGCAACGCAGCGCCTGCCGCGAGGGCTGGCACACGCAGAGTCTGGACGCCTATGCCATCCTGGCCTTCGGCCATCTGCAAGGCGGCACGCAGCCTACGCCCACGACCGCTCTTGCAACCCGGGGCGACAGCCCCGACACCGCTACTCTGCGCAGCTTGTGGGAGAGTGTGATACACACGCCTGCGTTGGCGGGCCAGTCACATTTCTTCCGTCAGGGTGGCAATTCGCTTCAGGCGGTGCAGCTGGCGGCGGCCATCGGCGAACAGTGGCAGATCGATTTCCCGGTGCGCCTGATCTTCGAATACCCGCAGCTGGAGCAACTGGCCGAACAGTTGCAGGCAGTGCGCCAGAACGCGCCGCGCCGGCCACCTGTGGTCATGGCCGGCCTGAACGAGAGCCAGCGCCAGGCCGGCCTGCCCCTGTCGCCGGGCCAGCATTCGCTCTGGACCACCTGGCAGCTCGACCCTGACAGCCCGGCCTACAACATGCCGGGCATCCTGCATTTGCAGGGTGCGCTGGATGTGGCGGCGCTGGACCGCAGCCTCGATGACCTGGTCGCGCGCCATGCCATCCTGCGTACGGTGTACCGGGTGCAGGCCGACGGTGTACCGGTACAGTTGGCCTTGCCGGCAGGTCCGGGTGTACTGGAAGTGTTGGGCGACGTGTCCGGCGATGCGGGGCAAGCACGCGCATGGCTGGAGCAACGCGCCCGCCTGCCGTTCGCATTGGCGCAGGAGATTCCCTTGCGCGCATGCCTGGTGCGCATTGATGAGCAGCATCATGCACTGGGCATCACGCTGCACCATATCGCCGCCGATGGTCAGTCGCTGCCGGTATTGCTGCAGGAGCTATGCGCGCTGTATGCGTCGCATCGCCAGGGCCAGCCATTGCCGGCCGCTCCCGTGCGGCAGTTCAGCGATTACGTCATGTGGCGACAGCAGCAGCTGGACAGCGCCGAGATCGCCCGTCAGCTTGACTACTGGCGTAATGCTTTGGGCAGCGAGCACGAAGCACTGCCTTTGCCGGAGGGTCGCCGTCAGGCGAGCCCGGGAGAGGGGTTGCCCGAGGCGCGCCATGCTTTCACCTTGCCGACCGATATCTCACGGGCGCTGCGCGCCTTGTGCGCGGCACAGGGTTGTTCGCTCTACATGGGCATGCTGGCCTTGCTGGATCTGGTGCTGTATCGCGCCACCGGTTGCAGTGATCTGCGTGTCGGTGCGCCCATGGCCGAGCGCAGCCATCCGCAGACGCGGACCATGATCGGCTATCTGCTCAACCTGCAGGTGCTGCGTACTCGTCTGGACAGCCGGCTCGGCTTTGACGCCTTGCTGCGCCAGGTGCGCGCGACGGTGCTGGCGGCGCGCCAGCATCAGGATGTGTCCTTCGACATGGTGGTGCAAGCCCTGCAGCCGCAGCGGCAGTCGCACGTGCATCCCCTGTGCCAGGTCAAGTGCACCGAACGTGAGACCTTGCCGGTGTGGCAGGCGGACGCACTGTCGCTGCAGCTGGAAGAGTTGAGCGCAGGCCAGGCCCACTTCGATCTGAGCCTGGACTTCAGTCTGGCGGGCGAGGAGCTGCACTGCCTGTTCGCCTACGCCAGTACGCGCTGGACGCAGGAAGAAATCGGCCAGATGGCCGACGCCCTCGGCAGGTTCGCCCGGCAAGTTTGCGCTGCCCCGACTTCGCCGCTGGGGCAGCTGTCCTGGCCGACAGCGCCCGCCCCGCTGGCCGCGCCCCAGACCGAGTGCGCCGCCATCGACAGAGAGGGGGATGTGATCGCACTGTGGCTGACCCACGCCCGGCGCGCACCGCAGGCCCTGGCGGTAGCCGATGAGCGCATCCACCTGGAGGCGCAGCAGTTGCGCACCCAGGTGGAGCAGTTGGCGCGCCAGTTGCGCGAGCTGGGTGTGCAGGCCGAAGACAGGGTGGCCATCGCAAGCGCGCGCCAGGTCGAGTTCGTCGTCGCCGTGCTTGCCTGTCTGCGCGCTGGCGCCTGCTATGTCCCGCTGGACCCGCAGTTGCCGGACGAACGCCTGGCCTATCAGCTTGCCGATAGCGGCGCCCGCCTGCTGCTGACCACGCCCGAGGCTGCGCGCCTGCACAGCTTGCCGGGCGCGCCGGCACACCACCTGACCATTCCGGCGGCCACTGCCGCCGTCGAGGAAACCGCGCCAGGGGAGGACTGGCCCGCAGTGCATCCGCAACAGGCCGCCTATCTGATCTACACGTCAGGCTCTACCGGTCGTCCCAAGGGCGTGGCGGTGAGCCGTGCTGCGTTGAGCAATTACGTGCAGGCGCTGCTGCTGCGTCTGGCGCTGCCGCCGGAGGTGCGCAGCATGGCCATGGCCTCGACGGTAGCCGCCGACCTGGGCCATACCACCTTCTTCGGCGCCTTGTGTTCCGGCCGTGCGCTGCAGTTGCTGCCGGCTGAGGCCGCCTTTGATCCGGCACAGTTCGCCGCCTTCATGCAGGAGCGCCGCGTCGATGTGCTCAAGATCGTGCCCAGCCATCTTCAGGCGCTGCTGCAATCTGCACAGGCGACGCAGATCCTGCCGCGCCATACCCTGATCGTCGGTGGCGAAAGCACCAGCCCGGCCTTGCTGGAACAGATCCATGGGCTGTGCCCGGACTGTCGGGTGGTCAACCACTACGGCCCGACCGAAACCACGGTGGGCGTACTCACCCAACTACTGGAGGGCGATCAGCCTTTGCCGCTGCCCTTGGGCCAGCCATTGGCACAACTGAGGCTGCAGGTGCTCGATGCCGATCTCAATCCGGTGCCGCGCGGGGCAGCGGGCGAACTGTATATCGGCGGCGCCGGTCTGGCACGTGGCTACCACGGCAAGCCCGGCGCCACAGCCGAGCGTTTCATCGCCGATCCGGCCGGCAACGGCGCGCGCCTGTACCGTAGCGGCGACAAGGTCAGGCTGGACCGCGCCGGACGGCTGGTGTTCCTGGGCCGTATCGACGATCAGATCAAGATTCGCGGCTACCGTGTCGAACCACAGGAAATCGCCGTGGTCCTGCGCGCCCAGCCGGGCGTGAGCGCGGCCGAAGTACTGGCCCTGCCGGGTCCCGAGCAACGTCTGCAGCTGTGCGCGTATGTGGTCGGCAGCGCCGATCCGGTGGCCCTGCGCCACGCCCTGGCGGCGCAACTGCCCGACTACATGGTACCGGCCCACTTCGTGCCGCTGGCGCAATTGCCGCTGACGACCAATGGCAAGATCGACCGCAAGGCATTGCCGCTGCCGCAGGAGGGCAGCCAGCACAGCACCGGACTGTCCGGGGAGGATAGTCCGCAAGAGGGCGTCGAAAGCGTGATCGCGGCAATCTGGGAAGAAGTGCTGGGAGTGGCTCAGGTGAGCCGCCATGACAATTTCTTCGCCCTCGGCGGCGACTCCATCCTGACGCTGAAGATCGTTGCCCGTCTGCGCAAGGCCGGCTGGCGTATCACGCCGCGTCAGCTGATGCAGACCCAGGATCTGGCCGCCGTCGCCGCGCTGGCGCTACCGCTGGAGGGACAGGGCAATGCACCCGCGGCTGCACCGGCAGCGGCGACCGAAGGCCCGCGCTCATGGCCGCTCACCCCGATCCAGCAGTGGTTCTTCCGGCATCACGCGCAGCCGCCGGCGCACTGGAACCAGAGTGTGCAGTTGGAAGGACCGGCCGATACCCCGGTCGATCGCCTGCACCATGCCGTCGACCAGTTGGGTCGTCTGCATGAGGCGCTGCGTCTGCGCTTTCACCGTAGCGACGACGGTGTCTGGCGGCAAACGGTGGCGCCGCATGCCGGCCAGTGCTTCGACGTCCGGCACGTGGCCGACGCAGCGGCGCAGGCGGCGGCGATTGCAGCCGCCCAGCGCAGTCTCGATCTGTCACAGGGGCCGCTGTGGCGGGTGCTGTGGCTCACGCAGCCGCGTCAGTCGCGCGGCATGCTGGTGCTGATCGCGCATCATCTGGTAGTCGATGGCGTGTCCTGGCGCATTCTGCTGGAGGATCTGCTGAACCTGCTGCAAGGCACGACGCCACCCGCGAGCAGCAGCGGCTTCAGCGCCTGGGCCGGCGCAGTGGCGGCGGCCCGTCTGAGTACGGCGGAGCAGGCGCACTGGGAGGCTCTGGCGTCGACCGGTGATGAGGATTTGCCCTGCACGCCGGCGCATGGCGTGGGCATGCGCGCCACCAATACCATCGGCCGCAGCGCACGTGAAGCCGTGGTGCTGGATCACGACAGCACCACCTTCCTGCTTGGTCCGGCCCACGCCGCCTATCGCACGCGCATCAACGACATCCTGCTGGCCGCTGCCGCCCAGACACTGTGCGAGTGGGCAAAGCGCGATCGCATCCTCATCGAGCTCGAAGCGCACGGCCGCGAAGAGTTGCCCGGTGCCGCAGGAGAAGCACCGGATCTGAGCCGTACCGTGGGATGGTTCACGGCGCTCTGTCCGGTGCAACTGACGGTCACCAGCAGTGCACCGGGCATCCTGCTGGCACAGACCAAGGAGCAACTGCGCCAGTGGCCCGGGCAGGGGCAGGGTTATGGTCTGTGGCGCAGTCAGAGCGGGCAGGGCGGTCTGCAGCCGCAGGTGAGCTTCAATTATCTGGGGCGCTTCGATGCGCTGCCCGAGACCTCCGGCTGGCAGATGCTGCCCCGCACGGCGGCGCAAGCCGACCTGGAGCGAGATCCGGCCAGCCTGCGGCGCTGCCTGCTGGACTTCACGGCCCTGGTCACCGATGGTCAACTCCATCTGGAGTGCCTGTATTGCAGTGCCTTGCACCAGCAGGCCGACATCGCCGCGTTGCTGCAGCAATACCTGCAGAACCTGCGTGCGCTGCTGGCCCATTGCGCCGGGGTGAGCGGTCTGGCCACGCCATCGGATTTCCCGCTGGCGCGCCTGCAACAGCCCCAGCTCGACCACTTGATGAAGAGCCTGCCGGCCGAACGCGTGGCCGATCTCTATCCGCTCTCGCCGATGCAGGCTGGTCTGTTTTTCCATGCGCTGCTGGCGCCACAAGGCGGCGCATATCTCAACCAGTTGCAGGTGCGTCTGCACCGCCTCGATGTAGAACGCTTCCGCCAGGCCTGGTGGACCGTCCTGGACCGTCATGACATTCTGCGCAGCGGCTTCCTGATGCAGGGCGACCAGCCGCTGCAATGGGTGGCCCGAGACGCCGCGCTGACCATCGACGAACACGACTGGCGCCAGCGCCCCGATCTGGATTGCGCCCTGCAGGCGCTGGCTGCCACCGAACACGCACGCGGCGTCGATCTTCAGCATCCGCCGCTGATGCGCCTGAGTCTGGTGCGGGTGGACGATCAGGTGCATCACCTGATCTGGACCCGCCATCACCTGCTGCTGGACGGCTGGAGCAGCCAGCAGTTGATCGGCGAAGTGCTGCGACTTTACCGGGGCGCGATTCTGCCCGCGCCGACGCTGCGCTATCGCGACTACATCGCCTGGTTGCAGCAGCAGGACCGTGGCAGTGCCGAGCAATTCTGGCGCGCTCATTTGGCTGGCGTCGAAGGCCCGACCAGCCTGGTCAACAGCCTGCCGCCACTGCGGCAGCCGGGCCGGGGCCAGGGCAGTTGCCAGGCCACGCTGGATTTGCTGGCCACGGCGCACCTGCAGAGCTTCGCACGCGAACATCAGTGCACTCTCAACACGCTGGTACAAGCGGCCTGGAGCCTGGTGCTCGCCCGTTATTGTGGCCAGTCCACGGTGATCTTCGGTGCAACCGTCGCAGGCCGTCCCGACGAACTGGAAGGAGCGGAGAATCTGCTGGGCCTGTTCATCAATACCCTGCCCATCGTGACCCGCCTGCAACCGGAGATGACGCTACAGACTCTCTTGCAGCGGCTGCAGGCCAGCAATCTGGCCGTGCGCGAGTTTGACAGCACGCCGCTCTACGACATCCAGACCTGGGCCGGACATGCCGGACAATCGCTGTTCGACAGCATCCTGGTATTCGAGAACTATCCGCTGGATCTGGCCTTGCAGGCCGAGCAGCAGCAGGGCCTGCGTCTGGAGGTGCTGCACAACCGCGAAGAGACCCATTACCCCCTGACCCTGATTGCCACGCTGACCGAACGGCTGCAACTGGAATGGCGCTACGACACCGCGCGCATCGCGCCCGCCAGCGCGCAGGCATTGCGGGACCTGACGGTGTCACTGCTGTTGCAATTGGCCGGACATCTGCACCGTCCGCTGGCCGAACTGGCCTGGCACAGCCGGGCTGAACAGGCGGCAATGCTGGCCTTGTCGCGCAATGCGCAAGTCCATGAGGCCGGCAACGTGCTGGCGGTGATCGAAGCACAGGCAAAGGCGTACCCCGAGCGGCCCGCCTTGCGGGTACCGCATACCGGGCAGGTGCTCGATTACGGCCAGCTCAACGCCCGCGCCAATGCCCTGGCGCAGTGGCTGATGGCACAGGGCCTCACGCGTGATCAACGGGTGGGCGTGTGCATGGAACGCTCACAAGAGATGGTGCTGGCCTTGCTGGCGATCATGAAGGCAGGCGCGGCCTATGTGCCCATGGACCCCGACCATCCGCCGCAGCGGCTGCGCTATTTCATCGAGGACAGCCGCACCAGCC
>NZ_JBMDJS010000019.1:0-79342 GCF_057809315.1 Herbaspirillum sp. FG34 | reverse complement strand
GAGCGACGGACTGTTAATCCGCAGGTCCCTGGTTCGAGTCCAGGTCGGGGAGCCAAAGAATGCGAAGGCCTCGCAAGTGATTGCGGGGCCTTTTCAATTAGTGTGAGGCTGCTGTTTGGTCTCGCGCAAAAGAGCGGCAGGGCTATGCCGCCACGATGCAGAACGATGTAAAAAATTTTCGTTTTACACTCTGGTAAATCTGAAAAAAATCGTTCATAATCGCGCCCTCAATTGATCCCTGATAGCTCAGTCGGTAGAGCGACGGACTGTTAATCCGCAGGTCCCTGGTTCGAGTCCAGGTCGGGGAGCCAGAATACGAAAGCCTCGCAAGTTCCTTGCGGGGCTTTTTTGTTTTTGGCCCTGCCAGGCATCACCTCTGCTTGCTTGTGCTCAAATTTAGCGCAGTTGAGCTAGAATTGAGCGCATGAGCACCCTCAGTGACGCCCTTTTCTCCAAATCCATCCAAGCCATTCTCGGCCAGCTGTTCCTGCGGCCGGAAGGGATGCACCTGCGCGCACTGATGAGCCGCACCGGCATCAGTTCTGCGTCGGCTCAGCGCGAGCTTGGCAAATTGACCGAGGCCGGCCTGTTGCTGCGGGAAGAGGTGGGGCGCGTCTTGCTCTACAAGCCCAATCCGGACTCTCCAATTTTTTCGGAACTGAGCGCCATTATTCGCAAGACCTTTGGCGTCGCCGATACCATCAAGGCTATGCTGCTGCCTTTTTCGGAACGCATCGAGCGCGCCTTCCTTTATGGCTCGGTTGCCAAGGGGTTGGATACGGCGGCCAGTGACATTGATTTGCTGGTGCTGGCGGATGACCTTGGCAGTGCCGATCTCTACCCCGAGCTGGTGGCGCTGGAGGCAAGACTGGGCAGGAAGATTTCCCTGACGGTGTATCGCCCCGCTGAATTCCGGAAAAAGATCGCGGCACGGAATCATTTTCTGGTTTCCGTGATGGCTGGTCCGAAAATCGAATTGATCGGAGCACAGGATGGGGCGCAATGAGCTTGAAAATCTCCTCAGGTTGGGGCAACTGAAGCCGGAGCCTCCTTCGGCGGCCGAAATCGATACCCATCTCCAAAGTGGCCGGGATCGGCTCAAAGATGCCTCGGCACCAGGTCTTTCATTATCCGGCCGTTTCCTCCTCGGCTACAGCGCGGCGTATGCGTTCTCGCCAGCCGCTATGTGCTGTTCCAGTGCCTGCCTCACACGCTGGAGGTCGGTCCCGACGTCTGGCGCTTGCTCGCACGGGCGCATGATGTTCGCAATGGCTTTGAATACGAAGGCAGTGACGAGGTGACTGAAGATCTCGGCCTGCAAGTGATTCGCTGCGCTGAGGTGCTGGAACGCCTGTCGTGATTGACCGGCTGCCCATTCAGAGACCTGGGCCCATCCCGGCGCCGCAATCGCTGCTAGAATCGGCATCCCCCCGATCAGCCAGGACTTTCCCATGAGCGACCCGATTCGTCTGACCCAATACAGCCATGGCGCCGGTTGCGGTTGCAAGATTTCACCGCAGGTGCTCGACGTCATCCTGGCCGGCAGCGGCGCCCAGCATCTCGATCCCAAACTCTGGGTCGGCAATGCCTCCCGCGATGATGCGGCCGTCTATGCCATCGATGACGAGCGCGGCGTGGTCTCCACCACCGATTTCTTCATGCCCATCGTCGATGATCCCTTCGACTTCGGCCGCATCGCCGCCACCAATGCCATCAGCGATATCTACGCCATGGGCGGTGATCCGCTCATGGCCATCGCCATCCTCGGCTGGCCGGTCAACGTGCTGCCGCCGGAAGTGGCGCGCGAAGTCGTGCGCGGTGGCCGCGCGGCCTGCGATGCGGCCGGCATCCCGCTGGCTGGTGGTCATTCCATCGATGCCCCGGAACCCATCTTCGGCCTGGCCGTGACCGGTGTGGTGGAGAAGCGCCACATGAAGCGCAACGACACCGCCAGCGCCGGTTGCCTGCTGTACCTCACCAAGCCGCTGGGCATCGGCATCCTCACCACCGCCGAAAAGAAGGGCAAGCTGCGCCCTGAAGACGTCGGCATGGCACGCGACTGGATGTGCCAGCTCAACCAGCCCGGCAGCCGCTTCGGCAAGCTGGCGGGCGTGGCTGCGATGACGGATGTGACCGGCTTCGGCCTGTTGGGCCATCTGGTGGAAATGTGCGACGGCAGCGACGTGAGCGCACGCATCCAGCACGCGCGGGTGCCCAGCCTGCCGGGAGTACCTTATTACCTGGCCGAAGGCTGCGTGCCGGGCGGTACCGGACGTAATGTCGAGAGCTATGGCAGCAAGATCAGTCCGCTTAGCGAAGCCCAGAAGAATCTGCTGTGTGATCCCCAGACCAGCGGCGGCCTGCTGGTGGCAGTGCGGCCCGAAGCCAATCCGGAATTCCTCGCCACCGCCGCTGCGCTGGGGTTGGAACTGGCGCCTATCGGCGAACTGGTGGAACGACAGCGTTACGCGGTCGAGGTGCTTTGATGGCCGATCTGCAGCCCAGCCGCGAACTGTTCCTCGCCGATACGCCCATGCTGGATGCAAGGGCGCCGGTGGAATTCGGCAAGGGCGCCTTTCCGACTGCCGTGAACCTGCCGCTGATGAACGATAGCGAGCGCCATCAGGTCGGCCTGCGCTACAAGGAAGCGGGCCAGCAGTCGGCCATCGAACTGGGCCATCAACTGGTCAGCGGATCAGTCAAGGAGGAACGCATCGCCGCCTGGGCGCAGTTTGCACGGGCGCATCCGCAAGGCTGCCTGTACTGCTTCCGGGGCGGGCTGCGCTCGCAGATCACCCAGCAATGGTTGAACAGTGAGGCCGGCATCGCCTATCCGCGCGTGGCCGGCGGCTACAAGGCGCTGCGGCACTTCCTGATGCAAGCCATCGACCAGGCTCTGGCCGAATGCGCCTTCGTGGTGGTGGGGGGCATGACCGGCAGCGGCAAGACCGACGTGCTGCTGCAGCTGGACAATGCGCTGGACCTGGAAGCCTACGCCAATCATCGCGGCTCCAGTTTCGGCAAGCGCGCCAGCCCGCAGCCTGCGCCCATCGACTTCGAACACCGCCTGGCCATTGCCCTCATCAAATTGCAGGCGCAAGGTCACCACTGGTTCGCGCTGGAAGACGAGAGTCGCCTGATCGGCGCCTGCGCCTTGCCGCTGGCCTTGCACGAGCGTATGCAGAACCTGCCCATGGTGTGGCTGGAGGACAGCCGGGAAGGGCGCGTGGAGCGCATCCTGCGCGATTACGTCAGTGGCTTGTGCGAGGAATATCTGGCGCTGGATTCGCGCCACGGTTTCGAGCGCTATCGCGCTCATCTGCTGGCCGCGCTCGGCAAGCTGGTCAAGCGCCTGGGCGACCAGCGCTACCGGCGCCTGCTGCAGATGATGGAAACCGCGCTGGCGCGCCAGGAGAAAGACGGTGTGGTCGACTTGCACCGTGCCTGGATCGATGCCTTGCTGGCCGAATACTACGATCCCATCTATGCCTTCCAGCGCGAGTCCAAAGGCTCGCGCCTGCTCTTCGCAGGGAAGCAGACCGAGGTGGTCGACTTCCTGCGGCAGTATCGTCCCTGAGCCTGCTTACAGCATTACAGCAGCACCACGGCCACCATCCCGCTGACCGCGCCGATCAGGATGGTCAGCAGCGTGACGGTGGTCAGTACCTTGGGCGTGAATGAGGTGCGCAGCATCAGCAGCGAAGGCAGGCTGATGCTGGGCAGGGTCATCAGCAGCGCCACGCCGGGGCCCACGCCCATGCCCAGGGACAACATCGATTGCACGATGGGGATTTCGGCCGCCGTGGGAATCACGAACAGCGTGCCCACCACCGCCAGCGCCACGATCCACAGCAGGCTGTTGCCCATGCCGGTATCCACCTGCGGGAACAGCCACACCCGCGCTGCGCCCAGCGCCAGCACCACCACGATGTAGACCGGCATGGTGGTCCAGAACAATTGCCACAGCTTGCTGGCCCAGCGGACCAGGAAGTGACGTCCATCATCCATCGGTTCGTATTCGGCAGCGGCCACCGCATCCAGTGCCGCCTGCGGCAGTGTTTCGGCTTGCGCCACGCGCTGCGCGATCAGCGACACGCCCACCACCAGCAGCACACCGGCCACCAGTCGCAGCGCAGCGAAGTCCCAGCCCAGTACGAATCCCATGAACACCAGCGTGGCCGGATTGAGCACCGGGTTGGCGATCCAGAACGCCAGCGCGGCGCCGACCGAGACCTGCTGACGGCGCATGCCCGCCACCACCGGGGCGGCGCAGCAGGTGCACATCATGCCCGGCAGGGCGAACAGCCCGCCGCGCAGCGTCGAGCCCAGGCCGGCGCGGCCGAACACGCGCAGCAGCCAGTCGCGCGGCACCAGCACCTGCACCAGCGAGCCCAGCAACACGCCCAGTACGGCGGCTTTCCAGATGGCCAGGAAGTAGACGCCGGCATATTCCAGCGCCGCCGACCACGGTGCGGCCGGTGCATTGCCCAGGATGGAGGCGCCGATGCTGTGCTTGTCGGCGGCCACGAAGGATTTCAGATAGTAGGGCGACCACTTGACGTAATAGAGGCCGATGGCGGCCACCAGGACGAACAACAGCGGCTTGAGCCAGGCGGAATTGCCGCGCGAGATGGTGGAAGAGGGTGTCATGGGAAATCTTGGCGAAATGAAGAGTCCGCGCATGATACCTGCGCCGCGCCGCTTCGTCAGCGCGGCGAAGGGACAGGTCATACAACGCCCCGCCCCGACGCAATAGCTCCATGCCCACCGCACGAGAACCATCGTACCGGGCGCATTCAGCGCTTGCGTCCGGTTGGCGTCCTGCTATACTGCGCTTGCTGTTGTATGACGTCTTATAACAACCCTATTCAAAGCACAACAATACGCCAAGAGACCCGCCCAGCAGGCTCCACGCCAGTACGTCCGTGTTCCCGCGGCGTCTGTGCGCAGCCGGTGGGCGGCATGGATGGCGAGAGACCTGGAGAATTCAATTGGCGCAAAGCAACACCACCAGCGGCGCTGGGGCGGTCAAGCCCACCCACATCCGCTATCTGATCCTGTTCCTGCTGTTCGTCGTCACCACGGTCAACTACGCTGACCGTGCCACCTTGTCCATCGCCGGGTCGGCGATGAAGACCGAACTGTCGCTGGACCCGGTGACCATGGGCTACATCTTCTCGGCCTTCAGCTGGGCCTACGTGCTGGCACAACTGCCGGGCGGCTGGCTGCTGGACCGCTTCGGCTCCAAGAAGATCTACATGTGGAGTATCGCCCTGTGGTCTTTCTTCACCTTCCTGCAGGCCGGTGTGACCTGGATGAGCACGGCTTCGGCCGTGATCGCGCTGTTCCTGCTGCGCTTCATGGTGGGCTTGGCCGAGGCACCGTCCTTCCCGGCCAATGGTCGCATCGTCGCGGCCTGGTTCCCGACCAAGGAGCGCGGCACCGCCTCGGCCATCTTCAATTCGGCGCAATACTTCGCAGCCGTGATCTTCACGCCGCTGATGGCCTGGATCGTGCACAGCTACAGCTGGCATCACGTCTTCACCGTCATGGGCGTGGTCGGCATCCTGCTGGCGATGGTCTGGGGCAGGGTCATCTACAGCCCCAAGGATCATCCGCGCATCAACCAGGCCGAACTGCAGCACATCGAATCCGGTGGCGGCCTGGTCGACATGGACAACAGGAAGGTCGCCGCTCCCTCCACCAAGGGTAAGGGATATATCCGCCAGTTGCTGTCCAACCGCATGCTCCTGGGCGTGTACATCGGCCAGTACTGCATCAACGTGATTACCTATTTCTTCCTGACCTGGTTCCCGGTGTATCTGGTGCAGGAGCGTGGCATGTCCATTCTCAAGGCCGGTTTCGTGGCCTCGATCCCGGCGGTGTGCGGCTTCATCGGCGGCGTGGTCGGCGGCCTGATCTCGGACCGTCTCATCAAGAGCGGCATGTCGGTCACCTGGTCGCGCAAGATCCCCATCGTGGGCGGCATGCTGCTGTCGATGACCATGATCCTGTGCAACTACGTCGAGGCGCAGTGGATGGTGGTGGGCATCATGGCCCTGGCTTTCTTCGGCAAGGGCGTGGGCGCGCTGGGCTGGGCCGTGGTGGCCGATACCGCACCCAAGCAGATCGTGGGCCTGTCCGGTGGCCTGTTCAACATGTTCGGCAACGTGGCCGGCATCACCACCCCCATCGTGATCGGTTACATCGTCAAGCAAACCGGTTCCTTCGCCGGTGCCCTGGTGTTCGTGGGCATCAATGCGCTGGTGACCGTGATCAGCTATCTTGTGATCGTCAAGGAAATCAAGCGCGTCGAACTCAAGGACGCCTGATCCGCCTTGTCGGCGGCCGCTCCGGCAGTGGCCGCCTTTTCCATTCAATTGCAGCATTCTGTCGTTTTGGGACTTAGCATGAGCACCGATACCGTCGCCAGCCAGGCATTCACTCCGCGTTACATCATGATGAACGACACTGACAATGTCGCCATCGTCGTCAATGACGGCGGCCTGCCCGCCGGCACCGTGTTCCCCGACGGTCTGACCCTGGTCGACCGTGTGCCCCAGGGGCACAAGATCGCCCTGCGCGATCTCAAGCAGGGCGAAGCCATCGTGCGCTACGACGTGGCCATCGGCTATGCCGTGCGTGATATTCCCAAGGGCAGCTGGATCGAGGAATCGCTGGTGCAGATGCCGCCGGCGCGCGAACTCGACAACCTGCCCATCGCCACCAGGAAACCGGCACCGCAGCCGCCGCTGGAAGGCTATACCTTCGAGGGCTACCGCAATGCCGATGGCTCGGTGGGCACGCGCAACCTGCTGGCCATTACCACCACCGTGCAATGCGTGGCCGGCGTGGTGGAACATGCGGTCAAGCGCATCCGCGCCGAGCTGCTGCCCAAGTATCCGAACGTGGAAGATGTGGTCGCGCTGGAGCATACCTACGGCTGCGGCGTGGCCATCGATGCCCCCAATGCCGGCATTCCCATCCGCACCCTGCGCAACATCAGCCTGAACCCCAACTTCGGCGGCCAGGCCATGGTGGTCAGCCTGGGCTGCGAAAAGCTCCAGCCCAACCGCCTGCTGCCGGAAAACATGATCCCCATCCACAAGGCCGGTGAACCCTATGTGGTCTGCCTGCAGGATGCGGAACACGTCGGTTTCAACTCCATGATCGATTCCATCATGACCATGGCCGAGGCACGCCTGACCGAACTGAACAAGCGCCGTCGCGAAACCTGCCCGGCCTCGGACCTGGTGGTCGGTGTGCAGTGTGGCGGCAGCGATGCCTTCTCCGGTGTGACGGCCAATCCGGCGGTGGGCTTTGCCACCGACCTGCTGGTGCGCGCCGGGGCGTCGGTGATGTTCTCGGAAGTGACCGAAGTGCGTGACGGCATCGACCAGTTGACCTCGCGCGCCGTCAATGAGGAAGTGGCCCAGGCCATGATCCGCGAGATGGACTGGTACGACAATTACTTGAAGCAAGGCGGCGTGGACCGCAGCGCCAACACCACCCCCGGCAACAAGAAGGGCGGCTTGGCCAACATCGTCGAGAAGGCCATGGGCTCCATCGTCAAGTCCGGCTCCAGCCCGATTTCGGGCGTGCTCGCGCCGGGCGACAAACTTCAGCAGAAGGGCCTGATCTACGCCGCCACCCCGGCCTCCGACTTCATCTGCGGCACCTTGCAGCTGGCCGCCGGCATGAACCTTCATATCTTCACCACAGGCCGTGGTACGCCCTATGGCCTGGCGGCCGTGCCGGTCATCAAGGTCGCCACCCGCAACGATCTGGCGCGACGCTGGCATGACCTGATGGATGTCAATGCCGGACGCATCGCCAGCGGCGAAGCCACCATCGAACAGGTCGGCTGGGAACTGTTCCAGCTGATGCTGGACGTGGCCAGCGGCAAGAAGCGCACCTGGGCCGAACAATGGAAGCTGCACAACGCACTGACCCTGTTCAACCCGGCGCCGGTGACCTGATGCCATCCTCCCTTGGGACCTGCTTGCGGGTCCTTTTTTTTCCGTTCACATACCAACAACAACGTTGATCCGCCAGGAGACCGCATGAGCAGCCTTATTTCCACATCCTCTTCCCGTCTTGCCACCTTCATCGCCACTTCCGCCCTCAGTCTGGCCACCGGCTACGCCCATGCGGCCACCGTGGCCTATGTCTCCAACGCCGACAGCCAGGACATCTATGTGCTCAGGCTCAATGGCGACGGCAGCGTCAATCTGATCGAGCAGGTCGAGACCGGCAGCACCGTGATGCCGCTGGCCATCAGCCCGGACCACCGCTTCCTGTATGCCTCCCTGCGAGGCCAGCCTTATTCGGTCGTCAGCTATGCCATCGATCCCCGCAGCGGCAAGCTCAAGGTCCTTTCCAAGGCGCCGCTGGCCGACAACATGGCCAACATCGCCACCGACCGCAGCGGCCGCTATCTGCTGGCGGCGTCCTACTCGGGCAACAAGATCTCGGTCAATGCGATCGCCAGCGACGGCACCGTGCAGGCACCGCCGCTGGCAGTGATCCCGACCGGGAAGAACGCCCACTCGGTGCAGGTCGATCCGGCCAATGCCTTCGTCTTCGCCAGCAACCTCGGCAGTGACGTGATCCTGCAGTACCGCTTCGATGCGGCCACCGGTGCGCTCACGCCCAATACGCCGCCCTCCGTGGCCACCAAGGCCGGTGCGGGGCCGCGCCACTTCGTGTTTTCGCCGGACCAGCGTTTCGTCTATTCGACCAATGAGCTCGATGCCACCGTCAACACCTACGCCTATGACCGTCGCGCCGGGACCCTGACCCTGCAGGGCAGTGATTCGGCCTTGCCGGAAGGCTTCAAGACCAGCGAGCAGCTGGCGGCGGCCGACCTGCACCTGACCCCCGATGGCCGCTTCCTCTATGCCAGCGAGCGTACCTCCAATACGCTCACCGGCTATCGCGTGGACCTGGCCAGCGGCAAGCTCACGCGCATCCTCAACATCCCCACCGAAACCCAGCCGCGTGGCTTCAACATCGATCCGCAGGGGCGCTATCTGCTGGCGGTCGGCCAGAAGGCCGGACTGACCAGCTACGCCATCAACCATGACAGCGGCGCCCTGACCCCGCTCTTCCGCTATACCCTCGGGCGCAACCCGAACTGGGTCGAGATCATCGACCTGCCGGCAGCCCCCTGATTCCTGGTTGCTGATTTCTTCAGCATTCAAACCGTCAATATGTTGTTTTTTGAGCTTGTCGGAGGTAAATCCGACAAGCTTTTTCACATGATTGCCGTCACATATGAAGCCGGCTTGATCCAGGACAGCCAGTGCCCGGTGTTGCCGTTGCACAATACGCAAGCACCTGTTTGCCGAGTGCCCTAACCGGGAATTGGGGCCGTTTTGGTCAGTTTGCCGCCGATATGAAGCGTGCCTCGCTGTTGTATCGTCTGCGCCAGGTTGTTCATTTCATTTGTTGTTGTACAAATATTAAGCGGAGAGAGGGAATGCGGAATCTGACGGTTCGCTTCAGCCTGATGAGCGCGCTTGCGCTGTTTTCATGCATGATCGTAGTGGGGGCCGGCGTGGGGATCTTTGCGCTGGGTCGGGCCAACCAGGCCACGGAATATGTGCATGAGATCGCCGAGCATGTCATCGTCATCAATGACGCCTACAAGGACACCACGCGCACACGCTCTGCGCTCACGCGCGCCTATGCCAATCTGAAGGAAAAGAACGATCCGGCCGTCACCGAGGGCGCCCTCAAGAGCGCCCAGACCAGCTATGACCGTGGCCTCAAGTACGTGGAGGAGTTCAGCAAGATGTCCGAGCTGGCCGGCGAGGAGCCGGCGGTGAAGAAGGAACTCATCGAATCGGCGCGCGCACTCTCCGACCTGCTGCTCAAGGCCGCCGGTGAGTTGAAGGCGGGCGATACCGCCGCGTATTCGGAGCTCAACGACAAGCAGATCAATCCGGCCGGAGCGCGCTTCTCCAAGGCGCTGGACCAGTTCCAGAAGCGGGCCATGGATCTCAACAACACCGCCGCCAGCGAGCGCCAGCACGAATACAACATGGTGGTCTGGCTGGTGGTCGCCGGTCTGATCGGCGCCCTGTTCCTGGTGATCGGGGTGCATTTCATGCTGCGCAACATCGTCCTCACGCCGCTCAACCGTGCCGTTCACCTGCTGGACCTGGTGGCCAATGGCGACCTGACGACCAAGGTGGATGTCAAGAACAACAACGAGATTGGCCGCCTGTTCTCGGCCATCCGCAGCATGCAGCAGGCGCTGTTGACCACCGTGGGCCGCGTGCGCAGCAGTTCCGACAGCATCGATACCAGTGCCAAGGAAATTGCCGCCGGCAACATGGACCTGTCTTCGCGCACCGAGCAGCAGGCCAGCTCCCTGGAAGAGACCGCCGCCTCCATGGAACAGCTGACCGGCACCGTCAAGCAGAACGCCGACAATGCCCTGCAGGCCAACCAGCTGGCGCATTCGGCCTCCTCCACCGCCAGCAAGGGTGGGGAAGTGGTTTCGCAGGTGGTCGACACCATGCAGGCCATCAATGATTCCTCGCGCAAGATCGTCGACATCATCAGCGTCATCGATGGCATCGCCTTCCAGACCAATATCCTGGCCCTGAATGCAGCGGTGGAAGCCGCCCGGGCCGGTGAGCAGGGCCGCGGCTTTGCCGTGGTGGCCTCGGAAGTGCGTTCGCTGGCGCAGCGTTCGGCGGCGGCGGCCAAGGAGATCAAGTCGCTCATCGATGATTCGGTGGAGAAGGTTGAAGCCGGCAGCCAGTTGGTGGAGCAGGCCGGCGCCACCATGAGCGAAGTGGTCACCAGCGTGCAGCGCGTGACCGACATCGTCGGTGAGATCGCCGAGGCCAGCCGCGAGCAGAGCACCGGCATCGAACAGGTCAATCGCGCCATCACCCAGATGGATGAAGTGACCCAGCAGAACGCCGCTCTGGTGGAACAGGCAGCGGCTGCGGCGCAATCGCTGCAGGCCCAGGCCACCAACCTGGTGGGCGCGGTGAGCATCTTCAAGATCGATGCGCACCAGATTGCCAGCCCGGTAGCCAAGCCGCGTCCGGCGCCGATGGCGCCGCCCTCGGCTGCGGTTGCACCGGTTGCGCCTGCCGTGCCCGCCGCGCCGTCCGCTGCAGTCACACCGAAGGCGGCGCCCAAGTTGCCGCCCGCCAAACCGGCCAAGGCCACGCCACCGGCGCCAGGCAGCCGCATCAAGGACGATGCACAGGATTGGGAAGAGTTCTGAGTTTTGGCATTTCCCTTCACGAAAACCTCCGTCGCTTCGGCTACGGAGGTTTTTTTTCGGCAGGGGCCTGCACTTTCCTTCATCTCACGTAAAAAGGGGAGGGGGCCGCAGTTTCCTGCGGCCCCCTCCCTGTTGCTGCCGGTCGGATCAGGTGAGTCTTATTGCGGACCCAGCTTCTTGATCAGGGCGGCCAGTTCTTCGTGCTCTTCCGGGGTGCAATCGGTCAGGGGCGTGCGGACCGGACCGGCGTCGTGGCCGACGATCTTGGCACCGGCCTTGACGATGGACACCGCATAACCCGCCTTGCGGTTGCGGATGGCCAGGTAGGGCAGGAAGAAGTCATCGATGAGCTTGCCGACGGTGTCGTGGTCTTCCTTGGCAATGGCTTCGTAGAACTCGACGGCGGTCTTGGGGATGAAGTTGAACACGGCCGAGGAATACACCGGCACGCCCAGTGCCTTGTAGGCGGCGGCATAGACTTCAGCGGTCGGCAGGCCGCCCAGGTAGGTGAAACGGTCACCCAGCTTGCGACGGATATGCACCATCGGTTCGATCTCGCCGACGCCATCCTTGAAGCCGATCAGGTTGGGGCAGCGGTCGGCCAGGCGTTGCAGGGTCTCGGCGTTGAGCTTGCAGACTGCGCGGTTGTAGATGATGACGCCGAAGTTGACCGACTTGCAGACCGCTTCCACGTGGGCAGCGATACCGTCCTGGCTGGCTTCGGTCAGGTAGTGCGGCATCAAGAGGATACCGTGCGCACCCAGACGCTCGGCTTCCTGGGCATAGGCGATGGCGGCGCGGGTGGAACCGCCGGCACCGGCGATGATGGGCACCTTGCCACGGCAGGTGTCGACGGCGGTGCGGATGATGTCCGAATATTCACCCGGAACCAGCGAGAAGAACTCACCCGTGCCGCCAGCGGCGAACAGGGCGCTCGCGCCATACGGCGCCAGCCACTCCAGGCGCTCGATGTAGGTCTTGGGGCGGAAATCGCCTTGCTCGTCGAAGTCCGTCAGCGGGAACGACAGCAGGCCGGAAGAGAGGATCTGTTTGAGGTCTTGGGGTGTGTACTGGGACATGGTTTCGCTCGACGCCGTTAGGAATGGGTTGGAAAACGAGGCAAGTGTGTTGATTGTTGTCTCTGATCTTCTTGTATCCGATTAGGATATCAGTCATCGTACAACATAAGATTTCAGAAAGCCAGCAATTTCTTCTGAGCTTTTGCGCTGGTGCAGGAAGAGAGAGGGCAGGTGCTGCCGACGCGGAAGGGGACGAGGCCGGGCGCTGTCGGCGGTATTGCCGGACGATGGCTGGAGGATGGAAGGGACTGCGGTAAGGAGCGGGCCGACCGGAGATGCCCGGATCGGCCCCTGCCCGGTGGGTCAGGCGCTGCCGGTGCTGCCCGATTCGGCTTCCTGCTGCGCGCGGCGCAGGCGCTCGCGGCTGTTGGTGAGGTGATTGCGCATGGCCGCGCGCGCCGCTTCGGCGTCGCTTCGGGCGATGGCCTCGAAGATGTCTTCATGCTCGCGCTGGACCCGCTCAAGGTAGCTGGCCTGCTGGTCATGGGCCAGCTCGGCGGTATTGATGCGCTTGCGCGGGATCACCCCCATGCCCAGATGGCTGATGATCTCGATGAAGTAACGATTGCCGGTGGCATTGGCGATGGCGAAGTGGAAGCGAAAGTCCGGTCCCACGGTATCGCCACCGCTTTTCTGGTTGGCGTGGAACAGGTCCAGCGCCTCGCGGATCTCCTGCAACTGGGCATCGCTGCGGCGGGAGGCGGCCAGGCCCGCAGTTTCGGTTTCCAGGCTGATGCGCAGCTCCAGCAGCGCCAGCAGGTCACGCATGGTGGTGATGGTGGCCGGGTCGATGTTGATGTTGGAGCCCTTCTTGGCCTCCAGTACGAAGGTGCCGATGCCGTGGCGCGTCTCCACCTGCCCGGCGGCTTGTAGCCGCGAGATGGCTTCGCGCACGACGGTACGCGAGACCCCCTGGGTCTGCATGATCTCCGATTCGGTGGGCAGCTTGTCGCCGGGCTTGAGACTGCCGCTGCTGATCATCGCCGACAGCGCCGCCACGACTTCCTGTGACAGGCTCTGGGGTTTGCGGCGAGGGCGCAGCAGCGGATTGGGGGTGTCGCTAACATCCATATCGGTTTATTTCTCGGGAGCGCTGGCGGACCGGCTTGTCAATGCTTGTGGTCGGTCCGCATCAGGCGAGGTGAACATTGTCGCGCCATCTTACCAGATCGATAAGCAGCGACGACGCCAGGACCAGCCGTAGCCCTCAGGGTAACGCACTTTACGCAAGAGGTCAGACAAGTTTCGGCGGAATTTTCATGCGCTTTGCGCCAGGCCAGCTTTTCGGCGATATGAAGGAAAAGGGAGGGTACCTGACAGAATTACTCGGGTTTGCTATACTTGACTCAAATATTCGGGAATTCAGGGTAACCGGCCCCGCCGGTGCATTTGTTTCTGGAGCGAACTTCATGCGTCTTACCACCAAAGGCCGTTTTGCCGTGACTGCGATGATTGACCTGGCCCTGCGCCAGGGCAAGGGTCCTGTCACGCTGTCGGCCATCAGCGAGCGCCAGGAAATTTCTTTATCATATCTGGAGCAGTTGTTCGGCAAATTGCGGCGTCACCAGATCGTCGAGTCCGTGAGGGGTCCCGGCGGTGGTTACAATCTCGCCCGCAAGGCGGCCGACGTGTCGGTTGCCGACATCATCATCGCCGTGGACGAACCCCTGGATGCAACCCAGTGCGGTGGCAAGGAAAACTGCCACAGCGCCGCGCATCCCGGCGGCGCACGCTGCATGACACATGAACTCTGGTCCACCCTGAACGAAAAGATGGTCGAATACCTGGATTCGGTATCGCTCCAGGATCTGGTCGACCAGCAAAAAGAACCCAAGCCGGCGGAACACCGTGCCGCCGACTCGCAGAGCGTGGTGGTGATGCACCGCCCGCAAGCCGCAGCCTGATTTGGAGCAAGGACCTTATGAACGCACCCCTGGAAAAAAGCCTGCTGGAGACCATCAAGGCTCCGCACTTCCCGATCTACATGGACTACTCGGCGACCACTCCGGTCGATCCGCGTGTGGCCGACAAGATGATTCCCTACCTGCGCGAGCAGTTCGGCAATCCCGCTTCGCGCAGCCACATGTATGGCTGGACCGCTGAAAAGGCCGTGGAAGAAGCGCGTGAAGAAGTCGCCAAACTGGTCAACGCGGATTCGCGCGAGATCATCTGGACTTCTGGCGCCACCGAGAGCAACAACCTGGCCATCAAGGGTGCGGCGCAGTTCTACAAGTCCAAGGGCAAGCACATCATCACCGTCAAGACCGAGCACAAGGCGGTGCTGGACACCTTCCGCGAGCTGGAGCGCGTGGGCTTCGAGGCTACTTACCTGCAGCCGCAGGACAATGGCCTGGTCACCGTCGAGCAGATCGCTGCCGCCGTGCGTCCGGATACCATCCTGGTCTCGGTCATGCTGGTGAACAATGAAATCGGCGTGATCCAGCCGGTGCCGGAAATCGGCGAGTTCTGCCGTTCCAAGGGCATCATCTTCCACAGCGATGCGGCGCAAGCCACCGGCAAGGTCAAGATCGATCTGGAGAACTGGAAGGTCGACCTGATGAGCTTCTCGGCTCACAAGAGCTACGGTCCGAAGGGCATCGGTGCCTTGTATGTGCGCCGCAAGCCGCGCGTGCGCATCGAAGCGCAGATGCACGGCGGCGGTCACGAGCGCGGCCTGCGTTCGGGCACCCTGTCCACGCACCAGATCGTCGGCATGGGTGAAGCTTTCCGCCTGGCACGTGAAGAGATGGACACTGAACTGGCGCACATCCGTGCTTTGCGCGACCGCCTGGCCAAGGGCCTGCAAGAGATCGAAGAGACCTACATCAACGGCGACATGGATCATCGCGTGCCGCACAACCTGAACGTGAGCTTCAACTACGTGGAAGGTGAATCGCTGATCATGGCCATCAAGGACATCGCCGTCTCCTCCGGTTCGGCCTGCACCTCGGCCAGTCTGGAGCCGTCCTACGTGCTGCGCGCCCTGGGTCGCAGCGATGAACTGGCGCACAGCTCGATTCGCTTCACCATCGGCCGTTTCACCACCGAGGAAGACATCGATTTCACCATCGAGCTGATCAAGAGCAAGGTCGGCAAGCTGCGCGAGCTGTCCCCGCTGTGGGACATGTACAAGGACGGCGTGGACCTGTCCACCATCCAGTGGGCGGCCCACTAAACCAGGATTCTGCCAGCCATCGCCAGCAGCCGCAGCAGGGCAGGGGCGATGGCCGAAACCATCATCTAGGGAGCAAAGAACATGTCTTATTCCGAAAAAGTACTCGACCACTATGAAAACCCCCGCAACGTCGGCGCCTTCGAAAAGGGCGACGAGACCGTGGGCACCGGCATGGTGGGTGCACCGGCCTGCGGCGACGTGATGAAGCTGCAGATCAAGGTCGGCGCCGATGGCGTCATCCAGGATGCCAAGTTCAAGACCTATGGCTGCGGTTCGGCCATCGCATCGTCCTCGCTGGTGACCGAATGGGTCAAGGGCAAGACCCTGGACGAAGCGCTGTCCATCAAGAACACCCAGATCGCTGAAGAACTGGCGCTGCCGCCGGTCAAGATCCACTGCTCCATCCTGGCCGAAGACGCCATCAAGGCTGCCGTGCAGGACTACAAGGCCAAGCACGGCGCGGAACAGAAGGCTGCCTGAGCGGCCTTTTTCCGACAGCGGTACTCGCGGTTTTCGATTTCGTAAGGCAAGCATCATGGCAATCACGTTGACAGAGAAGGCAGCAAAACACATCAGCCGCTACATGGAGCGCCGGGGCAAGGGCATCGGCCTGCGCCTGGGTGTGCGCACCACCGGCTGCTCCGGCCTGGCTTACAAGCTGGAGTATGTGGATGAACAATCCTCCGAAGACACCGTCTTCGAGTCGCATGGCGTGCGCGTCTTTGTTGATCCCAAGAGCCTGCCCTACATCGACGGCACCGAGCTGGACTTCGCCCGCGAAGGATTGAACGAAGGCTTCAAGTTCCAGAACCCCAACGTCAAGGACGAGTGCGGCTGCGGCGAAAGCTTCCGCATCTGATCTGCAGAGTCGGATCCTTGTCGATGCCGTCGCACCGGCTTTGCGGTGCGTGGTCAGTGCTTAGCCGATACCGTGACAGCCGTGTGATTGCTCCCGCCCGGGCTTGACCCTGTCACCGTATGCCGTCCCTGATGTGCCAAGCCTGTTGCAGTTCGACAGGCTTTTTATTTTTCAGACATGCAAAACCACTTTGACCTGTTCCAGCTGCCGCAACGTTTCGCCATCGACCTGAAGGCGTTGGAGCAGGCTTTCCATCGCGTGCAGAGCCAGGCGCATCCGGACAAGTTCGCTCACGCCAGCGATGCCGAAAAGCGCGTGGCCATGCAGTGGGCCACCCGCGCCAACGAGGCCTACCAGACGCTGAAGAATCCCTTGAAGCGTGCCCGCTATCTGTGCGAGCTGCATGGCGTGGACCTGCAGACCGAATCCAATACTGCCATGGCGCCGGCCTTCCTGATGCAGCAGATGGAATGGCGCGAGACGCTCGATGACGCCAAGGCCGGCAAGGACATCGATGCCCTCGAAGAACTCAATACCGCACTGCTGGCAGAGAAGAAGGCCGAGATCGCCCGCATCGAAGCCTTGCTCGATGCCGGTGACTACGCCGCTGCCGGCAAGCTGGTGCGCCAGCTGATGTTCCTCGACAAGTTTGGTGCCGAGATCGGCGATGCCTTCGCCCTGATCGAAGGCTGACCGGAGATGCTCCATGCCTGATCTGTTCCTGTTCCTGCTGGCGGCGATGACGCTGACCCTGGCCCCCGGTCCGGACAATCTCTACGTACTCACGCGCGGCATCGCCCAAGGGCGCAAGGCCGGCTTGGTGGCTGCAGCCGGTTTCTGTTCCGGACTGATCTTTCATACGCTGCTGGCCGTGCTGGGCTTTGCTGCGCTCATCAAGGCGTATCCGCCGGCCTATCACGCCCTGCAATATGCGGGTGCGGCCTACCTGGCCTATCTTGGCGTGCGCACGCTGCGCTCGGCCTCGGCCGGCATTGCGCTGTCCGCCGACGGGCAGGGCGCTGCCGCCGTGCCGCTGCGTCGCATCTACTGGCAAAGCGTGCTGGCCAACATGCTCAATCCCAAGGTGACGCTGTTCTTCATCGCCTTCCTGCCGCAATTCGTACAACGCGAAGCCGGGCATGAAGCCTTGCAGATGCTGGTCCTGGCGCTGGTCTTCATTGCGCAGGCCTTCGTCATCTTCAGCGCCATCGCCTTGTTTTCCGGCGCGGTCGGCGCCATGTTCCGCCGTCGCGCCTGCGCTTCCGTCCATCTGAATCGCCTGGCAGGCTGTGCCTTCATCGGCCTGGGCATCCGGATGGCCTTACCCGAATAACAGCGAGTCACATCGCTACAACGCTCCACGACGAGTCCACATCCTATGGCTTTACTGCAGATTTCCGAACCGGGCATGTCCACCGCGCCGCACCAGCGTCGTCTGGCCGTCGGCATCGACCTGGGTACCACCAATTCGCTGGTGGCGACCGTGCGCAACAGCATTCCCGAAGTCCTGGCCGATGACGACGGCCGCGTGTTGCTGCCCTCGATCGTGCGCTACCTGCCCAATGGCCATGCCCACATCGGCTACAAGGCCCAGGCTGCGCAAACCATCGATCCGCGCAATACCATCGTGTCGGTCAAGCGTTTCATGGGCCGTGGCCTGAAGGACATCGCCCACGCCGAGAACATGCCCTACGACTTCCAGGACCAGCCCGGCATGGTGCAGATCAAGACCGTGGCCGGCGTGAAGAGCCCGGTGGAAGTCTCGGCCCAGATCCTGGCCACGCTGCGCCAGACCGCCGAGGATGCCCTGGGCGACGATCTGGTGGGCGCCGTCATCACCGTGCCCGCCTACTTCGACGATGCCCAGCGCCAGGCCACCAAGGATGCGGCGCAACTGGCCGGTCTGAACGTGCTGCGTCTGCTCAACGAACCGACGGCCGCCGCCATTGCCTACGGTCTGGACAATGCCTCCGAAGGCATCTTCGCGGTCTATGACCTGGGCGGCGGCACCTTCGATATTTCCATCCTCAAGCTCACCCGCGGCGTGTTCGAAGTCCTGTCCACGGGCGGCGATTCGGCGCTCGGTGGTGACGATTTCGATCATCGCCTGTTCTGCTGGATCAGCCACGAAGCCCAGCTGCAGCCGCTGTCGGATGAAGACACGCGCCTCTTGATGGTCAAGGCGCGCGAAGTCAAGGAGCTGCTCTCCAGCAAGGAAGAAGTACAGATCGATGCGGTCCTGAAGTCCGGTGAGGAAGTGCACCTGTCCATCACCGCTGCGCAATTCAACGAGATCACCCAGCATCTGGTGGCCAAGACCATGGCCCCGGTGCGCAAGGCACTGCGCGACGCCAGCCTGACCGTGGAAGACGTCGACGGCGTGGTCCTGGTCGGCGGTGCCACCCGCATGCCGCACATCCGCCGTGCGGTGGGCGAGTTCTTCAAGACCAATCCGCTGTCCAATATCGACCCCGACAAGGTGGTGGCACTGGGCGCGGCCGTGCAGGCCAACCTGCTGGCCGGCAACCGCGCACCGGGGGACGACTGGCTGTTGCTGGACGTGATCCCGCTGTCGCTGGGCATCGAAACCATGGGCGGGCTGGCCGAGAAGGTCATCCCGCGCAACTCCACCATTCCCTGCGCACGTGCCCAGGAATTCACCACCTTCAAGGATGGCCAGACTGCCATGGCGATCCACGTGGTGCAGGGCGAGCGCGAGCTGGTGGCCGATTGCCGCTCGCTGGCGCGCTTCGAACTGCGCGGCATTCCGCCCATGGCGGCCGGTGCGGCGCGTATCCGCGTGACTTACCAAGTCGATGCCGATGGCTTGCTGGCCGTGTCGGCGCGCGAGATGACCTCGGGCGTGGAAGCTTCCATCACCGTGAAGCCCTCGTACGGCCTGGGCGATGACGAGATCGCCCGCATGCTGCAGGAGTCCTTCAGCTCGGCAGATGAAGACATGCAGCGCCGCGCCCTGCGTGAAGAGCAGGTCGAAGCCGAACGCATCGTCCTGGCTACCCGTTCGGCGTTGCAGGCCGATGCCGCGTTGCTGTCGGAAGAGGAGCGCGTGGCCATCGAAGCACAGATCGAGGCCGTTAGCGCCGCCGCGCAAGGCAGCGATCATCTCGCCATCAAGGCGGCGGTCGATGCGCTGGCACACGGTACTGAAGAATTCGCCGCACGGCGCATGGACCGCAGCGTCCACGCCGCCTTGACCGGCAAGAAACTGGATGAAGTCGCGTAAGCGATTTCTTCACCCGCACACTGCACACACGATAGACAAGACACGAGAGCCACCATGCCCCAGATCGTCATCCTCCCCCATCCGGTCCTTTGCCCCGAAGGCTCGGTGATCGACGCCCCCGCCGGCAAGACCCTGTGCGATGCGCTGCTGGACAGCGACATCGACATCGAACACGCCTGCGAAAAATCCTGCGCCTGTACCACCTGCCACGTCGTCATCCGTGAAGGTTTCGATACCCTCGGAGAACCGACCGACAAGGAAGAAGATCTGCTGGACATGGCCTGGGGCCTGGAAGCCACGTCCCGCCTGTCCTGCCAGGTAGTGCTGGGCGAAGAGGATCTGACCGTCGAAATTCCCAAGTACACCATCAACCACGCTTCCGAAAACCACTGAGCGCGGTTTCATCGCCGTGCAAGGGAGACTGACATGAAATGGACTGATACCCAGCAGATTGCCGAGGAACTTTACGACAAGTTTCCCGATGTCGATCCCAAGACCATCCGCTTTACCGACCTGCATCGCTGGGTGATGGAGCTGGAGGGGTTCGAGGATGATCCCAATCGGTCTGGAGAGCGCATTCTGGAGGCGATTCAGGCGGCGTGGATTGCTGAGGCGGAGTGAGCTTCGCCTGCTGATACTCCAATGAAAAAAGCCGTATCCATCGATGCGGTTTTTTTTACGTCTGGAATTCGCTGCGCTGTCTTAGACAAAGAGCGGAGGCACACCTTTGGAACCCGCAGCATATTGGGGAAAAATTTTCTCCAATGCCTGATCCGAAATGCGCATATGCCGCTCCGACAGTGAGCACAAGACCGCGCGGAAGTCCGTCGTGACCGCCAGATCGCGCCCTTCGTTCAAGGCTGTCTGCGTCAGCCCCGGCCATTGACCATAGATCTTGCCGCCGCGCAGATTGCCCCCCATCAGCCACATCGCATTGCCGTGACCATGATCGGTACCACCATTGCCATTCTCCCGGAAGGTGCGACCGAATTCGGACATCACCACGATCACCGTGTCGTTGAAGGCCGGCCCCAGTTCGCGCGCCAGCGTGGCCAGGCCGGTGGCCAGCGGCGAGAGTCGTCCGGCCAGTTGCCCTGTGCCATTGCCCTGACCGATGTGCGTATCCCAGCCACCCACGGCGAGGAAGGCCAGGCGGATACGCGGGTCATGCCGCATCAGCCGCCCCAGACGTGCCGTATCCATGGACAGTCCATTGGGCAGCGGCGCGCCATTGTTGGCCATCTGCTGCTCCTGGCTGTTGATCTCGGCCATGAGCTGCTTGCGCGCGGCCATGCCATCGCGATAAGCCTTGTCCAGCGCATCATTGCCACCATACAGCGGATCGAAGACCCGGCTCCAGCGCGGCTGGTCGATCATGCTCGGACGCGTGGCCTCGCGTCCGGTCTGCAGATTGGCTGCGACGTGATGGCCGCTGAGGATGCGTGGTGTGGCGCTGCCGACGTTGATGGCCTGCAGCGGCGACTGCGCCGGTGGCAGGTAATCCATCATCCGGTTGAGCCAGCCGTCGCGCGTAGTGTGCTGGCCGGGGGTGCCGGTTTCCATATAATCCTGGGCCTCGAAGTGCGAACGCGAGCCATCCGGCGAACCCGAGGCATGCACGAAGGCCAACTGGCCGCTTTCCCAATACGCCATCAGGGGCTGCAGGGCCGGATGCAGGCCGAAGTAGCCGGTCAGGTCCAGCGCACCATTGGCCTGGCCGGGACGGGCCACTGCAATGCTCGGACGCGCCTGGTAATACAGCGGATCACCATGCGGCACCACGACGTTGAGCCCATCGACCGCCCCGCGAAGGAACACCACCACCATGCGCGGCGCACCGTCACCCTGCGCATGCGGGCGCGGGGCAGGGGAACCATAGGCCACCCTGCCGGAGCCGTGACTGCTGCGGCTGATGCTCTGGTCGCCGGTGGGGACGACGGCGCAGCCGGACAGGCCGACCGGTACCAGGATGGCGCCGCTGCCGGCAGCACCCAGGTAACGAAGAAAATGGCGGCGATTCATACGAGCCTCAAGCGCTTAGCGTTTCATGAAATCGGGACTGCCCAGGATCAGGGCGGCGCGCTGATTCTCGGGCGCGGCCTCGATCTGGGCGGTGGTGGCGGGCGTGATGGCCGGGCCCAGCACCCGCAGCAAGGATTGCGGGTCCAGTGGCGCAGCCTCGGCATTGGCGGGCGCGGGCGCACCTTCGACGCGGGCAATCGGTGACTTGCCGCTGGCCAGATGGCCGGCAAAATTGATCCGCCGCAGCAGTGCCCCCGGGTTGAGCCAGGCCGCCTGCGAATACTTGTAGCCTTCCGGCGTGAGCCAGCCATAGAGCGGCATGCCGGATTGTCCCAACTCGCCGTTGACCGGCTTGACGTTGCGTACCGGGATGGCGCCCGCACGCAGGGCCGAGACCACGAACTGATACGGTGTCTTGAACTGCGTCTGGTAGTTGCTGCGCGCCCAGAATTGCGGACTGTCGAACAGAGCCTGCAACACGGCCCGGATATCGCCATGGGTGACCAGGAATGTTTGCGAGAGCTTGTTCACCAGCGCCGGATCGGGCTGGTCGGCGACGAAGTATTGCACCAGTTGCGTCGAGATGAAGCGCGCCGTCGACGGATGACTGGCCAGCATATCCAGCGCCGCTTCGCCCTCCTGATAGCCGCTGGCCAGCAGGGGTTTGCCGAGGAAGGTCTTGGGGCCGGGGTCATGCCGTTGCGCCGCAAAGCGGAAGGGCGAGGCGCCGGCCTTCATGGCCCCCACGTCGATGGTCCAGCCCGAGAGGATGCGCGCCAGGGTGATCACATCGGCTTGCACATAGCCGCCATCCACGCCCAGGGTATGCAGCTCCATCAGTTCACGTGCGTAGTTCTCGTTGAGTCCCTTGAAACGCCCGCGCGCACCGGGCGTGCCGGCCCCGCTGGAGAGCCAGTTGTCGAGGTAGTAGAGCATGGCCGGATGATGCGCCACCGCGCCCAGCAGGTCGCGGAACTTGCCCAGGGCATAGGGGCGGATGGCGTTCTTTTCATAGTCGCCGACCCAGTAGCGTACCCACTCCTTGCCTTCGAAGACGTTGAAGTGATTGACCCAGAATTCGGTCATCACTTCTTCCAGCTGGCGCGGACTCTCGGTGGCTTGCAGCAGCCGCGCCATGTGCCACTGCGGGGTCAGCTCGCGTGCTGCCCGTTGCCGCGCCGCCTGTCGCTCCTCCTTGCTGTCGCTGCGGTCGAAGGAGGGCGGACCATAATCGTCAAACAACTGCGTCGCCGTCATCTGCAGGGCCGGCAAGGCGGCCAGACGCGCCTGCAGATCTTCGGGCAAGGGGATGCGCTCGGGATGCAGCTGCAGGTCGATGTAGCGCTTGACGCCCATGCGTTCCACCTGCTCCAGATCGCCCGGACGCGGACCATAGCCCAGGCGGTTGAGCACGTGCAGGGCGCGCTCCGGTTGCGAGAGCGGGAGCGTACCCGCGACCGGCGCGGCAGCCCGGGCCTGCCCCAGGGTGCAGGACGCCAGCGCCAGCACCAGCCAGGTCGCGCGGTAAAGAGGGAAACGCTGGAAGGGCGCTGGCATCGACGAGCCTCGGGAGATCGGAAAAAGTGGAGACGAACTGCGGCCCAGTATGGTCAAGGGCCTGCAGGCGGGCTGTAATAAAGTGTAATGCGTGGCTTGGCGCCTGCCGTGAAGTGCAGCGATGGCCATCGTACGCCACGGTAGCGCAGCCAACATTCCTCTTCATACACGGTGTTACAAAGCTGACGCCTTCGTCAGCTTCCCGCAAGCGCGGTAAAGTATAAAAAACCTGCGATTTCTCACTGTTTTTCAGACGATTCTTATGCGCCGACGGGCGCCGCTCCACCACAATAACGGCTTTGTCGGCGGGTCGGTTTCCAGGGGGAGCTGACGCTGCAGCGCAGCAGCTTCACATGATCAGAATTCGAGGGGGAGAGGGCATGACATGGACCTTGGCATCGGGGATGCGCATTGCGCTGCTGGACGACCACGCCGTGGTTCGTTACGGCCTGGCCAAGCGCCTGGCCGAGGAGCCCGACTTCACGGTGGTCGGCGCCTTCGCCTCCAGCCGGGAGCTGATGGCGGCCTTGCGGGCCTCACCGGCTGATTTGCTGCTCATCGATTATTCGCTGGGCAGCAATGACATCGACGGTCTGAACCTGATTCGCGCCTTGCGTGTGCGTTTCCCCCGCGCCAAGATCCTGGTGACCTCGGCCCACAGCAGCCCGGCGACGGTAGCCATGGCGATGAAGGCCGGCGCGCGCGGCTTCGTGAGCAAATCGCAGGAACTGGCCGAGCTGATCCTGGCCATTCGTACCATCAGTCGTGGACGTGAATATCTGAACAGCGCCATGACACGCGAGCTGGCCATCATGCAGGCCGCCGAGGCGGCCACTCGCAGCCAGCCCGAGGTGCGCCCGCCGCGACGGCGTACGCGCAGCACCGAAACCTCGCCAGACACCCTGTCGGACATGCCCAGCCTGTCGCCGCGCGAACGTGAAGTCCTGCGCTGTTGCCTGGATGGCATGTCGGTGACCGAAATCGCCGAAAAATTTGCACGCAGCGTCAAGACCATCAGCGGACAGAAGCAGTCGGCCTTCCGCAAGCTGGGCGTGCGCAGTGACAACGAATTGTTCAAGATCGAATATCAGATCAAGGAGCTGTAAATGCCGCATCAGAGGGAAAGCGCAGTGACCAGGCAGAATGAACCGGGCGTACTGCTGGTTGATGATTCGGTCACCATCCGCTACGCCATGCAGAATCGCCTGCAGCGGCTGGGCTGCCAGGTCGATTGCGTGGCCGATGGCAGCAGTGCGCTGGCCGCCATCCGGGCGCGGCCTTATGGACTGGTCCTGCTGGACTGCTTCCTGCCCGACATCCCCGGACAGGAAGTGGCGCGCCAGGTCCGGCGTCTGGAACAGGAGCAGCGCCAGCGTCCCTATACGCCCCTGATCGGCATTTCCGCCGAGGCCGATGCCCAGCACGTGCAGCGCTGTCTGGACAGCGGCATGGACGGCATGCTGGCCAAGCCCCTGCAGACCCAGGCCATTCGTCGGCTGCTGGCGCTCTGGTGCGATCACGACACCGAAGACGAAGGCGAGGTCGCCACGCCCGAGCAGGAATACGGCCAGGACCTGGACCGGCTGTTCCTGCAAACCACCCGCCATGATCTGGCCGCGCTGGAGCAGGCCAGCCTGCTGGGGGACCGGGCGCGCATGGCGCAGCTTGCGCACCGCATGAAGGGCGCGGCCCTGACCATGGGGCGGCTGGAGCTGGTGGCCTTGCTGGATTGCGTGGAAGAAGCGCTGCGCGCCGACGCCGACGGCCAGCAAGCCATCAGCCTGCTGTTGCAGTCGCTGGCCAGCGCCCTGCAGGCGCGCAGCCTGCAGACCTGAAGGGCCTGCGCAGGTGGTGCAGTCTCAGGCCCCGACCCAGGGCAGGCCGGCGTGGCACCAGCCTTCGATGGTCTTGCGATGGCCGTTGGCGTCCTTGTTGCCTTCGAAACCCTCGAGAATGTCGAAGCAACGCGTGTAACCCGTTTCCGTGGCCAGCTTGGCCGCATGCCTGGAACGCACGCCCGAGCGGCACAGGAACAGCAATACCTCGTCCGGCCGGGCGACTTCCTGCAGTTGCTCCAGGAATTGCGGATTGGGCTTGCCTTCGGGGTAGAGATTCCACTGCACCGCCAGGTGTTGCGCCGGCGGGATCTGGACCACGCCCACCCAGTCGCGCTCGGCGCGGGTGCGTACGTCGACCAGCTTGATGGCGGGATCGGATTGCAGCAGGGCCAGGGCTTCCTGCGGTGTCACGGCACCGGCGTAGGGCAGATGGCCGTCGGCGGCACGGTGGGCGGCAGTACTGAGAATGGATGCGTTGCTCATGGGAAAAGTCTCTGAAGAAGAAGGAACAGCGGACAAATGATTTTAAACAATATAAACAGTTAGGCAATTTTCCCAGGCCGGTGCATGCTTTCTCATCGGCAAGCAGTCTGCCCCAACACGGCGCACGCACATCGTTGGTGCAATTTGCTGCTTTCGTCAAATGATTGCATTTTTATGGTGCATTTTGATCGAGATGCACTAAAAGAATGCAATCTATCCGTAGTGCTGCACCGCGCTTGCTGCCCGGATGGCCGCGCCCTCCCTAAAATATTCCATTATTGGCGCACCTGAAAGGTTGGTGGCATGGAATCTGCTATCATCCGCGACTGAGTTCGGCGCAAGACCGTTGTATCAAATGCAAAGATCCAGTCGCAAAAAAACGGCTCAACACCCCAATTTATACTACTTCCTCGTTTTAGGAGATTCGCATGGCAAGGACGGCCGCAGAGGTTTTGAAGATGGTGAAGGACAACGAAGTCAAGTTTGTCGACTTCCGTTTCGCTGACACCCGTGGCAAGGAACAGCACGTTTCCGTGCCTGTTTCGCATTTCGACATCGACAAGTTCGAATCCGGTCACGCCTTCGACGGTTCGTCGATCGCCGGCTGGAAGGGTATCGAAGCCTCCGACATGCTGCTGATCCCGGACCCGAACACCGCCAACATCGACCCGTTCATGGAAGAGACCACCCTCTTCATGCAGTGTGACGTGATCGAACCGTCCGACGGCAAGGGTTACGACCGCGATCCGCGCTCCATCGCCAAGCGCGCTGAAGCGTACCTGAAGTCCTCCGGCCTGGGCGACACCGCCTACTTCGGTCCGGAACCCGAATTCTTCATCTTCGACGGCGTGCGTTGGGGTGCCGACATGTCCGGTTCCTTCGTCAAGATCGACTCCGAAGAAGCTTCCTGGAGCACCGGCGCCAAGATCGAAGGCGGCAACTCCGGCCACCGTCCGACCGTCAAGGGCGGCTACTTCCCGGTTCCCCCGGTCGACAGCTTCCAGGACATGCGTTCGGAAATGTCCCTGATCCTGGAATCCCTGGGCATCCCCGTCGAAGTGCACCACCACGAAGTGGCTGGCGCTGGCCAGAACGAACTGGGCACCAAGTTCTCGACCCTGGTCGAGCGCGCTGACTGGACCCAGACCCTGAAGTACGTGATCTGGAACGTCGCCCACACCTACGGCAAGACCGCGACCTTCATGCCCAAGCCCCTGGTTGGCGACAACGGTTCCGGCATGCACGTGCACCAGTCCGTCTGGAAGGATGGCAAGAACCTGTTCGCTGGCGACGGCTATGCCGGCCTGTCCGAGTTCGCGCTGTACTACATCGGCGGCATCATCAAGCACGCCAAGGCGCTGAACGCCATCACCAACCCTGGCACCAACTCGTACAAGCGTCTGGTCCCCGGCTTTGAAGCACCGGTCAAGCTGGCCTACTCGGCCCGCAACCGTTCCGCTTCGATCCGTATCCCGCACGTGGCCAACCCGAAGGGCCGCCGCATCGAGACCCGTTTCCCGGATCCCCTGGCCAACCCGTACCTGTGCTTCTCGGCCCTGCTGATGGCCGGTCTGGATGGCGTGCAGAACAAGATCCACCCGGGCGAAGCGGCTACCAAGGACCTGTACCACCTGCCGCCGGAAGAAGACAAGCTGATCCCGACCGTCTGTGCTTCGCTGGATGAAGCCCTGGAGCACCTGGACAAGGACCGCGAGTTCCTGACCCGTGGCGGCGTGTTCACCGACAGCATGATCGATGCCTACATCGAGCTGAAGATGCAGGAAGTCCAACGCTTCCGCATGACCACGCACCCGATCGAATTCGACATGTACTACTCGCTGTAATCGAATCCGCATCCGGAGAAAAAGGGGAAGCTTGCTTCCCCTTTTTTTATGCCCGGCATGCCCTCCATGCCGGGTAGTGCGCCCGGAAATTGCTAGTCAGGACGGATCAAGGACTGCGCCAGAGCGCGCCAGAAGACATGACCCCAGGCACCACGAATGCTCCCATGAAGACACCGCTTCCTTCCCTCGATGGCCTTGACCTGCTGGCCTCGGCCGTGATCATCCTCGATGCCAACGGCGGCATCGTCTACGCCAATGCTGCCGCCGAGAACCTGCTGGAGAGCTCCTTCAAGGTACTCTCACAACAGAAGCTGTCGGAGCTCTTCCTCAATGGCAAGGAGCTCACCGCGCTGTTCTACCAGGCCATCGAACACCAGTTCGCCGACAAGCGCCTGGACCTGGTGCTGGAACGCGCCAACCGCGAGCCGCTGCAGGTCCACACCATCGTCACGCCGCTGGACAGCAGCGACTGGCCGGTGCTGCTGGAGCTGCGCGAGAACGTGCAGCAACTCAAGCTCGATCGCGAAGAACGCATGTTCGACCAGAGCCAGGCCAACAAGGAACTCATCCGCAACCTGGCCCACGAGATCAAGAATCCGCTGGGCGGCATCCGTGGCGCGGCGCAGCTGCTGGAGCTGGAGCTGCCCGAGCGACACTTGAAGGAATTGCGCGAATACACCCAGGTCATCATCAAGGAAGCCGACCGCCTGCAGACCCTGGTGGATCGCCTGCTGGCCCCGCACCGCCATCCGCACATCGTCGGCGACGTCAACATCCACGAAGTCTGCGAGCGCGTGCGCAGCCTGGTGATGGCCGAGTTTCCGCAGGGGCTCACCATCAAGCGCGACTATGACCTCTCCATTCCCGAGTTCCGGGGAGACAAGGAGCAACTGATCCAGGCCGTGCTCAACATCGTCCACAACGCCGCACAAGCGCTGGCCGACCGTATCCGTGCCGGTGATGGCGAGCTGATCCTGCGCACGCGCGTCTCGCGTCAGGTGACGCTATCCAAGGTCCGATACCGGCTGGCACTAGACTTGCATATCATCGATAACGGTCCGGGCATTCCCCCCGACATCCAGGAAAGAATCTTCTATCCCCTGGTATCGGGTCGGGAGGGTGGCAGCGGACTGGGGCTGACTCTGGCGCAGACCTTCGTGCATCAGCACATGGGCGTGATTGAATGCGACAGCCGGCCTGGTTGTACCGATTTCAGAATACTTATACCGCTGCCGTGAGCATGGCCGCAGGCGGCGCGCCAAAGCCGAGTGGACGCAGGGCTTCCCGTCCACCAAGGGGGCTGCGGACAGGGCGCCAGAAGCGCCGTGGATCGCGGGAGCATTAACAGCATGACCAACGCAGGAAGATGTGATTTATGAAGCCAATCTGGATTGTTGACGACGACGAATCGATACGCTGGGTGCTCGAAAAAGCACTGGCCCGAGAAAATCTCGCCACGCAGAGTTTTTCCAGCGCCCGTGATGCCATGGCGGCGCTGCAGAACGGCACGCCGCAGGTGCTGGTCTCGGACATCCGCATGCCCGGCGCCTCCGGCCTGGAGCTGCTGCAGACCATCAAGGCCAAGCACCCCGGCATCCCGGTCATCATCATCACCGCCTTCTCGGACCTGGATTCGGCGGTCTCGGCCTTCCAGGGCGGTGCCTTTGAATACCTGGCCAAGCCCTTCGACGTCGACAAGGCGGTCGAGCTGATCCGTCGCGCGCTCGACGAAAGCCTGCGCGAGACCGACATCGAGCAGGGCGCCGCCCAGACCCCCGAAATCCTCGGGCAGGCCCCGGCGATGCAGGACGTGTTCCGCGCCATCGGCCGCCTGTCGCAATCCAATGTCACGGTGCTCATCACCGGCGAATCCGGTTCCGGCAAGGAGCTGGTGGCACGTGCCCTGCACAAGCACAGCCCGCGCGCCAGCCAGCCTTTCGTGGCGCTCAACACCGCAGCCATTCCCAAGGATTTGCTGGAATCCGAACTGTTCGGCCATGAACGCGGCGCCTTCACCGGCGCGCAAGCCATGCGCCGTGGCCGTTTCGAGCAGGCCGAGGGGGGTACGCTGTTCCTCGATGAAATCGGCGACATGCCGCTGGACCTGCAGACGCGCCTCTTGCGCGTGCTCTCGGATGGTCACTTCTATCGTGTCGGCGGCCATCAGTCGCTCAAGGCCAATGTACGCGTCATTGCGGCCACCCACCAGAATCTGGAGCAGCGTGTACGTGAAGGTTTGTTCCGCGAGGACTTGTACCATCGCCTGAACGTGATCCGTCTGCGCCTGCCCAGCCTGCGCGAACGCAGCGAAGACATTCCCATCCTGGCCCGCTACTTCCTGGCGCAGAGCGCGCGCCAGCTGGGCGTGGAAGCCAAGCGCCTGTCACCGCAGGCCATGCAGTTCCTGTCGCAGCTGGAGTTCCCCGGCAACGTGCGCCAGCTGGAAAACCTGTGCAACTGGATCACCGTGATGGCCCCGGGCCAGACGGTGGAGATCAAGGACCTGCCGCAAGATCTGGTGGAAGAGCGCGTGCATGCGCCGCAACCGGCGCAGATCGTCTCCGCCCCGGCCTCGGCGGCTGCCGTGGCCGCACCGGTGGTGTATGCCGACCCGGCTGCTGCGGCGGTGCCAGTGGATGCGGTGGCTGGCAACTGGATCTCGCTGCTGGAAGTGGAAGCGGCCCAGATGCTGGCCTCCGAACAGCCCGAGGTGATGGATATCCTCGGTCGCCAGTTCGAAGCGGCGCTCATCAAGATCGCGTTGAAGCATACCCACGGTCGCAAGAATGACGCAGCCGTCCGCCTGGGCATCGGTCGCAACACCATCACCCGCAAGATCCAGGAACTGGGTATCGGCGGCGCGGAAGACGACTGAAGCACAACTTAACCATCAAGCAGGGGAGGTCTGCCCGCGAGCCGCCGCGCGGGCAGGATCAGCAAGGGGAAGAGGCGGCGGCCATAAAAAAGGAAATGGCCTGGATCGCGAGATCCAGGCCATTTTTATTGGGCGCTTCGTAAACGATTTATATCATTTGCGCGACGATGCGAAGCATCAGCGCAGACGCAACACGAAACGCGCCGCCACGGTGGCCATCAGGCTCAGCACCGCGCCGAAGATGACGAAGTAGCTCACCGACAGCTTGTCGCCGGTGAAGTCGATCAACCAGGTGATGATGAGGCCGGCGAAGCCGCCGAAGATGGTCACGGCGATGTTATAGGCCAGCGACATGCCGGTGCCGCGCGTGGCCACCGGGAAGATGTCGGCCAGCAGTGCCGGCATCGCGGCGAAATACATGGTCATGAGCACACCGATGACGGTCTGCAGCAACAGCAGTTGCAGGAAGCCCGGCGAGTGGGTCAGGAACACGAACATCGGATAGGTCAGCACGATGTAGAGCGCGCTGCTGGTGATCATGAAGGGGGTACGACCAATCTTGTCGGAGAACTTGCCCACCAGTGGCGAGCCGATGAACATGATCAGGCCGGCCACCGACATCGCGGCAAACGAGGACCAGGCCGGCAGCCCCAGCTGCTTGACGGCATAGGTGGGGATGTACAGCGACAGGTACACCGAGACGGTGGCCATGATGACGCTGCCGGTACCGATCAGCAGGCGCATCTTCTGGTGGGTGAAGGTGTCGCGCAGGGGCGCGTCGGTCTTCTCGCTGGATTCCTTGAATTCGGGCGCTTCATCCAGGTGACGACGGATGTAGATGCCGGCCGGGGCGATCAGCAGACCGAAGATGAAGGGCACGCGCCAGCCCCAGGAGGACAACTGCTCGGGTGTGAGCATGTTGTTGAGCACGGCGCCGAAGATGGCGGCCAGCAGCAGGCTGATGCCCTGGCTGGCCACCTGCCAGCTGGAGAAGAAGCCGCGACGGTGCGGTGCGTGTTCCACCAGGAAGGCGGTGGAGCTGCCGAACTCGCCACCGGCGGAGAAGCCCTGGATCATCTTGCCCAGTGCGATGCCGGCCGGTGCCAGCATGCCGATGCTGGCATAGCTGGGCATGAAGGCGATCATGGCGGTGCCCACCGTCATGAGCATGATGGACAGCATCAGCGCGGCCTTGCGACCGGCGCGGTCGGAGTACGCACCCAGCACCACTGCACCCAGCGGACGCATGAAGAAGGACACGCCGAAGGTGGCGAAGGTCAGCAGCAGCGAGACGTTGTCATCCCCGGTGGGGAAGAACTGCTTGGCGATGACTACCGCGAAGGCGCCATAGATAAGGATGTCGAACCATTCGAGCGCATTGCCGATGGAGGACGAGATGATCGCACGCCGCGCTTGCGGATGCGTGGTGCCGGCGCCAGGCGCCGCGGTATTGCTGGTCATGGAGACTCCCTGATGGATACGTGGATGGAGGAGCAGCACGCCGTTCCGACCCTGGCGGGGCAGACGGCTGCCTGGCTGTATATGGATGGTTGTGGGCTCCGCGTGACGGCCGCAGCCGTTACAGCGGGCGAGCATAGGCGGGGCGATGCGGCACTGTCAAGGCGCAGTGCGGGGGATTATCAGGAGGCAGGACATGGGCGCGATTCTGCGAAATCATTTTCTCGTTTCGCTGACCCGAAGCTCACTGCCGTGCTGACGTTTCGACCTCCTCGACCTCCTTGAGCTTGCGCCACAAGGTCGTGCGACTGATGCCCAGGTGACGCGCGGCCGCGGCGCGGTTGCCACGAAAGCGGCGCAGTGCGGCGTGGATGGAGTCGGTGTCGGGTGCGTGGTCAGTGGTGGTCAGGGCATGAGAGGGCGGCGTCTGTGCAGCGTCCATGATCAGCGGCTGCGCTGCTGTGGCCAGCTCCGGTGCGACCCGCTGTATCAGCGTCGCCGTCAGTGCCTGCAAGGGTTCTGCAGCCAGGAACAGCGCCAGTCGCTCCATCAGGTTACGCAGTTCGCGCACATTGCCCGGCCAGTCATAGGCGCACAGCAGCGGCGCGCAGCGCAGGATTTCCGCGCCCAGATTGGCATGCGGGCGCGCATCGAGTGCGGCCAGCGCATGTTTGAGATGCCATTCAGCCAGCGCCGCAATGTCTTCACGGCGCGCGCGCAAGGGCGGCAGTTGCAGGCGCAGCACGCTCAGGCGGTAATACAGGTCGGCGCGAAAACGGCCTTCCCGCACCCGCGCTTCCAGGTCGCAATGGGTGGCACTGATGATGCGCACCTGGACCGCAATGGGCCGCGTACCCCCCACGCGCACCACCTCGCGCTCCTCCAGCACGCGCAGCAGTCGCGTTTGCAGCGGCAGCGGCATCTCGCCGATTTCATCGAGCAGCAGGGTGCCACGATGCGCCGCTTCGAACACCCCGGCCCGGCCTCCCCGACGGGAACCGGTGAAAGCGCCTTCCTCGTAGCCGAACAGTTCGGATTCCAGCAGCGATTCGGCCAGCGCCCCGCAATTGATGGCCACGAACGGATGCGCGGCCTGGGTCTTGCCCTGCATGCGCGGATGGGCGCGGTGAATGGCCTGGGCCGCCAGTTCCTTGCCGCTGCCGGTCTCGCCCTGGATCAGTACATTGGCCGGCGAACGTGCAAACAGCGTAATGGACTGGCGCACCGCTTCCATGACCGCCGAGTCGCCGCGCAAGTCCTTGAGGTGATGCCGTGCGCGCAGACTGTCTGCCACCGGCAGGCTGGGGCCGCGCGAGCTTTCCAGTTGCGTCAGGCGCGCCAGTTCCAGCGCATCTTCAAAGGCCTGGCGCACCGTGGCCGAGGAGTAGAGGAAGATGCCCTGCATGCCCGCTTCCTCGGCCAGGTCGGTGATGAGCCCGGCCCCGACCACCGCCTGCACGCCGCCAGCTTTCAGTTCCTGTACCACGGCGCGCGCATCTTCCTCGGTGGCATAGGTGCGCTGGGCAATGTCCAGTCCGAACATCTGCTGGAACTCGCTCAGGGCCGGCATCGCCTCCTGATAGGTGACCAGCCCGATGCGCGCGCTGATCTGCCGCGCGCGGGCCAGCGCCTGCATCACGTCGAAACCGCTGGCGCGCGCCACCACCACCGGTACCGGCAGGCGGCTCTTGAGATAGGCACCATTGGAACCGGCCGAGATCACCACATCGCAGCGCTCGCTGGCCAGGCGCTCGCGGATGGCGCGTACGGCCTCGTCGAAACCGAGATGAATGGGCTCGATATCGGCCACGCCGTCGAATTCCAGCGTGATGTCGCGGAAGAGTTCGGACAGGCGCGACACGGACACGGTCCAGATCACGGGTTTGTCGGCCAGGCGGTCAGCAGGGGCAGGGCGTTTCATGGTGGGCGTTCAGTGTGTTTCGGTGAAACGTCAATGTAACACTGATGAAACATGGATGCTTGTGCCAGATCAAGCTGGCAGCTCCGGCGCAAGCCCGGGGCGAGCCCGCCCCGTCCGGTGGCGAGCCTTGTTTGACGGGGGTTTCAGGCGATATGAAGGTTTCTTCGGGGCCCTTGCCATCGGATGCTGCACTGCGATGGCACGGCCGTTGCAATGGTGAACGCAAATGTCGCAGGACGGGTGTGCCTCACGTCCGCCTGTCGCTTTACGCAGTCAAGCAGTGACGCAGTTGGTCCAGACTTTCCACATTCCAACCTCATCGAGAAGGTGTCCACCATGGCTCTCCATTCCGCAGGCGCAGCGTTCCGCCAGGCCGTCCAGGAAGAATCCCCCTTGCAAGTCATCGGCGCGATCAACGCCAACCACGCCCTGCTGGCCAAGCGCGCCGGTTTCCGCGCGATCTATCTGTCCGGCGGCGGCGTGGCGGCGGGTTCGCTGGGCTTGCCTGACCTGGGCATTTCCAATCTGGACGACGTGCTCACCGACGTGCGCCGCATCACCGACGTGTGCGACCTGCCGCTGCTGGTGGATGTGGATACCGGCTTCGGTGCCTCGGCCTTCAACGTGGCGCGGACCGTCAAGTCCATGATCAAGTTCGGCGCCGCCGCCATGCACATCGAAGACCAGGTCGGTGCCAAGCGCTGCGGCCATCGTCCCGGCAAGGAAATCGTCAGCAAGCAGGAAATGGTAGACCGCATCAAAGCCGCCGTGGATGCCCGCACCGACGAGAACTTCGTCATCATGGCGCGCACCGATGCGCTGGCCGTGGAAGGGCTGGACGCCGCCATCGAGCGCGCCGTGGCCTGCGTCGAGGCCGGTGCCGACATGATCTTCCCGGAAGCCATCACCGACCTGGCCATGTACAAGCAGTTCGCCAATGCGGTGAAGGTACCGATCCTGGCCAACATCACCGAGTTCGGTTCGACTCCGCTGTTCACGGTGGACGAACTCAAGGATGCCGACGTGGGGCTGGTGCTCTATCCGCTGTCGGCCTTCCGCGCCATGAACAAGGCCGCTGAAAACGTCTACCAGGCGATCCGCCGCGATGGTACGCAGAAGAACGTGGTCGATACCATGCAGACCCGCATGGAACTCTATGACCGCATCGATTACCACAGCTACGAACAGCGCCTCGATGCGCTGTTTGCCCAGCAGAAGAACAAGTAAGCCCCTTCCGACAAAGCATTGTCACCCCATCCCGAATACGAGGAGAACACGATGAGCGAACAACAAGCCGCAGGTTTCAAGCCCAAGAAGTCCGTTGCCCTCTCCGGCGTGACTGCCGGCAACACCGCCCTGTGCACCGTCGGCAAGACCGGCAATGACCTGCACTATCGCGGTTACGACATTCTCGACGTGGCCGATAGCTGCGAGTTCGAGGAAATCGCCCACCTGCTGGTGCACGGCAAGCTGCCGACGGCTGCCGAACTGCGCGCCTACAAGGCCAAGCTGAAGGCCCTGCGCGGCCTGCCGGCCAACGTCAAGGCAGCGCTGGAATGGTTGCCGGCCGCCTCGCATCCGATGGACGTGATGCGTACCGGCGTCTCCGCGCTGGGCTGCGTGCTGCCGGAGAAGGATGACCACAACACCCCCGGTGCGCGCGACATCGCCGATCGCCTGATGGCTTCGCTGGGTTCGATGCTGCTGTACTGGTACCACTACAGCCACAACGGCAACCGTATCGAGGTCGAGACCGACGACGATTCCATCGGTGCCCATTTCCTGCACCTGCTGCATGGCGAGAAGCCCTCGGCGGCCTGGGAGAAGGCCATGCACACCTCGCTGATCCTGTATGCGGAACACGAATTCAATGCCTCCACCTTCACCGGTCGCGTCATCGCCGGCACCGGTTCGGACATGTATTCGGCCATCACCGGCGCCATCGGCGCCCTGCGCGGCCCCAAGCATGGCGGCGCCAATGAAGTGGCCTTCGAGATCCAGAAGCGCTATGACAATCCGGACGAGGCCGAGGCCGATATCCGCCGTCGCGTCGAGAACAAGGAAGTGGTGATCGGTTTCGGTCACCCGGTCTATACCATCTCCGACCCGCGCAACAAGGTCATCAAGGAAGTGGCACGCAAGCTCTCCAAGGAAGCCGGTTCGACCAAGATGTTCGACATCGCCGAGCGTCTGGAGACGGTCATGTGGGACATCAAGAAAATGTTCCCCAACCTGGACTGGTTCTCGGCCGTGTCCTACCACATGATGGGCGTGCCCACCGCGATGTTTACGCCGCTCTTCGTCATTGCCCGTACCTCGGGCTGGGCGGCGCACATCATCGAGCAGCGCATCGACAACAAGATCATCCGCCCCTCGGCCAACTACGTGGGACCGGAAGATCTGAAGTTCGTGCCGATCAGCAAGCGCAAGTAAGGCTGGCAGGTACAGCGGCGCAAGGAGCAAGGAGCAAGGAGCAAGAGAGGGAGAGGGAGAGGGAGCAGCAAGAAGAAGGGAGCGGCGGCCGGCGTGTGCCGGTCGCCCCATTCCCCGGCGAAGGAGACGGGGCGGGCCGACCCGGGCGATCAGGCCGATTTGTAACAAGCGTTACATATGGTCGAGTCAGTCGCAATATCTTGTTAAGATGCGGGCGGATCTTTTCCGCCTCTGCGTCCACCTCTGACTCTCCATGGATCATCCGATGATTGCTGCCATCGTTTCCCGCCGTCCTTGCGCCTTGCCCCTGACATCCCTCTGCCTGGCCGCCACCGTTGCCGTTGCGCTGTCGGCCTGTTCTTCCACGCCGGTGCCCGTCACCGAGACCAAGCCACTGCTGCCGCAATTGCTGCAATCGCCGGCGGCCACGCAGCCGACCTGGGCGACCCAGCTCAAGACCGGTGCCTTCAGTTGTGAGATGGGCAACAAGGTGGAAATCCGCATGGATGGCCGCGTCACCGATGGGGTCACGCTGGTGTGGAAGGGCAGCAGCTACATGATGAACCCGGTCAGTACCTCGACCGGTGCAGTGCGTCTGGAGAACAAGGGCGAAGGCCTGGTGTGGATCCAGATCCCGTCGAAGTCCATGCTGCTCAATTCCAAGATCGGGCAGCAACTGGCCAACGACTGCCGCACACGCTGAAGCCTTGGCGCTGCGCCGTCGTGATGGCCTGACGCCGGCGCTTTCTTTCCACCTCACGTTTGCTCCTCCCTTGTCATGTTGACGGCTTCATGCCGTCGACAACGCTCCCGCTTTTTTCGTTGTTGCACTTGATCTGTATCAGCCGTGATGGCGCGTCGATGCTGCCGATTCAGCCGCTCGTAAGATTCAGGTGCAAGACTGGTTTCACCGTCGCATGAGGGCCACGCATGGCAGAGATGCCGCTGTACATGCCTCAGAGCCACGCGACCATCACCCTGCGGGCCACGCCGCGCAAGGTCTGCAGCGGTTGTCCAATTCGAGAGACATGAGGAGACGTCATGCAGTACGAGGATTTTTATCGCCGTTCCATCGATCAGCCCGAGACCTTCTGGGCGGAAGAAGCGCAGCGCATCCATTGGAACAAGCCCTTCACCAGTACCCTGGATTATTCCCGGGCCCCCTTTGCGCGCTGGTTCATCGGCGGCACCACCAATCTCTGCTACAACGCGGTGGACCGCCACCTTGGCGAGCGACCCAAGCAGGCCGCACTGATCGCCATTTCCACGGAAACCAACACCGAGCGCGTCTACGATTTCGCCGAACTGCATCGCGAAGTCCAGGCCATGGCCGCCACCATGCTGGCCTTGGGGGTGCAGCGTGGCGACCGGGTGCTGATCTACATGCCGATGATCGCCGAGGCGGTCTTTGCCATGCTGGCCTGTGCGCGCATTGGCGCGGTGCATTCGGTGGTCTTCGGCGGCTTTGCCTCCAACAGCCTGGCCTCGCGCATCGATGATGCACAGCCGAGCCTGATCGTCTCGGCCGATGCCGGTTCACGCGGTGGCAAGGTCATTGCCTACAAGGGCTTGCTGGACGAGGCGATCCACCTGGCGCAGCACAAGCCGCAGAAGGTCCTGCTGGTCGATCGCGGCCTGGCCGACATGGCGCGCACGGCAGGGCGCGACGTTGACTATGCGCCCCTGCGCCAGCAGCATCTGGATCAGCCGGTGCCGGTGGCCTGGCTGGAATCGAACGAGTGCAGTTATGTCCTCTATACCTCCGGCACGACCGGCAAGCCCAAGGGCGTGCAGCGCGACGTGGGCGGTTATGCGGTGGCGTTGGCATCCTCCATGCAGCACATCTTCTGCGGCAAGCCCGGGGAAACCTACTTCTGCACGTCTGACATAGGCTGGGTGGTCGGCCATTCCTACATCGTTTATGGCCCACTGATTGCGGGCATGGCCACCGTGCTCTACGAGGGGTTGCCGATTCGTCCCGATGCCGGCATCTGGTGGAGCATCGTCGAGAAGTACAAGGTCACCCGCATGTTCTCCGCGCCGACGGCCATCCGCGTACTCAAGAAGCAGCCGCCGGAATGTATGGAGCGCTACGATACCTCTTCGCTCAAGGCGCTCTACCTGGCCGGCGAGCCCCTGGATGAAACGACGTCGCGCTGGATTTCGGGCGCCCTGAAGGTGCCGGTCATCGACAACTACTGGCAGACCGAATCGGGCTGGCCGATCATCTCGATCGCCAAGGGTATCAGCGACAAGCCCACGCGCCTGGGTAGTCCGGGCGTAGCGATGCCGGGTTATCGCCTGGCCATCCTCGACGAAGCCACCGGCGCGCCTTGCGCCGCCGGAGAAAAGGGCGTGGTCGCCATCGAGGGACCGTTGCCGCCGGGCTGCATGCAGACGGTCTATGGCGACGATGAGCGCTTCGTCAACACCTACTGGCGCAGCCTGCCGCGCGAGGTGTATTCCACCTTCGACTGGGGTATCAAGGACCAGGACGGTTACTACTTCATCCTGGGTCGCACCGATGACGTCATCAACGTCGCCGGACACCGGCTGGGCACGCGTGAAATCGAGGAGAGCATCTCCAGCCATCCCAATGTCTCCGAAGTGGCCGTGGTCGGCGTGGAAGACAAGCTCAAGGGCCAGGTAGCGATTGCTTTCGCCATCCCCAAGCAGGCCGATGCGATGGCCACCCCGGAACGACGCCGTGCGCTCGAAGCCGAGATCATGGGCGTGGTCGACAAGCAGATCGGCGCGGTGGGTCGGCCGGCGCGGGTGTTCTTCGTCAGCGGCTTGCCCAAGACGCGTTCGGGCAAGCTGTTGCGTCGGGCCATCCAGTCCATCTGCGAAGGGCGCGACCCGGGCGATCTGCCCACCATTGAAGATCCGGCCGCACTGGAGCAGGTTCGCGCAGTGATCAGGGACTGAGGCGGGCGGCGGTCATCCACGGGGCGGTGCGCTTGCAGCGGAGCAGGGGCGCCGCGCCCGGCATAATTTGGTTACACTGAGGGCTTCCGATTTTCCTCGATCCCTTCCTGTCCATGTCTTCCTCCATCCGCCCGGCCACCGCTGCCGATGCTCCCGCCCTCTGCGACATCTACAACCACTACGTACAGACCACTGTCATCAGCTTCGAGACCGAAGCACTCAGCGCCGAGGCCATGGCCGCGCGCATCGCCGATGTGCAGGCCGATTTCCCCTGGCTGGTGTTTGAAGAACAGGGCCAGGTACTGGGCTACGCCTATGCCAGCAAGTGGAAGCCCCGTGCGGCTTACCGGCATTCGGTGGAAAGCTCGGTCTACCTGCGTCACGATGCGGGCGGCAAGGGCATCGGCAAGCAGCTCTATCGTGAGCTCATTGCGCAGTTGAAGCCCCTGGGCGTACACCTGGTCATCGGCGGCATTGCCCAGCCCAATCCGGCCAGCGTGGCCCTGCATGAGAGTGTGGGTTTCGTGAAATGCGGTGTCTTCACGGAAGTGGGCTACAAGATGGGCCGCTGGATCGACGTCGGATACTGGCAACTCAAGCTGCAAGAGGCGCAAGGATGAGATCGACCCGCGCCGCCAGCGCCATCGAGCGCCTGAACAGCCGCACCGAATCACGCGAGTATTCGATGCTGCGCACCTCCGATGAACGCTTCATCCTGACCCGCCGCCTGCCCGGCCAGCCGCTGGAGAAGCTCAACGAGGCCATGGAGCTGGATGACTTCGTCACCTTCGTCAACGCCCAGGGGCCACAGAAGGCCAGGCGCGTGAGCAAGCTGGATGTGCAGTTCGAGAAGAACATGCGCAACAAGAAAGAACAAACGCCACCCGAGGGTGGCGCTCAGTAAGTTTTTGCGTAAATGATATAAATCATTTACATCATTTAAATAATTTGTGAGCAGCCTGCACCGACATCAGTCCGCCAGCGTGGCAATCACGGGCGCGTGATCCGAAGGCTGTTCCCACTTGCGTGGCACCTTGTCGATGACGCAGGCGGTGCAGCGTGGCACCAGTTCTTCGGACAGCAGGATATGGTCGATGCGCAGGCCGCGATTGAGGCGGAAGCCCATCTGGCGGTAATCCCACCAGCTGTACATTTTTTCCGGTTGTTCGAAGAGGCGGTAGGCATCCGTCAGGCCCAGGGCCTGCAGCTTGCGGAAGGCGTCGCGCTCGGGTTCGGACACCAGCACCTGGCCTTGCCAGGCCACCGGGTCGTGCACGTCGCGGTCCTCAGGGGCGATGTTGTAGTCGCCCAGCAGGGCCAGGCGCGGGTTCTTCGCCTTTTCTTGCGCCAGCCATTCGTGCAGGGCGGCCAGCCAGTTCAGCTTGTAGGGATACTTCTCGGACTCCAGCGACTGCCCGTTGGGAATGTAGGCGCAGACGTAGCGCACGCCCTCGATGGTAGCGGCGATGATGCGTTGCTGTTCGTCGGGGAAGAGCGGATTGTTCCTGACCACATCGGTCATTGGATGGCGCGACAGGATGGCCACGCCGTTGTAGGTCTTCTGACCCGAGAATTCGACCAGGTATCCGGCGGCCGCGATCTCGGCGGCGGGGAACTTGTCGTCGGTGAGTTTGGTTTCCTGCAGGCAGAGCACGTCGACCGGGTTTTCTTCCAGCCATTTCAGCACTTGCGGCAGGCGGACCTTGAGGGAGTTGACGTTCCAGGTGGCGATTTTCATGGGGACAATGCAGTGGTGAATCGGAGACCGGCCGCGCGCATCACAGCCGATGCGTCATGAGCAACGGGCGCCATCTTACCGCATTCGTCGCGCTCCCCGGCCAATGACGGTGACCGCGATCATTCCTGCTCCCGAAACAGAAGGGGAATCCCACTGCAAGGGAAACTACGCTCCGACAGGTTTTGTTATTGATGTTGGCAGGGTCGGAACTGCGTCTCGATTTGTGATTTTTGTTCAAGGAGACGGAGCGAGAATAATGGAAAAATACTAACGATATAAACAAAATATTACGCTTTTCATGTAACTTCTGTTGTGGCGTATGAATTCGTGAAGTCGCTCTGGTAAAGGATTCCCGACTGCATGTGGCTTGGCGTGAGGAAATTTGTTTGAATGCGGAAACTAAGTTTTTTCGGCAAATCCATTTTGTTCTCATGCCATGAAAAACAGGACAAATTTTGCGTCAGAAAAAGTGACGCATGAAAACATTCCGGAATTGTTTACGCATTGAAAGCGCGGCTGCAAGCTTGAGCTCTACCGTAAAAGAATTCGCAAGCAAAGCCAGCTCTTCAGCAGGCGGCACAAGCAGGCGCAGAATGCAGACAGAGGAGGGAAGCGGATAGCACAACATGGCCGCTACCCGAAGCCGGCCGTGCGGCCGGTCTCGGGCGGGTAGGGGAGGCGGATTACTTGAAGCGGTAGCTGACGGCCACGATGGCGGTGTCATCCGTGTGGCGGCGGACCAGCGGACTGTCTGCCACGGAATGGTCCAGCCACTTGCGGCGCAGGTGCACATTGAGGTGCCAGGCGCCCGTGAGGGGAATATCGGCAGCCAGGCCCAGGGTGGGGCTGGTGGAGGCGCCGGCGCTGTATTGGCGCAGGCCGCTGGCGGCCGATTCGCTGGCGGAGACGCCGACGAAGTAATCGTTGTAGCTGCCGCTGCGGTATTCCACGCCGAGCTGCGGATAGAGGCTCACCGGACCCAGGTCGATCTGGGCCGCATAGATGGCCTCGGCCAGGGTGCCGTGCGACTTGTTGAAGTCGCGGAAGACGTTGAGGAAGAAGCCGCCGAAGGGCGTTTCCTGATAGGTGCCGATGCCGAGCGGGATCGGGTCAGAGCGGCGCTGCAGGCCGCGTTGGGCATCAAAGCCGTCCAGGCTCACTCGCCCGGCCAGTTCCAGGTAGCCATAGCCCATGCGCATGGTCTTGACGCCGAAGGTGTCCAGGCGCGCAAAAGCACGGCCATAGTCGGCGTAGGCATAGGGCAGCACCTGGTTGCGGCGATGCGCATCGGGACCGTTGCGATCGACGCGGTAGACGCCCACACCCAGGTCACCGGTGAGTCGGTCTTGCAGTTGCAGGGGATCGCTGGTATCGGTTGCGGGCGCGGCTTGCTGGGCCTGGGCGGGGAGCGCGCAGCAGGCCAGCGTGAGAGTGGCGAAAATTGTTTTCATGATGAGCAGGGGAGTGGAGCCAAGCGGCATTGTAGCGGGCTGGCGGTCCGATGCGGCGTGGTGCACGAAAATGGCCTGCCGTGAAGGCAGGCCATGACGGTCTGGAACAGCCGCTGCCGACCTCCAGTTTCAGCGCTGCGGCAGCGGATGCTGCGTCAGGACTGCTGCAGGGGCGGATAGTCGGTATAACCTTCCGCACCACCGCCATAGAGGGTGGCCTGGTTGAACTCGGCCAGCGGCGCCCCGGCCTTGAAGCGTTCCACCAGATCCGGGTTGGCGATCCACGGACGACCGAAGGCCACCAGGTCGGCAACATTGCGTGCGCGCGCCTGGACGGCCATCTCCAGGTCATAGCCGTTGTTGGCGATGTAGATGCCCTTGAAGAGATCGCGCAGCACCTGCAGATCAAAGCCGCCCTCCACCTCGCGCGGGCCGCCGGTGGCGCCTTCCACCACGTGCAGGTAGACCAGCTTGTAGCGGTTGAGCTGCTCCACCACGTAGCTGAAGAGCGCCTTGGGATCGCTGTCGGCGATGTCATTGGCCGGGCTGATGGGGGACAGGCGGATGCCCACGCGCTCGCTCGGCACCACCGACGTCACCGCTTCGACCACTTCCAGCAGCAGACGGGCACGGTTCTCGATGCTGCCGCCATAGGCGTCGGTGCGCTGGTTGCTCTTGTCGCGCAGGAACTGGTCCAGCAGATAGCCGTTGGCGGCGTGGATTTCCACGCCATCGAAGCCGGCCTGCATCGACAGTTGCGCGGCGGTCTTGTATTGCGCGACGATGCCGGGCAGCTCCGCGGCCTCCAGCGCGCGCGGTTCGACGAAGGGCTTGAAACCGCTTTCGGTGAAAGCATTGCCTTGCGGCCTGATGGCCGAGGGAGCGACCGGCAGCGCATGGCCGGGCTGCAGGTCGGGGTGCGAGATGCGACCCACGTGCCACAGCTGCAGGAAGATGCGCCCGCCTTTTGCGTGGACGGCGTCGGTGACCTTCTTCCAGCCGGCCACCTGCGCCTGGTCGTAGATGCCCGGTGTCCAGGCGTAGCCCTTGCCTTGCGGCGAGATCTGGGTAGCCTCGGCGATGATCAGGCCGGCACCGGCACGCTGGGCATAGTACTGGGCGGCCAGGTCGCTGGGCACGTCGCCTGCCTTGGCACGGCTGCGGGTGAGCGGAGCCATGACGATGCGATTGTGCAGTTGCACTGCGCCCAGCTGCATGGGCTTGAAGAGGTCACTCTGAAGATGGGTGGCGTTGGTCATGCTGATCCTTTCTTGTTGGCATTGCTTGGGATGAACTGCGTCGACCTCACTACCGACCGCAGTTGCGTGGCAGTGTTCCGGGGAAGGATCAACAGTCTAGACGGGAACCGGCGTCTTTGCAGAAGGTCGCCGCAGTGATGCCGCCGGGCCAGGATCAGGGGGCGATCCGGTCCAGCCACGGCCCCAGCCGCCTGAGTGCATCCTGGCGTGCCGCCCGGTTGGCCTGGACCGACTGATGCGCCCGGCCGGGATCGTCGAAGTCGTGCGTGGCCCCGGCATAGAGCTTGACTACGGGGGCGGGAGCCTGGCGGATGGGGATGGCCTGGCGCAGTACGCGCTGGCAAGTCTGCGGCGAGACCTCGTCGTCGGCGCTGCCCAGCAGCACCTGCACGGGCTTGTCGAATTCAGGGTGGGACGACAGTAGGGCCTGCCTGCCGCAGCCCGGATAAAACACCAGCGCCGCTGCGAAGGAGGGGCCATCTCCTGCGGGTCGTGCAGCCTGGCGCTGCATCACATTCAATGCCGTACTGGCGCCATTGGACCAGCCTTGCAGCATGATGCGGCGGACATCGACCTCGCTGCGCGTGGCCAGCCATTGCAGCGCGCCTTCGGCATCCAGCGGGCGCACCGTGAGTTCGTTGACGGCGTCCCGTTCTGGCAAGCCATGGGTGTAGCGGCCAAAGCCATGGGCCACGCCGCGCGGGCCGAAACTGTCCACCAGCAGGACCACGTAGCCACGCGCGACCCAGTAGGCAGTCCAGGCCCGGTGGCGCGCCGTGAGCGCATCGGCATCGCAGGGCGAGGGGATGGCCGGACCGACCTGGGTGCAGGCGGCGTTGACGCGCGAGGAGTACAGCCCGGCGCGTCCGTGCAGCAGTACGATGGCCGGATGCGGGCCGGCACCGAAGGGGTCGTAGAGATAGCCGGTGAGGGTGGTTTTTCCGTCAGATGAAGGAAAACGCACGGTCTGGGCGGGCGGCATCGGCGTGTCTTGTGCCACGGACGTTTCCGGCAGGATCAGTCCAAGGCTGCCCGACAGCAGTAAAAAGATGAAAAAAAACCACCGCAACACAAAGTGCTGCGGTGGTCTTGCCGTGGTGAACCCGGGCGAGGTCTGCGGCAGGAAGACGGTCATGGCGAAACCGGTATCGTCTTCCATGCCGCAAGGGCCATCAGCCGCGTGCCGACCTGGCGCGCGCCTGGTTGAGCAGCCAGGTGGTCAAGAGCGGCACCGGGCGGCCGGTGGCACCCTTGGCCGCGCCGCTCTTCCAGGCGGTGCCGGCGATGTCCAGGTGCGCCCAGGTGTACTTGCGGGTGAAGCGCTCCAGGAAGCACGCCGCCGTCACGCTGCCACCGGGCTGGCCGCCGATGTTGGCGATATCGGCGAAGTTGGACTTCAACTGCTCCTGGTAGGGATCCTGAATCGGCATGCGCCAGGCGGTATCGCCGCTTTCCTTGCCGGCGGCCAGCAGGGCGTTGGCCAGCTGGTCGTGGCTGTCATCCTCGCGAGTGAACAGGCCCGTGTTGTGATGGCCCAAGGCCACCACGCAGGCACCGGTCAGGGTGGCGATGTCGACCACGGCGGCCGGCTTGAAGCGCTCCACGTAGGTCAGCGCGTCGCACAGGATCAGGCGGCCTTCGGCATCGGTGTTGAGTACTTCGATGGTCTGGCCGGACATCGAGGTGACGATGTCGCCCGGCTTGGTGGCACGGCCCGAGGGCATGTTTTCGCAGGTCGGGATGACGCCGATGACGTTCAACTTGAGGCCCAGTTCGGCGATGGTACGGAAGGTGCCCAGCACCGAGGCGGCGCCGCACATGTCGTACTTCATCTCGTCCATGTTCAGGCCCGGCTTGAGCGAGATGCCGCCGGTGTCGAAGGTGATGCCCTTGCCCACCAGCACCACCGGTGCATCCTTGGCCTTGCCCCCCATGTGCTTGAGGACGATGAACTTGGGCGGCTGGTCGCTGCCATTGGTGACCGACAGGAAGCTGCCCATCTTGAGCGCTTCGAGCTGCTTGCGCTCCAGCACTTCCACGCCCAGCTTGAATTGCTTGGCCAGCTTCCTGGCGGTAGTGGCCAGGTAGGTCGGGGTGCAGACGTTGCCGGGCAGGTTGCCCAGTTCCTTGGTCAGCGCCATGCCGTTGGCCAGCGCCACGGCCTCGGCCAGGGCGGTCTTGGCGGCAGCGCCTTGCTCGGCGGCCACCAGCAGGGTGATCTTCTTCACACCGGTGGGAGCGGGGTCCTTCTTGCTCTTCATCGTGTCGGAACGATAGGCGGCGTCATGGCCGGCCAGCACCACGGTGCGGATGGCCCAGTCCAGGCCGCGACCCTTGATGCCATCCAGGGGCAGGGCCAGGGCGGCGTTGTCGCAGCCCAGGGTGGCCAGGGTGCGCACCAGGGCGCTGCTGGCGGCGGCGAAGTTCTTGTCGCCGGTTTCTTCTTCGTTGCCCAGGCCCAGCAGCACGATGCGTTCGGCGGCAATGCCGGTCACGCCGCGCAGCAGCAGGGTCGAGCCGGGCTTGCCGGAAATGTCACCCGACTTCAGCGCGGCGCTGATGGCGCCCAGCTTGTCCAGGGCGCTGGCGGCCTTGGTCAGCTTGCGATTTTCATAGATGCCAACGACCAGCGCGCCGGTCTTGACGCCTGTCAAGGCGTTTTTTGCGTCCAATGTTTTTGTGCTAAAGTCCATCGTTCGTCCTTTATATGAATTACCTGGCGATTATAGAGCCCATTTCGACGCTACGCGCGCATGCGTTCAGCCAGGTAAGCCAGCTTCGGACACGATGCCGGGCGCCGGACATCCGCGCAGGCCATCCGTTAATGACCCCGACACCAGAAACCAAGCCAGCCTTCCCATGATTTTCCAACGCGCCCTACGACGCGAATTGACCAGCACCGCAGGTGGGGTCTTCACTACGCTGTTCACCATCACCCTGACCGTGATGCTGATCAAGATCCTCGGCCAGGCCGCAGGCGGCCAGGTTGCGTCGCAAGACGTGCTGGCCCTGATCGGCTTCCAGGCCTTGAACTACATGCCCATCATCCTCATCCTCACCGGTTTCATCTCGGTGCTGCTGGTGATGACGCGCAGCTACCAGGATTCGGAGATCGTGGTCTGGTTCGCCTGCGGCATGTCGCTCACGCGCTGGATCGCGCCGGTGCTGCGCTTTGGCTGGCCCATCGTGGCGCTGGTGGCCGCGCTCTCTTTCGTGGTCACGCCCTGGGCCAATGAGCAGAGCAGCGAATACCGCAGCCGTTTCGAGCAGCGCGAGGACATCGCCCGTGTCTCGCCGGGCAAGTTCCAGCAGTCAGCGGCGGCCAACCGGATCTTCTTCGTCGAAGGCATTTCCGGCGATGCCTCCAAGGTGCGCAACATCTTCGTCAATACCATCAACCCCGATGGCAAGAACAGCGTGGTAGTCGCCAAGGAAGGCGAAACCAAGGTGGACCCGGATGGCGAGAAGTTCGTGGTCATGCAGAAGGGGCGCCGCTATGACGGTTCGCCCAGCCTGCCGGATTTCCAGATCGTCGACTTCGAGCGCTATGGGCTGCTGATCGGCAATCAGTCGCAAACGGCGGCCGGTGAGCGCTCGGCGCGCGCGCTGCAGCTGGCCGAGCTGCTGGGCAAGCAGGACGGATATGCCCGTGGCGAGCTGCTCTGGCGCATGGCGCTGCCGCTGATGGCGCTCACGCTGATGCTGCTGGCCATTCCGCTGTCCTTCGTCAATCCGCGGGCCGGCCGTTCGCTGGGACTCCTGGTGGCCTTGCTGCTGTTCGTGGTCTACAGCAACACGGTCAGCGTGTTCCAGGCATCGGTGGCGCAGCAGCGCATGAGTTTCATGATGGCCTGGTGGCCGGTGCACGTGATCGTGGCGCTGCTGGTGGTGGGCATGTTCGCCCTGCGCCTGAACATCAATCATCCCGCCCACCCATCCCGGTTGTGGAGCCGAGTGCGGCGCGCCATGACGTTCCAGCGCGAGGCCTGAGATGAGAGTCATCCAACGTTACTTCACCACCGAGATCACGCGCTCGGTGCTCTTCGCCCTGGCGGCCTTCCTGGCGCTGTTCGCCTTCTTCGAGATGATGGGCCAGCTGGAACAGGTCGGTCGCAACGGCTACCAGTTGCAGCAGGCGGTGTTCTACGTGCTCATGGGCTTGCCCGGCAATGTTTATGAACTGATGCCCACGGCGGTGCTCATCGGCACCATCTACACGCTCTCGCAACTGGCGGCGCGCTCGGAATTCACCATCATGCGGGTCTCCAGCATGTCTACCGGGATGGCGGCCAAGGTGCTCCTGCGTATCGGCGTGGGGTTTGCGGTGCTGACCATCGTGTTCGGCGAGCTGATCGCGCCCAAGGCTTCCGAATGGGCCGAGAAGTTGAAGCTGCAAGCCCAGGGCGCCTCGATGTCCTCCCAGTTCCGCTCGGGCATGTGGGCCAAGGACGTGATCAAGGACAATGGCCTGGAAGGCAATGTGACCGGCAGCCGCTTCATCAATATCCAGACGGTGCAGCCGGATGGCCGCATCGAGGGTGTCAAGCTCTATGAGCTCGATACCGACTTCCACATGGCGCGCATGGTGACGGCCAAGACCGGCATCTACGAAGGCAATCATCAGTGGGTGCTCAATGATGTGGTGCAATCGGACTTCGTCGGCGGCAAGGACCGCAAGATCACCGAGCCGGTCAAGACCGTCAAGCTCGCCCATGTGAGGCTGGTCTCCGAGGTGACGCCGGAAATTCTCTCGGTGCTCTTCGCCGATCCGGACCGCATGTCCGCCTACGACCTGCTGGCCTATACCAAGCATCTGGAGGCCAACAACCAGCGTACCGATCGTTACGAGATCGCGTTCTGGAAGAAGATCGTCTATCCGCTGTCGATCTTCGTGATGCTGGCGCTGGCCTTGCCGTTCGCCTACCTGCACTTCCGCGCGGGCGGCGTGAGCCTGAAGATTTTCACTGGCATCATGATCGGGGTGTGCTTCCAGCTCATCAATAGCCTGTTCTCCCACCTTGGCCTGCTCAATACCTGGCCGCCTTTCATGACGGCGGCGCTGCCCAGCCTGTTGTTCATGGCGCTGGCCATTGGTGCGCTGTGGTGGGTGGAGCGGACTTGAGTCCGTTCTGCAATCTTGATTTCATTGCCTGAAAGACTGTTGTCATCATCATGAGCGAAGCGATTTCCCAAAGCCTGATCCTGTTCGCCCACGGTGCCCGCGACCCCGCCTGGGCCGGGCCTTTCGAACGTCTGCGGGCGCTGACCCAGGCGGCCATGCCGGGCGCCAGCGTAGAGCTGGCCTTCCTGGAACTGATGCAGCCGGATCTGCCCACCGTGGCGGCCCGCCAGGTGGCCGTCGGCAGCCGGCGCATCACCGTCATTCCGGTGTTCCTGGGGCAGGGCGGCCACGTGCGCCGCGATCTGCCGGAATTGCTGGCGCAGTTGCGCCTGGCGCATCCGGGTGTGGAGGTGCGTACCGTACCGGCGGTGGGGGAGGATGAGGCAGTGTTGCAGGCGATTGCCGCTTATTGCGTGGGGACGGCCAATAGCTGATCCTGCCATCGGCACTCCCGCATGCGACGATGGCCCGGAATACGGGCCATCTGCTTGTTGGGAACAGGCCCTAGAGCCCTTCAGAACAGCCGGGCGCCGTTGGGTACGGCCTGGTCCGGCTTGAACAGCACCACCTCGCCCTGGGCATCCGGAAAGCCCAGCGTGAGCACTTCCGACATGAACTTGCCGATCTGGCGCGGCGGAAAATTCACTACCGCCGCCACCTGGCGACCGACCAGCTGCTCCAGCGCGTAGTGGGTAGTGATCTGGGCGCTGCTCTGGCGCACACCGATGCCCGGACCGAAATCGATCTTCAGTTTGAACGCAGGCTTGCGGGCTTCAGGGAAGGCATCGGCGGCGATGATGGTGCCGATGCGGATATCGACCTTGAGGAATGCCTCGAAATCGATGGGGGCGGCGGCAGGGGCCGCAGGGTCGTGGAGCAGGTGCATGGGCGTCAGTCCCGATCCGCCAGCGCCGGCCCGATCATCACCAGCACCGGTCCGCTGCAGGCCTGCAGCCCGGCCTCCAGGCCAGCCAGTTGCAGATGGTAGATATGCTGGTCAGCGCGGCTGCAGTTTTCTACCACCACCACCGGCGTCTCGGGGGCATGGCCCAGGGCCAGCAGGCGTTGCGCCGTGGCCGTGGCTTCGCGTCCGCCCATGTATTGAACCAGGGTATCGCCATTGGGCATGCGCACTTCGTCCGGCTCGTCCACGCCCGTGCTGGAGGTGAACAGGGAAACGCTGCGCGCAATCCCGCGTCGCGTCAGCGGACGCTTGGCAGCCGAGGCGGCCGCCAGTGCGGCAGTAATGCCGGGGACGATTTCGTAAGGAATGTTGTGCTCTTCCAGCGCCCGCATTTCTTCATCGGCCCGACCGAAGAGCATGGGGTCGCCGCCTTTGAGGCGCACCACGCGGCGATACTGCTGAGCCGCTTCCACCAGCTTCTGGTTGATCACGGGCTGGGCCGTGGAACGCTGACCGCTGCGCTTGCCCACCGGGACCAGCACGGCTTGCGGGCACAGGGCCAAGATATCTTCGGTGACCAGGGCATCGTGCAGCACGACCTCCGCTTGCGCCAAGAGGCGCGCGGCACGCACCGTCAACAGGTCAGCGGCCCCAGGGCCGGAGCCAACCAGCCACACCATGCCCGGATGGTCCGGGCTGGGGGCGGGTGAATCGGAAGAGTAGGAAGTCGCTGCCTGTTGGGTGGCCATGGCCTGGTCGAAGAGACGATTGCGGATCGAAGGAAATTCAGTCGATCCGAATCATACCAGCGGCCACCGTCTGATGGCTCACTTCGTCGATCAGGATGAAGGCGCCGGTGGCGCGGATGTCCTGGTAGGAATCGGCCGCGATGGGCTGCTGCACGTTCACGCTGATGCGGGCGATGTCGTTGAGCTTGAGCGTGTCGGCGGGGCGGCGTTCCTGGGTGTTGATGTCCAGCAGCGTATCGACCTTGGCTACGCGTGCGGCGACCTGCTTGGTGGTGTGCTTGAGCCAGTACTTGCGGCGCAGGTCCAGCGGTTCTTCGGAGAGCCAGCACACATCCGCGTTGACGGTCTTGAGGATGGTCGAGGGCTGGGCCGCCGCGGCCAGCAGGTCGCCGCGCGAGATGTCCAGGTACTCGTCCAGCAGGATGGTCACCGACTGGCCGGCCGAGGCCGATTCCAGCGAACCATCCAGGGTCTGGATGTCCTTGACGGTCGCGCTCTGTCCGCTGGGCAGCACCACCAGCTTGTCACCACGCGCGACCTTGCCGGCTTCGATACGGCCCATGTAGCCACGGAAATCATTGGCTTCGTGGCCGTTGTGGCGCGCCACCAGCTGCACCGGGAAGCGGAAGGCTTCTTCGTGCGCATCTTCATACACCGACAGCGATTCCAGCAGGTTGATCAGCGTCGGGCCCTGATACCAGGACATGCGTGCGCTGGCCTCCACCACGTTGTCACCGGCCAGCGCCGACAGCGGGATGGCGCGCACGTCCTTCAAGCCCAGTTGCTGCGCAAACTGCTGGTAGGCGCCGACGATGCGGTCATAGACGGTCTGGTCGTAATCCACCAGGTCCATCTTGTTGACGGCCACGATCACGTGCTGGATCTGCAGCAGGTGGGCGATGGTGGAGTGGCGCTTGGTCTGGGTCAGCAGTTCCACGCTGCCATCGTCGCCCAGTTTCACCTTGGAGACGTCCACCAGAATGATGACGGCATCGGCGGTAGATGCACCGGTGACCATGTTGCGGGTGTACTGCTCATGACCCGGGGTATCGGCAATGATGAACTTGCGCTTGGGCGTGGCGAAGTAGCGATAGGCCACGTCGATGGTGATGCCTTGCTCGCGCTCGGCTTCCAGGCCATCGGTGAGCAGCGACAGGTCCACGGTATCGCCCACGGTACGCTTGTGCTTGGCACGTGAGATGGCGTCGAGCTGGTCGGCGAAGATGCCCTTGCTGTCGAACAGCAGGCGGCCGATCAGGGTGCTCTTGCCATCGTCCACGGAACCGGCGGTGATGAAGCGCAGCAGGCCGCGTTCGTGCGATTGTGCGGTGGCCTGGGCCAGTTGTGCTTGGGTTGCGGCGGCGTTCATCAGAAATATCCTTCCTTCTTGCGTTTTTCCATCGAGGCTTCGGACGTCTGGTCGTCCATGCGGGTGGCCCCGCGCTCGGTAATCTGGGTCACTGCGGTCTCGGCGATGATGGCTTCCACGGAAGCGGCATCGGAAGACACCGGGCAGGTGCAGGAAATGTCGCCCACGGTACGGAAGCGGACGACCTGCTTTTCCACGGTCTCGCCTTCGCGCGCCGGAGTGAGGTCGGTCAGCGGTACCAAGAGGCCGTTGCGCGGGATCACTTCACGTTCGTGCGCAAAGTAGATCGAGGGCAGGGCCAGTTTTTCGCGGGCGATGTATTGCCACACATCCAGCTCGGTCCAGTTGGAAATGGGGAAGACGCGCATGTTCTCGCCCGGATGTACGCGGGTGTTATACAGGTCCCACAGTTCGGGGCGCTGGGCCTTGGGATTCCACTGGCCGAACTCGTCGCGGAAGGAGAAGATGCGTTCCTTGGCGCGGGCCTTTTCTTCATCGCGGCGAGCGCCGCCGATACAGGCGTCGAACTTGAATTCCTCGATGGTTTCCAGCAGCGTGACGGCTTGTGCTGCATTGCGCGAATCGGTTTGCGGATTGCGCAGGCGCACGGTGCCGCGCTTGATCGAATCTTCCACCGAACGCACCACCAGGCGCTCACCCAGTTCGGCGGCGCGGCGGTCACGGAATTCGATGACTTCCGGGAAGTTGTGGCCGGTGTCGATGTGCACCAGCGGGAAGGGGAACTTGCCGGGGCGGAAGGCTTTTTCGGCGATGCGCAGCAGTACTACGGAGTCCTTGCCGCCGGAGAACAGCAGTGCCGGGTTGCTGCACTCGGCTGCGACCTCGCGCATGATGTGGATGGCTTCCGATTCCAGCCAGTCGAGGTGACGGTTGCTGGCGTTGTCCAAAAAGAGTTTGTCTACCGCTGTGTTCATGCCGGACCTTCCGATGCTTTGCTTGTTGTTGCTTTGATTGAATTCTGGTTCAGCTCGCCGCATGCGCCTTGATGCGCACCAGCTTGCCATCGACCACATGCAGGCCGCACTCCTTGGAGTCGGGGTTCTCCCACCACCAGCGGCCGGCGCGGATGTCTTCACCGGGCTGGATGGCCCGGGTACAGGGCTCGCAGCCGATGGAGGGGTAACCCTGGTCGTGCAGCGGGTTGTAGGGCACGTCATTGGCGCGGATGTAGTCCCACACGTCCTGTTCCGACCAGTCGGCCAGGGGGTTGAACTTCTCCATGCCGTGGGCTTCGTCACGTTCCTGCACATGCAGCTCGGCGCGTGTGACCGATTGTGCACGGCGCTGGCCAGTCACCCACGAAGCCTTGCCCTGCAGGGCGCGATTGAGCGGCTCCATCTTGCGGATGTGGCAGCACTCCTTGCGCAGTTCCACGCTGTCGTAGAAGGCGTTGGCGCCGTTCTTCCGTACGTAGGCTTCTACCGCTTCGGGCTGCGGACGATAGGGCGCGACCTCGTAGTCGTAGGTCTCGCGGATGCGGTCCAGCATGCCCACGGTTTCCTTGTGCAGGCGACCGGTTTCCAGCGTGAAGATGCTGATGCGATCCTGCAGCTTGCCACGCAGGATCAGGTCGGTCAGCACCATGTCTTCGGCGGCCAGGCTGGAGGCCAGCGCGGCCGGGGCGTACTCGGCGGCGATGCGTTCCAGGGTGGCCTGGGTCTTGGCGATGAGTTCTTGCAAGCCTGGGTTGGTCATGGGCTGTCCTTCCTTCTTCACAATCGCCGTTCAGTCAGCGGCCTGCACCGTTTCGCGCTTGACGCGGCGGAACAGCGGGTTCTTCTCGTCCCAGGAGGTCTGGTACTTCTCGGAGAAGTCGGTCAGGCCCTTGACGGCATCGTGGATGTTCTTGTCCGCACGCACGGCGAAGGCGTCAAAGCCCACGCGCTGCATGTAGAACAGCTGGTCGCGCAGCACGTCGCCGATGGCACGCAGCTCACCGGTATAGTCCAGGCGGGCACGCAGGTTGTAGGCGATGGAATAGCCACGGCCATCGGCGAACTTGGGGAAGTCCACGGCGACGACCTTGAAGCTGTCAAGCTGGCCCTTCAGTTCTTCCGGACGCTCATCGCTGGCCAGCCACACGCCGATCTCGGCGCGCGACTTCAGGGCCTCGCCCTGTGCCTGCCACACCTTCAGCGGCACGATCACGCGGCCTTGCGGCACGGTCACGGTCTCTGCGGTCTCGCCTTCAGCCAGGCGCAGTACGGTCCAGTCGTCGCTCACGACGGTCTTGTTCTTGATGATTTCAGGCATTTGCGTCTTCTCCTGCGACATACTCGGCCGAACGGATCGGCGTTGCGTAAACGAATTCCTTGAACGGGGTCACACCGATGCGGCGCACGGTGTCGATGAAGCGTTCTTCCTCGGTGCGCTGCTTGACATACACCTGCAGCAGGCGGTCGATCACGGTGGGCATCTGGGTGGCCGAGAACGAGGGGCCGATGATCTTGCCGATCGAGGACTCGTTGCCCTGGGCACCGCCCAGCGAGACCTGGTACCACTCGGAACCATCCTTGTCCACGCCCAGGATGCCGATGTTGCCCACGTGATGGTGGCCGCAGGCGTTGATGCAGCCGGAGATGTTCAACTCGATGTCGCCGATGTCATGCTGGAAGTCGATGTTCTCGAACTTCTCGGCAATGGCTTGGGCAATCGGGATCGACTTCGCATTGGCCAGCGAGCAGAAGTCGCCGCCCGGGCAGCAGATGATGTCGGTCAGGAGGCCGATGTTGGGCGTAGCCAGGCCATGCGACTTGGCGGCCTTCCACAGCGCATACAGTTCGGATTGCTTGACGTCGGCCAGCACCAGGTTCTGTTCGTGGGTCACGCGCAGTTCGCCGAAGCTGTACTGGTCGGCCAGGTCGGCCACGAAGTTCATCTGGTCGGCGGTGATGTCGCCCGGCGGCACGCCCGGTTTTTTGAGCGACAGCAGCACGGCTGCATAGCCGGCCTGCTTGTGCGCCTTGACGTTGCGCTTGATCCAGTTGGCGAAACCACGGTCTTCAGCCTTCAGGCGTTCATATTCCGCATCCACGGCCGGCAGGGTTTCGTAGGCCGGATCGGTGAAGAACTTGGCCACGCGCTGCAGTTCTTCTTCGGTCAGGGTGGAGGGGCCATCTTTGATGTCTGCCCATTCGGCTTCGACCTGGCGCGCGAACTCCTCGGGGCCGATGGCCTTGACCAGGATCTTGATACGGGCCTTGTACATGTTGTCGCGGCGGCCGTGCTGGTTGTACACACGCAGGATCGCTTCCAGATAGGACATGGCGTGCTTCCAGGGCAGGAAGTCACGGATCACGCTGCCCAGAATCGGGGTGCGGCCCATGCCGCCGCCGACCAGCACACGGAAGCCGACTTCGCCAGCCTCGTTCTTGATGACGTGCAGGCCGATGTCGTGCACGGCAGTTGCGGCACGGTCTTCGGCGGCGCCGCTGATGGCGATCTTGAACTTGCGCGGCAGGTAGGCGAACTCGGGGTGGAAGGTGCTCCACTCGCGGATCAGTTCGGCATAGGGACGCGGATCGACGATTTCATCGGCGGCCACGCCGGCCAGTTCGTCCGAGGTGGTATTGCGGATGCAGTTGCCGGAGGTCTGGATGGCGTGCATTTCCACGCTGGCCAACTGCTCCAGGATCTCGGGCGATTCTTCCAGCTTGATCCAGTTGAACTGGATGTTCTGGCGGGTGGTGAAGTGGCCATAGCCGCGGTCGTACTTGACGGCGATTTCGGCGAACTTGCGCAGTTGATTGGAGGCCAGCATGCCGTAGGGAATGGCGATGCGCAGCATGTAGGCATGGCGTTGCAGGTACAGGCCGTTCTGCAGGCGCAGGATACGGAATTCGTCTTCGGCCAGTTCGTCCGACAGGCGCCGACGCACCTGGTCTCGGTATTGTGCGACTCGCTCTTTGACGATCAGGTGATCGTATTGGTCATAGCGGTACATCTTGTCTTCCCTGTTAACGTCTTATGGGCGCCCGGATCAGGGTGCGCCCGATTGAAAATAAGCCTACCAAATCAGCTTGACTGCAACGCTCGTCAGCGTAATGGCCAGCAGGCCGCGCAAGAATTTCTCCGGCACCGCCCGCGCTGCGAGCGAACCGATGGTGATGCCCGGAACCGAGCCCAGCAACAGCGTGGCCAACAGTTCCCAGTTGATCGAACCCAGCCACCAGTGGCCCAGTGCAGCGATGGCAGTCAGCGGCACGGCATAGGCGATGTCGGTACCGGCGATCTCCGCCGGAGACAGGCGAGGATACAGCAAGACCAGCAAGGTCGCGCCCACGGCACCGGCACCGATGGAGGAAATGGTCACCAGCGTGCCCAGCAGGGCCCCGGCGGCCATGGTGGCACTGGCCCGCCTGGTACCCTGCAACTGGGCTTCCGGATGGGCGTTGAGCCAGGCCTGCATGCGCGAGCGGAACAGCAGCGCCACTACGGTCAGGAACACCGAGATTGCAATCGAATAGCGGATGGTCAGGGCAATGCCGTCGCTGACGGCACCGAAATGCTTGAGCAGCAGCGTAGTCAGCAGCGCAGCGGGCAGGGCACCGTAGGACAGGCGGCGCACCACATCCCAGCGCACCGTTCCCTTGAAGCGGTGGGCCAGGGTGCCGGCGGTCTTGGTGGCTGACGCGAAGGCCAGGTCGGTGCCCACGGCCACAGAAGGATGAATGCCGAACAGCAAGGTCAACAGCGGTGTCATGAGCGAGCCGCCACCAACCCCGGTCAGTCCGACCAGCAGTCCTACGGCAAATCCGCTTACTACATAAGAAACAGTCATAACACCTCGCCCATTAGTCTGCGAATCGTAATAAACTTATGTTTCAAACCAAACTACATAGTATTTATTTGCTTATATACGCCTTTGGCATATGGAAATGCGGCGAATGAAGCAGGCAGGGCTGGCGCCGGGCGCCGCCCGCTTACTAGGTAGAAGCGAAGGAATTCCCACATGAATCTTCATCAGTTCCGTTTCGTTCGTGAAGCGGTAAGGCAGAACTTCAACCTCACGGAGGCCGCCAAGGCCCTCTATACCTCGCAGCCAGGCGTTTCCAAGGCCATCATCGAGCTGGAGGAAGAGCTGGGCGTGGACATCTTCACCCGCCACGGCAAGCGGATTCGCGGCCTGACCGAGCCGGGTCGGGCGGTGCTGCGCTCGGTGGAGCTGATCATGCAGGAAGTGGATGGCTTGAAACGCATCGGCAAGGAATTCGCCGCCCACGACAGCGGCAGTTTCACCATCGCCACCACCCACACGCAGGCGCGCTATGCCTTGCCCAAGGTGGTACAAGCCTTCACCCAGAAATATCCCAAGGTGCATTTGTCATTGCTGCAAGGTAATCCCAAGCAGATCACCGAGATGGTGCGCAACGACCAGGCCGACATTGCCATCGCCACCGAGGCGCTGGCCTCAGGCGAGGGGCTGGTGTCGCTGCCCTGTTACCAGTGGGAGCACGTGGTGGTGGTGCCGCCCGACCATCCGCTGCTGCAATCGAAGAGCCTGACGCTGGAAGAGATCGCCGCCAATCCGCTGATCACCTATGACTCCGCCTTCAGCGGCCGCAGCAAGATCGACCATGCCTTCTCGCTGCGCCAGTTGAAACCCGATGTGGTGCTGGAGGCCATCGATGCCGACGTCATCAAGACCTATGTGGAGCTGGGCATGGGGGTGGGCATCATTGCCGGCATTGCCTTCGATGCCGAGCGCGACCGGGGATTGCGGGCCATTCCGGCCGGCCACCTGTTCGGCACCAATGTCTCGCGCGTGGCCTTGAAGCAGGGGGCGTATTTGCGGGGATATGTCTATACCTTCATCGAATTGCTGGCGCCGACCCTGAACCGCAAGCTGATTGCGCAGGTCATGGAGGGCGAGAAGGACATGTATGAACTTTAAGTCCCGCCGTCCGAAGGCAGACCAGACGTAAAAACGGCCGGATCCGCGCGGATCCGGCCGTTCTTGCTTGTAGCGTGGGCAGCAGTCTTACGCCACTGCCGTGCGCTCCATGTCGCGGCAGCCGTCCAGCAGGAAGGACAAGCCCACCACCAGCACCAGCTCACCTTCAGCCGAACGGGCCGTACCGGTGATGCCGGCGGTATGGATCGCGGTCAGCGGCTTGATCACCAGATCGGCCGTGCCTTCCACCGATTCCACCCCGAGGATGTAGGGATGCGGTACCGCCATGACGATGCCGACCCGTTCATTGCCCGGCTCGTAGCCCAGCACGCCGGCCAGCGAGTTGACCGGCAGCGGCCGGCCCTGGTCGCGCAGCACCGGGGCGCCGCCGACTTCGTCGAAGGTCTCGGGCAGCTCGACCACACGTTCGACCACCGCCATCGGCAGGGCCAGCGGGGCGCCGGCACAGCGCACCAGCATGGTCGGGATGATCGACAGTTCGATGGGCAGGCGGATCGAGAACTTGGTACCCTTGCCGACGGTGGATTCGATGCGGATGGTGCCTCGATGCTTTTCCACGGCGGTCTTGACCACGTCCATGCCCACGCCGCGTCCGGAGACGCTGGAAGCCACTTCCTTGGTCGAGAAACCGGGCAGGAACACCAGCTGCAGCGCCTCGTCGGCGGTCAGCGCCTGGTGTTCGTTGATCAGCCCCTTGGCCAGCGCCTTGCCGCGCAGCATGTCCGGATCCATGCCCTTGCCATCATCGAAGACTTCGATCATGACGCTGCTGCCGGCCTGCCAGGCGTTGAGCGAAATGGTCGCCTTGTTGGGCTTGCCGGCGGCGGCGCGGTCCACTTCGATACCGTGGTCCAGCGAGTTGCGCAGCATGTGCACCAGCGGGTCGTAGAGGCTGTCCACCACCACGCGGTCGACTTCGGTTTCGGCACCGGTGATGACCAGGTCCACGTCCTTGCCCAGGTCCTTGGCCAGTTCGCGCACCAGTCGCGGGAATTTCTGGAACAGACGGCCCACCGGCTGCATGCGCGTGGACAGCGTGGCGCGTTGCAGTTCGCTGGAGTAGCGCGAGGCGCGGCCCAGGGTTTCGGCCAGGGTCGACATGAGCGCCGCAGCGGTGCCTTCGAACTTGAACTGTTGCAGCTTTTCCAGTAGTACGGCGGCCTGGTTGGCGGCCTGCACCGATTCACCGGCCACTTCCAGCAGGGCATCCAGTTTGACGGCATCGATACGGATGCTTTCTTCCTTGGCTCCGCCAGGGGAGTCGGTGGCGCGGCGATTCTGCTGAACCGGGGCGGCGGCCTTGGGCTCGCCATCGGCGGCGGCAGGAGCGGCAGCGGCAGGCACAGCAGCGGTGACCGGAGCGGCCTCGACCGGGCTGTCAGCCACCGGCGCGGCAGCCGCGCCCGGCACCAGCGCCTGGTACAGCGCGGGCCAGTCCAGTTCTCCATTCTTCATCACGCTGGCACTGCCATCGACGCTGGCCGCAGCAGCGGGCGCAGCCGCCACCAGTGCTGCCGCGGGTGCCGCTGCCGCCGGGGCAGGTGCAGCCGCAGCGGGTGCCGGCGCTTCGCTCTTGCCTTCGATGGCCTGGGTCAGGATGTCTTTCAGTTCCGCCGGCATCGAGGCCAGGCTGTCGGGCGCGGCGCCGTTGGACAATTCGTTCAACTGGTCGGCCACGAAGCCGCTGGCCTGCAGCGCCGCTTCGATGGCCAGCGGCGTGACCGGGGCCTTGCCGGTGCGCAGCGCATCGAACAGGTTTTCGGTCAGGTGGCAGGCCGACACCATGGCCGGCAGGTTCACGAACCCGGCACCACCCTTGATGGTGTGGAATGCGCGGAAGACCGCGTTGAGGATTTCAAGGTCATCAGGATGTCGTTCCAGCGTCAGCAGATGCTCTTCCACGTTGGTGGCGAGCTCCAACGCTTCAACGACAAAATCCTTGAGCATTTCGTCATCCATTAGAACCCCAGGCTATCGAGTAAGTCGTCCACGTCGTCCTGTGCCATGGCGGTGCCCCCCACGGACGGGCCATTCATCAGGGTGACCGGTTTTTCCGCATCCATCTGCGCCTTCACCTCGGGCGGTGCATTGTCGCGCAGCAATTGCGCCAGTTCGCGCTCGGCGGTGGCGGTGATGGCCACGATCTTCTTGATCAGCTGGCCGGTGATGTCCTGGAAGTCCTGGGCCATCATGATTTCCAGCATGCGCGCCTTTTCCGCTTCGGTCGATTCCATGACCGAGGTGGAGAATTTCTGCGAGTCGCCTGCCAGCGCCTTGAACTCGTCGATGTTCATCTGGCCGGCATAGAGCCTGGTCCAGCGGGCGTTGATGTCCTTGGCCTGTTCCTGCAGGCGGTCCTGGGCCGGCATGCCCGAATCGAGCGCATTGAGCACCTTGTTGGCCGCCTGCTCGGTGAGGGTGGCGATGTGTTCGAGACGGCTCTGGGCGTCGCCGATCTGCTCGGCTACGTCGGTGAGCGAGCGGTCGTAGCCCAGTTCACGCATGGAATCGTGCAACAGGCGCACGATGCCGCCCAGGCGTTCATACATGGGCTTGTCGCTCTGGTCTTCCTGTTCGCCTGCGGCTGCCTCGTCGGTGCTGGCGGTGGCGGCGGCCGGTTCGGCGGTCATGCCCGGTAGCGTCTGCGAGGAAATTTCGTCAAACAATGCTTCCAGATCAACGTCGTCGCTCATGATTACTGATTCTCCCAACAAAGGTGTGCGCTCGTCGGCGCACTGCTGTGCAAAGTTGCCCGTAGGCGGATCAAATGCGTCGTTCCGGGAGGCACAGCAACTACCCTTTCCCCGATATCAAGGAGATATCGGCAGCCAGAGGCAGAGTCTGAAGGCCCGCAGACCACGACAACGGTTCAGGGATGACAGTGAGGCCAGCGGACCCGCCAAGAGTCCATCGGTCGACGATGCCATGGCGCCGAGTATAGGACCGCTTGCCGTGATCTCATCGGCCAAACAGCGAGTGAAATCCCCCATTTGTTTCAATTTTTCGGCCCCGACCACCCAGCGCCGGAGACCGCGTTTCAAATGTTTTCGATAGAAGAATCGAATTTATTCTATATAAAGCTGCTGGGGATGAATTCTATCTGGCTTTTTCCTGAAAGCAATTAGTGTGCTCGGGCTTGTGCTGATTTACATCATCTGTTGCCGGGCGCTTGTGGCCTGCACATTGCACGCCTACAATGGCGCGGTTTTGGTGCCCGCCGGCGTATCCTCGCCGGCCGTTAAACGGGAAACACGCGCCAGGCCGCCTGCAGCAAGCAGGAGGGCCGGCCAAGGTGTACTGCCCCCGCAACGGTAACCAGGTGCCGGCAGCAGTGAGACGATGCGTCTCGCCATGCCGGCGAGACCGTCTTCCACGCCACTGTGTTTTTGCGCGAACGTTCACTTCGCCACATGGGAAGGCCGATGGTCATGCCTGCAGTCCGGAGACCGGCCAGAACAGGAGGGAGCTGCACAGCCAATGCTGGTGCGGTTTTCCGTTGATTGCGGCTTGCGGGGAGGCAGGCTGCACACATTCATCGACTGTCTTTTCATGCACATCGCTCATTTCCCGGCCCGCTGCGGCGGTCCACGCCCCCGTTTTGCCCTGCGCACCGCCGTTGCGCTCATCCTCTCGACCCTGGCCGCCGGCAGCCAGGCGGCCGACGCCAGCCAGCCGCTGTCGGCCGTGGTGGTGTCGGCCTCGCGCTTCCCGAACGATCCGGCCTTTGCGCCGGTGGCCACCACGGTCATCACCGCCGAGCAGATCCGCGAAGCCGGCATCGACAACGCCAATGAAGCCATCCGCAAGCTGGGCGGCGTCTACGGGCGCCAGAGCCTGGCCGGTCCGCGCGACTTCCCGCTGGACCTGCGCGGCTTCGGCGCCAATGGGGACCAGAACATGGTGGTGCTGGTCGACGGTGTACGTATTTCCGAGAACGAACTGACGACGCCCTTGCTGTCGTCGATTCCCATCGAGACCATCGAACGTATCGAGATCGTGCGCGGTGGCAGCAGCGTCCTCTATGGCAGCGGCGCCACCGGCGGCACCATCCAGATCATCACCCGCCGCCCGCAGGCCAATGCGGCGCACGGTACCGTGGTGGGCGAAGTCGGCAGCAACGGTCAGCGCGCGGGCCGGGCAGCGGTCTCGCGCGGCTGGGACAACATGTCCATCGATGCCAGCTATGCCAAATCGCACGCCGACAACTGGCGCCACAACAGCCGTGCCAACCAGGAAAACGCCAGCACCACGGTGCAATGGTTCGCCAGCGACTGGCGCTTCGGCCTGCGCGCCAACCTGTCCCGGGCCGATTTCGGCCTGCCGGGCAGCCTGACGCAAGCGCAATATGAAGCCAATGCGCATCAGACCAGCAAGCCACTGGACCATGGCTCCTATGACAACGACAGCATTACGGCCTTCCTGGAACGCCGTTTTGGTGCCTTTGATGTGGCCGCCGAACTGTCGCATCGCGAGAAGATCTCGCGCTCCACCTATGTCAGCAGCGGCTCGACCGCGCAGAACAATGTACGCACTACCCAGTTCTCGCCGCGCCTGCGCCACGTACTCGAGAGTGGTTTCTGGAAGAACGAGGCCATTGCCGGCGTCGACCTGGCCCAATGGAGTTCGGCCACCAACGCCAGCTATGGCAACAGCGATGCCTCCCAGCATTCGAAGGCGCTGTATCTGCGCGATGAAATCGAGTTCGACCACAATGCCCGCGTGGCCGCCGGCGTGCGCCGCGAGCAGTTCACCCAGCTAAGTGGTTCCGGTGCCTATGGCCGCACCAGTGCCGTCAATGCCTGGGACCTGCAGGCCAGCTACGCACCGCTGCCGTTGCTGCGCGGCTTCGTCAAGACCGGCCAGAGCTATCGCCTGGCCACGGCCGACGAGAACGGTTTCACCGCCTTGCCCAGCGGCGCGGTCCTGAAGCCCCAGGTCTCGCATGATCTGGAACTGGGCGCGACCCTGGGCAATAGCGCACGCCAGGTGACGCTGCGCTGGTTCCGCCATCGCGTGCGTGACGAGCTGTATTACGACCCCACCGCCAATGGCGGCAACGGTGCCAACAGCAACCTGGCCCCGACCCGTCATCAGGGCGTGGAACTGGAAGGGCGCGTGCAGCTGACCGAGACCCTGGGGTGGCGTGCCACCTACCAGCACATCGATGCGCGTTTCGTGCAGGGCGACAACAGCGGCAAGCAACTGGCGCTGGTGCCGGCCAATACGCTGTCGACCCGATTGAACTGGAAGTCCGGCCAGCACAGTGCCGATGTGGGGGCGCGCTGGGTGGACCGCCAGCGCATGGGCAATGATTTTGCCAACACCTGCGCGCGCATGCCGTCCTTCACCACCTTCGATGCCCGCTATGCGGTACGTGTCAGCGCCTGGGAATTGGCCGTTACCGGCACCAACCTGGCCGACCGCAAGTATTACTCGCAAGCCTATGACTGCAGTGGCGGGGCGGTATCGGGCATCTATCCGGAAGATGGACGGGCAGTAAAATTCACCGCCCGCTACGACTTCTGAAGCCAAGCCCGCGCTTCTGCCACTGATCTGAGCCTGCCACCCATGCGACCTTATCTGCCCGTGCTGTGCATCTTGCTGCTGCTATCCCTGCTGGCCTTGTCGGTGGCGGCGCTGTGCGGCAGCACGGGGTGCCTGCGTCCTTCATCGCCGGCCGACAGCGTGGCACTGTTGCTGTCGCTGCGGGTGCCGCGGGCGCTGACGGCTTTTGTGGTGGGCGGTGCGCTAGCCCTGGCGGGCGCGCTGATGCAGGTCCTGTTGCGCAATCCCCTGGCTGATCCTTATGTATTGGGCCTGTCCGGTGGTTCTGCGGCGGGCGCCCTGCTGGCCATGCTGGTGGCGTTGCGGCTGGGCTGGCCGCTGCAGGCGGTCACGGCGCCCGGCGCCTTGCTGGGTGCAGGCCTGGCCATGCTGCTGCTGTTCGGGCTGGTGCGCCAGTCGCTGCGGCATCTGGCGATCTCGCCCTTGCTCTCCAGTCAGCGCCTGCTGTTGACGGGGGTGATGCTGGCGGCCGGGTTCGGTGCGCTCATTTCCCTGGCTTTGTCGATTGCGCCCGATGCCCAATTGCGCGGCATGGTGTTCTGGCTCATCGGCGACCTCGACGATGCGCGTCTGCTGCCCCTGGTGGCACCGGTCCTGCTGCTGGCGCTGCTGTGGAGCTGGCGTCATGCGCCGTCGCTGAACCTGCTGGCGCGCGGCGATGCCTTTGCTCAGTTGCTGGGTGTGCCGGTGATGCGGCTGCGCGTGATGCTGCTGTGCGTGGCCGCCGCCTGCACCGCCGGCGCCGTGGCCATGGCCGGGACCATCGGCTTTGTCGGACTGGTGGTGCCGCATGGTCTGCGGCTGCTACTGGGCAATGACCAGCGTCTGCTGCTGCCGGCTTGTGGTTTGGCCGGCGGCGCGGCGCTGACCCTGGCCGACCTGCTGGCGCGCACGGTGGTGGCACCGGTGCAGTTGCCGGTGGGCGTCATCACCGCCCTGGTGGGGGTGCCGCTGTTTCTGTGGCTGCTGGCGCGGAGTCGCACATGAAGGGGTCTTCCGTTCCCTTGTTGGAGACGCGCCAGCTGGTCGTGCGGGCCGGTGCCCGCCTGCTGCTCGATGGACTGGACTGGCAGGTCCGGCCCGGCCAGTTCTGGTGCGTATTGGGCCGCAATGGCGTGGGCAAGAGCAGCCTGCTGCATGTGCTGGCGGGTTTGCAGCCGCCCCATGGCGGGCAGGTACTGTTGCAGGGGCGTGCGCTGTCTTGCTACTCGCCGGCGCAACTGGCCTTGCAGCGGGGTCTGCTATTGCAACATCAACAGGATGCGTTTTCGCTGCCGGTACTGGAGGCCGTCATGGCCGGCCGCTTCGCCCATGGCGATGGCTGGGGTGGCGAGAAACGCGACACCGCACCGGCCAGCCTGGCGCTCGAACAGGTCGGCCTGGCTGCTCTGGCGACCCAGGACCTGTTGCGACTCTCCGGCGGCGAGCGCCAGCGCGTGGCGCTGGCGACCCTGCTGGTCCAGGCCCCCGCGCTCTATCTGCTGGACGAACCGACCTCGCATCAGGATATCGCCGCGCAATGGCAGGTGATGCAGCTGCTGCAGGCATTGGCGCAGCAGGGCGGGGCGGTAGTGGCCAGTTGTCATGACATCAATCTGGCCAGGCGCTTTGCTTCGCACGTTTTGCTGCTCGATGGCAGTGCCGCGCAAGGTGGCACGGTGGAGGCGGTCATGCAGCCCGCTGCGCTGGAAGCCGCCTTCGGTTGCCGCTTCGTCCCCCTCGCAAGCCCGGACGGAATGGTCTTCCTGGCTGCCCAGGGCAGCCCGCTGATCCCGAAGACTTGAAAGAAGCTTCGTATTCTCGTGCACCCGTATGTCAATCTGCATCCCTTTTCGCGAGGGATGTTTCTTATGGGCTGCGTGTGGCTGCCTGACGCGCCTGCTCCAGCTTGCCGCAGACCTCCTCGGCCGCTTGCAGCACCCGCGGCCCGGCCCGGTTCAGCCAGTCCGCATTGACCGAATACAGTTGCCCGTCGCGCACCGCGCGCAGGCGCGTGAACTGCTTCCAGCGCGCCAGCGGTTGATCGCGTGCGTCGCCGGCGCTGAGGATGACCTGGGGATCCGCAGCCAGTACCGATTCCACGCTCACGGTGGGGGCCAGTTGGGGAAGATCGGCAAAGATGTTGCGCCCGCCGCACAGCCGCAGCACGGCCGATACCATGTGTCGGCCGTTGAGCGTCATCAGGGGCTGGCTCCAGATCTGGTAGAACACGGTCACGGGCGTGCGTCCCCGGTATTGCACCTCCAGCTGCTGCCAGCGCGCCCGGAAGGCCGCTGCAGCCGCTTGCGCGGTGGTGTCGGTGCCGGCCAGTCGGCCCAGTCTTTCCAGCGAGGAGGCGATCATGCCGAAGTCGTCCGGCTGGCTCTCGAAGACGGGAATGCCGAGGCTGCGCAGGCGCGCCAGTTGCAGGGGTTTGTTGCCGCTGTGCCAGGCCACGATGAGGTCGGGTTTGAGACTGGCGATGCGCTCGATGTCGAGCGCGTTGTAGCCGCCCAGACTGGGCAGTTGGGCGGCTTGCGGAGGATAGTCGCTGTGGTTGCTGACCCCTGCGATCTGCGCCCCGGCCCCGGCTGCATAGAGCAGTTCGGTCACATGCGGCGCCAGGCTGACGATGCGGCGCGCGGGTTGGGTCAGGGTGACGCTCTGGCCCAGGTCATCCTGGACAGTGATGCTGGCGTGGGCGGCATCGGCGGCCAGCAACGCCGCCCAGGACAGCAAGCATCCCGCCAGCACACGCATGAATCAGATCTCCAGGTTGTCGATCAGGCGCGTCGCCCCCAGCTTGGCCGCCGACAGCACCACCAGGGGGGCGCCTTGCTCCATGTCGGCAGGGGAGGGCGGCTGCAGGTCGATGCGCTTGCGCACGGCCACGTAGTCGGGCTTCCAGCCACGGGCGGCCAGGCGTTCCATGGCCACGCGCTCGGCCAGGGCCACGTCGTGCTGGCCGCCGCGCACTTCATCGGCGACCGCATTGAGCACCTGGTAGAGCAGCGGCGCCTCGGCGCGTTCTTCCGGGGACAGGTAGCCGTTGCGCGAGGACAGCGCCAGGCCGTCCTCAGCCCGATAGGTTTCGGCGCCGACGATCTCGGTGGGCAGGGCGAACTGACGTGCCATGTTGCGCACGATCATGAGCTGCTGATAATCCTTCTTGCCGAACACGGCCACGCGCGGCTGCACGCAGGAGAACAATTTCATCACCACGGTGGATACGCCGGTGAAGAAACCGGGACGGAATTCACCCTCGAGGATATTGCCCAGATCATTGGGCGGCTGTACGCGGTATTCCTGCGGTTCCGGGTACATATCCTTTTCGGTGGGGGCGAAGAGTACGTAGACGCCTTCCTTCTCCAGCTTCTCGACGTCAGCCTGGAAGGTGCGCGGATACTTGTCGAAGTCCTCGTTGGGGCCGAACTGCAGGCGGTTCACGAAGATCGAGGCCACCACCGGATCACCGTGGGTGCGCGCCAGGCGCATCAGCGAGAGATGGCCTTCGTGCAGGTTGCCCATGGTCGCCACGAAGGCGGTGCGCAACTGGCCGCGCAGGTGGTCACGGAGTTCTTCGATGGAGGAAATGATTTTCATGCGGATTCTCTGGTTGCGGGCGGACTGTCTATCGCCCCGTTGCCGGTGGACTGCGCCCGTTCAGCTGGGCGAGTAGGACAGTCTGACATAGATGGGCGCGAAGGCTTCGGCCTGGGTGATTTCGATGAGCGTTTCCTTGGCCAGCTCCAGCAGGGCGATGAAGTTGACCACCACCACAGGGACCCCGCGCGAGGGATCGAAGAGGTCCGAGAACTCGACGAAGCGTGCCGACTGCAAACGCCGCAAGATGCCCGTCATGTGCTCGCGCACGGACAGTTCTTCGCGGCTGATGTGGTGATGCTGGGTCAGCTTGGCGCGCTTGATGATATCGGCCCACACCGCCTTGAGGTCGTCGATGTCGACCTCGGGCCAGCGGGTGACCACGGTCTGCTCGATGTGGACCTGAGTGCGCACGTAGTCGCGGCCGACCTGCGGCAGCTGGTCCAGCTCCTGGGCGGCCAGCTTGATCTGTTCGTATTCCAGCAGGCGGCGCACCAGCTCGGCGCGCGGGTCTTCGGGCTCCTCGCCGGGCTCGGCCTTCTTGGCCGGCAGCAGCATGCGCGACTTGATTTCGATGAGCATGGCGGCCATCAGCAGGTATTCGGCGGCCAGCTCCAGGTTCTGCTTGCGGATCTGCTCGACGTATTCCAGATACTGTGCGGTGACCTGCGCCAGCGGAATATCGAGGATGTTGAAGTTCTGCTTGCGGATCAGGTAGAGCAGCAGGTCCAGCGGCCCCTGGAAGGCTTCCAGGAAGACTTCCAGCGCATCCGGGGGGATGTAGAGATCATTGGGCAGCTGGAACAGCGGTTCGCCGTACAGACGTGCCAATGCCACGCCGTCGATCACGTCGGGCGTGGTGTCCTGCTGGCCTGCGGGGGTGATGTCGATGGCGTCGGCGCTGGGTTCCGCGCCGGGCTGGCCGGCGGGGTCGGCGCCACCTGCTTGGGCCGTCATGCCAACAGCTTAGTGGCTCTGGTAGACGTAGGGCTGCTGGGCCACGCGCGAGGCCTTGTCACGGGCGGTCTTGTCCAGGTCCAGCGGTTCCTTGTCCCACAGCAGGGCGCGGCCGGCGCGTTGCGATTCTTCCAGCTTCGGGTTCTTCGTCTTCAGTTCGTCGATGAACTGGGTGATTTCAGATACGTAGGTGGTCTTTTTTCCGAAGAGCATGATATTTTCAGGCCAAATGTTACACAGAAGCCGTATTTTACCTTGTCTTCATCAGGGATAATCAAATACCTATGCGTGAACCCATCTTCACTCGCCTGCGTCGCCATGCCGCCCATTTCGGGGCTTTATTTGTTGCCCTGGCCCTGTTCGGCTGCGACCGCAACGGCAATCCCATCGAGGAGTTCGGTTTGGACAAGTTGCAAAAGGGCATTTCCAGCGAAGCCGACGTACGCGGCGTGATGGGCCAGCCCGACACGGTCTGGGAGGACGGCGGGGGTGCCCGGACGCTGGAATATCCCAAGGGACCGGAAGGCATCCGCACCTGGATGTTTCGTATCGGTGCTTCCGGTACGCTGATCGATTACACCCAGGTGCTGACCCAGGAGCATTTCGACACCATCCGTGCGGGCATGAGCACCGAGCAGATTCGCCGCGAGTTCGGCCGGCCTCGCAGCGTGGTGCAGTTTGCCCGCAAGAATGAGGAAGTGTGGGACTGGAAGTATCACTACGTGCACGAGGACCGGCTCTTCAATGTGCATTTCGACATGAATACCAAGCAGGTCGTGCGGACCTCGATCTCGGAAATCTCGGGCCATTGAGACCCGGCCACTTCAGCGTATCCCCGCCCGCATGAACGACTGCACGAACTGCCGCTGAAACAGCAGGAACGCCAGCAACAGCGGTGCCGACGTCATCAGCGTGGCCGCCGTGATGATGGACCAGTCCACGCCCTGGTCGGTGGACGAAAACACCTGTAGCCCCACCGTCAGCGGACGCGACTCCACCGAATTGGTCACGATCAGCGGCCACAGGAAGTTGTTCCAGTGGGTGCTCACCGAGACCAGCCCGAAGGCGATGTAGATCGGTTTGGCCAGCGGCACGTAGACCTGCATCAGGATCTGCCAGGGCGATGCGCCTTCCACGGTAGCCGCTTCATCCAGCTCGCGCGGCACCGTCTTGAAGGTCTGGCGCAGCAAAAAAATACCAAAAGCCGAGGCAAAGTAAGGCAGCCCAATCGAGAGGATGGTATCGCGCAGTCCCAGCAGGTTCATGGTCTGGTAGTTCTCCACGATCAAGATGTCGGGCATCACCATCAGTTGCAGCAGCACCAGCATGAACATCACATTGCTGCCCCGGAAGGTGAAGCGTGCAAAGGCATAGGCCGCCAGGGTGGAGAGGATCAGCTGCGCCGCCAGGATCAAGGTCACCAGCAGGAAGGTATTGAGGAAATAGCGCGGGAAGGGGGCAGCCTGCCAGGCGTTGACGAAGTTCTGCAGCGTCAGCGGGGCGTCCAGCGCGAAGCGGGTGGCGTAGGCCGCCGGATGAAAGGCCGTCCACAGCGCATACAAGAGCGGCAGCAGCCACAGCAGCGCCAGCACCCAGGCAGAGACGGTTTCCAGCGCGCGATGGCGTGCGGCGAAAGGCGAGGTGGGGGCGATCATTGATAATGAGTCCGGCGGTCAAGTACACGAAACTTCACCAGCGCAATCAACCCCAACAGGGCCAGCAGCACTACCGTCAGGGCTGCAGCGTAGGAAGAGTCCCAGAAGGCGAAGCCAACTTCATAGATGTAGTACAGCAGCAGGGTACTGGCATTGTCCGGCCCGCCCTTGGTCATCACCACGATGTGGTCGACCAGGCGGAAGGCGTTGATGAGCGCATTGATCAGCACGAACAGCGTGGTCGGCATCAGCAAGGGGAACTGTACGCGCCAGAAGTATTGCCAGCGCGACGCCCCCTCCAGTGCCGCGGCTTCGGCCAGCACTGGCGAGATCTGCTGCAACGCGGCCAGGTAGAAGATCATGAAGAAGCCGGCTTCCTTCCACACCGCCACCACCATCAGCGCCCCCAGCACGGTATCGGGATTGCCCAGCCAGTTGTGCGAGGGCAGGCCCAGCGCGCCGGTGATCTGCTCCAGCAAGCCGTATTGCGGCGTATAGAAGAACAGCCAGATATTGGCCACCGCGATCATCGGCAGCACGGTCGGGGTGAAATAGGCCAGGCGCAGCAGTCCGCGCCCGGCCAGTTTCTCGTTGACCCACAGCGCCATCAGGATGGCCAGGACAATGGCCAGCGGGATGGTGCCCAGGGCAAACCAGAGGTTGTTGCACAGGGCCTGCCAGAACACCGGATCGTCCACCATGAGGCGATAGTTTTCCAGCCCGACGAAGACCGATGGCCGGGCTCCCTTGGGTGTGGAAAAGACGCTGTGCCAGAGCGTCGCCAGCGCCGGATAGTGCGTGAAGGCGATCAGCAGCACCATCGCTGGCGACAGCAGCAGCCAGGGCAGCACGGAGGAGGGCAGGCGTTTCATCGGCAGCTCTTGTGCAACGGGCAGGACTTAGCGACCGTAGGCGCGCAGGATGCGCTCGGCTTCGCGCTGGGCATCCTTCAGGGCGGCCTCCGGTGTCTTGGTGCCGGAGAGCGCTGCCTGCAGGTTGTCGTTCAGGGCCTTGGTCACGCGCTGGTTGTCGTGGGTGGAGAGTTCGGCCACGCCATATTTCATCTGCTCACGCGCCACGTCGGCGGCCGGAACGTCCTGCAGATACTTCTTCATTTCCGGGGTATCCCAGGCATCCTGACGCGGGGCCACATAGCCGGTGGCAATCGACCACTGCGCGGCGCGCGCCGGTTCGGTGGCAAAGCGGATGAACTTCATGGCGGCCTGCTGCTCGGCTGGAGAGGTCTTGTTGAAGACATAGAAGTTGCCGCCACCCGTGGGGCTGCCCGGATGTTTGATGCCCGGCAGCATCGCCACGCCGAAGGGGAAGCTGGCGTTGGTACGGATGTTGGTCAGGTTGCCGGTGGTGGTCCAGATCATGGCGGCCTTCTGCTCCAGGAAGTCCTTGGGGATGGTGCCCCATTCGATGGAACCGGCCGGCATCACCTTGTCCCTGGTCGTCAGGTCGACCCAGTGTTGCAGGGCCTGCACCGCACCCGGCTTGTCGAAGTAGGTCTTGGTGCCGACGTTGTTCATGAGGATCGCGTCATTGGAGGCGGTCATGGCCTGGAACATCCAGTAGCCGAAGCCGGTGGAAGGAATCTTCACGCCCCATTGGGTGACGTTACCGTTGGCATCGCGCCTGGTCAGCTTCTTGGCGGCCTCGACCATCTCGTTCCAGTTGGCGGGGGCCTTGTCCGGGTTCAGGCCAGCTTGCTTGAACAGGCTCTTGTTGTAGTACATCACGATGGTCGAACGCTGGAAGGGAATGCCCCAGGTCTTGCCGTCGGTCTGACTGTTTTCCATGAAGCCCTTGTAGAAGCCATCGATCCATTTCTTGTCGTCGGCGCTGCCAGCCAGACTGTCGATGGGCACGATGGCGTTTTCGTCGATCAGCGTGAAGAGGTCGGTCGAGAGCAGCACGGCCAGGGTCGGCGGGGTGCCGCCCTTGAAGGCGGTCAGCGCCTTGACGATGCTTTCCTGGTAGGTGCCGGCATAGATGGCCTTGACCTTGATGTCGGGATTGGCCTTTTCAAAGTCGGCCACCATGCTGTCGATGGTCTTGGTGACTGCACCGCCCACGGCGACCGGGTAATAGAAGCTGATCTCGACCGGGTTGGCTGCCATGGCCGGTGCACAGAAGGCGGCTGTAGCGGCCACCGCGGCCAGTGCGGACAGGGACTTGAGGAAGGTTCTACGCATAGTGCATCTCCATGAGGTGGATGGGTTGGCTTGCTGCGGAAATCGTGGTGTGGATCAGGACCGGCGCAGGCCGCTATCCCGATCGAAGAAATACTGGTCGCGGGCATCCCATGCCAGGTACACGGGCTCACCAGCGCTGATTCGGTGTTGTCCGGGCGCGCGCACCAGCAACGAAGCTGTGCCGATGCGGGCGCCAATGATGGTGTCGGCACCGAAGTATTCGACGGTCTCCACCACTGCCGGCACCGACGCATCGCTGGCACTGGCCAGTCGGATGTGTTCCGGACGCAGGCCCAATTGCAACGGGGTGTGGCCGAGCTCGCGCAGGATCACCTCGCTGCCGCTGATGGTCAATCCTTCGGCGTGGGTGTCCAGCGGCAGCAGGTTCATCGGCGGCGTACCGATGAAGCGGGCCGCAAAGGCCGTCGCGGGCCGGGCATACAGATCGGCCGGGGCGGCATCCTGTTCGATGCGGCCCTCGCGCAGCAGGATCACCTGATCGGCCATGCTCATGGCCTCGGTCTGGTCGTGGGTGACGTAGAGCATGGTCATGTTCAGTTGCTGCTGCAGGGCGCGGATTTCGCGGCGCATTTCCTGGCGCAGCTGCGCATCGAGGTTGGACAGCGGCTCGTCCATCAGGCAGACCGGGGCATCGGCGATGATGGCGCGGCCCAGCGCCACGCGCTGCTGCTGGCCCCCGGAAAGCTGCGCCGGACGACGCTCCAGCAGGTGCGCCAGACCGAGGATGTCGGTCACGCGCTTGAGGCGCGTTTCGTAACCGGCACGTGGCTCCTTGCGCACGCGCACGCCGAAGAGGATGTTGTCGCGCACGGTGAGATGCGGGAACAGTGCATAGGACTGGAACACCATCGAAATCTTGCGTTGGGCGGGCGGCAGTTGGGTTACGTCGCGTCCGCCGATATGGATGCTGCCCGAGCTGGGCTTGTCCAGCCCCGCGATCAGGCGCAGGGTGGTCGACTTGCCGCAGCCGGAGGGGCCCAGCAGGACGGTGAACTGGCCCGACTGCACCTCGAAATCGATATTCCTGACGGCCTGGGCGTCACCCCAGTGTTTGCCGACGCCCTGCAAGGAGATGGCTGCCATGCTGGTTTCCTCGTGGAGATGCGATCACGCCGCCGCGCCGTTGCGGATCTGCTCCACCAGCAGGCGCGCGCTCGGTTCGTCGATGATCAGTTCGTTGATGAAGCCGCCGCGCAGCGCCGCTTTCAGGCCGGGCAGCTTGCCGGTGCCGGAGACCACGCACAGCGAGTGCGCCGCGTGCGTGAAGCAGTCCATGTCCGGGCCGCTGTTGCGGCCATTGAAGGCCACATCGCGCCAGCTGCCATCGGCACGGAAGAAGACGGTGGCGATGTCGCCCACCAGCCCTTCCTCGCGCAGGATCTGGCGTTCTTCTTCACCCAGGTAGCCGGCGGTATGGATGTAACTGCCGGTGGCTTCGGCGCCGATGGAGAACAGCAGGATGGAGGCGCGCTCCTGCAGGTCGCGGATGGCCTTGATGCTCTTCTCGCGCCAGAGCGCGGTACGCGTTTCGGGGTAGTCGAAGAAGGCCGGTACCGGCAGATGATGGGCGCGCGCGCCATAGTTCTGGGCGAAGCGCGAGACGATGGATTCGCTGAAGCTGTTGATGAAGCTGGCGCCGCTGCCGGAGCCATTGAGCGCCACCACGTCGACGTCGTGCACATGGCGCGGCAGCAACTGGTCGGCGATCTGTGCCACCGTCGTGCCCCAGGCCAGACCGATGATGGTGCCGGGCGTGACCAGCGAGTTGACGTAGGCGGCAGCGTGACAGGTGACGCGCTGCAGGGTTTCCTTGTCGGTGGCGGCGGCAGCCACCGGCACCACCTGAATCGAGCGCAGCCGGTAGTGATGGGCGATGGCCGCTTCCAGGCTGCCGGAGACTTGCTGCGGATCGTGTACGCGGATTTCCACCAGCCCGCGCTCCAGCGCGAAGGACAGCAGGCGCGAGACGGTGGCGCGCGAGGTGCCGATTTCATCGGCGATCGCGGCGGTGGTCATGTTCTGGAAGTAATACAGCCGCGCCACGCGCACGGCCAGGTAGGCGGTTTCCTGTCTATCCCCTTGGGCCATTGTGATGGTGCTTACCAGTGAATGTGAATTTTCAGCGCATGCTCTTGGACCGCCCCCCGGCGAGCCAGGCGGGCAGCGCCTCCTGACAACGTTTTCATGATGGTAGCGAGCGATTGTTACCGCTTGATGAACAAACGTTCCAATTTCTCGTGGCGGCGGTCGGGCAAAAGAAAAGCGACGCACCGGGCGTCGCTTTTTGGGGAGGGGAAGGATGGATGATCAGTGCCGCATGACCCGTCGCATCACGATGGGCGGTGCTTCCTGCGGATTGGCGCGGGTGTATTCCAGTTCCGGCGCGATCTCGAAGCCGAAGGCGGCGTACAGATCCACCAGCTGTGCCTGGTCGGTACGTACCGCCAGCCGCAGCTCGCGCACATCGGCTGACTGGGCGCGGTGGATCAGGGCTTCCATCAGATGCTGGGACAGGCGCTCACCCCGGAAGGCCGGGGCGATGCCCATGCGGCGGATTTCCCAGACATCGCTTTCGGTATCCAGTGGCAGCCAGCGCACGGAGCCGGCGGGCGTCTCGCCGCTGAGCAGGATGAAGGCGCCGCCGTTCTGCAGGTCTTCCTGCACATGGTCGGGCGCCTCGCGGTGGCCCGAGGAGCTGGGCGCGACCTTGTTGGCCCAGCTGTGTCGGGTCAGTTCGGCGATCAGACTGGCATCTTCCGAAGTGGCTTCACGTATCACCAGGTTCATTGCGATCTTTCCTCCAGCGCAGGCGACTGTGCTTTAGCGCACCCGCATGCCCGGCTCGGCGCCCGGCCACGGGTTGAGCACATAGATGCCCGGATTGGCCTTCTCATCCTTGGCCGAAGCCGCCAGCACCATACCTTCAGAGACGCCGAACTTCATCTTGCGCGGCGCCAGGTTGGCCACCATCACGGTCAGCTTGCCGACCAGTTCTTCCGGCTTGTAGGCCGAGGCGATGCCGGAGAAGACGTTGCGGGTCCGGCCTTCGCCGGCATCCAGGGTCAGGCGCAGCAGCTTGGTGGAACCTTCCACGGCTTCACAATTGACGATCTTGGCGATGCGCAGGTCGATCTTGGCGAAGTCATCGATGGAAATTTCCGGGGCCAGTTCCTCGATGGCGCTTTCTTGCGCTGCCGGGGCCGCTGCGGGCGCTTCGGGGGCTTCGAACAGAGCATCCAGCATTTTGGGATCGACGCGCTGCATCAGGTGCGAATAGGCATTGATGACATGGCCATCGGCCAGCGGCGTGGTGACGTCGCTCCACTGGAAGGGTGCCACTTGCAGGAAAGCTTCCACCTGGGCCGCCAGCTGCGGCAGCACGGGCTTGAGGTAGATGGTCAGGATGCGGAAGGCTTCCAGCAGGCGGCTGCAGACTTCGTGCAGTTGCGCATCCTTGCTGCTGTCCTTGGCCAGTTCCCAGGGTTTGTTGGCGTCGACGTAGGCGTTGATGGCGTCGGCTTGCTCCATCACCAGGCGCAGGGCCTTGCCGTATTCGCGCTGCTCGTAGAGGCTGCGGATCTCGTCGGCCACGCCGCGCAGCTTGGCCAGGAAGGCATCGTCCGCCGTGGCCCACTGCGTGGACACGCGGCCGTCGAAACGCTTGGCGATGAAGCCGGCAGCGCGGCTGGCGATGTTGACGTACTTGCCGATCAGGTCGGCGTTGACGCGGGCGACGAAGTCGTCCGGGTTGAAGTCCACGTCTTCGACCTTGGCGTTCAACTTGGCGGCGATGTAGTAGCGCAGCCATTCCGGGTTCATGCCGATGTCCAGATAGCGCAGCGGCGAGATGCCGGTGCCGCGCGACTTGGACATCTTCTCCCCGCTGACGGTGATGAAGCCGTGCGCAAAGACGTTGGTCGGCGTCTTGCGGCCGGCGAACTTGAGCATGGCCGGCCAGAACAGGGTGTGGAAGTAGGTGATGTCCTTGCCGATGAAGTGGTACTGCTCGGTCTTGTCATCGGCCATGAAGGCGTCGAAGTTGCGGCCGGTCTTGACGAAGTAGTTCTTCAGCGAGGCCAGGTAGCCGATGGGCGCATCCAGCCAGACATAGAAGTACTTGCCCGGTGCATCCGGAATCTCGATGCCGAAGTAGGGCGCGTCGCGGCTGATGTCCCAGTCGCCCAGGCCGCCTTCGCCATCCAGCCATTCGCGGGCCTTGTTGGCCACTTCTGGCTGCAGGCGGTTGCTGTCCAGCGCCCATTCGCGCAGGAAGGCCACGCATTTCGGATCCGACAGCTTGAAGAAGAAGTGCTCGGAGGACTTCATCACGGGCGTGGCGCCCGAGAGGGTCGAGTACGGGTTCTTCAGGTCGGTGGGCGAATAGACCGCGCTGCAGTTCTCGCAGGAGTCGCCGTACTGGTCCTTGGTGCCGCACTTGGGGCATTCGCCCTTGATGTAGCGGTCCGGCAGGAACATGTTCTTCACCGGATCATAGAACTGGTCGATGGTCTTGGTGGAGATCAGCTTGGCCTCGTCGCGCAGGGCGCGGTAGATCTCCTGCGACAGTTCGTGGTTCTCCGGGCTGTCGGTGGAGCTCCAGTTGTCGAAGGCGATGTGGAAGCCATCCAGGTACTGCTTGCGGCCGGCAGCGATGTTGGCCACGAACTGCTGCGGCGTGATGCCGGCCTTTTCGGCGGCGATCATGATGGGCGCGCCGTGGGCATCGTCGGCGCCGACGAAGTGCACCTCATTGCCCTGCATTCGCTGGAACCGGACCCAGATATCGGCCTGGATGTATTCCATGATGTGGCCGATGTGGAAAGCGCCGTTGGCGTAGGGGAGTGCGGTCGTGACGAAGAGTTGGCGAGGTGCGGAAGTGCTCATTGGCGATACGGACGATGCAAGTGGGTTAAGGCGCGTGCGCGCCGAAATAGCAAGAAAACTGCAATAAAACTGCCATGAAAGAGGGGCATTCTATCAGCCAGCGGGCCTTGGGCGCAGTAGTTGCTCCGTTGCAATCAATATGAAGGGTTCTGCAAGGGCGCTTTGATCGCCGCACAGGGCGGCGCTGGCGCGATTGGTTTAGACTTGCGGGTTCTGAGCAAGGAGAACCAATGAGCATTACCGTGGAAGAGATCAAGGCGGCCCTGTTGCAGGTGATCGACCCCAATACCGGCAAGGATCTGATCCGGGGCAAGGAAGCCCGCAACATCCGCGTCGAGGGTGGCCGCGTGCTGCTGGACGTGGAGCTGGGGTATCCGGCCGCCAGCCAGATCGCGCCGATCCGCCAGCTGGTCGAGGAGGCGCTGGGCAAGCTGCCCGGCGTGACCGGCGTCGAGGCCAACGTCTATTTCAAGATCGTGGCGCATGCGGTGCAGCGCGGCATCAAGCTCAAGAGCAACGTCAAGAACATCATCGCCGTGGCCTCGGGCAAGGGCGGGGTGGGCAAGTCCACCACGGCCGTGAACCTGGCCCTGGCGCTGTCGGCCGAGGGCGCGCGCGTGGGCATCCTGGATGCCGATATCTATGGACCTTCGCAGCCCATGATGATGGGCATCTCGGGCCAGCCCGAGACCAAGGATGGCAAGACCATGGAGCCGCTGGAGAACCACGGCCTGCAGGTGTCTTCCATCGGTTTCATGATCGATCCGGACGAACCCATGGTCTGGCGCGGCCCCATCGTCACGCAAGCCCTGCAGCAATTGCTGGACCAGACCAACTGGCGCGACCTGGATTACCTGATCGTCGACATGCCGCCGGGCACCGGCGATGTGCAGCTGACCTTGTCGCAGAAGGTGCCGGTCACCGGTGCGGTCATCGTGACCACCCCGCAGGATATTGCGCTGCTGGATGCCCGCAAGGGTTTGCGCATGTTCGAGAAGGTCGGCATCCCCATCCTGGGCATCGTGGAAAACATGAGCATGCACGTCTGTTCCAACTGTGGCCATGCCGAGCCCATCTTTGGCGTGGGCGGTGGCGAGAAGATGTGTGCCGACTTTGGCGTGGATTTCCTGGGCGCCTTGCCGCTGACCATGGAGATTCGCCAGCAGACCGATTCCGGCAAGCCCACCGTGGTGGCTGATCCGGATGGCAAGGTGGCCGAGATCTACAAGGCCATCGCCCGCAAGGTCGCAGTGAAGGTGGCCGAGAAGGCGCGCGACATGACCAGCAAGTTCCCCAGCATCGTGGTGCAGAACGACTGATGCGGGCCTCGGGGCGGGCTGCCGGCATGGCGTGCCGCCCTGCAAAGGCGTTAAAATGACGCCTTTCCGAATTCCTTTGCTTGACCGATGGCCGGCCCTGGCATTCCAGGACCGGCCTGATTTTTACTCGCTATCATGACTGCCACTCAAGTTCGTACCCGTTTCGCTCCCAGTCCCACCGGCTACCTGCACCTGGGCGGCGCCCGCACGGCGCTGTTCTCCTGGGCCTACGCCCGTCGCTTCGGCGGCACTTTCGTGCTGCGCATCGAAGATACCGACGTCGAGCGTTCCACCCCGGAAGCGGTGCAGGCCATCATCGAGGGCATGCAGTGGCTGGGGCTGGAGCATGACGAAGGTCCGTTCTACCAGATGAAGCGCATGGATCGCTATCGCGAAGTGATTGCGCAGATGCTGGAGCAGGGCACGGCGTATTACTGCTATTGCACCCCGGAAGAAGTGGAAGCCATGCGCGAGCGTCAGCGTGTGGCCGGCGAGAAGCCGCGCTACGACGGCACCTGGCGTCCGGAACCGGGCAAGACCCTGCCGGCCATCCCGGAAGGTCGCAAGCCGGTGGTGCGTTTCAAGAATCCGCAGGATGGCGAAGTCAGCTGGAACGATGTGGTCAAGGGCCCCATCACCATTTCCAACCGTGAGCTGGACGATCTGGTCATCGCCCGTCCGGACGGCACGCCGACCTACAACTTCTGCGTAGTGGTGGACGATTGGGACATGAAGATCACCCACGTCATCCGTGGCGATGACCATGTGAACAATACGCCGCGCCAGATCAATATCCTGAAGGCCCTGGGCGGCACGTTGCCCGAGTATGGCCATGTGCCGATGATCCTGGGTGCGGATGGCGAGAAGCTGTCCAAGCGCCACGGTGCGGTCAGCGTGATGGATTATCCTGCCCAGGGTTATCTGCCTGAAGCCATGCTGAACTATCTGGCGCGTTTGGGCTGGAGCCATGGCGACGACGAGATTTTCTCGATGCAGCAGTTCTGTGAATGGTTCGACCTGGATCACCTGACCAAGGCCCCGGCGCAGTTCAACCCGGAAAAGCTGAACTGGCTCAACAACCACTACATCAAGCTGGCCGACAACGCCCGCCTGGCTGATCTGGTCCGTCCGTTGTTGCAAGCACAGGGTGCGGTGTTCGAGGGTGCGCCTGATCTGGCTGCCGTGATCGCTTTGCTGAAGGATCGCGCCAATACCGTCAACGAGATTGGTGCGGCGGCCCTGATGTTCTACCGCCAGCCGGCCCCGGATGCGGCTTTGGTGGCGCAGCACATTACGGATGCCATCAAGCCGGCACTGGCCGACTTTGCCCAGCGTGTGGCGACCGTGGAATGGACCAAGGAAGCCATTGCCCCGATGATCAAGGAAGTCCTGGCTGCGCACGGCATCAAGATGCCGCAGTTGGCCATGCCCTTGCGCCTGATCGTGGCGGGTCAATTGCAGACGCCGGCCATTGACGCCGTGCTGCAATTGTTTGGTCGTGAGGCTGTTAAGGCACGTTTGGCGGCATATCTTTGAAAAAGAGAAATTATTTTTCAAAAACGTGTTGTCTTTTGAAAATAGGTATTGCATAATCTCGCTTCTTCGCAACGGGGGTATAGCTCAGCTGGGAGAGCGCTTGCATGGCATGCAAGAGGTCAGCGGTT